>JAIETG010000035.1 GCA_019745395.1 Rhabdochlamydiaceae bacterium | reverse complement strand
GCTAGATAGTCAGATTTTGACACCTACTCAAACTGTCAAGTAAGTGTCGTTTGTCAGGTAAAGTATTGTCTAGGACACTTAACCCCTGCATGCATATCTGATGCGCGCTTTTCCTGATTTACAAAGTTGTTTACCACTAAGTCAATCATTGAGGTTGTCAATTTATTGTCTTTAGATGCACATTTCTTTCCGGAAATTGCATTCAACATCTTAAAAAGAATACGGCCTGTAAATCCTTCTGTCTTGTTGCTAATCTCTTGGATTTTTGCATCAGTAAATAAGGTCTTTTGCTCTTCTACAGTAAAGAACTGTCCAATGTACTGTTGTAAAATAGTTTTCCTTTCGGCAGCGGCCGGAGGGGCAATATGTAATTTGTGATCCATACGAGTAAGAACAGCCTCATCAATATCTTCCAATCTGTTGGTAGCCATAACAATCATCAGTTTCTTGCTAGCTTCGCCCGTATGATGGAGGAAGGCATTAAGAAGCTCTCTATGCTCTTGGCTCTGCATAAGATCCCGGCGAAGAGCCAAAGACTCTGCTTCATCAATAAATAAGATCGTAGGGTATTTCGATTTTTTCACTCTTTCCATCAATTTATTAAGCTCTGTTACGTGCTCTTTTCTTTGAATGTGCTGAGCAAGATTGCCGCCTGACATCATCTCATAGTTCATGTTAGAATTTCTAGCCATCATCTCCGCGATCATGGTTTTTCCCGTCCCTCCAGGGCCATAAAGAAGAACGTTTTGGAAAAACCCGTTATTATTTTGTAAGTTCTTAGTACTCTCTGTTATATCGTCGATTATGGCTGTAAGTTCTGGATTGAAGATCGCTTTTGCCCCTAGTTGAATTGTCTTACCTGTAATCACATCCCAAATTCTACTTGTCCAATCAAGATATCGTGATTCTGAAAGAAGCTTAGGACGTGTAATTTTGTGTTCCGCAACTTTATATATATATTGAGCGATCAAAGGAACCCCTGCTGCACAAGCCAAGCCCAACACTGTTCCTGGTAAATAAGTCCGTAATGCGGACCATTGTAATCTTCCTCCTGCAGCAATACTATCCGTCCCCATCTGTTCAAATATCGGTGCTACTGCATCAAATGCTGTCCTCACTTCAGCTGCACCTTCTTGAGCCAACTTTGCACTATCAACCCCTTTGTAGAATTGTGTAGTACCTTTTGTTAATGCTTCTCCAGCCTTCAGTCCAGAATCGTCTAAATTAAGCTCTTCAAAAAAACTTGAAGATTCTTTACTAAAACCTCCTGCGGCCCTTGATCCAATTCCTGTTAAATTTTCTCCTATTGCAGAAATCGTGCTCTTTAAATCTATCTTAGATAATGCTCCTGAAAAAAAACCTTGGCCAGCTAGGCAATTTGCATCATATGCGGTATTACCAGTATTACAAACACTTGAACTCATACTAAAAACTCCACTAGATATTAATTATTCATTTCATTTTACACAAAATTAAAATTGATTTAAATGATAAATAATTAATACTAATTATAATGCAAATTATAATTTAAAATAAAAATATAGAGAACAAAAAGAACAAAAACACAAACAGATCAAATCAAGACACTAACAAAATACAGGAAAAATAAATTTCTATTTACTTACACATATTTAATTGAAAAACAAAACAAAAAATTAATTTTAAATAAAAAATATAATTCAAAAAAAACATCGCAAGTGATTGTAAAGCAAAAATTTAACATCGCAGTAAAAAACATTAATTGCATAGATTTCAAGAATCTATAATTTAAAAAAAACGAAAACAAAAAAAACAATTTAACAACTAAAAATAACAGAAAATAATAGCAAAAAAATCATTTACCCCAAAAAAAACACATACAACTTGTTTACATTATGAAGTGCCATTAAGAGAGAGGTAAGGCTTACCGTCGGATAAGATTTAAACAAAATAAAATTCTTCCTAGACATTCAATCAATACCAGCATAGACTCTTCGTCCAAAAACATCGAAGATTCAAAAAAAAAGCAAAAACTATTACCCACAACATCAGGAGGATTATATGATTAATCCATCTCAAAGGTCTAATAGAACTTCTAGTGGAGAGGTGAGCTCCAATTCAACATCTACCAATCTAAGTGCAACAAGTAAGAGATCTTCTAGTCCCGAAAAAGAATATTTCACCTTTTTTAATAGAGCAGAAAAATTCTCTCCTAACATCTTTCAAGAAAACTCCCATAATCGGGCCCACTGTATAGATCTCATAGAAACAGGAGAATATGCTCAAGTAGTCCCTATCGCTATAAAGATTCCTTGTATCTTACTCCAACACGGCCTAATCAATAGGCTTATCTACAAAGGAGCTTATACAGAAGCTGCCCAAATCGCCGAAGAAACTCCTTCAGATCATATTAAACAAGAAACCTGCCAAAAACTTGCTCAAAATCAAGCGTTTTCTCAAGCAGCTAATGTAGCCGAAGCGATACATGACGAAGATCGACGCAACGAAATGTTCTGTTTAATAGACATAGAACAAGGAACTCCTCTGGAGTTATTAACAGAAAAAATAGCAGCACTCTCCACCGATTACGTAAAACACAACCTAAGCTTAACCCTTTTACGGAAAAGCACTCCAGAGAACATCTTGTCCATTTGGAATGCTGTAATTAAAATCCTAAAAACATGTAGTACAGCTCTTTCTGATGAGATAAAAGAGTCTATGAGTTTACTACTTATGGAAAAAGGTGCTTTTGACCAAAGTGAAGGATTAACAAATCATATTTCCAAAAAACACGTACGCAACAAAATAAAACTATTAATATTAATTGAAAAATGCAAACCAATTGCAAAATACACAGATAAGATAGCAACCCTATCTAACGATACAATTAATCAACTCTGTATAAAGCTTATCGAAAAAGGATCTTATACAGAGACTGTTACCGTCGCAAGACTATTTTATGATGAGTGGCAACGTGGTATACGATTAGGGAAAGAATGGAGACAATGCGAAATCTTCTTAAAGCTTATCGATAAAAACGCCTACGTAGAGGCTACAGAATTAATCCCTTTTACGGACCCTGAAAACATCATATTGGTCCATGATCAGATTATCAAAACAAGACAGCTTGATTTAGATTCATCAAAAGCATCTTCTGAACACGTAGAAATACTTAAAAATATAGCTAAACAAAAAGATAAAGAAGGCAAATATGCACAAGCAATTTTCCTTCGAAGACTTGTGGATGAGGACTCTATTAAACTTCTGAAAATGGATCTACGTAGAAGCCAAAGATCAAACTACCGGCCTGAAGCGCAAAAATAGTAAATAGGGAAGCTTATGCTGAAAATTCTTTTTCTGTCCCCGTTAATAGCAGCTTCATTTCTTATCGCCACGCCCAAAACTGTTGTATTTAACTATGGAGGCGTACTCGTAGGAAAAGGAGACCACAAAGCAATAGCAAACTTTATTCAAAGTTCTTTTGCTCTTTCTGATCTCGATCTTGAAATAGCTTACTTAACAAAAGAAAAAGCTGTGAAATCACAAAACGTTACAGACGAAGATTTCTGGCTAACATTTGCACAAACAAGGCAAATTCCCCTTCCTGAAGACTGGGCTCAAACATTCAAAACCATTAAACAACAATCCATTCAAGTAAATTATGACGTATACCAGATCGTCGAACAGTTAAAAAAAAACAATGTGCGAGTAGCCCTTTTATCAAATGTGGACAACTGGAGAGCTTCTTTAATTCGAGATCTAGGACTCTACGATCCCTTTGATCTGTGTATACTTGCTTGTGAAATCGGTGTTAAACAACCAAATCTAGAGGTATATCAAATTTTATTAAATGCTCTTGGACATTCTCCAAATGAAGTTCTTATTATCGATGATAAACAAAGAAATGCAACAAGTGCAAAAGAACTCGGTATAGATACGATTGTATTCACTTCCCCAATACAGCTGCAGCTAGAACTGAAGGAACGTGGGCTTCTAGAGACTCTACCTATAAATCCCCCATAGGCAGAGATGCTACTGCTGGATAAAAATCATCCATTTTGCCCCGCAAGGAAATAAGCAAGAATTGAAAAGCACTATAATATTTAGGAAACGATTCAAAACTTAATTAAGAATTTCACCTTTCTCATCCCATGCATATTCAGATACCCCTAACATATCCCCTGTATCAATTTTCAATAGATCTGGTACATCCCAATTTTCATCATGAAAATCTAATAATTCATCCGGATAGAAGTCTGGAAGTTGATCAGTATCTTCATGTATATTTGGTATTAATTCGCTGCAATCTTCCTTTATATATGCACCAGGCAAATAAAAACCATTTTCCTCAGATTTACCTTCATCTCTAGTTAGATCAACCTTACCTATATAAAGGTATAGAGATTTTGCAATTTTTTCCAACGCTATGTTTGGAGGCAAATGGGAATATTGGCTCCAAACCTTTACGCTTTCAATTTTTACGTTTCGAAAATCGTTTAATTTCAACAAATCTTTTACAGTGGTTGATGAGTAATGATATCCTTGATTGTATTTTGCTATAAAACTAGATATATCCGTCCAAGAGGCTCCTAAATGCTCAATTAAACAGGCAACTTTAGCCCTGTTTTCTACGGAAATTGGTCGAATTACATAAGGATTTACAATGTTATTCCAATGAGAATAAGCTTGAGTAGGAGATTTTATAACTCCACGGCTTTTTAATATCTCAGAAATCCGTGTCCAATTCTTAGGTTCTCTTGTAAACTCTGATTTATGAGTCCTTGCTATTTCCTGAAAAATCTGAGATTCTTCTTTACTCCAACGCCGAGAAGTTTTTCCATAATAGGTAGGGTCATCTGAAATTGGAGAAACATTCGCACTACTCATAGAAGAGCTGGATGTTATTTTTTTATCTAACGGCTTCCCTTGGGACCCATAGCTTGATGAAACAGCACCATTTCCCATACTAAACAACTCATTTTCGCTCTCAGGGCTTACCGCAGAAATTTGCCTCTGACTCGCAACTCTAGCTTCTGGCCGCCGAAAGCCATCATTCGAAGAAGGGACAGTTATCCTTTCTATCTCTAACTGCATTGACTTTTTCAGTGCGCGGTTATCTTTAAGGACTGCTGGAACTACAGCAGATTCAGTTTTCGCTAGTCCTTCTTCACTTGCAAAACTTACAACGCTAAATCTCCGATCCACATCACTTGAGCAAACCTCACTTATAAAAGACGGCGCTAAGCTTGTAAATGCTAAAGGCTTTACAGTTTTAGATTTCGTTTTAGAGCTAACTGAAACCTCTTCTGGCCTATCAAGGTGCAAAGACTTTGCGATTTCGATAGCAGCTTCTTCTGTAGATAAATAAGAATATTCATCTAAAAATAAACGAATTTTTTCAGAATCGATTAAATGATTTTTTAAATTAACCTTGACATTAAAAAAGTTTTTAATTGCATTGTCAGAGTAGTAATATCCAAAATTATGCTCTTTTATCAAGCTAGAAATATTAGCCCATTTTTTATTAAAAATCGAAACTAAGCTCAATATTTTAATAAAATCTGAATCCCGAATTTTAGATATTACCTTAGGATCATCACAATTATGCCAGCGAGTATAAACCTGTTTAGTGGTTTTAAAAATACCTTTATCTTCGAGAAGGTCTCTTATACATCTCCATTGAGATCCTTTTTCAGGCAACCGCGCTGTTTGCATGATTTTCTTTAACTCATTCGACTCTTCTAAAGTCCAGGGTTTTTGATCTGCAACTTGTATAATGCGTTTTTTGGGGGAATTTAGAGGCTCTTCCTGTTCACGTTCTCTCTTAGAAGATCTCATATCCATTTGAGAGCTTGCATCATAGGATATTTCCTGCACAGCACCATCCATCTATTAAAAATTAATTACTTTATATGTACCTTTTAAATCTCTAGAGATACTTTTATCATCTAAAAAACGCACAAGTAGTAAGAGATCGAAAAATAGATAGATCTTTAAAGCAAATAGAAAACTCGCTATATAATACCTAAAAACTGATTGATTGAATAGATCAATGATTTTTTGATGTATTCAGACAAAAAAAAATCCCTCTAGACATTGCTATCTAGAGGGATGAAAGAAAACCTTGGCGGCGACCTACTCTCCCACACTCTTGTGTGCAGT
>JAIETG010000026.1 GCA_019745395.1 Rhabdochlamydiaceae bacterium | reverse complement strand
AAAAGTCTTTGTAACTCGTTGACGCAATGCATAGATGCTCCTAAGTTGGTTAAACTCAGGCAGATATCATTCAGCTTCAACGAGTTCTTTTCATCATATTAAATTTTGTCCTGTACAGAGAGCGCTACTCCAACACTGAATCTAACACAACCAATCACAGATAGTACCAATTCTGTTAATTTACCACGTCCTCCAACTTCTCCAACTCGAGCTCCAGCTCCAGCTCCTGCTTCGAAAATAAATCAAAAGCCAACAAATCCGTTTACTCTTGAAGGTGGACAAGGTTCAATTGTTCCAGTCTCTCGATCTAATTCGGGTGATGGTTACCGTAATGAATATGAGTCACCGACAAATCTTAAGGGATTTGAGTCTGGCAGAGGGATACCTAATCTCGGGAGTGCACCTCCTAAAGATGAGCCAACTACGTTGAATACAATTGTAGATAAGGTTGCAGGTTTCGTGGCTGGTTTCGGTATCCTAGCTTTCACTACGGTTATTGCAAGGGCAAGAAACGGTGCTAGATTTTGATAATTTAAGATAATTAGTAGAATCTTTATCGGTTTTTGAAGCCGCCAATTTGTTAATTGGTGGCTTTTTTTTGTTTAGGCGTTTTCAGTAAAAAGTAGGCTAGGCTTCTTGCAAGATTTTCAAAGGAGAAACTAGGGGTGTTAATCTGTGACATGCTGCAAAGTGTCCAGGCTCTGCTTCTCTCCATTTAGGACGGATTTGATGGCAGATGGGCTCAGCATGAGGGCATCTGGCGCTAAAAATACACCCTCTGGAAGATCCTGTGGGATGAGGGGCATCTCCTTGCAAAAGGATCTTAGTTCTTTGCCGTTCTCGTCTAGGATCCGGGATGGGGATCGAAGAGAGTAGTGCTTGGGTATACGGATGCAGAGGATTTTCATAAAGCTTCTCTGTGGGAGCAAGTTCTATGAGTTTTCCTAGATACATCACAGCAACTCTTGTGGAGATGTATTTGATGATTCCTAGATCGTGAGCGATGAAAAGATAGGTTAGCTGTAGCTTGGCTTGGATCTCTTTTAAGAGGTTTACAATCTGGGCTTGAACCGATACATCCAGAGCGGAAACAGGCTCATCGCAGACGATGAATTGAGGACGTAGTGCTAGGGCTCTAGCTATCCCGACCCGTTGTCTTTGTCCGCCGCTAAGCTCATGAGGGTACTTGCTTAAGAAGAATGGGTCCATCTTGACAAGAGAAAGCAGAGACTCAATTTCTGTTTCCATTTCAGATCTAGACAGTAGAGAATGGATCTTAAAAGGCTCCTTTAAAATATCTGCAATGGTCATTCTGGGATTTAAAGAGCTGTAAGGGTCTTGAAAAATGATTTGCATTCTGCGGCACATCTGCTTTTTTTCAGAGGAGGAAAGCTGCTCGAGATTGCAAGAGTCAAAATGGATGTTCCCATCAGTTGGCGTCTCTAGACGCATGAGCATTTTTCCTAGCGTGGACTTACCACAGCCGCTCTCTCCAACGAGGCCTAAAGTTTCCCCCTTGTAAATGTCTAAAGTAACATCATCGACTGCTTTAACAGGAGAGTTTTGAAGGGAAAAGTGCTTTTTAAGCCGATAGATTTGTACCAAGGGAATAAGAGGGTTCATTTTTAAGAAGACTCCTTTTCGCGAAGCCAGCAGCGGCTAGAGCATTCGTTTTTCATAGTATATAAGGGGGGCTCTGCAGTTTTACAGTGGGGCAGGGCGTCTAAGCAGCGGGGGGCAAAAGCGCATCCTTTCCAAGGCATATGTAGTAAGGGAGGACTTCCTTCAATAGGAGAAAGCACCGTGTCTTTGGGAAGGTCGATTCGAGGAATCGTTTTTAGTAACCTTTGCGTATAGGGATGTTTGGGATCATAAAAAAGTTCTTCCACAGGGGCTACTTCTACAATTTGTCCTGCATACATGACAATTACTCGATCACAGAATCCTGCTACTACACTTAAATCGTGAGTGATTAAAATAATGCTTGTGTTTTGTAGCTTTTGCAAGGAACTTATGAAAGAGAGGATTTGTGCTTGTATAGTGGCATCTAGTGCTGTTGTTGGTTCATCTGCGATGAGAATTTTAGGACGCGAGGCTAAAGCAAGTGCTATAGTAACTTTTTGTCGCATTCCTCCACTCATTGTATGTGGATATTCAAAAAGTCGTTCTGATGGTTGAGAAATCCCTACAGTCGTGAGAAGTTCTGCTGCATAGGCCAAAGCTTCTTTTTTACTGATATGGGGATGGTGCTTGAGATACCCCTCTATGATCTGCTCACCAATTTTCATTGTGGGGTTTAGTGAAGTCATGGGATCTTGAAAGATAAAGCCAATTTCTTTTCCGCGAATAGAAAGAAGCTCTTCTTCTTTACATTTAAGAAGATCAAGTCCTTGAAAAAGGATTTCTCCTTGCATCTTAGCTGAATGAGAGGGAAGAAGGTGTACTAAAGCTTTTGCAAGCGTACTTTTTCCACAGCCAGACTCCCCGACAATCCCGAGAATTTCCCCCTCTTTTAGTTGGAAGTTCACCCCAGATACGGCTCTTACTTCTCCTAAGCGATTAGAAAACTGTACATGCAGATCTTTAACATCTAAAAGGATGCTCATGTGTGGATCCTTGGGTCAAAAGCGTCTCGAAGTCCATCTCCTACTAAATTAAAGCAGAGCATGGTCACACAGATAAATCCAGCAGGAAAAAAAAGACGCCAAGGGTAGTAGGAAAGAGCTGAAAGTCCCTCATTGGCCATTGTTCCCCAGCTAGCAATAGGAGCTTGTACTCCAAGGCCTAAGAAACTTAAAAAAGCTTCTGCAAAAATGGCCGAGGGAATTGTGAGCGTAACTGTTACTAAAATTGACCCCATACAATTAGGGATGAGATGTGCAAAAAGGATCCGTATTTTTCCAGCGCCAAGCGCTTTGGCCGCTTTAATGAAATCCATTTGAGAAAGTTGCAAGATCTGTCCTCGAATGATGCGAGCCATGCCGATCCATCCAGTAAAAGTTAGAGCAATCAAAATAGTCGAGATTCCAGATCCAATAACAACCATTAGAAGAATGACGACCAGAAGGTAGGGGATGGAGTAGAGGATATCTGCAATACGCATCATGCATTCTTCCGCTTTGCCTCCAATCATAGCAGCAACAGCTCCATATAAAACGCCTAGCACTAAGTCGATTAAAGAGGCGCTAATTCCCACAAATAATGAAATGCGAGCTCCCCACCAAATACGGGTAAAAAGATCTCTTCCCAGTTCATCTGTTCCAAACCAGAATTTTTTGCAAGGAGGTGTGTTTTTCAAGCTTAAATGAGTGTCGTAGTAGGTATATGAGCTAAGCCAAGGGCCGATAATCGCTAATAAGATCAAAAAAATCAGAATAAAAAAACCTGTAAGAGCTACTTTGTTTTGGCGAAAACGTCTCCATCCTTCCTGCCAAAAAGAAGGGCTGGCCTCTTCCATCACTAGAAGAGATCTTCCCTGGATTTTTTTTAAAGGAGGGGATAAGGATTCTAGCTGTGTCATAGAGCTCCTCGTTTTATCGGGTTTTGGATTCTGGGGTCAATCCAAGAATAAAAAAGATCCACTAAAAAGACAGAGATCATCAAGATTACACTGTAAAATAAGGTGGTTCCCATAATTACGGTATAGTCCCGATTGGTAATGCTTAAGACGAACCACTGTCCTAATCCTGGAATTCCAAAAATCTTCTCCACTGCAAAGCTTCCTGTTAAAATCGAAGCGGTCAGCGGTCCTAGATAAGAGGCAACGGGTAAAAGCGCGTTTCGAAGCACATGTTTATAGAGAATACATGTAGTAGAAAGCCCTTTAGATTTGGCTGTTTGGATATAGTCTTGATGAAGAACTTCAATCATACTTGCACGCAGAAGCCTTGCGATAAAAGCAGTGGGAAGCGCTGATAAAGAAAGAGCGGGTAGGATCGATTGATGAAAAGTGCCCCATCTGGCAACAGGGAAAAGATCGAACTTCATGGCTAAAAGGTATTGTAAGAAAGTGGCCAGCAGAAAGCTTGGCACGGAAAGTCCTAAAATGGCCAAGAACATGGTCGATCGGTCTTGCCATTTCCCTTGCTTGCTAGCAGAAAGAGAGCCTAACAAAGTTCCGAAAGAAAGGGAGAGAAAAAGAGCTTCCATTCCAAGGCATAAAGAAACAGGAAAGCCTTCTTGAATGATCTCATTGACTGTTCTTCCTTGATATTTAAAAGAAGGACCTAAGTCTAGATGGCAGAGCCCTTGCATATATTCGAAGTATTGGATGATTAATGGTTTGTCTAATCCATAATGTTTTTGCATGGCTTTTAAGATTTCTTCTGGGATGGCCTTTTCTTGGGTAAAAGGATCTCCAGGGATAGCGTGCATAAGAAAAAACGTCAAGGTGGCTACGACGACCAAAGAAAGGAAGAGGATGCAGAGTTTTTTTAAAAAATAGTGGAGCATGGCGTCGTATATAGTATGTTTCGCATGAAAGGGGGAGGATAGCAAGGAAGGCGGTTCTAGTAAATTAGAAAAACTGAAATGTTTTTTTCGATCTGATTTTTATTCTGTGTTAAAATTTATTTTAAATGGTTTTCTGACCTGATATAATAACAATATCCGAAAATATAAGAAGCATTGTAACATCGCTCATATTTTTTTGGTTGAGCATATGATCAAGCCCGTTTTTTCAGTTGATTATCAAATTCCCTATGCAGGTATAGGTGTTGCTGTAGCAACTGTCAGCCTTTCCTATCTTGTTTTTCGTTGTTTGACAGCTTCTAAGCAAGAAGAGCCTATGCAAATGAAGGTGGAGGAGCCTAAAAAACAATACGATAAAATTTTGGTCATTTGTCCCAAAAGCTCGAACCCACCAGATATAGCTTTTGCAAGAAGAGTTGCTCAAGCTGTTCGAAAAATATTCCCAGAAAGTGCAAAAGTGCTGATCCAATCTGTAGGTACAGGAGATCAGGAAGAGTTGTTCCATTCTATGCGAGAATCTCCACTGGATGGGATCGATGTCGCGGATCAATCCATAGATCTTTATGTTCTTTCTTCTGAAGATGCGAAAAAGATGCATGTTCTTCACGACTCGGTTGTTGGCATAGAATCTGCTCCTTCTTTTCCTAGAGACCATATCGTAGACATCGGAAAAGAGTTTGCAGTATCATCAACTGTTTCCTCTTCGGTTTCGGCCCATAGGAACTCTAAAATCAGTGGAATTTTTTGCTTAGAGGAGCGGGGGATTTCAGGGAAATTTAAAAATTTCTGTTTGAGAAATTATAATTCTACGCGTCCGCAGAGAGCTCTTTATGTGGGGAATCCTGGAAGATCTCCATTTTTAGAGTGGAGTGCTTTACTGTTTTTTGCAGGATCTGCTTTATGCGCGCAAAAAAACCAACAATTCGACTTGTTCTTTCCTGGAGAGCGTTTTCTTTCTCTAGAGGTTCTTGCTGGTTTTGTTTCAGATCTTTTACAGATGGTGTCACAGCATCCTCAAAAACCTGGGAAGGTTCAAATCATTTTGCCTACAAGTCAAGCTGATCAGTTAAAAGAGGATCGTAATTTTTGTGATAGTTTTGCTTGTCCGCCAAACTTTAGTGACAAGGGGCAAGGGCTCACTCTTCTGAATTTTTCTGTGGATAGCTCGTCTGATAAAACATTGCGTGTTCTTTTCCCCGGTTTTCTTTCTGTAAGCGATATGGAAAAATTGCACTGGCATGTGCAAAGCCAGCTCCGTGACGTTTGGAGCTTTGATGAAAACTTGGATTTGAGTTTTAGTGAATGGCTTAGCTGCGAGCCTGTATTTCTAAATAATCTTATAGAAATAGCCAAGGAGTATCGTTTAAATAAAATAGAAAAATTTTTACAAGATTACCGAAGGGATTTTCCTGCAGAATTTTCTTATGAGAAATGTCAACAATTTGCACGAGATTGGATGGATACAGCTTTGCAGAAAGAGGCTGAAGAGCTTAGAAAGATCATAAAAAAAGAGCATAATGCAGACCAGTGGATGCAGCAAGAGTTGGCTCCGTTACTGAATGAGTCTAAATAGATAATAAATAATTGATTGTTTGCTTTTGCAGTCTTTTAAGGGTATACTATCCGTCTATTTTTAGGAGCTGGGAATGCAAGGAAATAAAATTCATTTTACAAGTCTAGGCTGCGCCCGAAACCTCGTGGATTCTGAGGTCATGATCGGGATTTTGTTGAAAGCAGGTTATGAAATGGCAATGCAGATGCA
>JAIETG010000017.1 GCA_019745395.1 Rhabdochlamydiaceae bacterium | reverse complement strand
CTGAAAATTGTCAAGCTGCTAACGACTTGTGAATTAGCATGTTAGGAGAGTTGGAGTTTTTTTGTCCTGTACAGAGAGTAGCGCTTGTAGAAATAACAAAACCTGTTAAATCAGAAGAATTTGACAATGAATTAGTTTGTATTCCAGAAGAAGCAACTATTGGTAATTCCACAGCCTTACCTAAAGAGTTGTTTGAAGAAAAAATCTGATCATATATTGATTGTACGGGACATGTATCCGAATTCAGCGCAGAATTATCACAAACTCCTATATCTACAGGTACTTCTACAACCGGATCTGTTACTTCTACAACCGGATCTGTTACTTCTACAACCGGATCTAGCACTTTAGGATCAACACTTTTAAAAGGAGTCGAACTCTTTGAATAATGATAAGCAAGAGCTGCCGCACCGATAACCAGTACAGCAGGAACTGCAACAGATAACACTTTTTTTAGAGTTTGTGAAGAATCATCTTTTTTTTCTTTAGTTATAGAAGCCTGCGTGGATTGCACAGGAATACGATAGTTAATTTTGTTAAGCATATTACGCCCTCTAGTTGTTAATTTAGAGCAATAATAACAAAACAAGAACTAACTATCAACTCAATTGATTATTAACAGTTTAAATTAAAAATAAAACGAGTCATACTCAAATTTTTCAGATAAAATGCATTATATTTTTAATTGCATTTTTCTGCAAAAAAACAGTAACGTTTTTTGATCTTCGATTCTATGGTTTAAAAAATCAGGCTACCTAGCGTAGGTGAGCTTAGAATACTAAAATAGAACAATAAATGCATTCAGAAAATTAAACGTTTAATTGATCCGTCCACGTAAGAAATAAACCTTTTCTTCTCCTTCCTTCTCTTCAGTTTCAAAAAAACCTTTAAGCGCTGATGCAAGTTTTTTTGTAATCTGTATTTCATTTTTTACGCCATTAGACTCTAAATGGCTAGCAACTTTTAAAACATCTCCCCAAAGGTCGTAGAGATATTTTTTTTGATCCAGAATGCCGGCAATAACAGTTCCAGAGGCCATTCCTGCTTTAAAATAAAATGATGAATGATACTTCTCTTCCCATTCTAGTATTCTTTGTTTAGCAGCAAGCATAAAGTCGGCCAGCTGCTCTGCTGCTGACTCTTCTTTTCCTGAAATACCAGAAGCTACCATGTAGGTTTCTTGGACAGTTCGAATCCTTTCGACATGGTAAATTTCTGTTATATGATCGAGCTCCGCATATAAAAGCTGCAAAGCTTCCGCATCTTTTTTTGTCAGTTCTCCTTCGACTCCCACGTCTAAAAACAAAACACAAGCTTCACATTCACTCACATGACTTCCTTTTCCTTGCTGAATTTTTTCAGAAATAGCCGGAGGAAGAGCGCTGAGTAGTAAATGCTCATTAGACTCTGCCGCAAGATTTAAAGAACGAAGGGCTTTATGAAGGAACCTCACCATAAAAAAAGCGATTGCAACCAACAGAGCCATCGAGAGGAAAATCACGCTTTTATTAAATGTTGCCAAGTCGTCTGTTTGCTCTTTTATACGCTGATCAAAGTGCTCATAAAACTGCTGTAAAGACTGCATGACCTCTGCCTTTTGTCTCATGTACTCTTCTTCTGAAACAAGTTTTGCAGCAAGCTGAGGATTTGCATGACCCTGAATAGAATAAAATCCTGATGCGTTTTTAAATTTGCCTTTCATAGCATAAATCGCTTCTTGCTCCATTTCAGCTAAGTGATTGCTATGAACCTCTCCCTCCAAAAGAAAGTTTTCCTCTATTGGAGGAAAGCCCGCATCTTGAATTCTTTTTTTCAAAGAAATCGTCTTTCCTTTAGCGGTGTTGATATCTTTCGAATGAAAAATCAGGTCCCAATAGATTTCATGGTAATTTTCGGGTGTGGGAGAAAGCCCTGATCTAATACGTAATATTTCATGATACCACTCAGCATACTTGGGATCTGCTGTAAGCACATAAAGACGAACCATCTTAGTAAGATCATCTGAGGTTTGTCGAAGTTCATCTGCTAATAAATAGTCTGAATAAGCCTTTTTAGTGCTTGAAACTTCTCGATCTTCAATTTTAAGTAATAAAAAAAGGCAACCTAGCAGCGTTACTACAAACACAGATAGACATACAAAGAAAAAAACAAAAAATCGTTCTTTAAAAATACTTTGTCTCACAAAATTAACAGCTCCCTAAAGACTCTATTAAATTTCTTGTAAAACAAAAAAAGAATTTTTGCAATCAATCAAAAAGGAGAAAGAACCTGCTTAGGCAATTGAAAGACAACGTTTTCTTCAACAAACACCACGTCTTCGACCTCACAGACCCCTAAAGCCTGTAATCTTTGGATACATAACTGGACAACATCCTCTGGAGTAGATGCTCCAGCTGTAAGCCCTATTACTTTGACTCCTTGGAGCCAAGAAAGATTGATCTCCTCTTCTCCATTGATTAAATAAGAAGGAACTCCGTGAAGCTCTGCAAGTTCTCGCAACCGATTAGAGTTGGAACTACTAGGATCTCCTACTACGAGAATAAGATCCGTTTCTCCTGTGATTTGCGATAAAGCAAGCTGACGATTTGTCGTTGCATAGCATACAGAAGAACTTGGAATGGTCTCAATGTGAGGAAACTTTTCTAAAAGAGCTTCAGAGATCTGGCGTACATCCTCTAAACTAAGAGTTGTTTGCGTAGCGTAAAATAGCTTCTGGCCTTCAGGAAAAGAAAGAGCTTCTACATCCTGCACTGTTTCAATAATCGTTGTCACATCTGGAGCCTCTCCAGCTGTCCCAATAATTTCCACATGCTTCTTATGCCCGATCAAAAGAATATGATATCCCTTTTGAGCAAATCTCTTAACGGCAGAATGGACTTTCGTAACAAGCCCGCACGTTGCATCGATCTCGATCAAGCGCCGTTCTTTTGCTTGCTCTCTTACTGCAGGAGATACGCCATGAGCTGAATAGATAACTCGACACCCTTCAGGGACTTCCGTCAAATCCTCTATGAATAGAGCTCCTTTTTTTCTAAGCCCTTCTACCACGTGTTTATTGTGAACAATTTCGTGTTTTACATAAACAGGGGCGCCAAAAAGCGTCAAAGCTTTTTCTACAGTTTCAATAGCACGCTCAACTCCGGCACAAAAGCCTCTTGGCTTCGACAGTAGTAACTTCATAGGCTTTTCACATCCGCAGCACATCGAAATCCACAAGTTCCATTCATGGTTCCAGGATTGTTGCGATGTCTATGAGCGCAGCGCATATCCTCTTTCAAACTTTTCCAACAACCTCCTCGGAGCACTCGGTATACACCTTGTAATGGACCTTTAGGATTGTTGGGTTCTTGTACGGATTGATTGTAATAGTGGAAATCATACCAGTCGTTACACCACTCATACACGTTACCTGCCATATCATACAAACCGTAGGCATTCTCTGGATAGCTCATAACTGCCGTAGTATCTGCACTAAAAAAATTGGCTTGAGAGCGCTCTAAAGTAGCTCCAGTCGGATATAAAGCCTCTTCGATGGTCCCACATGCAGCAATTTCCCACTCAGCTTCCGTGGGAAGTCGCTTTCCTACCCATCTAGCATAAGCACAAGCTCCATACCAAGTCACACCGACAACGGGATGCTTTGCATAACCAGACTCGATGATAAGTTTTCCGCCGCTGCGTTTGATTCTCGATTCTCTTAGACGAATAATATCGTTATTATTCCCATCTTTCTCCCCCCCCATTACCTCTAAAAAACGAACGAGCTGTTCATTAGTCACAGGGTGAATATCTAAAGCAAAAGGATCTAAATGGATTTGATGGCGAGGAGATTCATCTCTCCCTCCTTGGTTACTTCCTCGGTAAAACTCGCCCCCAGGAATAATGACCATTTCTGTTGCAATCGGATCTATAGCCTTCGTCTCTTGAATGACAGGCTGGTATCTAACAACGACATTCTCCGTTTGAAAGATCGCTCCAGGATCTGGCTCAAACTGAGGCCTTACAATCTCCGTCGGCTTGAGCTGTAATTTTAAAGAAGGAATAGAAATTGCTGTTGAGCGCGGAGATGCGCTCGCAATTTTTTCCACAGCAGCTTCCAGCTCTTTAGGGCGCATCTCCGGATGAGGATCTAGACAAGACAGCAATAAACTATCCCAGTCGTATCGCAAATCTGGTCTCACTTCTGAAGGAAGTGGGAATCTACCTTCTGGCATTTGCCCGGTTAGAATATCGTAAAACATCACGCCAAAAGCATAGACATCTGAAGCCTCTAAAGAGAGCGCATTTTGCAGTTTTTGCTCAGGGGATAGAGCGTGAAAACTTTGCCAAAAACGGCGCGAAGCATTAGGAACTGCGCTTTTAATTTCTTGAGCACATTCTTGCAGAAGAAGAAGTAAAAAAGATCCGGGAGATAAAAGACGCATAAGTCCTGTATCTGTAAGCGATGCTGTAAGCTTGCCTTCTTTAGAGTGGATGAGAACATTGGAGCCTTTGACACCTAAATGGGAAGCTGGAGCCCCACAAATCTGAAATCGGTGTATGGCATCTAATGCCGAGGCTATTTGACAGGCAAAAGAAAACAGGAGCGATTCATCTGCTCCCGTGTAATCGTAAAGAGTTTTACAAGGCTCTTCATTAGAAGAAAGCCAATCGTAGGCCACATAACAAGAGTCTTCCTGAAGACCTACGTTTTGCAGTCTTGCAATGTATGGGTGCTCTAAAGAGGCCAGTAAAGCGATCTCCTCTTGAAAACGAGCAAACGTCGTAAAATCTGCACGAAGAGCGGGAGATAAAAATTTTAAAGCCACCTTCCTTTTCAGCAGATGGTGTTCCGCTAAATACAGAGTTCCTAATGGGCTTTTATTGATCTCACGGATCAAAACATACTCTTCGAGCTGACTTATCATAAACAACCTCACAGATTTTGTCTGTTTTTTACAGTACTCCTAAATACTTGGCAAGATACCATGCAACAACAATTACTGCTGCCGCTGCAAGCGCCCACAAAAGATTGGGGAACCACTTTACCCCCCCGCCTAAACTACCTCGAACTTCTAAAGTGCCGATACCGTAGTCAAAGTCATGTTTTTCTTGAGGCATTCTAAACGCATGAGGAGATTCTCTAACAATTGCGTCAAAATCCATTCCCAAAAAATTTGCATATTGCTTCATGAAGCCATTTGCATACACTGCAGCGATAAACTGATGGATGGATCCTTCTTCAATCGCTTCTAGATAGCCTGAGCGAATCGATGTGGAATTCTCCACTTCCTTCAAACTTAAATTTAAATCTTTCCTCTTACTTCTAAAAATATTTCCAATTCTCTTCAGGTCTTCACTCATATTCCTCCGCCTGTGAAAAATCCACAGCTATTGATGCAATATAACAAAATATCCAATTACAGAAAAAGAATCTATCATCCTTTTTCTCAAAGAAAAAATACCTACAACACTTACACGTAAAGAAATAAAATTAAAAACAAATAACAAGCAAAAATAAAACAACATTCGTATATAATATACAAAATTCAACGAATTAAAAGGTTAAATCATGCCGATACAAAAATCTTTTTTCAATCCATCGAACTCTTTCGAAGCACGTTCCCTCCAAACCATTTCCATCCCTTCGAAAGAAACGCTGTATGTCAAAACAGGAGCCATGCAAGCGTTCTCTAGTAGCATGACGATGAAAACCAATGTTCAACTTTCGATCAACGCCCTCATGCGTAAATATTTTGGCGGAGGAGATCTTTTAATCAACTCTTTTACAGCTACGGCAAAACCTGGATGGATATCCCTTGAAGAAGAAACTCCAGGGCAGATTGTCCAACACACTCTACAGCCAGGAGAAATCTTGATTATGAGAAAAGATGCCTTAGTTGCCTTTGACTCCAATGTCGATTTTTCGCTAGGACTCTCTGGAGTTCATGGATATCTTTCCAACATAGGATTTCTTGTACTGCAAGCAAAAACTAAAGACAACAATCCCGGACGCATATTCTTTTCCAGCGAGCAAGGAATTATTAAAAAGTTAGATACTACTCACTCAGATGACCCAGCAACAGTCGACAACAAACACATCATCGCCTACACAGCTACTCTAAAACCTGGAACTACCGCTCCTGGTTCTTTCTTTTCCTGGGGTTACGGGAAAGAAGGCATAGCTACCCAGTTTTCCGGGCAAGGAACCATCTACATTGGATGCTCTAAAGAGGCGCTTGCCTCCCCAGCCACGCAAGCGGCAGAAAGAGCGATCCAGTCAAGACGGGTTCAAGCTATCGCGCAAGAATCTCTAGCTTCAGAATAAAAAAAAACCCGAGGAATATCCCCCTCGGGTTTTAAGAATAAAAACTCTAGATTAAGATTATTTTTTACCTAGATCTTGCAACTTGCGATTATACTCTACAGAAGCATCTTTATCTGACCCTTTTGCTTCGGCATTCATATCACTCAAAGCAATATCATGAAGCACTTTTGCACTACCATCTTTTGGCTTACCATTAACAAGCCCGGTACACTCGCCATGAAGCTCCACCGCTCTATCTCTCGATTCTATAAAATTCAGTTTAGCTGTTTCACATTTTTCTGGAGTTATAAGTTTGTTATCATCTCCAGCAAGGCAGTCTCTCTGGTACACTGGGATATCCGTGTTGATATGCCTGTTCTGCATTTCATTAAACCCCTTACAAGCACTCTCATAGATAAAATAAGCCATATCGTAAGCTTTTTGCTTAGCTGTGGTGTATCGAGGATCCGGAACAAATCCATTGCCAGACACAGAAATCTCAGCACCGCCTGGTGTTTTTGCTGCCAATGCTGAATACGTCATAGCTGCAAGGGCTATGGAGGTAGCAATAATAGGAGTTGATTGCGCTTGTTGTGCTAGATTTGCCAATACAACAAATCCAGTAGTAACTGTAGCAACTGTTGACAATTTCATAATTCCCTCATTTTTGATTTTAATGTTTTTATTGATATCGCTATTAGTAAACAATATTATATACACAAAGTGATTATAAATCAATTTTTATTTTGTTATTTATTAAATTTTTAAATGCACAATAAAAAAACAACGGAAATAAACATATAAACATCTAATGTTCAACAATAAACAACTATAAAAATACAGCAACATAGCAGGAAGTTAAAAACCTCTCTCCTCGGAAGATATAGGGGGAGATTTTCAGACTATGTAGGGACATCATTTAAAAAACCTATAAAGCCTCCTTATTATTAAATGAGCCTCTTTCTCTCTTGTAATCTAGAAATCATCTAGCATCTAGCCCCCCGTACTAGAATTTCAAAAATGGTAGGATTGCTTTTTCAGAAAAAGACAAAAATCACACATTATTTTCTTTAAAAAAGTCATTCAAATATTTTAATTTGCATTCAACCCTACTGTCAAAAAAAAATTCAACATCACACACCTCTCCCAAAAACACAAATTAAATAAATTTTAATCACAAAAAATACAAACAACATCAATTTAAAATATTAACATTAATTGAAACATTCAATTTGAAATGATATAATTAATCAATCATTTAGGGAATGTAAAACATGAGTAGAATACACATATCATATAGATCTCCACGCCATGTTACTCGGTTTCCTGCGAACGCCTCAACTCTCAAACCACCTAGATCCCCCAGAATACGATCTATTGTCATCTGTCAAAAAGAAAAAAAAGACAAGGCTCCCGACAATACAACAAAAATCGCACTTGCAGTTGGACTTTCTTTGATCGTTGCAGCCGGCGCTGCATGGGCCTATTACCATCCCGAGCTAGTGCAAAAATGGACAGGGAAAATGAGTCCCGCTATACGCTCCCCCGTAGCCGACAATCTTGCGACAGACCCTCTCTTAACAGGCGAAGCAAAAGAAATACCTGCAGCTTCAAGCGATCCTCAGACTCTGCAAGCAAATCCTCTCTTAACTAGCGAGCCTCTACAAGCAATAGAAAAAGCACTACCTGCATTAGCAACTACGATTCCGCTTACAACGACAAATCCTCTTTTATTAGAAGATCTCCTAAAAACCGTGGAAAAAGCAATCCCTACAAACATAACTTCTCCAGATCCTGTAACCCCTCCACAGATGGGGCTTCAAAAGGTTTTTACACCACCAAGCCCACGCATATTCGACGCTCTTCATCTTCACTCTTTAGGACGAGCTCCAGCAACGTCATCCGATGGATTGGTCATCCATTTAGAACAGTCATCAGATAATAAATGGGAAAGTAGTGTAGGACCTCAAAATCAATCCCCTAGTTCCACTGGATACTTAAGAACAGGGTTGATAAACGATGATCCAGCAGTATGTATTTTCGACACCTCTTCACACTCTTCTATCGCCTGCTGGCCTATGGAACAAACTTCCGAATGTCCTAAAATCACTCAAGAATCTTCTTTGGAAAAAACTGCACTTTGGGCCTCATGCATATCAAAACTCTTAAATGAAAAAGCTCCACTTATTACTACGGCTGTAACCCTAGAAAGCGTTCATGCAGCAAATAGTGCTACAGACTTTCAGGATCCCGAATCATCCGAACCATCTACTGCATTACAACTATATAAAGAACCATCAGATACTCCGGAGGCTCCAGCTCCAGAAGGCACCCCGTCAAATATAGTACCTGGCATCTTAATCTCTATACCTCTCAACGGATCATCCGTTAATCCAAATTGGAGCGGAAATTGGCGTAAGGAAATTGTATGGAATTCTATTGGAACAAGTTCCTCATCCAGTCAAACAGAGCAAGCTTTAGTATCGCAGTCTTATTCAGTTCCAGCTCCATTTATTACAGTAACTAAAAATGCCTTATCTACAGATTTGTCTAGTCCTATAAGAGAAGCGGAGCTGCAAACAAACCCACTTTTAACTGGTGAGCAACAAGTAGCTGTTGCAAAAGCTCTACCTGTAGTATCAAGCTTACTTGAAACTCTAAACACTAACCCACTCTTAACAGGTGAGCAGCAAGCAGCTCTTACAAAAGCTCTTCCTGTAGTATCAAGCTTACTTGAAGCTCTAAACACTAACCCACTATTAACAGGTGAGCAGCGAGCAGCTCTTACAAAAGCTCTGCCTGTAGTATCGAGCTTCCTTGAAACTCTAAACACTAACCCCCTCTTAACAGGTGAGCAGCGAGTAGCTGTTGCAAAAGCTCTGCCTGTAGTATCAAGCATTCTTGAAACCTTTAAAACTAACGCCCTCTTAACTGGCGAGCAACAAGCAGCTCTTACAAAAGCTCTGCCTGTAGTATCGAGTATTCTTGAAACGGTAAACACTAACCCTCTCTTAACAGGTGAGCAGCGAGTAGCTGTTGCAAAAGCTCTGCCTGTAGTATCAAGCTTCCTTGAAACCTTTAAAACTAACGCCCTCTTAACTGGCGAGCAACAAGCAGCTCTAACAAAAGCTCTTCCTGTAGTATCAAGCTTACTTGGAACTCTAAACACTAACCCCCTCTTAACAGGTGAGCAGCGAGTAGCTGTTGCAAAAGCTCTACCTGTAGTATCAAGCTTACTTGAAACTCTAAACACTAACTCACTATTAACTGGTGAGCAGCGAGCAGCTCTTACAAAAGCTCTGCCTGTAGTATCAAGCTTACTTGCAACTCTAAACACTAACCCCCTATTAACAGGTGAGCAGCAAGTAGCTATTGCAAAAGCTCTGCCTGTAGTATCAAGCTTCCTTGAAACTCTAAACACTAACCCCCTCTTAACAGGTGAGCAGCGAGCAGCTGTTGCAAAAGCTCTGCCTGTAGTATCAAGCTTCCTTGAAACCTTTAAAACTAACCCACTATTAACAGGTGAGCAGCGAGTAGCTGTTGCAAAAGCTCTACCTGTAGTATCAAGCTTCCTTGAAACGCTAAACACTAACGCATTATTAACAGGTGAGCAGCAAGCAGCTCTTACAAAAGCTCTGCCTGTAGTATCAAGCTTACTTGCAACTCTAAACACTAACCCCCTCTTAACAGGTGAGCAGCGAGTAGCTGTTGCAAAAGCTCTGCCTGTAGTATCAAGCATTCTTGAAACGCTAAACACTAACGCCCTCTTAACTGGTGAGCAGCGAGCA
>JAIETG010000003.1 GCA_019745395.1 Rhabdochlamydiaceae bacterium | reverse complement strand
TTAAGACTTCGGCTTTTCTTTACTCAGCTTCGAATCGCTTCGTAAGATGGCAAAACTATACAAAATCTTTCCCATTTTCCGCAAACATTTCTAAAAAAAAACATATTTTAACCTCTAGAAGGCATTTTGGAAGCACTTTAGCAACTTGAAAAAATCAACAAACAGCAAACTAATCGTAATTAAAATAAAATCTTACAATACTACCCATGAAATACAAAATAAATTATTAACACATTAGACAGAAGCAGCTCTTCAGAGATGATAACCTTACCATACCTATTAGAGATCCTACAAACCTAGAACCAACAAGCTTAAGTTTTTCGAAACCTATAATGCACACTATACTAATACACCTAGTCAGAACTTTCAGAAAACACTCTCCAGACTCACCTTGAACCTCTGAGAAAAATAGTATGCTTAAAAAAGACTAAACGCTTTAGAGTATTTTCTTGGAACGTAACCGTTAAAACAGGAAATTAACTTATATGGGAAAAACAGGAAAAATCCTTTCTTGCACTCTAGGCTTTATCGCTTTGAGTATGATATGCAAAACGCTGACCTTAGATTTTGATGATAAAAATCTGCAAAAACCAGCCCCTATAGGTTCCTCTTGGGACACTTCTAAGCTTCCGACCTCTACGCCCTTACCTGAAATGCTCAATCAGCCCTACCACTTTTTAGGAAAAGGGCATCAAGCGTTTGCTTTTCTCTCTGAGGATGGTAATTATGTTCTTAAACTGTTCAAACCCCATTACCCTCACCTAAAAATCTTCGGTTATAAAGTGGATTTTACGCCTATACCGTTTGCAAAAAGCCTCTATAGATTTCTAGAACAGGAAAAATTTCAAAAAAAAACAGATAAAGACTTTCGAAGCTATATCAATGCCTTTTCTCTTTTTAAAGAAGAATCTCAATTGGAATATCTGCATCTAGCTACAACCTCAAATCTCAATACAGTTCTTCAAATTAGCGATCCCATGAATAATCCTCGCCATTTTGATGCAGACAAAACATGTTTTCTCATTCAAAGAAGAGTTGATCCCTTTATCCTTACATTAGGAAAATGGATTGAACAAGGGCATTTAGAGCAAGCCAAAGACGCTCTTTCTCAGATGGCTCAGCTCCTGGCTAAACGAATCGATTTAGGATTTATTAAATCTACTAATAAAATTTATGCCAATTTTGGATTCATCGGATCTCGAGTCATTCAATTAGATATTGGCAGACTTTTAACAGCAAAAGATCGCGGATCGCCCCCAAGCACAACTCAACCTTATGAGGTCCTACACACATCAACTTACAGGCTCAAAAATTGGCTAAACAAACAGTCCCCTGAACTATCTAATTATTTCACCCAATGTATCGATGATCTCATTGCTGGGAAAGCCATAGAAAATCCTTCTTAAGAAAAAATGTGAGGATTGGTATTTTGCTGCAGTGAAATTTTGACGTAAAATCAATTCTGATCCTCATTATAGACAATTGAAGAAATCAGCGTACCTCTAAAACGTACGTTCACTTCTCTGAAAGCTGGAAGACTGAGGGTTAAGTGAGCTGTTTATTGAAAAGACTTCTGCGTTTGTTGAAAACACAGAAGTCTAATCAGAAAAATTTTAGCTTTAGTAGTCGAAATCTGACCAAGATTGATTACAAAACCGCTTTCCTTGATTAAGCGCATCTAGAGAAAGCATATCTTCTTCCTGCAAGGAAAAATCTGTGACAGAAAAGTTCTCTCTAAGTCTTACTTCGGAAGAGGCTTTGGTAACAAAAGGGATTTCTTTTTGGTAAAGCCAGCGAAGAAGGATCTGCGCGCTACTTTTTTGATATTTTTTGGCTATTTGACAAACGGTAAAATCCTCTAAGAGCTTTCCCTTGCCTAAAGGTCTATACGCAACTAGCTCTATGTGATTTTCTCTACAATACTGCCATAGTTCTTTTTGATAGAGATAGGGATGAAATTCTACCTGGTTACAAAAAACATTTGCTTTGAGTTTCTTCATGTCATTTAAATGCGAAACGGTAAAATTGCTCACTCCATATTGCAAAACCTTGCCCTGCCGCTTTAAACGTTCCATCTGTTCTACTACTTGCCACATAGGTTTTGTTCTATCGGGCCAGTGGATCAAATAGGAATCTAGATAATCTACTCCAAGCTCTTTGAGAGATAGTTCGCAAATTACTTCCACATCACCTTGACTGAGCATAACTTTAGAAGTCAAAAACAGCTGATCTCGATCAAAGCCTCTAATAGCTTCTCCAGTCGCGGTTTGATTATCATAGTTAAAAGCCGTATCTATATGGCGATATCCAATATCCAATGCTTTTTGCACAGCAAGAGTGCACTTTTCTTTTCTAAGTTCCCAAGTGCCAAATCCAATGGATGGTATTTTTTTCATAGAGTAAAAAACCTGTTCGAAAAATAAAATGTCCCTATACTAGACTTTTATGCAATAAAGGACTTTTTTATGAAAGACAAACTCGTCTCTTTTTTTCTTTGCTTGTTTTTTGGGACTTTAGGGATCCACCGTTTCTACTTAAGAAAGAAAAAAACAGCTTTTCTTATGCTAATAACATTAGGAGGCTGTGGTCTTTGGTATTTGGCAGATTTAGTTGCAATTCTTAGAGGAAGATTACAGAGGAAAGAAAAAAAAGCTCCCTCCTCTGTATAAGCAGACGTTTACAAAAGTAGTATTCCGAAAACGAACGCGAAAAGTGAAAACGATTCCACAATACCTAACGCAGCGAAACACTTTCCGATGACCGATGGCTGCTTTGCTGAAGCCTGAATAGCTGAGGCTGCGCACATTCCCTGATAGATAGAGGAAACTAACAGCGCTAAGCCTACAGAAAGACCAATCCCAATTCCAGCTAAAGGACTAAGCGTTCCCGTTTTAATAGGTGTCATCATTAAAGTCATAAACACAAATCCATAAATCGACTGAGAAGCTGCTACAGCCGACATTCCAATAAACACACCATGATTATCCTCAGTACGGCTCATAACAGCATGTGAAGCCATCCCTGCAACCCCACATCCTATAGAGCTTCCGATACAACCCAAGCCAAGAACTAAAGCCGGCCCTACCATCCCATATTCCATAGATTATCTCCTTGTTTCTTTAATCATCTTCTAATTTAAGCAGTTTCAGGGGGTTAAAAAATCGTCCTCCGCCTTCAAAGGAATAGTGGTACCATTCGATAAAGTTCAAACGCAAACCGTGAATCACTCCGGCCATTAAACCTAACGAAATATTGATTCCATGACCCAAAACGATCACAAAAAAACCACCCACAAGCCCAACTGCTTCTCCCATGCCATTAAAAGTCTCTGCTAAAATCGTACCAGCCAGCGCTAAAGCATATAGACGCAAGTACGATAAAATATCCCCAAAAAGTTCAATAACTTTTGTAAGCTCCTTAAATCCTTTCCACTTGTGCTGGAATAAAGATAAAACTAACGCGCTTCCAATTCCAACATAAACAAGCTGCTTTCCTACGGCTCCAGCCATTTCTGGATGTACCCATCCCAAAAAGTTCGCCATCGAAGTAACGTGAAGCATTGTCGGAAAAAAGAGATAGCCCCCTATTAGAAAGGCAATCCAACCAAAATTCGCCCAATTTCTCAAAGAGTATCGCAATAGGGATAAAGTAACGTGCATGATACCTATAAGAAGAGAAAGCTCGAGTAATATGCTATCTGCAAAAGATTCATAAACAGCATGCTTCTCCCCAAGATTAGTCTCTTTGACCCCTAAAGCAACAAACTCTTTTCCCGTTTTTGCTGGAGCAACTTGTGGTAGTGTTGTCACCCATTCTTTGTAAACTTCATCTTTTTGGGTAAGATGAAATTCTGCTTTTTTTGCCACCAAAAATTGCATGGGAGAGATTTTCCCTAAAAAGCTATTTGGAGAAATATTAAGACCAAAATAAGAACAAGTAAGAACGCCCCAAAGAACAATAGAAATTGATAACGCCATCGCTATCTTAAATAGTCTCTTGCCAGCTCCTTTAAATGCAGGCAGTTTCCATTTTAAAAAGAGCAAAGAAACCAAATATAAAAGCCCATAACCAGCATCGGCAATGATCATCGCAAAAAAGAGCGCAAAAAACCAAAACACCCAGCCAGAAGGATCTTTATCCCGACATGAGGGGACGTCATAAATACGGACTAAGTCCTCCCCGAGCCTTGGAATCCCTGTATTTTCCATAACAGTTGGTAAAGAATCTGTAGATTCAATTTGGATCTGCTCACAATGAACTGAAAGTCCTGAAAGCAGGGAAAACATTTTAGAGATTTTTGAAGAAGGAATCCAAGCTTCTACACAAAATAAGGAAGCTCCTTGCAAAGGGTATGAAACCTCTTGTTGAGCAGATTCTAGATGATACCTATTCAAATCTTCTAAAAGCAGCTCCTGAAAATGATGCATATATCCGGCCAGCCTTTTGATCTCTGCTTCCATAGAATGGATGGACTCTAATACAGCTTCTCTTTGATCTTGTAAGTCTCCCAAAGAAAGATCTATCCTCATTTCCATAAGGTCATGACTCGTGAGAGGCTTAGGACTTATACTCATGAAATAATCTAAGTCGAAAAAAGAACCTACTAGAAAAAATCCCTCTTTATCTTTCAGTTTTTCTGCCTTACTCGATTTTACACAGAAAAATTGCACTTTACAGTGCCCTTCTTTTTCAATATAGCGAATGTCTTCTAGAGAAAAATCTCCTAATGGAGAAATACGAGCAATATCTGCTTCTAAAATCCTTTCCTCTTCTCGTCTTTTTTCAATAGAAGCTTTAAGATCTACGATATCTTCTGCAAATCCTTGAATCTCTTCCCAAGTCCACTCCCCTTCGCACTCTGCTTGCTTCGGAATTTTTTTTACAATCTTGAGAGCTTTGAGCAAAACTTGAATTTTCTCAGGAAGTTCTTTAGGTCTGCGAGAGGAAGAGATAAACTCAATAAAACCCTCTTTCTGCGCTCTTTCATAAAAGCGATTGACATCTTCAAGAGTCCCTAGAATCAGATACTTTTTCACCTCTGTGATCATACGCCTTCCTTCATCTGACTATTCATAAGGATTTTCTTTTTTGACACTTTGGCTTGAGAGACAGCAGCAAGTTGCTGATCTCCTAAAAAGATCTTGATCCTTTTGATGTTTTCCGTAGCTCTGGGGATCATGATTTTTTCAAACAAATTCACGCGGATAGAAACCTCTCGGAGCTCTTTTGCCAAGGCCTCTTTTTTCTTTTCTTCCACTTTAACCCTTTCCTGGAAAATCAAGAGTTTTTTTATTCCCTCTATCGCAGACTCATACCAAACAGGCGTATCAAAAAGAGAATACTTTGGATCGACAAAGACCACTTCTTGAAAAATAGGAATTTCTACCCCTGCAATGTTTTCGTGCGTTAAGCGCACTTCTTGTACGGATACAGATTCTAATAAAATCGAACTATTTCTCTCAGAGAATAGAGGACTATATTCCTGTACTCTAGCATCCTCTGTCTGCAAAGACTCTTTTAAAAGGTCTATTTCCGCTTGCAGTTGATTAATTTCTACTTGCAACATAGCTTTTTTAAGCTGCAGCGTCGGCAAGTATTTCCGAAGCTGCGCCAACTTGATCTGCTGAATTCGAAGTTCTGTCTTTGTTAGTTTGACTTGAGCCATCCCTATTTCTGCCCCTGTTTTGGCCAAAATTTATCGATGAGAGTTTGCTTGATCCCTACTTCATGACTATCAAAGCACTCAGCTAGAGTCTGCCACCCTAAGGTTAAAGCATCTTCTAAAGTATAGTTTACTTCTAAATTCATCATACGATCTTCGAACAAATAGCCATACTGTAAGAGTTTTTCATCCCATTTGGAAAGCTTAAATCCCATACTCTGGCGTTCTTTCGCTTTTTTTGAATCTGCATAAAGACGGATCTGCGCATTAGCTAGATCTCCGTGATCTTCTCGAGTAACCTTACCAATAACTTGCTGTTTTAGTCTTGATAGAGAACCAAAAGGATCAATACGTCCACCGTTCAAATAAAACTGCCCTTCCGTGATGTATCCTGTATTGTCAGGAATTGGATGAGTTACATCCCCTCCCGGCATTGTTGTAACGGAAATGATCGTAATAGAACCACTTCCATCAATATCCACAGCTTTTTCATAACGAGAAGCGAGATCTGAATACAAAGATCCTGGATACCCTCTATTCGAAGGAACTTGATCCATGGTAATCGCAATTTCTTTGATCGAGTCCGCAAAGCACGTCATATCGGTTAAAAGAACCAAGACGTTCTTATCTTGCACTGCAAATCTTTCCGCGCAAGCAAGGGCCATATCAGGAACCAACAAGCACTCCACAGCAGGGTCTGTAGCTTTATGAATAAACATTACAGTCTTTTCTAATGATCCAGATTCTTCCGCGTTATCGATAAATGCTTGATAGTCATCAAAGCGAAGTCCCATTCCACCAATGATCACAATATCCGCATTCGTTTGATTGGCAATACGCATCAAAAGAGCATTATAAGGCTCTCCCGCAACAGAAAAAATCGGGATCTTTTGCGATTTGACCAAGCAATTAAATACATCAATCATAGGAATGTTCGTTCGAACTAAATCTCTAGGAATGATTCTCTTAACAGGATTAAAAGAAGGAGATCCGATTTCTATAGATTCACCTCGAATTGGAGGCCCTTTATCAATAGGCTCACCAGCACCATTTAACCTACGTCCTAAAATTGCATCCGAGCAGATCGCCTGCATTTCTCTGCCTAAAAATATGACTTTATCGTTGGTTGCAATTCCCCTTGTATTTTCAAAAGATTGCAAAGTGACCTTTTCCCCTTCAACTCGAAGAACCGAGGCGTAGATATCTCTTCCGTCTTGCTTTTGAATCTTAGCCAATTCTCCTAGACTTACGTTATGAGCAATGACAGTGATCAAATTGCCCCTCATGTCGACAATTCTATCGTGTACTTTTTTCATGCTTTGCTCCCTGTCTTTGCAATTTGGACTCTATCTTTTCAAATGTCTGGAGGTATTGATCTGATTTAAAAGGCATAAAATTCATATTTTTAACTTCATTTTGTAGCTCTAAGAAAAAGCTTCTGGCTTCATCATGTGTTTCAAAAGAAAAATTCATGTCAAAAATCGAACGAATTAACTCGAGTAAAGGCACTTGTCTTTCTAAAGGACAGTAAGCATCTTCTTTATCGAAAGCATTTTGTTGTAAAAAGGAAAACTCATAGAGTTCAGATTTTAAGAACGTGACCATATCTTTCAAAGAAATCCCCTCTTCTCCCACAACTTCCATACGCTTACCAATATCATCTCCATTTTGAAGAAACTTCGCAGCCATTTTGACAAAGTTCTCAAATCCTGGCATCAATTTTTCTACATCAAGGCTCACATCACTCAGATACTTTGTCCAAGAAATGAGAGGATCGATAGCAGGATATCTTCTCGCATCAGAACGAGCTCTTGAAAGTCCAAGAAAAGCTCCAACAACCGCAAGAGTTGCTTGAGTTACAGGCTCTTCAAAGTTTCCTCCTGCAGGAGAAACGGCTCCTCCAATCGTCAAAGATCCTGTCTTTCCATTTTTCAGCTGAATCACCCCTGATCTTTCGTAAAAAGCGGCAATTCGAGAAGCTAAATACGCAGGAAAAGCTTCTTCTCCAGGAATTTCTTCCAAGCGACCAGACATCTCTCTCATTGCCTGAGCCCATCTAGAAGTAGAATCTGCAATCAGAAGAACATCAAGCCCCATTTGCCTGTAGTACTCTGCAATGGTAGCACCCATATAGATAGATGCTTCTCGAGCAGCAACGGGCATAGAAGAGGTATTACAAATGATGACAGTACGAGTCATCAAAGACTCGTTCGTGTGAGGATCAACAAGATGAGGGAATGTTCTCAGAACTTCAACAACCTCTCCAGCCCGCTCTCCGCAAGCTACGTTGATCACAATATCTACAGCAGAGTATTTGGATAGGTGATGCTGTAAAACCGTCTTTCCAGCTCCAAAAGGCCCTGGAGAACAAAAAGTCCCGCCCTTAACAACAGGAAACTGCGTATCGATAATACGAAGTCCTGTATCCATCATACGGCGTGCTTTGATCTTTTCTCCTTCGAATAAAGGAATTTTCACTGGCCATTTTTGCATCATGGAAAAGGAGTGTTCCTGCCCTTTTTCATCTGTAGCTTTTGCAACTACAGTATCTACAGTATAAGAACCAGGCTTAATTACCCAAGTGATTGTATATTTCCCGTAACATGCAAAAGGAACCATGATTTCATGATGGAATCTTCCTTCCATCGTATAGCCTAGGCTATCTCCTCTTGTAAGTAGATCCCCAACTTTTGCTACAGGATTAAAATCCCAATGTTTAGAATGGTCTAGCGGCGGGAGATATACCCCTCTTGCCAAAAAAAGCCCTGTCGCATCAGCGACTCTTTCCAAAGGATTTTGCAATCCGTCTAGAATCGAAGAAAGTAGCCCGGGGCCCAATTCAGCTTCTAGAAGATGTGTCTGAAATGTTACCTGAGTATCGAGACGAACTCCCCTAGTATCTTCAAATACCTGGATTTTTGCGTTATTTCCCACAATTTCTATGACTTCGGCCTTTAGCGCTACATTATCACCAAGATGGACCATGCACACTTCCCCTTGACGAATGTTTCCTGTAAACTCCACCTGCAAGAGGTTTCCAAAAGCTTTGACTACTTTTCCGGTAGCTTGATTCGACTCTGACCTAGTTTCTGACATAGGGTATTGTTCTTCCATTGATGTACCTGTTACTGATTTTTAAATGTATCTAGAAGCGCACGCCCCTTTGCCGCATTCAGTTCATTCCATTGCTCTATGATCATTAGCTGGGCAAGATAGGCCAAAATCCATTCCATAGAAAACGGCAAAGTGCTCATAATCTCTTGGATTTTCATAAAACGATAGGAAGCTAAACTTTTATTCTGCTGCCAGGGATCGGGACCACAAGCTTGAAAAAGATCGCTGAGCTCTTGATACTCTAAAGGAGGCTCATAGGTATCGGTATCTTTCTGCGCTAAAATCTGCATTACAAATGGATCATGAAGATCTTCAAACTGTAATTCTTGAGCAAAATCCCGGCGCATTTTTTTAGCTCGCATAGCGAGCACGACAAGGCGCCATTGCCTTTCAAATTCAAAAAATTCTCTTAAAAATCCTGTTTGCTTAGGGATCTCTTCTCGGAAAAACTGAGCCAAAAGACTGGAAAAATTTTTCAACTTTTCAGACAGAGTCTCGTGCTCTTTAAGAAAATCAAAAACATATTCCGGTAGCATAGTTTCGCTAAGAAGAGCCTCTTCTAACTCTTTTTCTTTCAAATTCCCTCTAGGGTCTATTTCTTCTTCCTGAAGAAAAAGACGGATATTCGTAAGATCTACAAACAATCGAAGTTTTTTGACCTTTTCCAAATCTTCTTTCGAAAGATTGAGCTCTAAAGCGTTTTGCAAAGAAGCAAATGATGCCTCCGTTGCCAGAGGAAATTCTAAGGGGGGCAAAGAAGCCGCTAAATAATAATAATTTCCCATAAACACCCTAAGTTACGATCTAAAAAACGTCTCTCGAAAATCCTTTCTGATATATCCAGATACAAGCTCTCTTAAAGCAGCATCTGTCACATCGACTGTGATGTGACTTTTTTCTACTTTTACAGCAATCCCACCTTGGATTGGGCCAACCCTGACGCTGTTTTGTTTAAGCTTTTGCAAAATATTTTGGGTTAAGAGACGATTTATCTCTGAAGCTGATACGCTATGAGGGATCATTACATCCAAATCCGCATCGATTCCGTCTTTTTCCAGTGCTTTTACAACCGCAGAAATGAGTTCAACAATTACTTGGGGTTGTTTCATGGGCTGCTGCAAAAGATCGGAAAGTTCTGATGGAAAAAGCTTGTCTTCAACATCTTGCTTTAACGTCTCTAACGCTTGCTTACAAGCTTGATGTAAAGAGGACTGAAAAACATTGCGCTCTTTCTCAATTTCCTTTTTTGACTCTAATCGGATTTTCGCCTCTTCGCTTCGAGCCAGCTCGATGATCTGAGAAGCCTCTGCTTCTGCTTTCCTTACAATTTCTTCAGCTTCTTTCTTTGCAGGCTCAAGAGTTTCTTTTTTGAGCACATCGCAAATCTTTTTGACCTTGTCTTTTCCAGTATCTATTCCTTTCAAACTGCACCTCTTTCTATAAAATCTGTAAAATACTTGTGATTTCCCTCATATTTTTCAATCTTTTTATGAGACCGCCCCAAAATTCCCCTCACAGAACATTTGATCGAAACTCCCTCAGTATGCAATAAAGAGATTTATTTAGCGATGGTCAATTTTTTGGAGGCCCCTCATGAAGAAAAACATCGGAATTATTCTATCCTGTTGTTTGTTTTGTTCCGCAACAAGTTTTGCAGATTACGATTTCGACGACGTCGATACAGTCCGAGAACAAACAGACGCTCTTTATAAAACCAATGGAGGATCGCAAGCTGCAACCTTTAATACTATAGGAAAATCGATGACAGCCTGGGGACTTGGCCTCGCAGCTGTGATTGCTCTTGTATCCGTTGCCGTACACCAAAGCACTGCCGACACTACAACTACGACGCAGTAAAGATAACCAAAGAGTTATCATGCTAATAGGATAACTACGCCTTTTATCCGCGCAAAACATCCTATCTAGATCATGAGTATCTAATAAAGCTCTGTGTGCGTCGATTGGGTTTTGAGGAACTTTATCAAAGTTTACAAGCTCTTGTAAAAAAACAGGAAGGAAAGCATATCCCTCTTCGATCAACGAAATCTTTGCTAGGCACATTGCTTTTACTAGTCTATTTTGAAAATCTCGACTCTTCCCTTAATCGACCGCATCGAATCCTTCCATCGCTGCCTAAAGCCCCTTCTTGATTAACTCTAAATACGGAGAGTTTGACTGAATAAAAGGCACAAGATCTCGCATTCTTTTCTATGTACTCTCGAGTTGCATTTAAATAATCCCATGCATTCTCTGATTTAACAAACTTAGCAAAGGTCTCATTTGTCGCATCATCGATGTACACCAAAAATGAACATGGAGGACCTCTCCCTTCAAACCAATCGCGTTCTGCCCCGTAGACCTGTACAAGCTATCCTCCTTGAGCTTTACGTTGTCTTACCCGGTATATTTTTTTGCTTTTGTTTTTCTGTTAAACCAGAGCCAGTACTCCACCATCACATGGCGAACCGAAGTTATGCTCATAAAGTCTGCATGTGGCTTAGAAAGATACTCATGTACTAAAAGAGGACCAAAATCTTTATGATCTTCTTGATTTAAGAAACTAATTACCAGATTCTTCTTTTCTTGCGAGATTCTGCTATTACTTGGAGCTCCTACTTAAATAAAGCGCTTATTCAGCCATTTAATTTGCCTTTTATAGACTTTTTTAATCGCATCTATTTCATCTAATTCCTTCATGCTCATATGTATAGCTGCCATTTTTCGAACCTTTTGTATAATCTTTTATTTCTAACCATCAATAAGTTGCAATTAGAACAACAGATACACTTTAAAAATTCTAGATCCTAACATTTATTACTGTTAGCGTTAAGTAGAAATGACACCTATTTAAATTTAGTTAAAATGACACCTTTTTGGAGGAGTGTTTAACTAAAG
>JAIETG010000030.1 GCA_019745395.1 Rhabdochlamydiaceae bacterium | reverse complement strand
GTTTCTCCTGGGGTAATGGTTTCAGGTCTGATGTGGCAAGATCGCTTGGCAGTAGACCTCTACTACAACGGCGAGTTTATGCATAAATATTCTGATCACAATTACGGAGGTCAGATCCGCTTCGGATTCTAATTTCTTAGGATAAGTTTTTTCTGAAAAAACGCCTGCAACGATCTTGCAGGCGTTTTGTTTTATACTCCCGGCAGGGTGCAATTCTATAGAGTGAAAGTCTCTCATACGCTTGATAAGGGGGAACTATTAAATGAACATCAAGGGTGTTCCTCGTGAGGCGGAATTTGAAGGAAGCTGTAAGCAAAATGCTGACCTGACTAACAGGAAGCGCATAAGAGGCAGAAGAGTAAATGATGAGAAAGGCGCAGTAGCCTGTCCTTGGAATCGTAAATTTCTTGGATACTCGGTGACAATCGACAAAAAGACGAAGCTGAAAGTATCTTCGAAGGCAGTAGAACGCCTAAAGGATAAACTGAAAAAGAAATTTCAAGAAGGAAGAGGAAGAAGTGAGGTCACATTCATTATAAAACTCAAGCCTATATTGGTGGATGGAGCAATTACTTTAAGTTGGCAGAAACGAATATTCGAAGAATTCGATGTATGGATCCGGCTCAGACTTCGCGGTATTATCTGGAGACAGAAGGAGCGAACGGGAGATCTAGCGCGAATGGGAGGGGGTCTTGGTGGAAGTCTGCAGATTCTCATATGAACGAAGCATTTCCTAAAGTTTTCTTTGAGACCTTAGGATTGGTATAAAAGGTGTTTTAAGTTTCATGAACCGCCGTATACGAAACCGTACCTATGGTGGTGTGAGGGGGGAGGAGAGCTTAATTAAGCTCGTCTCCTACTCGATTAGTAGGAATTTTGTGTACTATTTTTTTTGTCTTCTCTAATCTTATCTTTCACAGAAAATCAGGATAGATGCTCATATGGAACGGAAGGGATCGACGATTGCTTTTTTCTTGGCAGTAATAGCAAGATCAGTATTACTAGCAGAAGAAGCTGGACAATGGAACCTTTTAACGGATTTTGTGTATCTTCAAAGATGGACTTCGCAGAATGCAACCATAGCTTTTGATACATCTCGTTGCCGAGGCCGTTGTACAGGAGAAGTTGCTTTGGATGTGAATGATCTTACGAGAGAATTTGAATATGAACCTGGAATTCATGCAGCGGTATCATACATTCAGGATGATAAATCACTGTATGAAGCAGGTCTTTTGTATGTGTGGGATTGGGAAGCTACTAAGACAAGAAAATCGGGTACCAATTCTTTAGTTTTCCCTTTTGAGGATAACACTTTTTCACAAGATTTTTTCCAGATTCCTGAAATGCAGGCCTACTACCGTTCTCAGTGTTATACAGCAGAGCTGAACTACTGGAGAACTTTTAGCACTAGTCGTACTTCTTTATTAGCGCTTTCTGGAGTCGGAGGCTTTCGTTTTGCAAGTTTACAAGAAAAATTTTCTGTAACGGCTTTTAGTTCAAACAATTTTGGACAATATACGATTAAAACGGCTAATGATCTGATTGGTGCGCAGTTAGGCTTTCTTTTTCAGATCAATGCTCTTCAGGGGTTGCATTGGGATCTGTTAGGAAAAGCTGGAGTTGGTCTCAATCGTATTGGTATAAAATCGTTTTTAGGGGACCAGAGTAATACGATACAACTTCGAAACCTAAGTAAACAGTCTTTTCAGACGAATATCTTTGCAGAAGGGCGTGCGGGGGTGGGCTATCGCTTCATTCCTTCTTTAGACATTCATGGAGGGTATCAAGCCCTGTATCTTTGCGGTTTAGCTCTTGCACCTAATCAAATTAATACTTCTTCTAGTTCTATAGGCCTACGAGTCAAGAAAAATGGATATATTGTTCTTTGCGGCTTCTATGTAGGAATGGATTATTCTTTTTAAGTTTATAGAGAATTTCTGTCCTAGTTTTATAGGATTAGGAAAGTAAACTAAAAAAATTTCGTGGATATATTTTGTGAAGAAAAAGGAGTCGGAGAGGGTTCTTAACATAAAAGGAAAATTTTAAGGCTGCTACCTTCCGGTCCTGACCTGGTTCAACCTCTTCCATTTCAAGAAGTCCCCGACTCTGGAAAGTAGTTTAAAGGAATAGGGTTTTTTTTGGTAGTGTTTTAATATTAGCTGAAATATTTGACAATGGATAAACTGCCCAAAAAATATTTAATGGAGACGGTATGCGTAAGCTGATGACTTTGATTTTTTTTCTGGGGGTTTTGTTGTGTCCAAAATTTTCGACAGCAGAAGAAAAGAAGGTTTTTATTGGCATTGTCATGAAAAACTACGATGGACTGATTGATCCATTTTTAAAAAGCATTGATGAGATGGAGTATGATAAAAAGCGGATATGGATTCAGTTTGATGCTCAAAATAACTCTAAAGCAGCGCAGGAGAAAATAGAAAAATGGGTGGCTGAGCGTATAGGAACCTATGCGGGTGTTTTCCATGTTAGGGGGGCTTCAGAAAAAACTATAGATTCATTTCTTGTTTTTTCTCATCCTTTGAAAAAATTTGCTTTTTTAAGAGGAGTTCGAGAAGGGTTTTTAAAGAAAACTAAAGAACTAGGTTGTGATTACTGTTTTTTACTCGATTCAGACGTGTTACTAGCTCCGTATGTTTTGAAAAATCTTATGGAAAAGCAAAAGCCTATAATCACGCCAGTTTTAAGACCTATTCCTGAATCAAATGATTTGCACTCTAATTTTTTAGCAACAGTTAATGAAACGGGGTTTTCTGATTACGACTGTGATTTTTTTGCAACAAGCAATCGACAAGCTTTTTATGAGAATGCGTCAGCCGTAACAGATCGTAGATTGTTGGGTATGTGGCAAATTGCTAGTGCGTTTGGGGCCTATCTAATCGAATCTCAATATATAGATAAGTTAAGCTTTCAAGATGAGATTTTAAGTGAAGATTTTTTTGCATTGGCAAGAAGTGCTAAAAAAAATGGAGTAGACCACTTTATCTGCAATGAAAAAGAATTTGGATCTTTTATCCATTTTCATAAAAAGTTGAGTCTTGAAGAAGAAAGGGCCTTTCGTTTGATAGGAGATTTAGTTGATGTAAATGAAGTTTATGTGGAGAAAATTTTTGCTAAATATTTAGATAAGGATCCTGATTTAAAAAATTATCTATCGACGATGTCTTTGCAGCAGTATCGGCTGTTTCGAATAGAAAACAGAGATTTGTTTTTTATCGATGATATCCAAGATTTCATTAAAACATTGTACCTGAAAAAAGGGAATATGTGGGAAAGGAATATTGCAGAAGTTTTAAAAGCCTATGTAAAAGAGGGATCTATTGCTATAGATGTTGGAGGGCATGTAGGGACTCATACTCTTACGCTATCAAGATTAGTAGGACCGAAGGGAGCTGTGCATGTTTTTGAGCCACAGATTAAGCTTTTTCCTGAACTTGTAATCAATATGGCTTTGAATAAGTGTAGTAATGTAATTGCTCATCGTAAGGCTCTAGGTAGTGAATCGAAAATAGCTTGTATGATCAATTCAGAGGCTGCTAATGAAGGCATGTGTCATATTTATGAAGCTTCTGATATGGGGCAAAAAGTTCCAATGGAAAAATTAGATCACTTACAACTTAATAATATTTCTCTTATTAAAATGGATGTCGAAGGCTTTGAAGAGGAAGTTCTTGAGGGGGCAAAGGAAACAATTACTAGGAATAAGCCGGTTATGGTAATAGAAATCACAAGTGATCTGGAGCGTGTGCAATCTAAAATTCGCAATTGGGGGTATGATATTTTCCCCTTAGAGCATCATGATTATCTTTGTATTCCTAGGCAAGAAGAGAGAGGAAAAGCTTCCTCTCTCTAAGAAAAGAATTTAGATCTCTTTACTTACAGGGACTGAGCGTGTTTTAGTGAGCTCGGTTCCTGTAAAAAATTGATTGAGAATTTTTTTAGCATCAAGGCCTTGTTTTGCCATGAGCCTTGCAGTGTGCAAACAGAGCCCAACTCCATGTCCTATGCCAAATCCTTTGAATTTGATCCACTGGTCTTGTACTTCCATCGTGAAGTCGTTGCTTTTGAGTTTGGACTCTCCAAGGGCTTTTTGCAGAGAGAAAAAGTCGAGAGTCTTTGTGTTTTGTTGATCGCTAATTTTTACTGCATAGACTTTTCCGGAATCTTTTTCAGAAAAGACAGAAATGTTCGATACTTTAGCTGTTTTGACTAAGTTCGCAAGCTCTTGTTTCGAGACTTGAAAAGACCAGCAGCTTTTCATCCGTTCGGATTCCATTCCATCAATAGAGACGCCTTTGGGAGCTGGAGCATTATCTTTGAAAATGGCAGCAAAGGAGGCTGTTTTTCCTGCGCTATTTTCGCTCCAAGAAGCTGCAAAAGGTTTTGCGTTGTAGGTTAAAATGGCGTGGCGAGTGTGTTCGATCGCTTGTTCTAAGGGTAGGTATTGTAAAGTGTTTCCGTAACCTTGATATCCAGTTTCTGCAGCAGTAACATGCCAAGGAGCTTCGGGGAATTTGTGTACTTGATAATAGGCATGGGTTCTAGCCACAATGATAAGAGCATTGAGAACTTCTGGTTCTGATAGATTAAAACATTGAGTAGCTAAGCATGAGCGTAAATAGTTTTCGATGCCAACTTCATTGATCACTCTAAGCTTGCCGTCGACCTGATACACTTCTAAGCATCCTTTATATTGGATTCCGTTGACCAGGATAGAGGTTTGCCCTTGATTGGGCACGATGCGCATAGCTGTAGTACCAGGAAAAGCGTCGCTCCAAAAGATTCCAGTATTTTGCGGATGCATCTTGCCCCGAGTAGCGCTAGAGCTAGATGAGATTACGATATTGGTATGAGGACAAAATACTTTATAGCCCCCTTTGACTTCGAGCAGAATGTTTTCAGCGCCTTCTTCTAAGAGCACTTTAATGGTGGCTGGTTTGTTTTTTTGCGTTTCATCTACCTGAATCTGCGCTGTTCTAGCAAATAGCTGAGGCGCTAAAGGCGCCAGAGTTAAAATAAGAAGAATGGGGATATTTTTCATAATGGTTCTCCTGAGTGAAATTTAGAGGGGATAGGACGCCCAATATGAGAGTAAGCATGAACAGTAGCTTCCCTCCCTCGAGGCGTTCTTTTCATAAATCCTTGTAAAATAAGATAAGGTTCGTAGACCTCGGCTAAGGTTTCAGCTTCTTCTCCAACAGCTACGGCAAGAGTGCTGATTCCTACAGGGCCGCCGCTATAATGATCGATGAGTACTTCTAAGATTTTTTTGTCCATCTCATCGAGTCCCTTGTAGTCAATAGCAAGCATGTCAAGAGCTGCGATGGCCATATTGCGGTCTACGACGCGACTTTGCTTCATCTGCGCATAATCACGTACCCATCTTAAGAGGTTGTTGGCAATGCGAGGAGTGCCTCGCGAACGAGAAGAAATTTCTAAAGCAGCGGCTTCTTCTAAAGAGATGTGAAGAATATTGGAAGAACGAAGAATGATTTTTGTCAGTACTTCTGAAGTGTAGTAGTCAAGTCTACAAGTAAAAGGAAAACGAGAGCGCATGGGACCGGTTAAAAGCCCAGCTCTTGTTGTTGCTCCAATAAGAGTGAATCGATTGAGTTTGACTTGGATGCTTCTAGCATTGGGCCCGCTATCGATTAAAAGATCTAAGGTGAAATCTTCCATAGCGGGATAGAGGTATTCTTCGATGACGCGATTTAATCGATGGATCTCATCAATGAAAAGAACATCTCCCTCTTGCAGGTTGGTTAAAAGACCAGCTAAATCTCCAGCTTTTTCTATAATGGGACCAGAAGTAACGGTCAGTTTAGTTCCCATGGATTTTGCAACGATATTGGCCAGTGTCGTTTTGCCAAGTCCTGGTGGCCCATAGAATAGGCAATGAGAAACTGGCTCTTTCCTTTGCTTTGCAGCACCCATAAGAACGTTGAGTCTTTCGCGGATGCTTTCTTGCCCAGAAAAGTCTTCCAAAGTCTGTGGGCGTAAAGGGGTTTCAAAAACCTCATCTGTTTTGGCCCAAGTGGATTCAATATAGTTTTCCTCTGACATAATAAAGAATCTATAGTCCTTTGATTTGTGGTGCTAGGAAAACTCTAGCAAGAAAACCATTTCACACGCTATACCTAAACTAGAGAAATATGCAAAAAAGGACAGAATATGAGTTTACAAGCTGATCGTTGGATTCGAGAAATGGCTTTGAAGCATGGAATGATCGAGCCTTTTGTTGAGACGCAAACGCGTTATGATGAGAAAGGCGATAAAGTAATTAGCTATGGTCTTTCTAGTTATGGATATGACTTAAGAGTTTCTGATGAGTTTATGGTTTTTACCAATTTACATAATACTGTGGTCGATCCTAAAAATTTTAATGAAAGTGCTTTTGTTTCCATGAAAACGAAAGAGTGTATTATTCCTCCTAATTCGTTTGCTCTAGCTAGAAGCGTAGAATATTTTCGCATTCCTCGAGACGTGTTAACGGTATGTATTGGAAAATCCACCTATGCGCGCTGCGGTATCATTGTTAATGTGACGCCTTTTGAGCCGGAGTGGGAAGGATTTGTAACTTTAGAAATTTCTAATACAACGCCGCTTCCTGCTAAGATTTATGCTAATGAAGGCCTTGCTCAAGTGCTCTTTTATAAAGGTGCTGAGATGTGCATGACCTCTTATGCAGACAGGGGTGGAAAGTACATGGGACAGATGCATATCACTCTTCCTGTAGCGTAAAGTTTTTATAGTAAGACCCTTGATAAAATTTTCTTTCTTTGATAGTGGAAAAATCCGACTTTCCATACAATCAAGTTCGGTGGGAGGGACGTCAGGGATGCGTAAAGGGTCTGAATTTTTTTATCGGTATGGCGGAGTGCTGGTATTCGGGGGCTTGTGCCTTGCGGTATATTATCCTGCAATGCAAAAAAAAACGCAGACGTATTTAGATCTAAAAGGTAAGATTTCTGTATTGGAATCTTTAAGAGACGAAGCCGTACTACGAAGAGATGATCTTTTGCTCCAGATTCAAAGTCAAAGCGATCCGGAATGGATTGAAATGATTTTAAAAACAAGGCTTGGAGTTGTGCCAGAAGGGCAAAGGAAGGTGTATTTCCATCAAGATGAATAAAAATTAAGCACTTGTGCCTATACTGTTATTAGTTGTTTTATTGCTTTTATTTCTTGTAAGCCTGGCCGTGTTTTCAGGAGCGGAGACGGCGTTTTTTTCTCTGTCCTCTATGCAAATTAAAGCCTTCAAAAAGGATCCAGATCCTAAAAAAAGGCTGATTTCTTTTTTACTTTCCAATCCTAGAGAGCTTTTAGTCACTTTCATCATTTTAATTGTCGTGATGAGCCTTGCCATTCAAAATACCGTTTCTGCGCTTTTTGCCAGACAGGAAAGTTGGCTTTTAAATATTGGTATCCCTCTGGCAATCAATCTTGTATTAGGAGAGATGATCCCCAAATCTCTTGCTCTTCCGAATAACGTACGTGTATCGTACCGCTTTGCTTTTTTGCTTTTTTGGATGCAAAAGATCCTTTTCCCTGTTAGAAAAATGCTTTCTTTTGTAGCGGGCTTTGTTGTTCCGATTCTCTTTTTTTTCTTGAGAAAAGAAAAAGAGATTTCTATAGATGAGTTGCAACATGCATTAAAAACTTCTAAGGAACAAGGGATCTTACTGCCGGAAGAAGCTGAGCTAATTCGCGGCTATCTCCACTTGCAAGAATGCACGGTAAAAGAGCTTATGAGACCTCGAGAAGAAGTCATTTTTTTTGAGAAAGACGAGCCCCTGTCTCGATTAATTCATCTTTTTATAGATCAAGAATGCACTCGTATTCCTCTTTGTGAAGGAGGACTTGATAAGATTCTTGGGATCATATCAAGCCGTCTGTTCTTTTTGCATAGGAACGCGGTTTCTGAGACAAAAGATTTAGTTGCCATTTTGAAAAAACCGTATTTTGTCCCAGAAACTACAAAAGCTGATGTGCTTTTAAATCAGTTTTATGAAAAAAAAGAGAGCTTTGCCATTGTTGTTGATGAGTACGGATCGATTTCCGGTATCATTTCTTTAGAAGATCTAGTTGAGCAGGTGATCGGGGATATTGTAGATCGCAGAGATCAAAAGGCCTCCTATACCCGAGCTACCGGAGGGGTGATCATTACTAGTGGTAAATTCGAGCTTTCGGAATTTGAAGAAATTTTCGATGTAAGTCTAGAGAGTGAAAATAATATGGTTACGATCGGAGGATGGCTGACCGAGCAATTGGGAGATATTCCTAAGCCCGGAACGAAATATCAATCGCAAGGTTTTTTATTTCACGTGCTTGATGCAGATCCTACGCGTGTTCGCAGGATCTATATTCGGCAACAGACTCCACCTTCTTCCAAATCGAAAAAAAAGAAATAAGGGGTGATCATTGGAGGCTTGGAAGTGGTTTTTAGGGTTGACGGTTTTTTGCATTTTAACTCAGTCGTTTTTTGCGATGTTAGAAATGGCGGCCGTTTCCTTTAATAAAGTGCGCCTACAATACTATATCAGCCAAAAATCAAAAACAGCCCTGTGGCTTCATTATTTGCTGAACCATCCGGCGCTTTTATTTGGAACGACTCTGATTATGGTCAATGCTTCATTGCTCATCGGTTCCGAGTGCTCTCGTCATTTTTATGAAGCATTAGGAATCAGTACGACTTGGGCCCCATTTACTCAAGCTTTTTTAGTACTAGTTTTTGCAGAGATTGCTCCCATGTTTGCTGGAAGGCGTTATGCTGAGCATGCAACGATGATCGGTCTTCCCTTTCTTTATGCCTGCGCTTTAATTTTAAAACCTTTTATCTGGCTTATTGACGCACTGTGTAGATTTGTCAATCGTATTTGCGGTGCCTCTTTTTCCAGCGAAATCTATTTAAGTAGAGAAGATCTGCAGCATATGATTGAATCGCGGGAAGAGACTTTTCTAAGCCAAGAGCAAGGTGAGTTTGACACGGTAGTTGCTAACATCTTTTCTTTGAAGAATAAGACGGCTCGAGAGCTTATGGCACCTTTAAAGAGCGTGAAAATGCTCTCTACGCAAGCAACTGTTGCAGAACTCAGAAACCTAGTGAAAAAGCAATATGTCCCTTATGTGCCCTTATATCACAAAGCTGAGGCGAACATTGTTTCTATTGCCTACCCACGAGATCTACTGCGTTTAACAGACGATAAAAAAGTTAGGGACCATGCCAGGTCTCCTTGGTTTATTACAGATTCTACTTCCATTTTACAGATTCTCAAACAGTTTCGTAAAAACAACCAAAGCCTAGCTGTTATTTTGAGTGAAGAGGGAGCTGCAGTAGGAGTTCTTACTTTAGATGAAATTGTCGATGAGCTTTTTGAAGTGGAAGATAAAAATGGTTCCTTGGGGGAAATTTTTACTAAAGTGCAGCAGATTGTTTTGGATAAGGATTTTCCCGGAGATATGCCTTTAGAAGAGTTTAAAAAGCAGTATCACATTGAGTTTCATTATAAACATGCTAAGACCTTAGCTCAAGCTATGGAGCTTGCTTTAGGGCATATTCCGCGCCTTGGAGATACAGTCCGTATTGATCAGTTTGAGCTTACTGTAGAAGAAACATCTTTGTTAGGGCCTAAGACCATCATGGTAAAGACCCATTTCTAAAGATGTCATTTTTTTTGAAACAATAAACACTCGAACTCGCTAAAATCTTCTTTTAACCAAGAGCAATGTTTGAGTAAAAATGCAATCGATGATGATTTTTCTAATAGGTTGTCTCCACTTAAACAAACATATCCGCCTTTTTTAATTTTAGGTAGGTAGGCTGTAACATCGGCAAGAGAGCCTTCAGTAGAGGAGTTCCCATCGACATATAGAAAATCAATATTCTCTTCTGTAAAACGGGATGCAGCTTGTGTCGAAAGTTCGTGAATTAGAGTACAGTAGGGGCTAAGGTTTTTCGTAAGGATCAGATTTTCACATTCTGTCTTGATGGCCTTCCAATCGATAGATTTGAAGGTTTGAACTAAAGAATTGTCTTTTATTCCTTCAATAGCAGTTTCAGAGCTCCAAGCATCAATTGCATAAAGTTTTCCTTTTTTTAGAAAACTAAGAGTTTTTGCAATTTGATAGCTTGTTGAACCTCCAAAGCATCCAATTTCTACGCATATACTAGGGCGGATATCATGAACTACTTGCATGAGCTTACTTGCGCGTATTAGGTTGTTCCATCCTTTAATGTTTTTGCTTTCTGTTAGTACTCCATTTCGATACGTATCCCATTTGGTTTGCTCAGAAAATTCTCCTGATCTCGTATCAGAAGTTGTCTCGTGAACTGTTACCACGTTATTGCGTAAATTGAACAGCTTGATATCTGGCACCACGGCTATGTCATGATCGTAAGGAAGAAATATATGACGCTCTTTAGCGTGATCTAAAATTTTTTTCATTCCAGAGCGACGTATGATCATAGAGTGAGTTCGGGATCTGCTGCCGATAGCAAGGAAATTATCCCCCACAGTTTTACGTTCCATGAAACGTTCATATTTAGAAGAAGAGTCGAGGTTTGGTCTCCAGAAAAAATGAGGAAATTGTTTTACCGCGGGAAGATAGCTTGCTGCTTCAAAATCCATATCTGTGTAGAGGACGTCCCATCCATTTTTTCCAACTAGAGCGTCTAGTTCTTGTATGTATTCACTGAGGGTCTGAGGGTCTTTTTCTACTGCAATATCATCTTCTAATATCCAAATCGTTTCGTAACCACTATCAAACGCATCTTGTAAAACGCTAAGATGGCTTAAATAGCATCCAATAGCTCCAGAAGACATCCAGTGACAAAAGACAGTAGTTCCATAAAGTTCTTCCCTTAAGAAATCTAGCTGGAACTGGCCCTTGAATTTTTTCGGTAGCGTTAGAACCCACTGATCTGAGAGCATATTTGGCGAGAATTTTAATCCCAATTCATTTTTCACCTCTCTCGAAAGGTCCCATCCGTAGATGGCTGGAAATCGGTGAGGAACAATACCGTAGGGTTGCAGTTGTTTTGTACAGGCTTCCCACTTTTCTGGTCTTTGATCAAGGTTGATCATGTAGATGTAGTCAATGCCTTGAATAGGGCTTTTTTCCTCTTTATTTCCGACTTCTTTTTTTAAATGATCTGAAAAGTTAGCAAAAACGCAGCAGGAATAGAAGCAGATACAAGAGAGGGTGATAGTTTTCATAAACAGCTCCATAGTGCTTGACTTGAAAAGTTACTTTTTTTTAAAAGATTTAGTCAATTGTAAAAATGAGTAAGAAATTTGCGGGAAATATTTGCTGGAATTACTGGATAGATATAAAACTCCTATGTGTTTTTTTGGAATAGCGCAAAAAATTGGTATCGGCTTATGGCGCAGGAAATGAAAATGCTTTTAAGTATTTTTTGAGGGAAGAGATGGTCGAGGTAGGATACGAAAGTGATTTTGATTTGTTCTTTCCAGTTAAGATGGATCAATGAAGAGGTATATGAAAAATAGGAGTCAAAAGATATGGTAATGCATTTCGAAAAAATGGGAGCGGGACTGTTAGTTTTTATATGCTTATTGGGATCTGTTTCTTGTGCAGCTTTAGAAGGAAATCTATTCGATAATGAGTTCAATCATGGCTCAGGAGGTGTCATTCAAAGTGTAACTGTTATCGGGGAAAGATGTTCAGGAACCAACTACGTTCGAACTTTAGTGGGACAAAATTTTCCTTCCTGTTCCCTAGACCTTCTGCATGAGAAATTTCCCTTTTTATTACACAAACACTTTTATCCGTGGGTTGATTTAACTGCGTTTCATGTTTGCAAAAAAGGAAAAAAAAATGAAAACAGTCCTTTAGTTTTCTTGAAAAATTCAGACACGAATTTGTTTGTTTTGGTCGTTAGAGATCCTTATGATTGGTTAAGAAGTTTTTATTTACAACCTTATCATGTGTCTGATCAACTGTCAGGGAAGGGTTTTTTGCATTTTATTCAGAATCAATGGATTCCGGAATCAAATCTTGAAACAATAGGCAATTGTAAGGATTGGTTGAATCCATATGAGGGGAGGCCTTTTAAGCACGTTTTGGAACTGAGGAAATATAAAATATTAAATTTTTTGCAAATAGGTCTGTTAGTGGACAATTTTCTAATTGTTCAACATGAGAAGGTGTCGGAATTTCCAGAACAGTTCATTGATTTCGTATCCAGATACTTTAAATTAGAAAAAACTGTGCCGTTTCAGCCCGTCAAAGCTTACAAAGGGTGGGGCGAAGAGCGCTATCGTAAGAAACAATATTTTCCGTTTAACAGTAATGAATTTTATTTCATTAATGAAGGTGTCGATTGGGGTATTGAAAATTTAATTGGTTATTCGAAAATAAACGATCCAAAAGAAGTGACGTATGACATGGATTCTCGAGGCTTTCCTGATGCTTATATGCTTGCCCGTAAACTTGGTCATAAACAAAGAGATGCCCTGGAATTATTTAAGAGATTTGAAACGGTTGGCTCGACTCAAATTGGTGAATTATTTAACTTCACGGCAATTGAAAGTGCTGAAATTTGTAAAACCTGGCTTGCTAATGGTTTTTTGGAAGTTGTTGACTCTTCAGCTGAGGAATCAACATATAAACTCTCCAAAGAATATGAAAGTTTGGGGAAAGCCGCCTTAGAATCTTCTTCCGAAGAACTTCAAAAAACAAAGGGATATGTATCTGTCTGTTTAGTTGGGCAACTAGGAGATCAATTTTTTCAAATTGCAACGGCTTATGCCTATGCGTTAGATCATAATCTTTCGCTTACGATTCCTGATTTGCTTCATAAAGATCAATTTAACATACTTTATAATGCAAAAAAACTTTTTCTTGGAAAAATTGATACTTATGATCTTCCGTATTCTGTACCATTAGAATGGTGGAGAGAGCCTAGTTTTAATTATTCGGAAATTCCTTCAGTTTATGCAAGGGGGCTTTTTGGTTATTTTGCTTCAGAAAAATATTTCAAACACAGAAGAAAAGAGCTTCTAGAACTTTTAGCTCCTCCTTCGAGCTTGAATGAAGAAATTTTAGCTAAGTATCCTTTTTTAGCTTCCGATTCTCCTACGGTAGGAGTTCACATTAGAGACTATCGAAAGGAAAAACCGAACGGGGACTATCATCCAACTCTTGGCCGAGACTACTATAAAAAGGCGATGGAAATCTTCTCTAAGGACACCATTTTTCTTGTGTCTTCAGACAACCCGGATTATGCAAAAGAGTGCACTCAAGGCCTAAGTGAAAATATTATCTATTTGCAAGGGAAAGATGACATTGAGGAATTGTATACGCTTGTGCAGTGCAAATCTTTTATTATTTCTAATTCTTCTTTTGGGTGGTGGGCTTCTTGGCTTTCTAAAGAATCCAATAAAACAGTCATAGGACCCTACCCTTGGTTTTCTGCGCCTTATGATTATGAAATGATGCAAAAAGACTTACTGCCACCCGAATACAAAGTCATTGATTATAGAAATTCAGAAATCCTGATGTCTTCAGAATGAGAAGTTGAACAGCAATTGTAAGTGAAGAATGATGCCTCTGAGAAAAAGGCACCTCAGATCACAAGTAATTGCTGACGAATTGTTGATGTTCAATTTCATCGCTGTACTTTTTATGCCGAATTGTTTAAAAGAATTAAAGCTAAAACCCTCCTTTATAACGGAGGGTTTTTTCCGATAACTTAGGATTATGAAATGACATTTCTCATGATTGAAATGGTAGGAGAATGCCATGCTTTATTTTAGAGGTTTTTTATGTTTATAACCGATTGAACCCCATAAATAATGATAAGGTAAATCAGAAGCCACAAAATGATTTAGCTGCATATGTCCGTAGACTACCCCCATATCAACGGTTGTCGGATGGAGAAATAGGAATATTCAAAAAACAGAGAATATGCTCATTTAATTAACGTTTTTTAATTACTTTTAAATCTTAAAAAAGATTTTAGTTTTAAAGCGATGTGTGCATTAGGAGGGAAATTGAAAGTAACAAATGTTTTTGTTTTGTGCGTTTTATTTTTACTAATCAGCTTAGGGGAATTAACTGGTTTTGAAAAGGTTGTCCTTTGGGGGCATAAGCTACACAGTTCTACACATTCCTATATTCACAATGCTTTTTATCGAGCATTTGAACATCTCGGGTACCCTACCTATTGGTTTGATGACCATGATGATGTCAGTAATTTCGATTTTTCCAACAGTTTATTTATTACTGAAGGGAATGTAGATAAAAACATACCTTTGCGCAATGACTGTGATTATATCCTACATTACTGTACTCCCTCTAAATATGCCAAACAATTCAAAGCCGGACGTTGTATAAACTTATGCGTATTTACTAACGAAAGAACCATTCATTCTGGAAATGAGAACATCGTCTATTTTGATAAAGGTATTTATAGAGATTTACAAAGCAGATCTATTTACATGCCATGGGCAACTGATCTGTTGCCTCATGAAATAGATAAAATCAAAGATAAAGTTCCGAGTTTTTTTAAAAAAGGAAGTAGAGAAATCTATTGGGTGGGGACTACTTGGACCGGTATCTATGGGAACAACAATGAACTACATGCCTTTAGAAAAGCCTGCGAAGAAAAAAATGTTAAGTTTATTACTTTAAGCTTTCTAGCTGACCCTAAACTCAAAGGTGTTAGTGTTGAAGACAATATTGAGCTCATTCAAAAATCTTTTATAGCCCCCACAATTGTTGGGTCATGGCAAAAAGAAACCGGAATGATTCCCTGTCGAATATTTAAAAACATTAGCTATGGTCAGATGGGAGCAACCAATTCTGAAACCATTTACGAATTTTTTGATAAGAAAATAGTCTACAATCCGGATCCTTATCAATTATTTTTCGATGCAGAGAAACGTTTAGAAACATTCACGTTAGAAGATTTATATGAACTGATGGATCTTGTTAAGACAAAGCATACTTACCTCAATCGCATAGACACTCTTCTAACCTTTCTTGAGGTAGTCAAGAACTTATAAATTCATAGCCGAAGATCTGCTAATGAGGGTAAATCCTATTATGCCAATACCGGCATAATAGGATTTATGCAAATTGGGATTAAATTCAGCTGACACAATGAAAAATTGTCCCCTAGCGGGTGAATTCATAGCCATCTACTCGATCTTTTACTTTTTCAAAAAACCACTTAACATTTGTCGGGAAAATTTTAGGTTCATCCGACAAATGAGGACCTTCTCATAGAAGAAACGTCGAATAGTCTCTTAATTTCATAAATAGCTAATAATGAGTAAGGGATAAAGTCGCTTCTTGACCGTCCGCCGAGCTATGCTCGGGGCACGGGCTCTTCTGTTGTTTAACGACCTGTCGATGACCTTGCCCCTCTTTTAGGTCCAACCTAAATTAGAGGTTCCTGTTTTTCTTTCTTCTTTTTTAATATATCCATCT
>JAIETG010000025.1 GCA_019745395.1 Rhabdochlamydiaceae bacterium | reverse complement strand
ATTTGGGTTTCTTCTTTTCTTTCTATTGGCTATTTTTTTGGAAAGCAGTGGCTGAGTCTGTATGACACAATTAAGCTGGAAGGGCATTTGTTCTTTTATCTTTTAGCTATCATTCCTTTGGCTATTTTGCTCTATGTGTTTAAAAAGCTTTGGAAAAAGAGGTAGTCTTGCGCTACCAAGCGTCAGCAATATCTGGATCTCCTCCAAGGCCGTGTTTGATGTTTGAAGTGCCTATGGGTTGAAAGCAAGGCGCCATATAAAACTCGTTATTGTATACGACTTTTTCTCCTGCAGCATGCCATTTTCTAGCTTCTAAAGGATCTAATAGGGCGCCTCCTAAGGCAATAGAGCCTAGTCCTAAAGCTGTTATAGGGGATACAGCTATTCTTGCTACATCCTTTGCTAATTCTTCGTAACGGTTTTCTCGTATATGATAACAAGCAAGTTGCATGGGAGCGAGGATGTGAGTTAGGGGGGATGAGACGGCCAAAGCTCCGCATTTTAATCGAATGTTCGCTTCGCTTTCATTTAAATAGAGTTTTCCTGAAGTGGGATCTGTAATGTATTTGGGCGGAGCTCGGGATTGCTCTTCGTGAACTATTCTTAATAACTGATAATAGTCTCCTTCCATCACTTTTGCAACTATGTCAGAAGGCTCTCCATCTTCAGAAAGCATTATATCATCTGCTAATGAGGTGTCATTTTTAATGGCGTTCATTTTTTCTTTGAAAAGCTCAACGAAATCATGACTGTTTTCGAGATTCGCAACGGTTATTTTTAATGAGTCTAGATCAACATCTTGCAATGTCTCTTGTAGCAATAAGCTGTCTAAATAAATGTCTTGTAGTTCATCTGTGGTAGCTCGTAATACTCCATTAGGACTTAAGTGATAAACAGTATTAAAGATTGTGTTGATTTTTTCATTTATGGATTCGATGCTTGTTTCGACAATGAGAGGCCATTTAGGGCCTTTATGATGTAATTCCCAAGTGGAAGAGGGTGCTGTGCGAGAAATCAAATAGTTTTCCAAATTAAAATGTTGCTTTAACATATTCTATCAAACTATAATATTAAGATCACCTTAATGTTTCTATTTGTTTTAATTTTTTTAATTTGTCTGTGTGGTTTTTTTGATGTTAGTGATCTAAGTAGCTTTATTAGTATGTGTTTCGACGCGATTGTTTGTTGCAGTTAGCTGCAAGATCGCTATGTATTACTCGGGTTTGTTTGCGTCTAAATGGGGGGAGTGTTTACGTGACGTAACAAGGTGTACACATCTCGAATCCTGTCAGCGTTATTCTTACTAGCCGGATTGTACAATTCGTTGTCACTCTCAATCTCAAAGATAAAATAATTTTTCGGTTCCTTGTCGGTAGCCATCTTTATGCTACTAAAAAGGTCGTCTACGGCCTTTTTATACACTTTAGGAGGTACCGCATCGCCTCTTTTTACTTTTTTATAGAGTTTTTCCCATGCCTCATAGGCAGCTTCCATTTTTTGATGATTGGCCTGACGCTGAGCGTCTAGATTCATATGTGACGAGCTCATAATCATTCTCCATAATTTCTGTTGTGTAATTTTCATGGTATCATTTTTTATGTTTATTTATTTGTTTTATTTTGTTTGTTTAATGCTTTTGTTGTGGTAATTGTCTGGTTTTCATAGATTAAAACCAGATGTTTTAAATGGAACAGATTAGAGCTGATGAGGAGTAAAACGAGGCAAAAAAGATTTGCCTCGCTTTACTTGGAAGATTAGGATGGCTGTTTTTTTCAGGTTACCTAAAGATGATGCAGACCGTAATCTATTACGTAGGTTTGTTTGCTTCTAAAGTTTGTGTATTTATGTCATGGAATATAGTGTATACATGTCGAATCCTATCAGCGTTATCTTTGCTAGTCGCATCGTACAGTTCCTTATCGGACCCCAAGATAAAAAAACTTTTTGCTTCTTGATTGGTTGCCGTCTTTATGCTAGCCAAAAGATTATCTACAGCCTTTTTATAAACTTCATGAGCTACTGGCTCTCCTTTTTTAGCTTGGGTGTCGAGTTCCTGCCATTTGTTATAGGCTTCTTCCATTTTTAGATGATCGGCCTGACACTTAGCGTATAAATTTCTATCTGGTGAAATCATATTTCTACTCCATTGTTAATTTGGTGTAATACTCATAATAACATTTTTAATGTTTGTTTGCTTGTTTGTTTGTTTTGTTAATGTGATAATTATCTGATTTTCATGTCTTAAAAATAGATTATTTAAGTGGAATAGATTTGGGCTGATGAAGAGTAAAACGAGGCAAAAAAGATTTGCCCCGCTTTACTTGGAAGATTAGGATGGTTGGTTTTGAAAAGCGGGGCTATCTATGCCAACGCCCATGGCATGCATGCCGTTGTCTACGTACAGTGTCACTCCGGTAATGGCTGAAGCTAAGGGGCTTACCAAGAAAGCGGCAGCTTGTCCTACTTCTTCAGCTTCTAAGTCTTTAGTAAGAGGAGCATTATTTTGCGCGTATGTGATCATATTATCGATAAAACCGATGGCTCTTGCAGCGCGGCTCCTTAAAGCCCCTGCAGAGATCGTATTGACCCGAATACCCCATTTGCGGCCTGCTTCAAAGGCTAGGGTCTTTGTATCGCTTTCTAGAGCAGCTTTTGCAGAGCTCATTCCGCCTCCGTAGCCAGGAACTGCTTTTTCTGAGGCCATATAGGTCAGAGATATTGTAGAACCGCCCGTATTAAGTAGGGGTCCAAAATGGGCTAAGAGACTCACGAAAGAATATGCTGATGAGCTAACAGCTGCTAAGTATCCAGCTCTTGAAGTCTCGATTAAAGGTTTTTTCACTTCAGGGCCGTTAGCTAGGGAGTGAATGAAAAAGTCGATTTTTCCAAAATCTTTTTCTACAGCTGCGGCAACTTCTGAAATAGTGTAGCCTTCGGAGTCGATATAGCGCTTATTTTCTTTGATTTCCTGAGGAACATCTTCTGGTTTGTCATAGGCGGCATCTAAAGAGTACAGCTTAGTGTATTCCATGAGTTTACCGTTAGAAAGAAGTCTTGATTCGTCGAATTTTCCCGCATTCCAGGAGCTAGTGAAAATTTTGACTATAGGAGTCCAAGTCCCAATTAAGATCTCAGCGCCAGCTTCAGCTAGAGCTTTGGCAATAGCCCATCCATAACCTTGATCGTCGCCGATTCCTGCAATAAATGCCTTTTTTCCTCTTAAATCAATGGATAACATAGGAACCCTCTTTGGAAAGTTTGAAAGCCCATAGTTATACCAAACCTTTGAGGAAATGCGCTACGTTTTTTTCTTGTCCATTTCGCGCATTTTTTTCAGCAACATACGTTTCCAGCCTTCTGCTGTCTGAACTTTTGGAATAATAGCATGTTTAATTTCTGAATCTTTCTTTTTAGTTTTGAAAAACATAATTAACCGCACTTTTGTTAATTGTATTATTTACAATATTGAAAATAATGTCAATTGCTAGAAAGTTTGCTAATTTTCAGATGTAGCTGGCCTGGAATGAATTGGACTTGTGGAAAGTAGCGATAAAATAAGTTTGTCGCTACACTGGCATGAAAAAGGAAAAATGATGTCCCAGATAGATGTCTTGTATGAGCCAGAGTTTTCTACCCGCTCAATTGTAAAGGAAAGTGGGTGGCAGATCACGACGAATTTGACCAAATGTTCCCCAACGGATCTTTTTGCAGCCTCTTTAGGGTCCTGTGTTCTCACTGTGATGGGGCTTGCAGCAGAAAAAATGGGCGTAGATTTTCAAGGTGCTAAAGTGCATGTTCATAAAGAGATGATGCCAGGTATCCCCCGAAGAATAGGTCCATTGAAAGTGTATTTCACAGCTCCTTGTCTTCCGGAAAAGGAAATCTGCGTAAAGCTTGAGAAGATTGCAGAGCAGTGCCCGGTCCATAATAGCTTACATCCCGAGATTGTCGTAGAATTTTCTTTTCAGTGGGGGAGTGCGTGAAATTTCAGCAGTGGACTTTTTTGCAAAAGCATATTGGATCATCTTCTTCTTTAAAGCAGTGTCCGAGATCGTATCTTGTCATCCATTCTCAAAGAGAAGAGAGACGGAGCTATTTAGAAAAACTGGGCCATGAAATTTTATTGCACCATCCTAAAGCTTCTTTGGTGTTTTTTGAATCAGAACAAACTTCTTGGGGACAGATCTATGAAACTTTGATGACTCCATCTTTGTTCGGAGAACAAGAGATTATTGTTTGGGATGGACTCAAAAACCTTCCTGAGCAAGTGTTGGAAAAGATGCTTAAATATATAAGCAGCCCCTCTTCCCGTTCCTTCCTTTTGTTAGGAGCGGAAACTTCCAAAGGTTTTACGGAGTTCTATCAAAAAGCCAAGCAGGAACTGGTCCTATTAGATTTTTCGGAAGAAAAACCTTGGGATAAACAGAAAAGAGTTCAGCAAGAGTTGATACAAAAAGCGCAAAAAGAGGGGAAAAGGCTATCTCCTAATGCAGTCACTTATTTATGTGAGCTCTGTAGCTTTGATCCATTACTTCTAGATCAAGAGTTTTTAAAAGTTGCAACTTTTGTGGGAGATCGCAAAGAGATTGAGCAGCAAGATGTAGAAAAAATTTGCTCATCTTCAAGTGCAGCTACAGGATGGCAAATTGCTGAAGGGCTTGTTTGGGGAAAAGCTTTATTCGTTTCTCCCTCTCTTGTAGATCTTTCCTTTTTGCTCGCTTTGCTTGGACAGGTGCGGTTTTATCTGCAGCAGGGAAGGCAACTAGGATGGTGTTTAGAGCAAAAGAAAACAGCAGAGGAGATTTCAAAGATTTTGCCACAGCTTCGCTCTACCCAAATGCAAAAGCTCACAACCTCTTTAAAAACTCGAAAAATGCCTTATTTTAACGAAGCCTTAGATATTTTGTATGAGGTTGAGATGCTAGCAAAAAATAGCAATCTATCTCCTGTTGCGCTTTTAGATCTATTACAGATGCGCCTTACACATGTAAAACAAATATACACCCGGTAATATTCATGCCTTTAATCTTGCTTCCCAATGTCCTCCATGAAGGAGAATCCGATCTTTCCTTGTTATTTCCTCCTGCTGTAGAAAAAAAGGTGTGTTCTTTACAGGGACTCATCGCAGAAAATGAAAAGGAAGCTAGGCGCTATCTCAAGAGATTTACTTTTCCAGAGGGGCGTTCTTTTCGGGATATTCCCTTAAAACTTCTTAATGAACATACAAAAAAAGAAGAGCTTGCAGATCTTTTAGCACCTATTATGCAGGGAGAAGTCTGGGGCCTTATCTCCGATGCAGGACTTCCATGTCTTGCAGATCCTGGCGCGCATTTGGTGTTATTAGCTCGCCAAAAAGGCGTCTTAGTAGAGGCCATTTGTGGGCCCTCTTCCATTTTTTTGGCGCTGATGCTTTCAGGGCTTGGAGCGCAAAACTTTACTTTCCATGGCTACTTGCCAAGAGAAGAAAATCTTCTAAAGCCACGTATTAAAGCTTTAGAAAAAGAATCTGAATTAGAAGGGAGAACGCAGCTTTGTATTGAGGCGCCCTACAGAGGGCAATCCCTAATGCAAGTTTTGATCCAAGAGCTGAAACCTAATACGCTTCTTTCTGTCTGCGTCCATTTGACAGCGCCAGATCAAGAGATCCACACATTTTCTGTGCAGCAGTGGAGAAAAAATCCTCCTTTAGATCTGCAAAAAAGACCTGCGATATTTTTGTTCTCAGCGCAAAAGTTAGGTTAGGGTACTTCGGTCGAATTTTCTTCAGTTTTTAGTCTTTTCGCAGTTGGTTCATCGGTCTCATCGACTTGTGTGAATTCTGCTGTAGGCTGAGCAGGGGGATTAGGATTTATTATCTTTACGTACTGAGTACATGGGTTAAATGCTTTGATTTTGCATTGCAGTAATCCACTTTGATCAAATTCTTGACCTGCGTAATCTTTGAGATTTGTTTCTAAGAGAGAAGCGGGATAGTAGGCTCCGCTCCAAGGATCGCAAACAACAGCATGTTCTCCCCACGTTTTGTGATCATTAGGATTTGAATTTCTGTCTCTACCAATTACTAGAAAATTATGATCACCATGTTCGATGGTAGCGAATTCAATGTCATTGGTTAGATGCTCTTTGGCAAAGAAGTACCCTGCTAAAGACATCTCTTGACAAGATCCAATTCCGAGTTTGATGCACGTATAAATCTCCTCTATATCACCGCGCGCTTTAGACTGTATTTTGAAGTTTGCTTTGATTAGAGCGTTTGCTTTTTTAATTTTATTTGCAGCAACCAAATTTTGTATGTGTAGAGATTTTAATGCATAATTTGCTGGCATAGGAAAACGAGTTTTTACATAAGCCTCTATTTGTCTTGCAATTTGGATATTCCTCGTTAAATTCGGTGATCCCACGATTTCTTTATCTTTTGTTTTTCCTGTTAAAGCGAGAAATTGCGATGCTCTCTTAGAGTACTTTGAAGGTTTATTTTTGAGTTCAACGCTTGCTATGGAACAGACTGTATGTTCGATGGGGACTGTATCTGGTAAAAAGGAGAGAATTTCTCGTGCTTCGGCGGAGCTTCCTGTATCGAATAAAGATTGGCAAGTAGATTGTATCATTGCCAGGCCCGTTGAGCTTATGTCATTATTTTTGACTTGGATATAATGTCGGCAGGAGTTTACAGCCCCCCTATAGTTTTTTTGACGTAAAGACTCTTCAATGCGTTGCTTTGTCAGTTTTTGAAAAAGATCTATTACTTTGTCGGTTATTGCAGGGGATGGAGTTTCCCTAAATTCCGAGTCAGTTGCACTCTCTATCATCACATTCTCTAGATCTACATAAGAAAAGGATATTGGGCTGAACCTGTCATGATGTGAATCTGTTGTTTTTATCATATTTCCTAACGGTTACCAAATGTTGAGGTGGTTTTGGCTTTGTATTCTTTTAAAGGACCCTCTAGGAAAAAATTGCTGATCACATTAAAAAACTCATGTTTAGTAATTAATTATATATTATAATCTTTTTTGCAATCAATTTTATTGTTTAATTCTTTTTTTTTGTTTGGCTTATGTGAATTGTGAATTTTTGATAATTTATGGGTTCTTTTCCTTTATAATAATTACTGTGCACACAAGTTGTTCTCATTATGTGTATTGAGAAATTTTAAAATTTATTTTTTGCTTTAGAATTGTATTAATCTGATGATATGATTTGATTTAAATTTAGCTTTTAAATAAAATAATTTATTTAAAAGCTAAATTATTGTGAATTCATGAACAGTGTAGAAAAAAGATCAATTCCATCTGAAAAATGGGATTCTTCGTTATCTTGGATTGCCGGAACAACCAGTGCTCTTATCGTTTTCGGGGTTGTATCCAGTATATTTCAGTCTCAAAAAATTACAGAAGAAAATACAAGTTACTTATGGGGGGCTGTTTGTGCTATAGGGGCATATGCGTTTTCTAAAAGTCTAAATGGATTTCCTTGTTCATTTAAGCGTCAAAAAACAGAGCAACTCAATATTCCCTCCCCAGTACCTCAAAACGATCCTTCTTTTGTGTTTAGGAAAATAGCTATTCCATCGAGAGAATCCTTAACAAGTAAGCTCCCTGCTGAATCTAACTACTCTTTCGAATTGAGAGCACCTATATACTGTAAAAATGCTTTATGGTGCCCGGCAGTGATTCGAGACAAAAACTCGAAAGATCCTAAAGATCTTACTCTCCTATTCATTTCTTATCCCTTTCCAGGACTGTCTCGTTATCCCAATATATATGTACTATCGAATTCTTCTTCCTCAAAAGTGCTTAGTGATTCGGAAATTCAACATCATTTTCTGTCAGGTCTTAACGATAAAATTTTATCGAGTTTTATAAGAACTCAAAAAGATCCATGGTCAAATGCTGCAAGGGGAGTGGTGCCTGTTGACTGCATAGCAGATCTTGAGGAAGAAAAGTGTAAGACGGCAGCCAATATTATAGCTGAAATAGTTACCTCTTTGAACGTATGTGAGGAGATGGAAATTGTTCGTTCTTTAACATTGGAATTTAAGGTGATTTCTCAAACAACTTCTTATGAGAATATTGAACAGGTAAGAGTGAGTGAGGCATTAGGACTGCCTATTCCATTCACACCATCAGAACAAAGAGGACTTGAGATTGTAAATCTTCTAGAAAAAAGTCGACAGATTTCTCGTTTTCACCGAATTTATAGAGATATATTACTTCAAAAAGAAATCAGTTCTCGTGACATAAATTTATGTGAGCAAGAAGAGCAAGATGTTTTATATTCTTTAGCTTTTAAATATGATAAGTATCATGACATTCACCAGCCACCAATTTCTCCGGTTGATCCTAAGGATTGTGCGCTCAATTTTATCTGGATGCATGGCCGTAAGGTTGGGGAGGCATTTTACACCGGAGGATTTGATGAAAGGCGGCTGTATATAGGAAGTGATCCTAAAAAAACAGAAGAAGAACAACGAATAGAGTTTGAGCGAAAGTTTGTTGGTAAATTTTTGGAATATAAGGATTTAGGTCATGAAAGTCTGATTCTTTGGACTTCTGATATATCTGAGCAAGCTTTGCAAAATTCTGAAAACTTGTTTCGTAAGTATGGGATTCCCGTTACCGTTCGAATTTCGGAGGAGATCCCTTATGTGAAAGAGAATAGAAATATGTTTTATGACAAAAAATTCCCCTTATTTTTGTTTGTTGATGCATTGAAGTGTGCGATCCCATTATATCAATGCACCCAGAAGGGGAATGAAAAGAAAGAGTACTCGATAATGATGGACTTAGAGGAAAATCCCATGCCTTTTAATGATTTTTTGGATCAAAGAACGGTTGTTGCCCTGGATAAATATGGAATACTGTTTTCAACTTGCGGACAACGAGTTGTTGATGGGTGCAAGAGAAATGGATGCAGGAATGGTTTTGAAAACGGCATGGTTATGATGAAATCCGGATTTTTGGGAGAAAACATGAATGAAATTATGTTGAAAATTTTGGAAATGAATATTTATAAAAATTATAAAGAGAAGGGAGAAGCGCTTAGGCCCCAGGCTTTATATGGAATGTATGAGCCTTGTTTGGAGATGTTTCGATATAAAACATATAAAGATTCCGGGGATTATCAATATCCGATACAAGCACTTACTAAACCGATGAATTTATTTCCTTCAGGCTTTTTAAAGCAGTCAGTTCGTTAGTCAAGATCTTATATCATTTCTGAAGCGACGCTATCATAGAAAAGAAGCCCTTCTTCTGTAAGGCGTAATAGAGAGCCTTCTTGTTTTAACCATTGTTTCGAGAGTAGTTTTTCTAGAGATGCATGTAGAGATGGGCATAAAATGCCGTTTTTTTGTTCAAAAAGATGCAAATCCACGCCTTGTAGAAGTCTGAGCTCTACTGCTAAGAGTTCTTTTTGCTTATCTTCGAAGGGAAGAGCTTCTTCAAAGTCTTCTGGAAGCGTGTTTTGATGTAACATCTCTGAATATTTTTTCAAATGCGCCTTATTGCGAAATCTCCTTCCTTCCCAGTAACTGAAAGCTGAGGGGCCCAGACCTAAAAAGGGCCTTGCGGTCCAATAGCCTGTATTATGTAAGGATTCATATCCAGGTTTTGCAAATGCGGAGATTTCATAGCGCATGAGTCCGTAAGATTCTAAATCTTTAACGGCTTGTTGAAGCATAATTAAACAATCTTCCTCTGAGGGAAGAGAAGGTGAGAGGACCTTGCTTTTTTTATAAAAAGAAGTCCCTGGTTCAAAGACTAAGTTATAGAGCGAAAGATGTGTGATGGGAAGATCTGCAACTTGGGAAAGACTATGCTGCCACTGGGTAAGGGTTTGATGGGGGAGTTCATACATGAGATCAATGGAGAGGTTAGATATCCCGGCTTCATAGGTCGTGTGAATAGCTTTTTTTGCTTTATCACTGTCATGTGTTCTTCCCAAGATCCGTAACAAATTGTCATCAAAAGATTGTACTCCGATGCTTACGCGATTGATCCCGACCTCAGAAAATTCTTGCATGACCTGTAAAGAGACAGTTTCTGGATTGGCTTCTAAAGTGATCTCACAAGAAGGGGAAAGGGAGGCGGGTCCTTTCTGGATCCAATGCAAGATTTTTTCTAAAGATTTTGCAGGAAGAAGGGACGGAGTCCCTCCTCCAAAATAAATAGAGGTGATTTCTTTGCCTTTTAAAAGTGGGGATCTCAGTTGCCATTCTTTAGCTAAGGCTGAAAGAAACAGCTCTTGATTTTCCAGGGAATCTGGTTGCACAAAAAAATGGCAATAGGGACATTTTTTTGTGCAAAACGGTACATGGATGTATAAACTTACAGAATTACCAGCCGTCATCATCGCTATTTTCTGGAATTCCGCGTTTAAAGCGAGCTCGTTCGCTAAATCCATCTTCCTCATCTTCCTCTTCTGTCACTTGGGAGTCTTCGTCTCCTTCTGAAGAATCCTCTCCAGAACTAGACTCTAAATCAAAAGATTCTGACTCCATATCGATATCGATATCGGTCATTCCCTCGTCTCCAAGGTCAATATCGGGCAAGCTATGAGGTTCTTGGAAGGCAGGCCTTCCGTGAGTGGGTCTTTTGGGGAGGTTGAACTCTTCCATTTCCCCGTTTTCTTTAAGAAAGCGTAGACGCTCTTTTTCTTCTTGGATTTTCTCATTAAGAGATTTCATTTCTTCTTTGTGTTTTTCCAAGTCTTTTTTGGGGACTAAGCCGAGTTTCAGCCATTGATCAAGATCCCCGAGTTCACTTTCTAACTTTTTAAGCCGTTCGCTTTTAATATTCATAAAAATTTCACCCGCAATCTTATGGATAACCTTAAGACCGCGCGCTCCTTGTGGTTATAGGGTTCATCAAGGGTCTATTTACTGTAAGCTCTTTTTTCTTGCAATATCGTTTTTCAAAAAAAATTTTTATTTGCATTCCGGAAAGCTGCAAGATTATGAACAAGAGGAAGGTTCTATGCAATAGAGTATTTTGCTTTATTTTTTAGTTTCTGATCGTAAGAGAGATGGAATTTTTTTAAAAAAAATTAAATAACGTTTTCGGGGAATTGCCTCATTTGCTATAAGCACAAATTAGCTTTCTCTAGTCTTTCATGGGGATTTTGTTTATGTCAGATGATGTATTTTCTTATGCAAATTTATCTAATGTTGCCTTTTTAGAGGATCTACATCACCGCTATCAAAAAGATCCGAAAAGCGTAGATCCTACATGGAGATATTTTTTTTCTGGAATGGAATTTTCTTCCTTAAGAGAAAGGGGAGGCGGAGATATAGGTGTATTTCGCCTGATTCAAAGCTATCGAGAGCATGGGCACAAGAAAGCTGCGATTAGTTTTTTCGCTCCCTCTTCTCAAGGAGTGAAAGAATTAGAGCTTTCACAGTTTGGCTTAAGTGAGCAGGATCTGGGACGTATGTTTTTTACTTTTCAGCTTCTCCCAGAAAAAGAAGCTCCTCTGTCAGAAATTTTACAAGCTCTAGAAAAGATCTATTGTGGCAGCATCGGCTTTGAATTTATGGGAGTTGGATCTGAAGCAGAATCATGGATTTTATCTGCCGTAGAACAAGGAAGTGTCAAAACACTTTCTAAAGAGCAGAAGCAAAAAACTTTTAGAGATCTATGTGCAGCAGAACTTTTTGAGCAGTTTATTCATACAAAATATCCAGGACAGACAAGGTTTTCTTTAGAAGGCGGAGAGACTTTTATTCCTCTTGTTAATGCTTTGATTCAAACGGGTGCAGATTGTCATGCAGAAGCCGTGTATATTGGGATGGCCCATCGAGGAAGGCTTAACGTGCTTACTCATGTACTTAATAAATCTTATACGCAGATTTTTCATGAATTTGAGGGCACTGCGGAGGAAGAGGAAGGGGCGGGGGATGTGAAGTATCATAAAGGAGCTCATTCGCATATCAAGACGTCATCCGGAAATTTGATCGAAGTGCTCTTAGTTCCTAATCCCAGCCATTTAGAGTCAGTCGATCCTGTTGTGGAAGGACAGGTAAGAGCTAAACAAGATTTGAAAAAAGACACTTCTTTGAGAGAGACAGTAATTCCCATTATCGTACACGGAGATGCTTCTTTGGCTGGACAAGGAGTTGTCTACGAACTTTTGCAGATGGGCTCATTATCGGGGTACAAAACAGGGGGAACGGTTCATGTGGTGATCAATAACCACATCGGTTATACCACCCTTCCTCAAGAAGGGCGATCTACTTTGTATTGCACCGATATTGCTAAAACATTTCAATCTCCTGTATTTCATGTGAATGCAGAAGATCCAGAAGCTTGTATTTTTGTAGCGAATTTAGCTATGAAGATTCGTCAAAAATTTCACATTGATGTATTTATCGATATGAACTGTTTTAGAAAACATGGTCATAATGAAGGCGATGAACCGATGTTTACTCAGCCTTTGCAATACAAAACAATTAAGCAAAAGATCTCGACTCGGAAAATGTTTGAACAAAAGCTTCTTTCGGAAAGTGTTTTGACCGCTCAAGAGATATCTGCAGAAGAATCTTTGATAGGAAATCGCTTGCAGGAAGCGTATTCAAGTGTTCAATCACAAAAAGGGGCGAAGAAAGAAAGTTTTTTTGAGAGAAAACCTAAAGAACTGCAAAATACATCTTTGAGCCTTTCCAAAGAAGATTTGATCCATTTGGCCGAATGTTTTTGCCAAGTTCCTAAAGAGTTTCACGTACATCCTAAATTGCAAAAACTAATGCAAGAGCGTTTGAAAATGCTTCAAGAAGCTCGGATTGATTGGGGGATGGCAGAGCATTTAGCCTTTGCTTCTTTGCTCCGAGAAAAGATCCATATCAGACTTTCAGGACAGGATGTCGAGAGAGGAACGTTTGCACATCGTCATAGCGTATTAGTCGATCAAGAAACTGGGCAAAAATACATCCCTTTAAATCACTTAGATTCAGAGCAGGCTTTTTTTGCTGTATATAACTCTCTTTTATCAGAATTTGCCGTGATGGGATTTGATTTAGGCTATAGTTTGTCCTATCCAAACTCATTAGTTCTTTGGGAAGCTCAATATGGGGATTTTGTCAATGGATCTCAGGTTATCATTGACCAATACCTTTCGACCTCTGAGCAAAAATGGGCGCGTAGATCGAATATGACCCTTCTTTTGCCTCATGGATATGAGGGGCAGGGGCCTGAGCATTCCTCTGCCAGGATGGAAAGGTTTTTACAGCTTTGTGCGGAAGATAATTTGATTATAGCAAATTGTACAACACCAGCGCAGTTATTTCACATCCTCAGACGGCAAGCGCATCTTGTAGAGAAAAGACCTTTAGTGCTTTTTACTCCTAAAATGTTAATCAGGCATTCTTCTTGTGTAAGTAGTATAGAGGATTTTTTTCAAAAATCTTTTCAAGAAGTCTTAGAAGATCCCAATCCTCCCTCAGCGCCTACGCGAGTGCTTTTTTGCTGCGGGAAAGTGTTTTATCAATTGTTGCAAGAACGGTTAGATCGAAAAGATTCCACTTCATTGATCGTGCGTGTTGAGCAGTTGTATCCTTTTCCCGAGCAGGAAATATGCCAAGTATTAAAAAAATATCCCCAGATCCAAAAATGGTATTGGGTACAAGAAGAACCCCAAAATATGGGGGCTTGGACTTATGTAGAACCAAGACTTTCTAAGGTTTTACATGCAGCTCCTATTTACGCAGGCCGTGAGGCTAGTGCATCTCCTGCGGCAGGCTCTCATGCCCTCCACAAAAGACAGTACGAGCGATTTATGCAACAAGTGTTTTTAGAGGTAACTAAATGAAAATAGAGATTAAAGTTCCTGTCATGGGAGAATCCATTTCTGAAGCAACTCTAGGGCGCTTTTTAGCTCCCTCGGGCTCTTATGTGATTTCCGGACAAGAGATTGTAGAACTAGAAACGGATAAAGTAAACCAAGTGCTCTACGCTTCTGCATCAGGAGTTATTTCGTTTGCGGTCGCAGAATCTGATGTCGTAAAAATAGGACAGACCTTGGGTTTTATCGATGCGGATGCAGCAAAGCCTGCTGAGGCCTCGATAAAAAAAGAAGAGAAAAAAGTGCAAACTGTTTCCGCTCCTCCATCAGCTGCTAGTGCTCCGTCTGTTCGAGTTCAAGATGGCGTTCGTAAAACAGCGGATGATTTTCTTCAAGGGTTACAAAAAACAGAAAAACCATCGGTTATTCCTGTTTCCTCTGTACAGGAAGGATCTTTAGTTTCTCGTAAAAAATTATCGGGACTTCGTAAAACCATAGCCTCTCGTCTCGTCGAAGTGAAAAATAAGACCGCTATGCTTACAACCTTTAATGAAATTGATATGAGTAGTGTCATGGAGATTCGCGCAAAAGAGCAAGAGCTCTTTGTAAAGCGGTATGGGGTCAAGCTAGGATTTATGTCATTTTTCATCAAAGCTACAGTTTCTGCGTTAAAAGCATACCCTGTTATCAACTCGTTTTTAGATGGCGATGAGATTGTTACTTTTGCAACTTATGATATGGGAGTTGCTGTTTCTACAGAAAAAGGACTTTTTGTTCCTGTTGTAAGAAAATGCGATGAGCTTTCTTTTGGTGCCATTGAAGAGACAATTGCGAAGCATGCAAAAAAAGCAAGAGAAGGTGGTATTTCTATAGAGGATTTGCAAGGGGGAAGCTTTACTATTACCAATGGGGGAGTTTTTGGATCCCTTCTATCCACTCCGATTTTAAATCCTCCTCAGAGTGCTATTTTAGGGATGCATTCTATTGTAAAACGACCAATTGCTCTAAACGATCAAGTGGTAATTCGTCCGATGATGTATGTCGCTTTAAGTTATGATCATCGACTGATCGATGGTAGGGAAGCAGTTCTTTTCCTTGCGCATATCAAAGCGAATTTAGAAGATCCTGCTAAATTATTACTCGACCTATAAGAAGGGAGCACCTCATGCAAGAAGAGTTTGATGTTGTTGTTATTGGAGCTGGGCCTGCGGGATATGTCGCAGCTATTCGCTGTGCGCAGCTCGGACTTAAAACTGCATGCATAGAAAAAAGGGAAACTTTAGGAGGTACTTGTTTAAATGTCGGATGCATTCCTTCTAAGACCCTTTTGTATGCTTCTGAGCTTTATTATAATGCCAAAAATAAAGGCAAATCTTTAGGTTTGCTAGGAGAGAGCCTTTCTTTTGATTGGAAGATAATGCAAGAGCGCAAAGGTAAGGTTATACAAGGGCTTAATGAAGGAGCCGCAGGACTGTTTAAAAAAAATAAGGTAGTTCGCATTCAGGGGGAGGCTTCGTTTGAAACGCCGCATCTGCTGCTTGTTCGCACTAATAGTGGGGATCAGAAAATCTCCGCACGTTTTTTTATCATTGCTACAGGATCTCTTCCCACCGAACTTCCGTTTCTTCCTTTTGATGAAAAAAAGGTGCTTTCTTCTACAGGAGCTTTAAGTATATCAGAGATTCCTAAGCGCCTAGCGGTCATTGGAGCTGGTGTTATTGGGGTAGAGCTTGGTTCTGTCTTTCAACGATTAGGCTCTCAAGTGACTTTTATTGAATTTATGGATCGTATTTGTCCTCAATTTGATCCTGCGATTTCTTCAAGCTTACAAGAGTCTTTGACTAAGCAGGGGATGAAGTTTCAACTACAGAGCAAGGTAACCTCTGCAAAAATAGAATCTGTCGTAGAGCTCAGTGTTTCTCCTAAAGATGGGGCAGAGCAAATTGTGCAAGCGGATGCAGTGCTTGTTGCTGTGGGGAGAAAACCCTATACAGAAGGCCTTGGATTAGAAAAGATAGGCTTGACCCTAACTGCTCAAGGTCTTTTGCAGGTAAATAGCAATTTTGCTACAGCGCATCCTCATATTTTAGCTATTGGAGATGTAATTGATGGCCCCATGCTGGCCCATAAGGCCTCTGAAGAGGGGGTTGCAGCTGCAGAGATCTGTGCCGGCAAGTCTCCTACTCTTCAATATATAACCATTCCTAATGTGATCTATACTTCTCCAGAAGTTGCTAGTGTAGGTTTTTCTGAAGCAGATCTTACGCAAAGAGGAATTTCTTTTCTTTCCGCTTCGTATTCTTTTAAAGGCAATTCACGCGCTAGATGTATGGGAGAGGATGAAGGATTTATTAAAGTGCTTGCTGATAAACAAACCGATGCCATTTTAGGCATTCACATGATTGGTCCTCATGCGTCCGAATTGATTGCTGAAGCAGTTCTTGCTTTGGGAAAAAGTGCTGAAGAAGTCGGCCATCTTTGTCATGCGCATCCGACCCTTTCCGAGTCTCTTAAAGAAGCTCTTCTTTCGCTTCATAAAAAAGCGATTCATAAGTAGTTTTTATGGGACTGCAGGTTCGTATATTTTATCTAGCCAAAGATGGATTTGTTTCCAAACTTGAGGGAAGACCACAACGCCAAAGTGCCCGAGTGAAGAAAAAGTATATTGATGCGGAAGATCTCCTGAAAGATGGCTGCCCGGAAAAGGAACAAGAAGGTCTGCTTTACTTCCGATAGTGTAGTA
>JAIETG010000034.1 GCA_019745395.1 Rhabdochlamydiaceae bacterium | reverse complement strand
AATCTACCAATGTGATCAAATTACTGAATGCAGGCATTACGTTTGATGCGATTTCTAAATTGGTTGGAGATCAAAGAGATCTGATCTTAAACAAAAACACAGATGTTGTATTAACCCTTTTAGGAACAAAAAAAGTCACCTTCGACGCCCTTTCCAATCTCAAAACATCTCATCCACAGTATCAGCTTCAAACCATCCTCTCCCAATCCAAAGCCGTATGTGCTTACCTAGGACAAGAAGGGAACGATTTTAACAGCTTGTCGAGAATGAACTCAAAGGATTTGAAAAACACCTTAAACAACTATTAAAACAAGCCGTTTTACGAAGACAATCGAATACTCCAGCCTTTTTTTATAACCCCTTGAACTCGCTCGTACTCTTGAGCAAAAGAGGGTTCTATTTCTGTAAGACGAACTTTCTTTCCATCCATCAGAATCCAAGGATTAATCCCGCTAAACTTCCCATAAATGATACGATCTGCAACAGCAGGATCAACGAGCTCAAAGCTTGAGGGCACTTGAAAAAGACTTTCCATAAGTCTTTGAAGAACTTGGTCTTGATTATTAAGCAAAAGATTCCAGATAACATCATCCACTCCAAAGTGCACATCCTGCCAAGAAATGAGATGAATCTCTATCGCGCGCAAAAGCGCATCAGCTAAGATATGTGACGCAAAATGATTCGTTGGACTGCTCCAACAATCCTGCGTCATAAAAAGGGCAAAAGAGGCTATTTTATTAATCGGCGAAAAAGACTTACTCACCCAATGACCCTCGATGAAATCGAGATCTTCCAATATTTGCCGCCCCTCTTCTTGCGTAATGAACCCTCTATAGTAAGCGCCCTGGATGTTGTAATCGATTCGATCGGCACAAAGATTGGGTTTGGGCTGCTCCAAAGCGGGAAACAGTTCTTCCTCAGGAAGGACATCGCTAGGAGATAAAGAATATGCGCGTAAAATGTTACCAAGGCCACTTGCTTCTAAAAACCTCTCATGGATACTGTTTTGATAGTCTTCCTCTTGATACTGCCTTGCAAAAACAAAATCTCCTACATGAGAAAAAACCGTGTGCGATACATCGTGAAGAAGACCTGCAACCTGCTCTTCCAGAGAAGCACCCTTGAGGCGTAAAATAGCAAAAACTCCCAAACTATGATCATAACGAGTGTACTCTTCCTTATGAGTTGTGTAATAAGAAACACCGTATTGATGAATTCCTTTCAAACGCTGAAAAGCAGGACTTGCGATCAATTCTAAAAGAACAGGCTCTTCGACTTCAAGTGCCCCATAGAATGTATCGATCTTGTCACAGTATAATAGCCAAGGAAACATACACAAAAAAAACAGGTACCGCATGGATTCCTCCCAGTAAGCGGCGCAGTATAGAAAAGAGTGAAAATTTGAACAAGAAAACGCTTGCTCCACAGAAGAAAAAAACAATCTCTACAGAGATATTATAAAAGATCAACCTTGACTACCGGAAAACCGAAAAAACGCACAATAAAGACTTAAAAATTAGAAACTTAAGAAAAAAGACCAGCCTGAGAAAGGCTATTTTAACGCAGATATGAAAAAATGAACCAAAAGAAAAAGTCCAAACACTTAAGATAGATCTTCTACCCAGCATTTGGACTTTCAGAATAAAGCTTTAGCCTTTTCTCTTAACAATGTAATTTACAACATCACCAACAGTTTTGAGCTTCTCAGATTCTTCTTCAGTAATCTCAAAATTAAAACGCTCTTCAAAAGTCATTATGAGCTCTGTAAGATCTAAAGAATCTGCATTTAGATGTATGACGAAATCTTTATCTAAATCCACTTCTGAAGCATCTACACCGAGTTGCTCAACAACTATTTCAATTACCTGTTTCTTTATTACATCTATTTCTATTGACATATCTATTTTTCCTTCAAGTTCAAAAAATACAGTAAAAATCTAGACCCTATTACATAACCATTCCACCATCTACGGAAAGAACTTGTCCTGTAATATAATCGGATAGAGGGCTTGCTAAAAAAACAACAGCATTGGCAATGTCTTCAGGAACTCCCATTTTACCCATGGGAATATCACGTAGCAGTCCTTCTTTTTGCGCATCATTTAATACATCAGTCATCTTGGTCTGAATAAATCCAGGGGCGATGCAATTAACACAAATACCCCGAGAAGCTACCTCTAGAGCAAGAGCTTTTGTAAATCCGATCATTCCCGCTTTCGAAGCAGCATAATTGGTTTGGCCGGCATTTCCTGTCAAACCTACAACAGACGAAATATTAACAATCTTTCCCGACCGAGCCTTTAACATGACCCGAACTAAGCTTTGACAGGTGTTATACACGGATTTCAAGTTGGTGGCAAGTACTTGATCCCAATCTGCCTCAGACATTTTCATTAAAAGGCCATCTTTGGTAATTCCTGCATTGTTGACGAGGATATCAACCCCCCCCCACTGCGCTAAAACTTCCTGTATAGCTTTATCAACAGCTACCTTATCAGCCACATCAACTATCTGATAAAAAAACATCTGACCAGAGCCTGCAGTCAAATCTTGCATTTCTGCAACTACTAAGGAAGCTCTTTCTTGATTGGTGCCAAAAATCACCACATGAGCACCCTCGCGAGCCATAGCAAGTGCTATTCCTTTACCGATCCCAGCAGTTCCGCCTGTAATCAGAGCCTTTTTTCCTTTAAGCATTCCCATTGATATGCATCCTCTCTTGTATCCATTCCGCTAAATCTTCGCTCTTTTCTATGCTCTTTGTAGGGCACGTCACTCCGATTTTCTTATTCATCCCCTGCAAAGTCTTTCCAGGCCCCATCTCGAGAAAAAAATCAACACCTTCTCGGATCATTGATTCAATCCCCTTTTGATAAAGAACTGGCTGAGTAACCTGTTCGATAAGAAACTTTCGCATTTGATCGGTATCTTTAACAAAATCCCCTGGAGTATTCATAACTAGATCGATAGAAGTATTTTGGAAAGATGCCCCTAAAAGATACGGAGTAAGAAGATCTCGAGCAGGCTGCATCAATGCGCTATGAAAAGCTCCAGACACTTCCAAAGGAAGAACACGTTTAGCTCCAGCTTCTTTCAACGCTATAGATGCTTTTTCCAACCCCTCTACAGTCCCCGCAATCACTACCTGACCAGGGCAATTTAGATTTGCAATCCAAGCTTGAGTGGAAAGGTCTTGCAAAATCAGTTCAATTTGATCTGGAGTCATTCCTAAAACAACTTTCATAGAGCCAGGATTGGAGATACAAGCTTGTTGCATGAACATAGCTCTTTTTTCTACCAAGGCAAGCCCTTCTTCTAAAGAAAGTTTGCCAGACGCTACTAATGCTGTATACTCTCCTAAACTCAACCCCGCACAAACACTGGGAACTATTTCAGGAAGGGATTTACGAAGAGCTGCATGGATCGCCAAACTTACGATAAAAATCGCGAGCTGGCTGTTTTTTGTTTGAGTAAGCTCCTCAAGAGCTCCTTCAAAAATGAGTGCAGAAAAAGGTCTTTGTAAAAAAGCATCCGCTTTTTCGAAAATCTCACGTGAGGCAGGAAATTTCTCATAGAAATCTTTCCCCATTCCCACATATTGAGCCCCTTGACCTGGAAATACAAAAGCAATTTTATTAGCCACTTTCTTTCTCCTTGGTTAGAATGCAAGCTCCCCAGGTAAGACCTGATCCAAAAGCTGTAAGTAATACATTGTCACCATTAGAAAGTCTTTCTTCTTTAAGCAGTTCATCTAGTGCAATTCCCACTGAAGACGCTGAAGTATTTCCATATTTATGGATAGTCAAATAGACCTTATCCATAGGAATATCGAATCTTTTTGCAATAGTTTCTATGATTCTAGCATTGGCTTGATGAGGGATTAAAAAACTAATCTCATCTTCTTTTAAACCAACTCGATCGATACACTCCTTACAAGCAGCTTCCATTCTTCGAACAGCATGTTTAAATACTTCTTTCCCTTCCATTTTCAGATAGTGCAGTTTTGAAGAAACCGTATCTAGAGAAGCTGGTAAAAGACTGCCTCCAGCTGGAACAGTTATAAGGTTTGCCTGCTCTCCATCGGAACCTAAAGAGATATCGCGAATACACAAACTAATATTTTTCCCAGGATGATCGCTGATAACGCAAGCAGAGGCTCCATCGCCAAAAAGAACGCAGGTATTGCGATCTTGATAATCGACAATTGAAGAGAGTTTTTCTGAAGCAATCAATAAAACATTCTTATAAACTTTCGCTTCCACCAAAGCTTTAGCAAGAGATAACCCATATATGTATCCACTACAAGCTGCTTGCATATCAAAGGCCGCCGCCTTCACAGCGCCCAAACGATGCTGAATCTTACAAGAAGTGCTGGGGAATGCCTGGTCTGGAGTTATGGTAGCAACTAAAACAAGATCTATCTCTTCTGGTAAAACTTCTGCGTCATGTAAAGCTGCAAGAGCTGCTTGATATCCCATATCAGACGTAGATTCATCTTGCGCTGCGATGCGCCGCTCTTTTATTCCAGTGCGTGAAGAAATCCATTCATCGGATGTTTCCACCATTTTTTCAAAGTCTTGATTTGTTAACACCTTTTTCGGTAGATAACAACCCGTGCCAATGATCCTAGCCATAAGTGACATAACAACATCCTCAAAATTAAAATACGAAGCATAAACTTTAGCAAGTTTATCCGACTTCTCGAAAAAACGGAAGGAAAATTCTGTTTTTTAGGGACAAACTTTATAGGGGTATTTTTACTTGACAACAGAAAAAAAACACCCCGTAAAAGATAAACTCTTACGGGGCAAAGGCTTTAGGCCAGCTTAGGTTGTGTATCCGGTTTTTGAAAAAACAGGATCATTAAAGAAGTTGATATCGACAAGACAGAAACAACTAAAAAAGCATAATGAAAGCTTCCAGTTGTCTGCACTACCCATCCAGTGATGGTGGGTGCAGCGATCCCAGACAAAGCGAAATAACAGCTTAGAACCCCTTGAGCCATCCCTGCAAAAGGACCAAAAAGGTCCGCATTAAGCGTATAGATTGGTGGGTGCATGGAAGCTGCAAATCCAAGACTCAAAGAAAGCCATGCCAAATCCCAAATAAGCCCCTGAGAAAACATGATAGGGATCATACAAAGACCAGAAATAAGGAGCCCAGATCCAATCAAGGAGCTACGAGCCAACCTTAAAGAATTGGTCTTCTTCCAAAGATAATCAGAAATCCATCCACCTGCCAACATGAAAATCGCAGCGCAAATCCATGGCGGAACGAGGACTAGACCTGTATTTTGAATGGAAAGGTTATGAATTTGCACAAGATACCCCGGAGCCCACATCAAAACAAAAAACATCGTATACCCATAAGCAAAGTAAATGATGCAGCTTGTTGTAAAAGTAGGATTTATAAAAATCGACTTCCAAGGAGTTGTTTTAAAAGAAAACGCTCCCTTTCTTGTCGACATAGAAGAAAACAAAGCTTGGGGATGTTTGCGGAATAACACAAGCCATAAAACGGCCCATACAATCCCTAAAAATCCCAAAATGACAAACATTGATCTCCAGCTCAGCTGACTGATAAGACAGGTAACTAATGGAGCTCCGATAATGGACGCAAAAGGAATACCAAACAAGCCCAAAGCTGCCGCTCTTGCATGCCAACGAGCTGGGATCCAATCTGTTACGGTACGGACTAAAGCTGGGAAGTGTAGACCTTCTGCAACTCCTAAAAAGACTCTTAGGCAGAAAAAGGAATAATACCCTTTTCCCATCGCAAGCATCATTGTGGCAACGGACCAGAGAAGAGCGCTTAACGCCCAAGTTCCCACCGTTCCAAAACGATCAACCAAGATTCCACCCAAAAAGGTACTAACAGAATAACCGATTCCAAAAGCAGCCGCAATAGCCCCAAACTCCAACTTAGTAATCCCAAATTCTCTCTCTAACGGCTGAATAACGAAAGAGATAGCGCTTCTATCGACGAAATTAATGACCGTAATGATTCCAATCAGTGCAATAATCCATTTCTGGAAGCCTGAAAGTTTCGAGTCGTTCATGGTGTTTCTCCTAGAAAAATTCCATTTATATTCTTTACAAAGTCAGTGAGAATACCGACGACAAGAAATTATACCAAGAGAAAAAAGCACATTTAGTCGCATGTAAATTTATTGTTAAGATAAACATTCTCAATAAAAAGCCACAAAGCACTTATTCTCAAATTTCCCAATCGGAAAAATAAAAAATTTGATTTCATAAAACACGAGTTGAAAAAATTAGTAGATGCAAGTAAAGAACGATCCACTTTACTTAAAAGGCATTTTAGAACAACTTAACAGGAAACATACTCATCTAACACCCACTACCATGAAAAAACGACCACTAACAGCTTCCGACCGAAAAGATATGAATTTCTCCATGAGACTGTCCTTTCTGGTCGGTCTATTCATGCTACTCATTAAATCCTACGCCTACTGGATCACGGGATCTACAGCTATCCTTTCTGATGCAGCAGAATCGATTATCCACTTATTTGCTGTAGGGTTTGCTGCCTACAGCATGTGGCTCAGCTTAAAGCCTGCTGATGAAAATCATCTGTACGGACATGATAAGGTTAGTTTTTTCTCTGCTGGATTTGAGGGGGCAATGATTATCTTTGCCGCCTTATTTATTACTTATGAATCCATTCATAAAATAATATTCGGCGTCAACTTAGAAAACGTTGATGAAGGGATGTTTTTCATTATCGCATCGATAGCAATCAACCTATTTCTTAGCTTGTATTTAATAAAAAAAGGGAAAAAATATAACTCGATCATATTGGAAGCAAATGGAAAGCACATTTTAACAGACTGCTGGACAAGCTTTGCAGTTATCATCGCCTTACTTTTGGTCAAGCTAACAGGATTTACCTTATTCGATCCTATCATCGCAATTTTTGCAGCATTGAACATCTTGAGAACAGGAACCAAATTAATCAAAAGAAGTGTCAGCGGATTAATGGACCAAGCAGATTCAACCCTTCACAAAAGAATTATCGAACTACTTACCAAGGAAACCGAGTCCAAAAATCTTGAGTTCCATCATTTAAGACATCGCCTTTCTGGATATAAAATTTTCGTCGAATTTCATTTGCTATTTCCCGACGATCTTAAACTTGGGGAAGCCCATGAGATAGCAAGCGAAATAGAATATAAGCTAAAAAAAGAGCTAGATAGAGAATCGGAAATTTCGACGCATCTTGAGCTAAAAAAACATCATGATGACGTCCATAAAAAGTACGAATTACCGATCTAAGAAAATAGATCCCTTAATCGATCAGTTGATTTGTTTCGATAGAACATGTAAAGTAATTCTCTAAATTTTTGATTAAGAGACGATCAATGGTCAGAAAAGCCCCTGTCTTAACCCCTCGTTCTTGGTTACACAAGATATCTTCTTTGCTTAACAATAAAAAAACCAAAGAAGTGTATAACCACGAGCCTTACTACGATCTTCAAGAGATATTCAACGAAGTCAACTCGAAATATTTTTCTGGAAGACTAACAATTCCGATAAGTTGGTCAGGGACCGGAAAAACACGAGCTCTAACCACAATACGCTTAGGCTCTTACAACCTAAAGACACAACGAATCAAAATCAACCGCCTTCTAGATGCTCCTCACATTCCTCGAATAATACTCGCGTACATCGTCTACCACGAAGCATTGCACCATCTATTCCCGCCCCTACAGAGTCCTGGATCTAAAAGAAGAATCCACCATCCTCTATTTTTACAAAAAGAGCGAGAATTTCAAGAGTATGAAGAGGTCCAAGCTTTTTTAAAAACGTTTAGAAAAAAATTCTTTTCCTATAAGGAGTCTTTTTAATGACTTCTCCACAAGATCAACTGCAAGGAACCGTCACCCATATCGTATTTTCTCAAGAAGACACGGGATTTACTGTAGCAAGGCTCCAAAAAGAACACTCTACGGAAGAAATAGTCATTATAGGAACCCTTCCTTCTCTGCAGCCAGGAGAAACTCTTTTTTGTCAGGGATCTTGGAAAAAACATGCTCAATACGGGAAACAGTTTGAGGTAGCCTCTTTTATTTCAAAAATGCCCTCAGATCTTATCGGGATTCAAAAGTATCTCGAATCGGGAATGATCCAAGGTATAGGACCTGCGTATGCCGAACGAATTGTCAAAAAGTTTGGCCTCTCCACCTTGCAAGTGATCGACGAAAAGCCTGAAAGACTCTTAGAAATTGAAGGAATTGGAGCCAAACGGATAGAAAAAATTCTTTCTTGCTGGAAAGAACAAAGATCCATCCGAGACGTGATGGTTTTTTTACGAGGCCACCTCGTAGGATCTTCCTATGCACATAAGATCTTTAAACTTTACGGAGAAAAGAGTATAGAAAAAGTTCAGGAAAATCCCTATCTTCTTTGTAAAGCCATCGCAGGAATTGGATTTAAAACTGCTGATAAAATTGCACAAAGCTTATCTATAGCCAAGGAATCTAGCCTACGCCTAGATTCTGGGATCGAATACCTCTTTCGAGAACTTGCCCAAGAAGGACACACCTGCTACCCTCAAAGTGCGTTTCTGCCTTTAGCCGCCACCCTCCTGGAAGTGCCAGAACAAAAAATAGAAGAAAGGTTACTTTTCCTTTTACAAGAAAAGGTCCTTTTTAAAGAGGGAGATCTTTTATGGGTCTATCTGTTTTATTATGGAGAAGCTCATATTGCCAGAGAAATTCATAGACTCCTAGATCATCCCTGTCTCCTACGATCAGTCGACATTTCTAAAGCATTAGACTGGGCGCAGCAACAGCTTCGCCTACAGCTTGCCAAAGAGCAAGCTGAGGCCGTTGCGTTAGGGATCCAGAAAAAAATGATGATCATTACAGGCGGTCCTGGTACAGGAAAAAGTACAATCACAAAAGCTATTTTACGCATCAGTGAAAAGCTTACAAATAAGATCTTACTCGCAGCTCCAACCGGAAGAGCTGCCAAAAGAATGAGCGAGATCACTCACAAAAAAGCCTTTACGATCCACGCCATTTTAGAAATGGACTTTGTTACAAAGAAGTTCAAAAAAAACCGAGACAACCCTCTTGCTTGCGATCTTTTGATCGTGGATGAAGCGAGCATGATCGATACTCTATTAATGGCAGAGCTTTTAAAAGCCGTCCCCAATACATGTCGAGTTCTTTTAATTGGAGATGTAGATCAGCTTCCAAGCGTCGGAGCCGGAAACGTTTTAAAGGATCTCATAGAATCTAATGTCTTTTCCACAGCGATTTTACGCCGTATTTTCAGACAAGCGGCCCATTCGAAAATCATCACCAACGCCCACCGCGTTAACCAGGGATATCTTCCAGACTTAGAGCCTTCTCCTAATAGCGATTTTCATTTTTTAGTCAAAGATACCCCAGAAGAAGTACTGCAAGAAATCCTGCAACAAGTACAAAAACACCCTAAAGAAAAAACACAGGTGCTCTCTCCTATGAGAAAAGGGGTTATTGGCACAGAAAACCTCAATTTAATCTTGCAAAAAGCGCTCAATCCCAGCACACGGTCTTTGACACGAATGGGAAGATCTTTTCATTTACATGATAAAGTCATGCAGATCAAAAACAATTACCAGAAAGAAGTGTATAATGGAGATATTGGGAACATCATTTCTATCGATTCAGAAGAGGAAGAGCTCTTAGTCTTATTCGATGATAAAAACGTTGTCTATGCTTTTCACGAACTAGACGAGATCGTTCTGGCTTATGCTGTTTCTATCCACAAATTTCAAGGAAGCGAGTGCGATAACGTGATCATTCCTGTGCATACCTCGCATTTTAAGATGCTCAATAAAAACCTTCTCTATACAGGGATCACACGAGGAAAAAAACAAGTAATCCTTATAGGCACAAAAAAGGCTCTAGCAATAGGAGTGAAAAACGCCGAGGCTTCTGGTAGATATACGGGATTAAGAAACAGAATCACTCAAAAGAGTTAGAAAAGACTAACATGCCTAAAATTCCTGGGCAATAATCCGCCCAAAGCAGACAGTGATTCCCCAGATAAAGCTTTTAACTTAAGATACAAGATCGCCAGGACTGCTTAAAGAAAATATAGGCAGTTCTAATCCCATATCTCCCTTTGCAGCAAGCAGCATACCTTGGCTCTCTACTCCACATAAAGAAGCTGGAGCTAAGTTCGCAACCAAGATCACCTTACGGCCGATGAAAGAATCAATATCTTGAACACCTTCTCCTATGCCTGCTACAACAGTTCTTTTTTCAAACCCTAAGTCTACTAAAACTTTTAATAGTTTTTTACTCTTAGGAACGCGCTCTACAGCAACAATAGACACAACGCGAAGATCTAATTTTTTCACATCATCGATAGAAATTTTGTTTGTATTCACAGGGATAGGCTCCTTAGGGACAGATGCTGCTTTGGAGGTAAGTGCTGCTTGGTATGGCGCAATCACATCATCTTCCACTTTTGCAAAAAGTGTCTGAGGCTCTGGTAAATGCAGTCCCTCTTGCAAAGGAGAAGCTATAACGCCCTTCCAGCCTAAAGCAAAAAAGTCTTTAGGAGAAAGTCCAAGCATTATCGCTATTTTTTCAGCCGCTTCCGGTATTACAGGATAGGAAACCAGAGCCAGCAACTGAATACACTCTAAACAACAGCGCAAAGTCGTATACATGGAATCTGTCAATAAAGGATCTTTAGCAGCCTTCCAAGGTTTTTTAGCGTCAAAATAGACGTTCCCGGCTTGCGCAAGCTCCATGACATGTTGGCAGGCTTTTCTAAGCTGAAAAGACCCATAAGCTTTTTCACATTCCGAAACAATCGACTTCATCTTCTCTTGGAATTCAGAATCAATAGGGTCTAGTTGTTTAGATTGAGGAATTTTTCCTTCTGTTTTTTGCTGGATAAAGACGAGGACCCTATGAACGAAGTTTCCATATTTACCCACGAGATCTGCATTACATCTGCTTTGAAAATCTTTCCAAGTAAATTCAGAATCTTGAGTCTCTGGAGCATTAGATGCAATGGCATAACGGATTTGTTCTGTCTGGAAATGCGTGAAAAAAGAATCCAGATCGATGTACCATCCATCAGACTTACTAAATTGCTTTCCTTCTAAGTTGTAAAACTCATTTGCAGGAAGATCATCAACGAGTTTATAGGGAATGTCTTGGCCCATCTGCATTGCAGGAAAAAAGACCGCATGAAAAGGGATGTTATCTTTTCCGATAAACTCTACATACCGCGTTTTTTCATCCAACCAGTAGCGCTCCCAAAGCTTTGGATCACCTTGAAGTTCTGCCCATTCTTTCGCTGCAGAGATATATCCAATAGGGGCATCAAACCAAACATATAAAACCTTACCCTCTGCACCCTCTAAAGGCACAGGAATACCCCAATCAGAATCTCTTGTGATCGCTCGAGGCTTCAACTCTTTAATGTACGCAAGAGCAAAATTTAACACATTGGGCTTCCAATTCTTTTTCTGGATCCACGCTTGCAAATCTTCCTTAAAATGATCAAAGCGTAAAAACCAATGTTTGGTCTCTTTCAACAATAAAGGAGATCCTGTAGCTTTAGAAACAGGATGTAAAAGATCTGTTGCTTCATAACTTGCTCCACAAGAAGGACACTCATCACCTCTTGCCTTTGCAAAGCCGCATTTAGGACAAGTTCCTTGGACGTAACGATCTGCCAAGAAACGGTTTTCCTTTTCTGAAAAAAGCTGCAAAGTGACTTTTTCTTCAACATGTCCATTTTTCACGAGATCTAAAAAAAATTGCTGGACTGTTGCAGCATGTCCTTTCCAAGTCGTACGAGAGTAGTGATCAAAAGAAATATTCAATCGCTTTAAAAAAGCTTGATTGATCTCATGGAAAAGATCTACTTGCTGACGGGGAGTTCTGCCCGCCAGCTCTGCACTCATAGTAATGGCTACCCCATATTCATCAGATCCTGAGAGATATAAAACATCAGCTCCCTGTAATCTTTGAAATCTAGCAAAGCAATCTGCAGGAAGAAATGCTCCTGCAATGTGTCCAAAATGTATAGGACCGTTGGCATAGGGAAGTGCAGAGGTAATTAAGATCTTTTCTTTTTCTTGCATAAGTCCTGATTAATCTTCTTTGTCTAATAGCTGTACTTCTTCTAGTAGTTTAGGAGAAGGTCTTCTTCTGATCTGCTCAAACAAATTTGTCAAATTTACTTCATGCCCTGAATGCACATAATACTGTGCGAGAGAAATAGCTAGATGAGCCAGTTCAAAGGTGCTCTTAAATTCCCCTTTCAAACTCTCTTGCGTCAAATGTTCTTTTATGGCCATATTATCCTCTACCTCATTAATTTGTTAATTTAGTACTTTATGTTCTTCTGCAATTAAAACACTCTTTAAGACTTCGTATGCGATCTTTAGATCGGAATTTACAATCAAATAGTCATACGATGCTGCGCACTGCATCTCTTTACGAGCCCAAGAAAGCCTTTCTTCTCGCTCTTTTTCATTTTCGGTCTTTCGTCCGGATAATCTCTCTTTCAGGACGTCTAAATCTGGGGGAGCAATAAAAATATATGTCGCATCTATCTTTTGAGACTTCAGAAAAGAAGCTCCTTGCGTATCGATGACGAGGACTATATGCTTTCCTTTTTTTCTCTGCTCTTCCACAAACTCTCTTGAAGTTCCATAGAAATGGCCAAATACCTCAGCGCTTTCTAAAAAATCTCCCCTCTTTTTTCTTTCTTCAAACGCTTCGCGCGTTAGGAAAAAGTAATCTTTCCCATCAATTTCTCCAGCTCTTGGAGGTCTTGTCGTACAAGAAACACTTTCTACTATACAAGAAAAACTTTGTGTCAGAAGACGAACAAGCGTAGTCTTTCCCGTTCCTGCTGGAGCACTGATAATAAACAAACGCCCATAAGATAGATTTCCAAGTACTTGTTGTTCCATCGCTTACTCTACGTTTTGTGCTTGTTCTCGAATTTTCTCTAACTCAGATCTCATCTTTAAAGCGCAGCCGAGAATTTCCAATCCTTCAGCTTTTGCAGAAAGTGTATTGATCTCTCTTCCCATCTCTTGTATGAAAAAATCCATTGTTCTTCCCACGCTTTTTTCTTGGGAATCGAGCAAAGCCTCAAACTGTTTAAAATGAGACTGTAAACGAGTGATCTCTTCGGAAACATCCACCTTTTCCCCGTAGAAAAAGACTTCTCTCAGTACTCTTTCTCTATCTTCAGCGAAAACCTCTTTAAACTCTTGTAGTTTCTCAAGTATTTTCTTTTGATATCTTTCTTGAATACCCAAAGACTTAGCTTCTATTTCTAACAATAAAGATCTCATCAATTCTAAATTTTGAGAAAAGGCAGCAGCAAGCGCCCGCCCCTCACTTTCTCTACGGCGTAAAAATTCTTTCAGAGCCTCTTGCACAACAGATTGCAATTCTTCGAGTAGCTCTTTTTCCTTTTCTTGAACATCTAAAGAAAGAGCTTTGGCCTCTTGATAGACCAAAGGGAAAGAAATCTGCTCTAAAGGAAATCCCAAAGCAAGGGCCATTTTCTCCATAGATTGTTTTACAGAGCTCAATCGAGACACACTTTTCAATGTGTCCTCTCCTTCAAAGGAGACCTTTACCGTTACCTGCCCTCTGGAAATGGCCGCCGACAGCCACTTTCTGATCTCCAGATCAAAACACAGGAAGTCCTTAGGCATAAACACGTGAAAATCAAGACCTTTTCTATTGACAGAATGGATTTCTACAACCCAAGCCCCACGTGATGTGGAAGAAAAAGCCCTTCCATAGGCTGTCATACTTCTGATCATGGAAATCCATCTTTTAGACTGCTACAGGGATCTTTTATAGAGGATAGTAACACGTAAGTCAAAGCAATTCAAGATAGAATTTATATAAAATTATCTATAGGAGAACTCAAAAATTCTTCAGGAAGAATACCTGAGCTTCCAATTAGAAGAGTTCGAGCAAGATTACAAATTACTGATGAAGGCATTAAATTCAGAATTTAATCATAAAAAACTCAAAAACAAATATCTTACAAGACAGAAAACACAAAATTCCCCATGAAAAAAACTCACATAAATAACATTTCTAGGGGAGAAATTCCCGTCTAAGCTATAATTCGTCATTAGGTAAGTACGTTTACATTCTCAGGCTTTCGCAAACATTCAAAAAAAATATCATTAGGGGCATTTATGACAAAAGGCAAAGAGCGCTATTACTTATTTCTTATCACAATTATTTTCATTGCAGCTTGCATTGAAACGGACATCTATTTGCCAGCTTTTCCTGACATGATGCAGTTTTTTGCCGTTTCCGAAGGAGCTATTCAAGGGTTGCTCACCTGGAACTTTGTAGGCATTTGCCTATCAGGCCCCTTTTACGGTCCCATTTCTGACGCATTTGGAAGAAAAAAACCTTTAATATTTGCCTTACTGCTCTTTTTCCTCGGAAGCATTATGACTCTTTTCGCAAACACTCTTCCTGAAATGCTTGTCGGACGCGTTTTACAAGGATTTGGAAGCGGCGGATGCTTTACTCTAGGGACAGCCATCTTATTTGATGCTTTTCAAAAAGAAAAAGCCGTACACGCTTTAAATTCATTAAATATGGCAATTCCCCTAATCATGTCGGTAGCGCCCATGGTAGGAGGATTTTTAAATAGCTCTTACGGCTTTCGCTCGAATTTTTTACTAATTGCCCTATTCGTCTTGGCCAGCCTCTTCCTATGCCTATTTTTCTTTCCAGAATCTCTTCCCAAAGAAAAAAGACTCCCCTTTCAACTTTCTCAGATCCGTAAAGATTTCACCAAAGTATTTATACACAAAGCCTTTTGGCAAATCACTATGGCAACAAGCCTACTTTTTGCCGCATACATCGCGTTTCTATCTTACACAAGCTTGCTTTTCGTATCCGAACTTGGGGTAAGTAAATCAGCATCACCTTACTTCCAAGTAGCCATTCTCGCCGCATGGACTATTGGGGGCCTAGTTCTAAAAAAATGCCTATCTATCTTAGGAGAGGCTAAAATTAAAAAAGCAGGAACACTTCTTTGCACTTTGGGAATTATAAGTTTTGCTATAACAGGCTGCATAGCCTCGCAATCCCCTATCTGGATCGTGGGAACGTATCTTCCTTTTATCTTTGGAGCGAACTGGGTATTTGGGCTTTACTTCCCTGAAGCAATGGAACTACTTCCTGAAATCAAAGGAGTAGTTGCCAGCATTTTAACAAGCGTTAGACTCCTTATTGCAGCCATAATCGTTGCCTGCACAAGCTTTTTATACAACGGAACAATCTATCCACTTCTTGCCGTCATTGTAGGAACTTATGCTATCGTGCTTTTTTGTCTATTGGCTTATCAAAAAAGAGTCAGAGCTCTTGTCCTGTAATATTTCCTGAGAAGCCTCCGCGAAGCTAAAAACCTCGCGGAGACTTCGCAAATATCTTACTCTTCCACATCTAATACTAGAGAACTATCTCCACTATCATAAGCTTCCTGCCTTACGATCTCCTCTGCAACTTCAGGAACAACAACAGAGCTTTTAACTTTCGGAAAAACTAAAAAACCTTCTCCAGATAACGGCTTTACTCTCTTCTTACACAAGCCTTCATCCGTATTTTTTGAACTAAAAAACGACCAAAAATCTGGGAGGCACGAACTTAAATGAACACTTGGAGCCGAAGGCTCATTGGCTAAATCATCTCTTGAGGTGTTCCTAAATTGAGCTACTCTATCCACAGTCTATTTTACCTCCCAATCTGGAGATTTTTTAACATTAGGACTTCTTTTAACAGAACTGGTCATTAGGGGAATTGGACTGGGTCCTTGTCCTTTGCCTGAAGGATTCGGAGAGTTCAATGAGCTGCGAGAAGAATTTCTAGAAAGCGTTCGAAGACTATCTTGGACAGGAGTACTTAATCTTCCAGATACCTCCATATGTTCTGCTATATTTTTTTCTGCAACAATGTAATTACCCGACAACTTCGCACTAATTTCCCTATACAGCATTTTATATTCATCTTTTTTATTTGTATTTTTCAAATAAAAAAGCTCAGAAATACTAACCATATATCCAGTTAATTTCGCATTAACTTCTGGAAATTTCCTACATTCATTTAGTAGCGGATTTAGACGCCTCGTGATCTCTTCCATGCTCGGCACCTTTTGCGTACTGCTAACATGCAAACTGCTAACAGGCAAACTGCTCATTATCTCCATTAAAACACAATTCATACGTTCTTCTAAAAAGCTAGTCTCAACACATGTTAATTCCCTATTAATTTCCAAATATTTAGACTTAACTTCTGCGTCTAAAAAGTGTAAAGATTTCACAGAAATAGTTCCATTTTCATAAAGAGATAGGTCTTGTCTTGAATCGATTAGCCCTCTCAACAAGCCTTCTAACTCTGCTCTTAATTGCGTTATCTCATTATCATTCGGATTGGCAAATAGCGATTCTCTACGAGCTCTTGCATCTGCGTTTGTTGTAACCATACCGCGATCTGTAATAACTAGACCTTTTAAAGCTTCTGCATGCCTACGATACCCCGCCAATGCCGTGAAAGCTTTTCTGGTATATCTTTCATAAATCGTATCAAGTTTAGCTAATAGATTATTTAAATGCACAGCAGCAGGCTCACGAGCAATCGTATTTTGGTATTTAGTTATTTCCTGTATCAAATCTCCAACAGATTCCCAAGACTGATGAGCTCCTTTCTCCATACCCGCAACCCTTAACTCAAAACCTCTGATGTCAGCTTTAATTCTTCTCTCCCGACCATTGAACGTAGATGAACCAGCAGGGCACCCCTCAACGATAGAGTCTGTGTCTTCTGCATCCGATTCAATATGACCAACATCAACATCACCCCCCACATGCTTCACACTACTATTAGAACAATCATCCATAGAGTCTTCATCTATATGACCCTTCGTATAACTCGGCCGTCTAGTTGGAATTGCAAAAACAGAAGTATTGCTTGGATTCAGCGCCTTTTCAAACAGCCCCAAAGCTTTGCCACCTGGCCGTTTTTCTAAAGTACCAACATAAATAGAAGGCAAACTACCGCCCAAACTCGCAACACTAAATGGCGCACATTCCATTTTAGAACTCATAGAACCTCAATAATTAAAAAATTAAATTAATACAATAGTACAAAACAAGAGATTAAGAATCAATAAACTATTAAATAAATAAAAACATCAAACACAATTAAATTCACACAAATCTAACAAGCAACTATTTAGAAAAATAAAAAACAGAAAAAAAGAGAATCGAACCTCTGTACAGGACAAAAAAACTCCAACTCTCCTAACATGCTAATTCACAAGTCGTTAGCAGCTTGACAATTTTCAGG
>JAIETG010000005.1 GCA_019745395.1 Rhabdochlamydiaceae bacterium | reverse complement strand
CTTTAGTTAAACACTCCTCCAAAAAGGTGTCATTTTAACTAAATTTAAATAGGTGTCATTTCTACTTAACGCTAACAAGTTGTAATTTATTTGCCGTTGATGCTGTTTTTGTAATTTGCTTATGTTTAGGAGTTAATGATTTCTAATTTTAGATTGTAAATCCTCATTTTTTAGATTTTGCGCGTATTCCGCCAAATGTCTTGACTCATACTGTTGAACGTATTAATATGCAAATCGTAATGTATTAAAATTCACTCGGGGGGGGGTGTGTGGGACAGTTGTCAGATAGGCACCAGGCGATTTTACAGCTAATTGCAGAAGAGCTCATAGAAGATCAATTAACGTTAGTTGCGCGACTGCAAGAAAAATATCACATAGCAACACATCAGGTGCAGGTTTCTAGAGATTTAAGGCATTTAGGGGTTGGCAAGAAAAAAGTCGGAAACAAAATGGTTTATGAAGTTCCGGAAGTGAGTCAAGTGAGCGAACTTTTGCGTTTAGCGGTATCTGCCATACTCCATAATGAAGCCATGATTGTGGTCAAGACGATGCCGGGACTTGCGGCCTTTGTGGGAGACCATTTAGATTTACAAGAAGATTGCGGGATTTTAGCAACGATTGCTGGAGAAAATGTGGTTTTTATTACGCCAGTTTCTATTGCAGAAATCCAAAAAACCTATCGAGCGGTTTGTAAAATTTTAAGCTATAAGCAGGAGATAGGTTTATGAAGAAGTGGTTTTTTTTATTCCTTTTAGGATTGACCGCGATATGGATTGGAAAATCCGTATTTACAAATTCCTATGAAGAGGGAAATTTTCAAGAAGTGTTAACCGTTGGGACTAACGCAGAATATCCCCCTTATTGCTATATCGACGAGAATAAAATTGTGGGATTTGATATCGATGTAGCAAAAGAAGTGGCTAAGAGACTGCAGAAAAAACTGGTTCTTTGTGACATGCCTTTTGATGCACTCATCCCTGCTTTAAAACTGCATAAAATAGATTGCATTGCAGCAGGGCTTACTCCAACAGTGGAACGCTTGAAAAATGTCTTCTTTACAAAACCCTATCTTGCGGGAGATCCTCTTGTCATCGTAAGTTTTGCTGGCCATCCACTCCAAGATCTCGATGCCTTAAAAGGAAAGCACATTGCAGTAAACGAGGGGTATGCCTCAGATCTCTATCTTTCTGAGATCCAGGGGATCGAGCTCATCCGCCTGCCATCGCCCTCAGATGGGTTTTTAGCGCTAGCAAGCCATAAGGTCGATGCCTTTGTTACTGTGCAGACAACAGCTCATAATTTTATGCAGCAATATCCTCAAAATTCTTATGTACTATCGAATATCGGAAATATTTCTGAGGGAGTTGCTGTAGCATTAGCTAAAGATCGTCCCAAAGAGCTTCAGGAAATAGATGCGGTATTAGAGCAGATGACCCAAGATCAAACGATAGAAAATCTCCAAAAGAAATGGGGTTTTTTATGATCGATTTTTCTCTAGCCTGTAACTCTCTTCCAGTTCTTTTACAAAGTGCTTTAGTAAGCTTAGAGATAGCAGCGCTTTCTTGCGCTTTAGGATTGGGATTTGGGACCGTTTTGGGAGTTTCTTACATGAGCTCGAGTAAGTGGATCAAAGGGCCCGTAGCCTTGTATGTTGCGGTTTTTCGAGGAACTCCCATGCTTGTGCAGATCCTTTTTGTCTATTATGTACTGCCTCAAGTGGGTATTTCTCTTCCTGCTAAAGCAGCGGCCATTTTAGCGATCGGGATGAATAGCGCAGCTTATGTCAGCCAATCTGTAAGAACCGGGATTCGAGGCGTAACAGTTGGGCAAATAGAGGCTGCAAAAGCGCTTGGATTTACCAAGTGGCAGACCTTGCGGCACGTTGTCTTGCCACAAGCTTTTCGTCTAGCGCTCCCCTCTCTTAGCAATGAGTGCGTAACCCTTGTGAAAGATTCTAGTTTAGCCTCCATTATCGGTGTTGTAGAGCTTTCTAAAGAGGCTTCGATCCTTCGAAGCCGTACCTATGACGCTTTCACGATCCTGATCTTGGTGTCTTGCATCTATCTATTCATGACATTGATGATTTCTTATCTGTTAAAGAAAATGGAAAAAAAAGCGGTATCTTATGTTTGAGATGAAAAACCTTTGTAAAAAATATGCGTCCAAAGTGGTACTAGATAAAGTTTCTCTTTCTTTGCAATCGGGGGAGATTGCAGTTCTTGTTGGACGATCAGGTGTTGGAAAATCCAGTTTACTTCGTTCTATCGCTCGCTTAGAGACGTTAGACAGTGGAGAGGTCTTATTCCAAGGAAAGCGAGTAAAGGGTCAGGAAGTTGGGATGGTGTTTCAAGATTTTCATCTTTTTGCTCATAAGACTGCTTTAGAAAATATCGTTTTATCCCTAATGCTTCGTTTGAAAAAAAGCAGAAAAGAATCGGAAGAAGAAGCTAGAGCTCTTTTACTGCGTTTTGACTTGCTAGAGCAAAGCAAGCTTTTTCCCTCGCAGCTTTCAGGAGGTCAAAAGCAGCGTCTGGCTATCGCAAGAGCCCTAGCCTTAAAACCCTCTCTTCTTTGTTTGGATGAGCCAACGTCTGCTTTAGACCCCGCTAATGTGCATGAGGTGCTTGAAGCAATTTGCAAGCTATCTCATCAAGGATATCGGATCCTTATGACGACCCACGATATAGCGCTTTTAGAAAAATTGCCTTGCAAGATCCATCTGATGGTTGATGGGAAAATTCAAGAGTCCGCTTGTAGTAAAGAGCTGTTTTGTTATCGAGATAAGTATCCAGCTCTGTCTTCCTATCTTTTTTATAAAAAAGAGCTGCTCCAAGATTCTACGTCTTCTTTACGCCTCAGTTCGTAAACTTGTACCTGAGGATGTTTTTTCTGAAGTTCTTGCAAGACAGGTCTTACTCTGGCATCAAAATTCCAGAGGTAACGCAGGAATTTCCAGGAGATCTTGGCAGGGCAGCCTTCGGCTTTCCCGAGCTGGTTTTTATGAAAAAACCTTTTGAGTACGCGCCAAAGACACAGAAGGCGAGAGAATCGAAAATATAGAGCAATATCAGCTCTTTGAAAACGCACCTCAAGAGATCGAATAGCGTTGCCGTCGATGATCCAGGATTCTTTAGAAACCAAGGTTTCTTGGATTTGTAAAAACTGAGTTTTGTCTCTTTCCACCCAATTATCGATAAAAAAGTAGCTGTCAAGGTGTTCTAGAGGGATGTTTAGTTTTTGACTTAACAGAGATGCAAAAGTGGATTTACCACTGCCTGGAATTCCGAAGATCATGATTTTTCTGGAAAGCGTCATAGTAAATGGTAACTGTTTTTGAGACCTTACCTAAGGTAGCAGGTTGGTTTTTTTTGCGAAATGGCTAAAGAGAGTTTACTTGTCTAAATTGTCCTGCATAACTTGTAATTCATAGACTTCATCGATATGCACTGGTTCTCGTGAGCTCCCATCATTGTCATAGTAGGAATAGAGTCCAAGTCCGCAAGAAGCTCCATGTCCTTCTTTCGTTATTGTATTTGTTTTCTCAGGACCTGAACAGGATATCCTTATAAGAAGAGGCTTGGAAATTTTTTGGATGATGGCTTTAACTTTTGCTAGCTCTTGTTTAATTTCGAAGTCTATAACCTCTATTTCAGGAGAGTTGTTTTTTAGAAGGTGAGCTTTTTCTAATAAATCGTTAAGTTTTTTTGAGCTCTCTTTTCCGGCGATTTTTTCTATATCCGATAGGAATTTTTGATTGTAAGAACTCGTGGGACTACACCCGATAAGGGGAGTTCCTGGACAGCAATCTGATTCAACTCGAGATAGGGCATACTGAGGGGCAACATTTCTGCTTGAAGAAACCCTTGAATCGTCAAAATATACTCGTTTCCCTCTAGGTTCGAAAAAGCCATTTTCACCTTGACCTGCAAGGCGGAGCGATGTTGTTCCGTGCCATTTAGAGTAGCGGATGCTTTGGCTGAGTTGTTTTTGCCAATCTATGGGATTTTGATGTACGAGGCATAGCTTATACTGCTTGCCTACTACTTGAATAACAGTTCCATCTAAAGTAGGAAAAGAGAGCTTTCCTGCGTTTAAGAATAATGATCTTGTAAAGGATGAGAGCGCTAATGTCATGATCATGCCTGTATTTATTTATTGGAAAAAATAATTATATCAAATTTTTATTTAAAAGTTAATGTGATTGTTTGTTTTGTGTAAGAATTAATTAGAAGTTTCACCTTTCTGGTAGTAAGGGTTTTATTGCCAGGAGGGTAGAGAAACTATGAACGAGGTCATTTCTTTGAGTATTAAAGAGTTAGACCGGTTAAAGGTCTTTCTCGATGTTCCACTTTTTAAGACCTAAGCCGCTTTCGGTAAGATATTTCTAAAACCTCTAGGAGACATGTGTTTGGTCGAGCAAGCTTTTCCAAGTGAAATGGCCAATGTTAAAGAGCTTTTAACTTTCTCATACTCTTCTTCTGGCTTTTCTAAGGTAAAAAGGAAAGAAATGGCATTAAAGATGATCTGCAAACGACTTTGCTCGATGAGGCTTCCCGTGGTATACAAGGGAAGTTTGTTCTCTATGCAAGGCTGTTGTAGTTCGTGAAAAAAGAAAGAATGGTCAAGCAACAGGCTCAGGATCACGCCTCGGCATGAGCCCTCAATACCTTGTTGCTTGGCCATTGTGTTCCAGGCTTCGTAACTCTTCCAGTCTTGAAAAAAAACCTCTACTAACCATCGCAAAGTGTACGCTTGGACAATATCTATGTCCTGCCATGTTAGATCGGATGCTATTATATAACGGTACTCCTTTTCATTCGAGTATCTTATTGCTATAACCATTCTTTTTGCTTGATGGGCGTCAACCCATAGCTTTTGTGCATTGATAAAAACTATTTCTTCTTTACCCCCTCTGATGAATATCTTTCTACATGTCGCATCTACTCTAGTTCTCTCAAAGTGACTTTTCGCATGCATGAGAAGTCCTTTTTTATTACGAACAAGCTGTGTAGAATGTAGCTGAGAAATAACTTGTACCCCTCCTTGAAATTCAGAAGCTTTTTGTATGAAATCTGCAGAGCCATATAGAGCGTCTGCTAAAATACACTTGATATCAATACTCGGATGAAATTTAAAAAATTGTGCTAGTAAATTCAGCGCTAGCTCTTGTTTTGTAGGATACTCCTTTCTTCTCAACGGCCTCTTAGGACGATCTGTTCTTTTAACACTATTTTCCTTTAGAGTTTGATCCTTTGCTTTCCATCTGCTTACCTCAGGATCGGGTTCATAAAATGCAAATCCAACAGGGATCGTGATGCGCTCTGTCACCAATAGAAGAAAAACAAGATTTTGTCCCCGAAAATACCCATCATTCTTTTTGTCTTTTATACGATGAACATGAGCTATATTCGTAGTTTTCTTAGATCTTTGGTGATCGGAATCATCGATCACCAACACACCTTTGTGAATATTATAACGTGAAAGTAAAAGTTTTGTGCTAGCAACGAGCAATGCATTCCAGGGTATTTGACTCCAGTGTAGCATCTTTGACAAAGCTGAATCAGAATATTTCTTACCGCTCCACCGCTCCCAAGCCTTCCAGTTGATGGTATTTGTAAAGATCATCGCGGTTAAGCAAAAGGAGATCCACACCTTTTGTGATTTGGTTAGATTTCCACCTACCCCCTTTAGGGATTCATTCAACAGGTCGATGTACTTCTCTACAAAATCCAAGGCATTTTTTATCATAAAAAACTCATATTCAACATTTTAAGTGCGAATATTATAGCGTTTTTTACATTGCTTGTTAAGTAATTTTTTTAAAAAAAGTGGAACATCGAGCTGTAGGAAGGATCGCTGAAGGGCTTGAAGTTGAGTCCGATATAAAAGGATAAATGCAGCTCAAAATAAGGTTTTTTTCTATGAATTGTTCTAAAGCTGAGATGGAAAAGATATCGCCATCATCAGATCGTAATCTTTTGACATAGTTTTTAAGATTATGCACATAAGATTCCCCGTATCTATCGGATTGTTTTTTCAAAAAAAGAATCTGCTCATAATTTTCAGGTGATACCACTTCTTCTACCTGCTGAAACAGCTGCTGAAGTGGGTCCTTATGAAGATCATCAATTCCTAATAGCGTTTTTGCTAAAAATATGCTGAACTCATTCAAAACAATTTCTTGAGAAATCTGTTTTTTTCCTTGATTAAACGCATAATAAGCACTGCTATGACCGATCTCCTTTCCCCAGTTACTTAAGGGTATGATTTGCTCAGGATCACCCAACATCGCCTCTATCCCAGCTTCAGTTTTTCGAACGGCAATATGTTCTAGTCCTAATGAGCTATGAATGTAGTGATGTTCAGTAAGCTTCTGCACGGCTTGCAATATCTGCTTGGATATTTCTATTAGCTCAATTCCAGAAAAAATAAAAGGATCCAACTCTATCTGATTGTGTAATATATCCCAATTTAAAGGACTACGAAGCAAAAAACCTGAACTTGTACGATAAACCGCAGGAGCAGGAGTAATGATCTCATTAATTCCAGGGATTTGAGATAAAGTATTTCTTTGTGCAAGCTCTTTGGTAGGGTCAACTTCTACCGCACTCACCCTGCAAGCATTAAAAACAGGCGATTTCCCTTCACGGGACAATAGGAGATGAGATGCTATCCCTGCAGATCGCTCCGCTCTATAACAAATAAGCTCCCCTAGTTTGTTTTCCATATGCGCACCAATCATCAACCCAAGACCTTTCACAGGAAATATTCGATCTTCTTTTTCCTTGTGTAGATTTTCATTAAAAAAGTTTTGGATCTGCTGTTGTAGGGCTTCTGCTTGTGCTTGCACATCTGAAGATGAAAAATGCCTTGGAAGGACTTTTTTCATGAGATTAACAATCTGAGAAGATTCTACTTGCAGTATCTGAGAAAGGTCTTGACGATACCTTCTCAAGGCCTCGAATTGCTCAAAACTTTTTCGCAAACAGTCTTGGTCTGAAAATTTTTTAGACTGATTCCAAATAGAAAGAATTGCAAACTGAAATGCATATTTCTGGAAAAATTGCACCTCTGTTTCTTGATATCCTGTTCTTCGCAAGCTCTCTGCAAATGTTAACAGCTTTTCTGAAACTAATTTAAAACCTATAGTATTAGGGAAAAGAGCATGAAAAATAGGCTCATAATGTGGTCTTTCATTTAACATCCTTTTCTGTATTAAGGGAATTATCTTAGCAGCGGGCAAAGCTTCTGGAGATTGTATTTCCAAATATTCCTTAACAAACTCACGCATCGAAAAAGAGCTGTCATCTTTTTGTAGAGCTGAAGTAAAAGACTCGTACATGTTACGCAAAAAAGTTGGTTCGCTCATAATACTAGGAATTGTCATACAGAAACCTCCGCATATTTTTCACATTGTTCATTCAGCCACACAACATCTTGTTTACACTCATCTAAAACCCTTTGAACTTCTTCGATAGTGGGATAAGAAACCAACCCTCCTTCTTGTAATTTATCTTGGTCTGCCTTCAAGGTATACTCTAATAAAGAAAAGACACGCTCGAAGCACAAAGCCTTAGCAAGCCAGATCTTCAAAGCTATAGATCTTTGATGCTTCTCTGTATTTTGCCAAGAAGCAATTTTTTTGAGGGCAGCAACACAGTTTTTTCTAGAAACTTGCTTATTTAATATTAATCCAATCTTATTTAAAGACTTCTCCTGATTTGCAAGGAACTCCTTCTTAGCTTCTTCTGGACTTCTCCATATGTTTTGAAAAAATTCATGAATGTGCTCATCCGATTCAGAAGATAATCGTTCTTGCAATCCAAAAAGAAATACTTCTGCCACTAGAAGAACTAAACCATAAAGATCCGTTTTTGCACTGATTTTTCCATATGAATTTCTGTCATGATCCCAAAAACGATACATATTAGAATCATTAGACTCCTCGGAGGTAAAATAAGAAGTCAAATCAAAATCGGTCATACGTGCTATACAAGATTTATCAGGAGTAACAAAGATTCCTATGTTATCTGATTTGACATCTCCATGAGAGATCTGATGCTGAGTAATGAGACTGATTCCTTGAGAAATACTTTCCAGGAAAGAAATAAAATCTAACATCGTTAAAGGTTGAAAAGTGCTCGCATCTAAAGGGTCTATGTAGATTCCCTGCTGAGCAATTACCTCTTCCAAATTATTGCCATATAAAGAACGATTCGATTCCCACTTCATTTTCCCATTAGATCCCAAATATCCTCTATGTCTTTTAGGAAGATCCACAAAGTATTTATCAGCTTCTGGAATCTGTAAAATAGCTTGATGCATAGCTACATCTTCAGGATATTTTTTTCTACTTCGTGATAGCAATTGCTTTTCTATGAAAATCCCATTTGAAGAAATCTCTGCGCACCAGCTTTTTTTGGCAGTTTTATAATTCCCCCCTCCCAAAAAAGATCCTATGGGATAGATGAAAATACGTTTTAAACCCACACAAACTCGAAAAGAGAACGGTTTTTTATGAAACCGTTTTTCGGATCCTGCAGTCGGACGCTCTTGTAAATACTGAGATAGCTGTTGATGAAACTGGTCCGTATAAATTTCTATAAAAGATGGATCTATTGACATATGCGTTACGATCTGTCGTATATGATCTTTGTCCACTTGTAAAATTTCAGTGGGAACTGCTTTTCTACTATTTCGCAGCTCTTTTAATACCCTTTCTCCCTGACGTAAGACCTCTTGGATTTTTTTCAAAGAGGGCATATGCGGCCCCGTAGCATCGATGGTTATGGGGAGTTCTCCATTTTTCAGTCTTTTTTTTTGCTCGGCATTGACCTCTATGACTTTTTTCAACAAAGAAGAAACTTGAGGAAATAGGGCCATTTTTTCTGCAAACTGCTCTAAAATAGCAATCTGAAAACCTTCCTCTTCTTGAATTTTCAATCCATCTACATATTGTAAAAGAGCTTTAGAAAATCCTTTATGAAATCCTCGATGCTGAGCCTTAAGTTCTATAATTTTTTCATAGTGCACTGGGGAAATTTGCTTATCTACTGTACTGAGGGCGCACATTTCTTGTTTTTCAACATCCCAAGAATCACTTGCGAAAAATTGCAAAGAAAACATCGTTGCCATAACCTGAACAAGTCCACAAAGATCTGTATCTCGAGACGCAAAGTTTTCATAAGCCAAAGGGTTCATCCAGCTATGCGTTGCACTACAAGGGCCCTTCTGTGGAGTTAAATAGATAAACTCGTTTAAATGCCCTGTAACCTGATCATTACGCCTTGAAATAGCTATAGAATTAGGGTTTAAATAAGAATAGACTAAACCATGATCCCCTAGAGTTTTGACCTCAGAGAGAACCTGCTGTAAAACCTTTAAAATTTGAGAAGCTGATAAAGAAAACCGATTATTATTCAGTTCGTTAGACAAAGTTTTATGATAAGGTTCTTTACTTGCCAGAGCAAACGACGAATAATCATATCTAAATATTGGGGGAATACGCCTATAAAAATCAGGGATTTTTTCTTGTAAAAGCGCTCTTCCCCTCATTTCCTGCTCAAACATCTCTGCATTTCCACGCTCAAGATGAGTTATATGAGAAGAGATTTCCCCAGAATCTAAGGAAAGTACAGCCTCCGATCCTACCAGTTCATCAAGACCATTACTTCTTACCAAAGGATCTACCCAATCCTCTGACTTACTAGGAAAACAAAGCAGCCTAATTTCTTTTTCATCCTTTTTCAAGAAGGCTTTCATGTGCGATCTGGAAGGGAGAAAATCTAATGTTTGTGCGTTTGGTAGTAAGGAAAGTTTTTTTAAAGCCTCACCTACGGCTTTTTCTAAACGAATAGCACTATTTGTAAGGCAGTCCTTACTGCAGTTCTTAGGAAAAACTTTTTGTACAAACTTTTCAAAAGAGATTTGCGATAGAAAGGCATTTTCAAAGCTTGTTCTATGTTCTATGGACATACTCACCTACCAAGTCCACTTGCTCTCTACAATAAGCAATGAATTCGTGGATTTCAGCGAACTTCGGGAGCCCTATAAATCTATCTTGAGATAAACTTTGAGCATCGGCTGCAAAGGTGTTTTCTAACAAAGAAAAAACCTTATCTAATATCAAAGATTCACAAATAAGCCTTTGTACTGCTAAGGCTTCCTTAATTTTTCCCTCTTTCTGTAAATTCAACACTCTTTGAATCAAAGGATCGCAATTTTCCCTATTGATCCTTTCTTCCGGAAATAACTCTTTCAAACCCTCTGGAATTCTTTGTGGGTATAGGTGTAGAAACTCTTCTATTGTCTTTCTTTCAGTTGCTGAAGACCCGAAAAGAAGAGTCTCTCCTATTAAAAGGACTAGCCCATAAAGATCACTTTCCTGATTTATGACCCCAAAGTCACGTTGCAGAGCATTCCAATAATGATAAAATTGTTTTACAGGTGCGATCGTTTGAAAAGACTTGCAATGGTCAAAATCTGTAATGCACCCCTCGTAAGATGTTTCTGAAGGCAGAAAGCCCCCTACATTTTCTCGTCTAATATCTCCATGAGAAATTCCATGAAGAGCTATAAGCTCAATTCCTTCAGTAACCTTTTGTAAAAAAGACACAAAATCCCTGGTTGTTAAAGGAATAGATCTTTCCGAATCAATCGGAATCTCTTGCTTTTGCTGGGCATCATACAGATTCACTTGATAGAAAGACTGGATTCCTTCCCATTTAGGAGATCCTTTTTCCCCTGCGTATGCTGGATTCATCTTTGGAAGTGGAGCAAAACATTTATAGGCATCTGGGATTTGTAAAATAGTATGGTGCGTCTTATGTAAGAATCCGTGTATTTGCTCAGGATCTTCTACACTTTCTCTAGATAAAGCTTTTTCTATTTCCAGAAAGAAAAAAGGAGTCAATGAAAGAGATTTTGAAAATTCTGAAGAAACCCAAGATGTAACATTCGAAGGGATACAAGACAACCCAAAGAAAAAACTTTGCATTTTCTGCCCCCCTTTTTTTATAGAAGGTGCAAAAACTATATTCCGCTATTGCTTAATCAGCAATGGTTAAGTCTTTTAAATAAATACAAATGGAATGAATTACGCAATTTTAACACAAATGCCCTGGGGCTGCCTGCTTGACTATTCTTTCATTTTTCATGAACTACAACGGTCTTGCATAGAGAACAACCTTCCTCCATATAGCACGAGAATCCTCGTCGAGCAAGCCGTCTGCAAATCATCTTTAACGCCACTTCCGGCCTTTTCACCTTGAAAGATCCTTAAAGAAGAGTTTGAGAGAGTTAAAAGCTCTCTAAGAATGGCAATTTTACTTGCAACAAGCTAGCTCTACCAAAGACTTGTCTCCTAAAGGTTTTATAAACATCTTACCAAAAGCAACTTAGACCCTAAAAAGCGACTCACACCCTAAAAAACGAAACTGGCACACCCCTGCAAATAAAACACAACACATTCAATACAATAGACTTAAGAATGCTGAAAAAATATTTTCACAAAAAAACGCTTCCGTAATTAAAAAAATAAAATAACATAAAGAAGTGGACAGAACTCCACAATACATAATTAAAATAACATAAAAACGAGGAAATAATATGACTAGCCAATCAAACAACAATCCAAAAAAATACATCGTCAAAAAAGTGCATGACGCTCGAAAAGAGCATGACGGTCGAAAAGAGCACGACGGTCGAAAAGAGCACGACGGTCGAAAAGAGCACGACGGTCGAAAAGAGCATGACGGTCGAAAAGAGCACGACGGTCGAAAAGAGCACGACGGTCGAAAAGAGCATGACGGTCGAAAAGAGCATGACGGTCGAAAAGAGCACGACGGTCGAAAAGAGCATGACGGGCGCAAGTTTGGTAAGCAATAATTATTGCTCCTGAGAATGTACTCTGTGTGCAAGCAATCTACAAAGCTTGCGCACAGTTATCTTTCTTACTTAATATTTCCTAGCGAACAACCAAAACATCATCAAATTTACTATAAGAACTTCATAATAAAAAAAACGAGAAAAACACATGAAAAACAAAAATAATACAAAAGATTCAGACAACCCACAAATAAGGATTGCTGTTGATCCTTGCGTATCTATGATGGATACTAGCCAAGGCAAGGGAACTACGGAAACCATATTTACTTTTAAAGCAGAAGTTTCCCCAGAAGGCTATTATCTCAAACTTTCTTATTATTGGGAATTTGGTGGACTTGGAGAGGTCATATCGGGATCTCCATCCGACCCTATAGTACAATATCGATACACTAATCCAGGACAATATAGAGTTTCACTTGGAGCAAGCTGTATAAATGAAGCAATAATAGCGGCTATCGCGGACGTAGAAGTTAGGTATTCTGATGTCGAATAAAAACACCCCTGGCCGATAATCTTCTAACCAGATCGACAGCAACGCACAGAGTTATCCTACATAAAAACGCTCCTATCTAAACTCTGCTTCTCTATCCAGGATAAAAAAATCGAAATAGATCTCAACTTACAATTTGTTAGAATTTTGATAATTTTCAATCGATGTTCCACTCTTTTTAGGATCTTAGCCTATTGTAATTTGATCAGATTTCTCCCCCCGCTTTAGAGATTCAGTCAACTTTTCGATGCACACTCTAAAATCCAAGGCATCCATCATTATAACACACTCATATTTAGAGCATTAAACTCGTACACGACAGGATTTTTCAGGATAAATGTCGGATGGTTATTTAAAAAGGGCCAAACATAGAAATTTCCGATATTAAAACACAATCCTTTCAACACCAAACATATATAATACAAACTGAAAGATTAAATAAATTGTAAACAATATTTTTAAATGGTATAATATTTATTTAAAATAATTGAACACTCAAGAATTATGACAACACAGATCACACCATATAACAACAATTATTCTTTTGTAGATCTATTTCCCTTGGATGATGAGGAGGAAAATCATTCAGATGTCTGCCGTTCCATTCCCGGATTAGATACCATTTCATCCGAGGAATTTTTCCATCCTCCTACCATCATTCAAAGAAGTTTGGATGGTAGCGCAGCCATACAAATGAAAGACAAAAGCTTTAAAATTTTAGAAAATACAAAAGCAATAGACATATATGACTATATGATAGGAAGATCCCAAAATGAACCATTAGAGCATAATGCATTAACTGTACTAGTACGCTCGGATCATGTCTCTATAAAGCTTAACTGCGGTTCTTGTAATGATGGTATTCCCTATTATGAACATTTCGGCTTCTGGCCACCTCCCAATCTATTACTAGGATCAGGTCAGGTTAAAAAAGAAGCTTTTCGCAAGACAAACGATAACAACTCCATTACAATTTATCTCAGCGATGAACAAGCTCAAGCCGTTTTTGACAAAAAAACATCTATGAAAAAAAATCCTCCTGCCTATGGATATCAAATGAACTGTATTGACTTTGCAGATCAGATCTATTATGCAGCAACAAAAGAGCATTTTATCAACCATTTTCCAGAAGAACAATCCAGAATAGATCTAAACAACATACTAAACAAAATACCCATGCACTATGCCGCGCTTAAATACAAATATAATGTACCTATAAGTCTCGGCATCCCAACTACACTATTCACAGCTCAGGTAGGAATCTTTAACCTAACGATCATTTCATGGAAAATAGCAAAAACCTGTATTTCAGTAATATCTCGTCTCATTTTCCAAAAACCTATAGCTGTAAATATAAATTCCCACTACTTTAATGAAGCAAACTCTTTTTATCTCAAGATAAGCCTAGCTAGCATTGCAACACAACTAGCTATACTTGGAGGAGAAACACTATGGGAAAAAGACTCCCCATCTGATCTTGTTGCTAAGATAGCAGGATCTGTATTTGCTCTTATGACTATATACACAGAACCTAACAGAAACTCGATTCTAGCACGCCTCTATCTAGCTCTTACAGCAACAAACATAATAGCTTTCTCAACTGAATTCCTGTTAGAGCAGACCATACTATCTCATACAATCAACGCTGTAGCATTGGGCACTCTTATAAGCCTACTGCTGATGCAACAAACTCCATGACACCTAAGTAAAAATTACGTAGCCCATATTTACATTCAAATCTACTTGCTCTCAAAGAGAGCATAATTTATACAACCTTTTAAAACAGGAAATTCATGCAAAATATTGTAACAGCCAAGTCTCTTCTTTTGTGGAACACTATAAATTTAGTGGAAAATGCAAAGTTAGAAAAAATCGAAATTGGGGATTATTTTGCAAATCTATTTCAAGTAAAGGCAAACGGCAGAGAATACGACGCAACCCATGACAGTTATTTCGAATTCCTTAACCAATTCAGAGCTACAATTCTCTCAATACAATACGACACTCACGACATTATTACAGATAAAACCAATGTAGTCATTTCCTTGACTGCACACATCACCCGCACAGATAATTCCGTAGAAAATTTCGAAGCTATTCTCATCTTGAAATTCAATCCAGACAATAGAATTGTGCTTTGGAATGAAGTTTACGTAAAAACAACATAGCTTCCCTTACTAGTAAAAGCCGTCTATAGGCTACAGTAAAAGAAGAGATGGATTTTGCAAAAACCGCTGCAAAGTTTTCATGAATTTAGCGCCGTCTGCCCCATCAATCACCCGATGATCCGCAGCAAGAGTCAAGGTCATCGTCTTTCCTGGAACGACCTTACCTTGTCGAACAACGGGCTTTTCCTGAACTCCGCCTATGCATAAAATGGCCGCTTGAGGAGGATTGATGATCCCTTTGAATTCAGTAATTCCAAACATCCCTAAATTAGAAATAGTGAAGGAACCTCCTACATATTCTTCTCTAGCAAGCTTCCCTGCTTTTGCTTTTTCCGCAAGAGATCTAACCTCTACAGAGATCTGCCCCACATTTTTATAATCTGCATGACGAACGATGGGAGTGATCAATCCCGCAGGTACGCTGACTGCTATTGAGATGTCTACTGTCTGAAAACGAATGATTGCTTGAGAAACGCTATTAAAACCGCTATTGACTTCCGGATGCTCTCTTAAAGCTAAAGCTGCAGCTCTAACAATCAGATCATTAAAAGTGACTTTAACTCCACCTGATTTGAGCTGATCTCGAACAGCAATCAATGGCTCCATTTCCATTTCTTGCGTTACATAAAAATGGGGAATCCAAGTCTTGGACTGTTGCAGACGTTGCGCAATAACTTTTCTCATCGGAGAAAGGGGTTCTTCTTCATAAGATCCCGCAGGTGCAGTAGGAACTTCCCTTCTTCCAAAAGCCACAGAAGCGTCAGGTTGTCCTAAAGACAAATCACGACTCGTGATTCTTTGATGAGGTCCCGATCCTTGGACTGTAGAAAGATCAATCCCTTTTTCTTTCGCCATTTTTTTTGCATAAGGAGAGGCTTTGATGTGGGAGTTTTGCGAGCCTACAGGAAAAGGAAATGCTATATTTTCTAAAGGTTTTTCAGGGATAAAGGATGGTTGAGCAAAAGAAGGTGCATCTTTTCGCTCTTCTTTAGGAAGAGCTTCTTTTACACTAGTTACGACCTGTTCTGGTTTCTTTTCTTCAACAAGCAGTCCTTCTGGCTTATAAGAAGAGATATCCTCTTCTTTTTTTTCTGTAAAAACAGCAACAGCTTGATTAACTTTTGCCTCTTTTCCATTTTCCACTATAACCAATCGCAAAAAACCATCATCAAGGGCCGTATGTTCAACGGTAGCCTTATCAGTTGCTACTTCAAACAGCACATCTCCAGCTTTAACATAGTCTCCCACTTTCTTTTTCCATTGGATAATCGTTCCCTCTTCCATAGTAGGTGAGAGTTTGGGCATAGTCAGTGTAAATGGCATAAAGTGTCGGCTCCTCTACAAATTTGGATTTACGCTAGAACGTCAATAACACACTGTTCTATGCGTTGTACTGTCGGCATGGTTTCTTTCTCTAGCACTTTAGAATAAGGCATAGGAGTTTCTCTTTGAGTTACTCTCATAACAGGCGCATCTAGATCATCGAAGCAGTGCTGCATCACTTCAAATCCGACTTCAGCGCAAATTCCAGAATACATATGCCCTTCTTCTACAACTACACAATGATGAGTCTTTCTAACAGAAGTTGCAATCGTTGCTATATCTAAAGGTTTAATCGTTCTTAAGTCAATGATTTCTACTTGTATTCCTTTTTTCGCAAGCTCCGTCGCAGCCAGCTTGCATAAAGACACCATTCGGCTATGAGAAACAAGCGTTACATGAGTCCCTTCTCGGACGATAGCGGCCTTACCCAAAGGAACTAAGTACTCTTCTGTAGGGATCTCCATCTTATCGGAATAAGTGAGCTCACTTTCTAAATAAAGCACTGGATTGTTATTTCGAATCGCAGATTTCAAAAGTCCTTTTGCGTCATAAGCATTACTTGGAGCTACGATGATCAAACCGGGCAAATTCCCATAAATTGCCTCTACACAATGCGAATGTTGAGAAGAAACCTGAGCTGCAGCACCATTAGGCCCTCTAAAAACGATTGGAACGGAAAAACGATTTCCGGACATATAATACATTTTAATGGCATTGGATACGATCTGGTCAAAAGCAACGAAGGAAAAATTAAAGCTCATAAACTCCACAACAGGACGAAGCCCTGTCATGGCAGCGCCAATTGCAAGCCCTGCAAAGCCCAGTTCGGAAATCGGAGTATCGAGTATTCTCGGCTCCCCCCATTTATCTAACATTCCCTTTGTGATCTTATAAGCGCCGTTATATTGCCCGACTTCTTCTCCTAAGACAAACACTTTGGGATCTCTTTGCATCTCCTCATCTAGCGCTTGCCTTATCGCTTCACGTAGGTCCACTAACTGCATCGGCATAAAACTATCCTTTTTCGGTTAAGGGGCAAAAACGTCTTCTTCTAGATGGATCGGATGAGGCCATGGACTTTCTTCAGCAAACTTCATCGCAGCAACAACGATCTCTTTTTGCTTCTGATCAATAGCTTCACACTCTTCTACAGTCAACAGGCTATGATCAATAAGAACCTGCTTCATCTGCTTTATAGGGTCCTTATCCATACAACCTTGCAAATCTTCTTTCGTACGATACAAACCTGGATCTGAAATAGAATGCCCACGGAATCTGGAAGTCAATACTTCTATAAGTACAGGTTTGGATGTACGTTTCACCTCTTGAAATGCCTCTTCAAATCCTTGATAGCATTGAAAAAAGTCCATTCCGTCAAAGGTGTACCCTTTCATTCCATAACCCGGCGCCTTGCTTTCCGCAATAGCCTCTACACTCACAGCCCTGGTGACCTCGGTTCCCATTCCCCATTGATTATTCTCAATCACATAAACACAAGGAAGGTCCCAAAGCGCTGCTAAATTCAAAGATTCATGAAAAGCCCCTTGCACAACAGCTCCATCTCCCATAAAACAGACCGAAACATCCCCTTTTTGAACAGGGATCCCAGGAACTTGCTTGGCGTATTTCAAAGTAAAGGCGGCACCCGTCGAAATCGGAACCTGCCCTCCTACAATCCCAAAGCCTCCCAAAAGTCTTTCGGAGAAAAAGTGCATTGAACCTCCACGACCCAAAGCATTTCCAGTCGCTTTTCCGTAGAGTTCTGCCATAAGTTCTTTAGGGTTTACATCTAAAAGAAGAGCTAGCGCATGACATCGATAAGAAGTCGCCCACCATTGATCTCGTCCCATCACAGCAACAGCTGCGGTTTGAACAGCTTCTTGTCCTATATAGGCGTGAAAAAAGCCGCCGATCTTTCCTTGCTGATAAGCAGACTCTGCCCGTGTCTCAAAATTACGAATTAGGCACATCTGGGAAAAACACTCTATTAGCTTCTCTTTGCCTATCTGCTGAATAAGTTTTTTCATATCCGCAGGAGCTATATGGTAATTAGAATTGCCGCTTGTCATTTCATGCTCTTTTATTAATTCTCTATTTATAGATTATTACAAATCCACATTATCAGCAACCTAAGCTAAGGATGCATGGCAGTAAATTGACTTAAGTTCCCATGTTGAGGAACAACACTAGGATTATTGGTTACAGGAACAGTGCTCAAATCATCTGAACGTACCTGGTAGCAACCACATAGAGTAAGAAGAAGCATTCCTACGGCAAAAGCAGACTTCATATATAACGCGTCCTTAGATTAAGTTTCTAAAAAATATTCTCGGCGCAAGGATACACACCCAGATTAAAATTGAGAAGAAAAAACGTTTTTTAAGAGCTAACTTCCTTCTGCTGAAGGTATAAAGGCAAATAAATCACATGTTTTTTCTTCATTCTGTCAAATTCTTCCAAAAACTCTTTGGCTATTTTTTCGTCTTTTAGCAAAAGCGCATTTTCAAAATGAGCAAATTTAGATTTTGCAATGAATGCATAGGAACCCGTCCAGGAAAGGTCTGATCCAAATACACAAAAAGTATGGTTCATCCGTTTTTGAAACCTTGGAGTTGGCTTAGCAACACCTGGGGGAATACCTGGATATCTCGGAGGAAGGGGTACTGGGAGGCTTGGAGATTGCAAGACACAGACAAAAATCCCTTCCTTAATCAGTCTATGTATAGGACTGCTTTTGAAAACAGAAGCAGAATCAACAATCACTTCCACAAGAACATTTCTTCGATGCGCTTCAATCAAAGCATTGACTATGCCGACATGAGTTAACTTATGAGAAGCTAAACAAATCCTTTCTTTTTCTTCCTGCACCCTTTCGATAAATCTTTCTGCCACAT
>JAIETG010000032.1 GCA_019745395.1 Rhabdochlamydiaceae bacterium | reverse complement strand
GATGGATATATTAAAAAAGAAGAAAGAAAAACAGGAACCTCTAATTTAGGTTGGACCTAAAAGAGGGGCAAGGTCAAAACGTCTCCATGTATCATTCCCTGTTTATGCATCCAGGCTAGATTTCTAGCTATATCTCGTATATAGCGAGCCTTTTGAAAAGGATCATTGAATTTTACTCCATCTAATTTATTAATTAAACGTCTTTGGCTATAAATATTTTGATGAATCTGCTCCCAAGGTTCTAAGAAATAGACTCCTACTGGGATGTTGTTTGTAAATTTATTATAAAGAAACTTCTGAATTCCAACTTCATTGATCGTTTTATGGTCTGCTTCAATCCAAACAGATTCAAACTCTCTTATTTCCCTCTTTTTTTCAGTGAGAGGTATTTTTATAGTATTAGAAGCGAAAAACTTTTTCCACGCCCCTGAACCCACGGCATCTTTAGTAGGGAAAAGTAGAGACAATACTTCATTGCTTTTATCCCATTTAATAAAAAAATTTCTTCCTTCATCAAATTCAGATGTGACATTACATAATCGAGCTCTATTCAACTGAATAAAATCATTAATTTTTCCGCAAATTGAAGAATTTAGAAAATGAGTCGGAAAAACATTATATTTACGAGATATGTGACCTCGATAAAATGATTGAAGTTTTGTTGCTGCATTATTTATTTCATGTGCATTTTGATTGAAATCCTGAATCAAACTAACCTCATATTAATATAAAAAAACAATAAACTTGGAAATTCCTCGAAATTTCAGAAATTATCCTTACACGGAACGCATTGAAAATATTAAATTGCACTTTGTAACAGTTGGAAATATGCGTATTATGCTTTATTATTTACTTTTTAAACAGAATTAAATATCAAAAAAATAAATATATTTTTTTATCCTGCTGTGCGTAATTAGCTCAAGCTAAAATTAGAGTTTTGCAATAAGCTTAAACGATAAGAATATTTGCTGATTGAAATTTTTTAATTATGTGAAAGCAATTGAAATTTGATTTGTTTGATGATATAATTCGCCTCTAATTATCTTTGGAGGTTAAGTGTTTAAACGAATCAAAAAAAGAATTCTTTTACCATTTTTAGGAATTACAGGATTGCTGGTTATTTTAGGGCAGGGGAGACTTCCTTCCTTTACCTCTTTGCCATCTCTTATTCCCGGTAAGGAACTTTTTTCTCAAGCAGATGCTATTTCTATTTCCGTTAAACCTCTCACTTCAGAAGAAAGCGAAAAGTATTTAAAAAACGATCTGTTAAAACTGGGGTATACGCCCGTGCAAATTACGATCGAAAACCAGTCTTTAGATCCCTATTTGATTACCCCCAATTCGATCTCGCTTCCTTTAGCCAAACCTAAAGATATAGCCTCCGCTGCTAAGAGATCTTCCCTTCCAGCTTCCCTTGGACTTAGAATTGCAGGATTTATTTTTTGGCCTTTTTCTATCCCAAGCACTATGCATGGCATCAAAACTATGGAAGCTTATCAAAAAGCAAAAAAAGAACTTTCGATCAAATCGATTAAAGAAGAAATCATTCCTCCTTACTCGACAATGAACCGAGTATTTTTTGTTAAGGAAGACGAGTATAAAGACTCTTTTTCTGTAACTCTTGTTAATCAAGAAACTTTAGAGTCTAAAATATTTTCTGTAGAGCACGCAAAGCAAGAAGACGCTCCTATATTAGAGCCTCTTGATTTGCCTGAAGAAAACTACTATTTAACCTACGAGAAATAAAAAAGCCGCCTTCCCCCATGAGGGGAAAGACGGCTTGTCGGAGAAGGAATTATTTATTGTTAGCCTCGGCTAACAGCTCTTCTTAAAGCATCAAGAGGACCACTCAAGACAGAAAGCGACTGATCGTACGCTTTACTTGCCTGACCTTGCCAGTTGCTAGCTGCGCTAAACAATTGGTTTGCTGTCTGACCTAAGTACTTAGATAGAGCAGCTTCTGTTTGAGCGTCATATGCCTTATCAGAAGAAAGAATCTTAAATTCACCTTGAAGGATGTTTCCACCCATCGCAGTACAGATCATGTTATACCACTGAACGTTAGCATTAAATTCACCCATCGCTCTATCTCGAGCCGCTGTAGAAGTTTTGAGATCTTCCTGCATTTTTGCTTTAAATCTAGTTGTGAATGCAGCATCCTCACCAGAAGCTGCCAAACTATTGCTTGAAAAAGCATCTGCAACTTCTTCGTTTTTATAGTTCAAACGCATCGGTTTAGGCGTAGCTGCATCTACACGTCCAGGAGCGCGGTTATGGAAAAAGTTTCTGGTTCCATCCACAATTCTAGTAGAAGTATCTTGTCTTTCTATAATATCAGGTGCTCTCTTTCCTCGATATTCACTCCACTGATTTGCTTGTCTTGACCCTGGGATATGCCAGCCTTCTCCATCGACAGTTTCAGGACGAGCATCAAAATGTTGCTGCGTTGCTCTTTCACCAGGTCTAGTAAAATGATTGACTTCATCATGAGTTACGTATCTGACAAATTTGCCAGGTATTTTCGTGCCATTTCGATTCAATGCATTACCATTTTGATCAACGCCTTGTACTGGCTCGCCTACTGCTGGAAATTCGTTTAATGCACCTCTCTCACCGGCACCCGATCTATTATACGCTTCAACATCTTCAGCAGTATATGTTTCGTTATTCCCATCTGCTCTTTTTAGAAATCCATCACTACCTATATTTGAAGCTGCATCATCAGCGCCATCTCCTTGAAATCTCACTCGACCATTAGGACCTGTTATGTACTTACTTGGTTGTCCATTGACTTCAACTGGGTAGTCTGCTCTACTTGCAATCTCTGTTTGATTGTTATCGCTAGTAACCGCAGCTCTAATTGCTTTATGTCGTTCTATTTGAGCGTCAGATCGGCGTTGGGCTGCTGGAGAGTCACTAACAATGAGGCCTCCATCAGAGGTTTTTGATTTTTCCAACATATCCAATGTGCGTCTTTGCTGAGTAATGTTGGCATTTTCTGTCTTAACTGTATTCAATGCTGCTCTGCTACTTGCTAAGGTAGCGCCAACGCCAACACCTGCTGCTGCTCCTGAAGCAAAGAGACCATAAGCTTCGTAGTATCCAGCTTCTTTTTGATCTTGAGCAGAATCAATCATCATATCCATTTCTTCAAGAGCTTTGGTTGTTCCGAATGAAAAAGCCAATCTGTTTTGTTGTAACCAATCTAGGTCAACTTGCAACAGCATATCTTGAGCATGGTTCAAAGAAGCGATCGCTACACCTACAGAGTTTCCTCCCATAGCGTAGTGACCATAAGTAGTCGTAGAGAATCCTAAGCTGTTGTTTTCGATTTCAACATCTGTTGAGTTGTCGACAATTTTCCCGTCTTTATCTGTGGTAACAGAAGTAGATGTTTCTGTGTAATGCCCTTCAGCATCAGTAGTGATTGTGTCAGTAGCAACTGTTGTATTGCCAGTTGCTTTATCTTTAGTAGTAGTTGTCGTAGTTTCTGTCGTCCCGATAACATTACCATCTTCGTCTACAGTAACAACTTTAGTCGTTTGAGTTGTTGTTGTGTTTCCGTCTTTATCTGTTGTTGTAACGGGTTTTCCTGTAACAGTTTCTGTAACGTATCCTTCTGCATCGGTAACTGTAGTTGTAGTGCTTGTACCTTTTGCATCAGTAGCTGTTACTGTTATAGTTGTAGCAATAACATTGCCGTCTGCATCCGTCGTCTGAGTCTCTGTAGTAGTTGTTGTACTTGTTACAGTGCCATTTTTGTCTTTATCTGTAGTGACAGTGATCGTTGCATTGTTATCTTTTGTGATAGTAGTAGTTTCTGAAGATCCATCTGTATTTGTAGTTGTACTTGTGCTATTTCCACAAGCATCTGAAGTTGTAACTGTTACAGCTCCAGTTGTTTTATTGGTAGAAGTCTCTACAGTACTGATAGTATTACCGTACGGGTCTGTAGTAACAGTTTTTGTGTTTCCGTTTTTATCTGTAGTCGTAACAGAAGTAGTTGTATAACCATACGTAGAATTTACAACCGTTACAGTACCAGTAGTAGGATCTGTTGTAGTTGTTACAACACTAATAGCATTTCCATAAGGATCTGATGTAGTGACAGTTGTGTTTCCATTTTTATCTGTGACAGTAGTAACTGTATTGCCATCTGCATCTGTAGTAGTAGTGGTAGTGTCTCCATCATCTCCATTGCCATCACCATTTCCACCATCATAGTTTGCACTAAGGGCATAATTCGAAGAGCTAGAAAGCGTGCCTTCTTGCTCTTCGATAGTTGTGTCAGAGGAAACAGTATCAGTTATTTGTTCCAAAGCTTGTATAGTTCCCATGATTTTTAGCGCTTCTGTATCGTTAGTACCTAAATCTAAGGCCTTAACTTGTTCTTGCGCAAAAGTAGGGGAGATAACCGTAGTTCTCTCTGTAGTCACATTACTGCTTTGTTGCAAATCTGACATGTTTCCTCGTTGTTTAATAATATATATTAACTATAATACTAGTATACTATATTTGAATTAAAAATTCAATTAATTACTTTACGCCATGTGTTGCGCTAGGTTCTCTCCAGCTGCAGCGTATGTATTAAGTGCTGTACTCAAACCTTCTCCTAAGCTTCTGATAGATGCGTTGTTAGCATCAATAATTTGCTCGGAAATTTGAGTCATTTGTTGAGATAGGTTGTCAAAATAGCTGACCCAAGCTTCTGTTTCCGTTACTTTTTCTTCAGCATCAGCCATTGCCATCTTATTTTCGCCCATTAAACATTGAAGCACAGCTGTAGCAATAGCAAGTGCTACGTCCGCAACGGCTCCGCCGAGTAATATAGCTCCTCCAGTTTCACCTAAAGAAGCTGCCCAAGAAGATTCTCCAGCAACCGAACCTACGGCTATACCAGCACCAATGTTGGCGACTAAGCAAAAAGTAAGACCTGAAATCATACAGGCTAATCTAACTTGATCCTCATTACATCCTGGGTGGTCCCGAATATAAAGAGTTGCAATGTCATCGAACATGGAAGTTGTTGCCATAGCTGTAGTTCCAACCATGATAAAGCCAGAAGTTCCAAGCCCCATAGCTCCTCCGGCAGCATTACCACAACAAGCCATAGCTACTATGACAGCAATATAAATCACATCGGCGGTCAATTTAGCATTAGCTTTGGTCATACCAGCCATCTCAAGTACTTGAGCAATCTTCCCTAAAAGTTTTTCTGTTCCTCCTGTGAGCTGCATTGTCATTAGGGTAAGCATCATAACAGCAAGCCATGGTTGACCTGCCATACAAAGAAGAACCGTAGAGATTACAGTAACTGCAATCATCAAAGGTTTCATCCATGCGTTCATGCGTTTTTGCTTTCTAACCATGTCATTGTAATGTTTTAGATCGTCTTTAGCTTTGTTTAAAGCATCTGATGCAGAGGAAATAAACGCTTGGTTTAACGTATAGTTCCAGTCGGCGGTTTTAGCGGAATTTTCTGCAATCTTAGCTTCGATGCTATTAACGTTAGCAGACATGGTAGCAAGTACATTTGTCATAAAGACGTAAGAATCATCAGCTGTAAAACCAAAACCTTGAGCGCTAGTGGTTTCTACTGGCTCACCGGAAGAATTGGCCGTAGCAGTTGTGTCGCTTGTTTCATCTTTTTCAGCTTCTTGTTCTTCTTTCACCTTTTCAAGGCGCTTTTCAATGTCATCTTTCCGAGCTTTTTTAGCCTCTTCAGCAAGGGCCTCTGCAGCATCTTTTTTAGATTCTTCTTTTTTAACTTCTTCGGAAAGCTGCTCTAATTCTTTATTAACGTTTTGCAGTAAGGCTGTCCCTTCTTTTAGAATCTTTGGCAAAGAAAGATTGCCATTTTCCATGAATTTAGCAATTGCTGCAGGTGGGCTTGCTAAAAGCTTCTCTCCAAGACCTTTAAGAAGAGTGCTAAGCTCTCCGTCAGCTTTTTTACTCTCAGAATCTATTCTCGAAGCAAAACCTGAAGATGTGCAGTTAGATCCTTCCATCGGAAAGTCTATAATACTTTGAGCATGAGAGCTATCATCTGAAATGTCCAAGGAACTGAGCAGCGCTATAATTTGAGCTAGTTGAGAAGAAGTAGCAGAACCGGATGTAAGACTTGCTAGAAGTTCAGGACTAATATTCGGAGCACCAGAAGGAACCTCGTGTTCTGAATGGGTTGTACTAGCAGGAACTGCGAGATCCACCTTTTTAGCAATTTGCTCTTGAGCTTGCTTTTGAATTGCTTCAGATGAACTGCTTTGTTGCTCGTTTGATGTAACAGCTGCCATAAAACCTCTGGTTATATTTTTTATTTAAAATTTATCGTTTTTTATAAATGAACAGTATCTCAATATTAATTGTATATTAAATGAATTAAATTTGCAATCTTTTGTTTATTTTTGATTAAGATTGATTAATTGTGAGCAAATTACGTCTTTAAGAAGGAGTTTTACAGGCCTGTTACATATTATGCTGAAAATAAGAGGGATATAAATCCGCGCCCCTGTGTTTCATGAAAAAAAGACTGTCGTAGCAAGCATTGTAAAGAGTTGTTATACTCTTGCCCCATTTAACTAAGGATAAAGCATGATAGGCGGATTAAAGGGATTTGAGGCGGATATAGGAAGGTCTTTACCAGGTATAGAAAAAACCGAGGACAATACGGCCTTTATACAAGGAAAAGTCTCTGAATACATACAAAGGCATCCATCTCTTAAAGCATCTCCTATTAGCATGGCCCTTGCTCAAAACGTTGCTCGGGGACAAATTCCGCGCTCTAGGCAAGAATTTGAAAGTTTCCAAACAGACTTTATGGCCGAATGCTTGAAAAAGCTTAGAGCAACAACAAATCCTAACGCTTGGACCTGGTTACAAGAAAAAATCAATAGCACACATCTTTATGACTGGAAAAGAATTGAAGAAGTTTCGCAAGGGGTAGAGTTAAGCCAAGCCATCGAAAATCCCGATTTTTTTGTAGACTATGTGAAAACGTTAGTACAAACAGGAAAAACACGGTATTTAGAAGAGCCTAAGATCGCTCCCTTGTTAAAAAATCCTTTACTTATGGAGGCTTTAATAGATGCTGCGGCCTCAAGTTCAGATGAAGATTTTAAAAGCTTTGTGAAGAAGTTTTTCAGCCGCTACCATTTATTCTCAAATCCTCAAGATAAGGATCCAGATCTTATATGGCTCTCTCAAGTAAATAAAGATTCTCCGCTCACACATTTTTTTCAAAAAATTGGGGTCTTAGATAAGGATCGAAAAATTCAGTTCGATGTTCTATCCCTTAAAGAGCCGATAAAAATCCTACAACACTTATTGAAAGCAGAAGCCAGATGGATGGACGAGCCTTTTGACTATGAAAATGTAGAGAAGTTAAACACACAAATGCAAACACTTGCTCTAAGAAAGTTCTCGGCGATGTTTACAATTGAATTCATGAAAAAACCCACAGACCCAGTTCTTATCAATCTTCTAAGCATCCAAGAAAAAGAGATTCCTTTAGAGGAAAAAATTTTCGAATTGCAAAACACACTAAAAAGATGGAGCCAATACCCGATACTTTTGAAGATTCTGACAGAGATATTTTCAAAAAGTTCTGAGCAAATAGATCAGATCGTTGAAGATCTTCGTAAGGAAAATGGGATCCCAGGCCAAATACCCATGAAAAATTCCCTGTTATGGAAAATTAAAGACTCCTGGAATCTGGAAAGAAAAAGAACTCCGGAGGATGAGTTTGGCCGCTTCATAAAGCTCGCCTGCAATAGCTTTTTTTCTAATTTAGGAATAGACACTTTAACCCAGCATTCTTTAGCTGGACAATTTATTAATTATTCCATTGCATGGGAGATTTTCACGGATGGGCTTATTGAAGAAATCCAAGAGCTTTCTCTAGATCCTATTTATCGAGATCTCGTTATTCTTGCTTTTACAGATAAAAATGCTTCAACTCTTTTAAATCTTGCAGATCTCATAACCTACCAAAAGTATCTATACTGGGTAAAAAACCTCCCCGTAAATCATCCTTTTCAAAAAGCAGCTTTGAAAATGGACCTGAAATGTAAAGTAGACAAGCTTACCTGCAAAGAAAAGTTAGAAAGAATGCTCGTTCAAGTTGCATCGGCAAATAGATTGTTGAGCGAATCTCAACAATCTGAGGCTGTAAGCCTTTTATCGTGGAGCTCTGTAAGAAATGCTTCGATATTAGCAGCCTGCCTACATTTGCCTTTTAAAAAAACCGCAAACAACACTCTACAAATATTTACAAGTGCAAATAGCGCTGCAAAGGCCGAGATGCTACGTGTTCATCAGTGTAGGCAAATGGAACTACAGTCGTTAAATCCAGATTCTCCTTTTGGACGTTTTTTACAAGAAAAAGGCTTTTTCACCCAAAAAGATTCCGTTTTAACTGCGCATATTTTAGATGATCTTCCATTGTATAGACAAGCTTTTATCAAAAGACTGGAGTATGTATCAGGGCAAGCTTTATCTGATATGGACAAAAACACAGATACAATTAATGAAGTTGCCTCTATTCTTATCTTACAACGCCTTCAAAGAGAAGTCTTACCACAATTACCTTCACGATTAAAAACAATTATACTACCTATATTAGCTGGCAATGCATTGTCCGCCCAGAAAAAGATAGAAGAAATCCAAAGGCTCTGTAATGTGGCTGAAATTACAACGGCGCTAAATAGTCCGCTTTTTCCAAGCGTTATTCCAGATAGTGTCCTTCAAGGATTTTACCATTGGAAAAACCCCGTAGGGCCCTCTTTCTTAAAGACCTTTTCCGATTGCATGCAAATAGAGCAGAGGGCTGATCAGTCTTTAGAAGAATATGTATTTGAAAAATCCAGCTTGATTCAATTTCTCACTCGAGCCTTTTTTCATGACGCGTATGCTTGCAGTGTAAATATTACTGAAGATTTGCAATCAGTTGGCGTTCTAGATCTGAAAAAATTAGAAGGCATCTTGCAAAAAGTTATGTGGGCTCAATATCAAGCTAAACTACAAAAGCTACCCCAAGAAGAGCCTGGAATCGCGGAACTTTTACAGATCGGCAGCAAAATATCGATCGCCAAAACTCGAGAGCGCATCCAAAATTCTAGGCAATTGAGCCCAGAGCGCAAAACCGAACTGAGTAGATTACTTTCTTTTGAGACTAAGGTCGAGGCTGTAAGAAATAAAATAGACAGCTCATTGCAATGGTTAGAGAAAAAGGCTCGTTTATACCAACTTCCGATTCCTAAAGAAGAATTTGCGTTAGATCGAACCGGCTATCAAAAATGGAGCACGATACAAAAAGGGCTGAGCCTTTTCTTCTATCATATAAAGCCACGAGCGGAAAAAGCGGGTCTTGACCCTGATTATCTTTTATTTTTAGAAGCAGCTCTTCTAGCTTTCAACTTCAAATCTTGCGACATGCTTCTAAAAGAAATAGAAGAAAACACGCCGGATTGGGACAAGTATTTATAAACGTAGGGGAAAAGTCCATGCAAATATCCCGCGTTGCGAACGCAACCCTAGAAAACAAAACATTTCCTGAAGGATTGAATTTCTTACAGAAAAAGGTTCGCGCATATTTTCAAAGTCAAAGTAATAGCCTGCAAAACCCTTCTAAATCCCTGTTAAAGCTACCTGCTGAACAGGGGAAATATGTAGAGCAGTGTCTGCAAAAGATCAAAGAAAAACCAGATTCTCCTTTTTGGAGGCAAATAGCAAATGAGCTCATCCAAAACCCGCCTTTAGAACCAGAGCATTCGGCTTTGTTTGCATTCATAGTAACGCTAAATGAGATCGAAGCTCAAGATGCGCTCCAACAATACCTCGCAAATGGTCCATTAAAGGAGGTAGGATTTTCGGTTGTATTTGATCCTCTTATCTCTTTTTGGCTGCAGTTTGAAGCTAAAGAAGAGTTGGAAAATCTTTATAGAGTAGATGGGCTTTGCCTCGCTCAAATACAGGAGAAAATCTCTTCTTGGTATTACACGCTACTTGCTAAAGAACCGATTCCAGGTAACGACTTTGCAAACTACCTAACTTTTAAAAAAGCTTTTAAAGACCAGTACTTCTCTTTACAAAAAGAGATCTTAGATACGCAAGCAAATCGCGTGTGGGAATTTAGAGCCTCTAAAGCGTATCAAAAAAATGATGTCGCAGCCATGAACAGGATTCGAGTTGTAATCACATCTGCTAAGGAAGAGGTAAATCTTTTTGCTAACTGTTTAGCAGAAAAAGAAAAATATCCTGTGCTCTTTCATTTTTTTACATCTCAAGGCCTTAGCAACTCTTGGGTTAGACAAGGCCCTGCTATAGAACAAAGAAAAGTCATTGCTTTTGCAACGCATTTATTAGAAGGTTTTTTGAAAAAAGAGGGGATAGCGCTCGCGGAGAGTTCTAGATCCTATGAAAATTTAGAAGCAGCTTTGCAACAGGTATCTTCTAAGAAGTTTTTGTTTTGGCTTGGTGTTTTAGAAAAAAAGGAACCGACCAATCTCTTTTTACAAAAATTAAGAGGAATGGTTTCTGCAGATTTTTCAAGGCATGCACTTTTACAAGATTTAGCAGAAGGGACTTTACCTCCTAAAGAACTCACCTTATTACGAAGATGTTTGGAAGATCCTTTTTCTCTTTCTTATAAAGAAAAGGAAATAGAGATTCCCGCTCTATCTGAAGAAACTGCAGGAAAATGGTTAGAGTGGCTTAGTAATACCTCTTTTCAAGAATCCGTAGAAATGCCTCAAGATACAAAGGATCTTACGCAAGTCATGCATGGGGCTTTATACTCTTTATGTAAAATCGCATCTCAGGAAATAAAAAAACTTGCATTACCACCCATATATTTTACTCAGCTTTGTGAAGCAATGCAAACGTTCGATCTCAAAACCGTCGATCAAATTTTTCAAGAGATTTTATATAAAAGGTATGAAAAAGGGCTCTCTCAAGTTTCCCAGCCCAATCTTCAGGCATTACACGACGATCTTACAAAAGAGACGATTGCAAAGAAAATACTACAAACTAAACGCTTTTTGCGTAAGGAAACCAACTCTGATCATGCTAAGTATCTATTGCAACAACTAGAAAAACTTCCCTTACCTGTTAAAGGAAATATTTCGGAAATAGATGCTATAAAAATAGAATTTTTTGCTACATGTTATCTCGATCCTGAGACCGGCTTTAATACCCATGCTTTTTATCGTTATTTACAAGAAATGGAATTTTCTCCTCTTTTTTGGAATCAAGAAACTCTAGATTTATTCCTTAATCTTCACGAAAAATTTGTCTCAGAGCAAATATATAAAATCAGAAATCGCAACACGCCCATTTATGGAGAAGAGCATTTAGTAGAAGAGCTTAAGCATATCGAATCGACGGATTTTTCCCATTTAGAAGAAATCGTGCAATGCATAGAAACGCAAAAAGAGATTTCTTTTACCACTTGCTGCCATCGAAATTTTGCTTGGGCCGTGCAAAAACAACTCAATTTATGGGTTTTTGAAGGATCTGCTTATTACAGGCCCTGGAGAGAGGCTTTTGAATCGATTCCAAATTTGGGCACCCAGCTATCTCTTTTAAAGCATCTGCATCAAAAAAATGAAAAAACCTTCTTAGAAGATCTTTTATACAACCCTAAAAAAAAGACACAAGAAGCAGGATTTGCTTTTTTGAAAGGTTTATTGGAAAAGGAAACTGCGCACACAGAGCAAGAGCTTTTTTCTCTGCTAGATACCTGCTATTTCCCTAGAAGATCCGTATCTTTTCAAAGTTTTTTACAAAGCAAAGAGAAGGCTTTGTTAGATTTACAGATCTTAGAAGATTGGTTGCAAGGGGAGGGGAACGGCTCTTTATTGCAGAGATTTTTAATACAAGAAAATGCCTTAGATGCTCAAGGGCGCCTCATAAACAAAATAGGGGCATTTGAAAAGTATCAAGTGCATTTGCAAAGATTTAGAGACCTTTTGGTCTTACGAAGAAAAGAGCTCGGGTTTTCCACAGCTGCCTGTGTTGCGGAATTTTCTGTTTCAAGCTTTCGTTTCTTAAATACTATGGCAGCAGAGCTGGCTTTTACGCAAAGCCCAGATGAGATTCTTTGTTATACGCAAAAAGAAGTCGATCAGATCTTTAAGGTTAGTTCGGGTTCTTGGCTCGATAATTATCTTCAGCACATGGGAGTCACTGTTGATAGGAGTGATGGAAATTATAGGATAGGGATCAAATCTTTTGTAAAATACATGGAAACAACAATCAGCGATCTTTTAATGGAAAAAGATCTGCTGCCTTCTTTTTATGCAAACGCACTACAAACAGCAAATAATACACTGAAAAATGCCTTAAATAGAGGAGAGTATGAACGTATTGGAGAGGTTTCAGATCAAATTCTCTATACCAAATACCTAATAGAATTACTTTCCAAAAAACATTCCCGACATAATAGCGCTAAAAAAACCTTAGAAAAGCAACTCAAAGACTCCCGAACTCCTCGTGAAATGATTGATCAAGCTAAAAAGGATCTACCCAAACTACAGTTAAAAGAAAAAGAGCAAAGGTGCTTATCGGAGATCTTAGAGGGTAGGCAAGTGCATAATCCAACTGTCTCATGGATTGAAGAAAGCTTTGAAAGGATCTCTACTTTCCCTCTATTTACCCTTGAACCCTCAGCAAGCTCTACAACGATCAGTAGAAAAATGGAAAGGATAGAGGAAGCGGTAAACATTTTAGCTCAACAATCTAGAGAAACACTAGATCCTTGTTATCAAGATTTGATTGAGCGGGCGCATAAGCTAAAGAATATAGAGATGTTGATTTGGCTTTTTCTAGAAAGCGTCCATAAAAAATATCAACAGCAGCGAGCTTTCTTAAAAGATCAAGGTTGTGATCTCTCAGCTTTAGACCCGGTAGAGCAGGGATACGAGCACATGAGTATCCAAGAAAAAATATATAAAATCCGTGAAATCTTAATAGAGAATGCTCAGAGCCCTCCTTATGGAGACTTATTGCAAATCTTTAGCCAAATTCCATCAAAAAGGGACGAGAATTAGTGATACCTACTATCGATAGATCTGTTAATTTCTTAGAAACAAGACCTCAAATCAGTCAAAAACAAAAAAAATTTGTGGATCGCTTAAGCAACTACTTTTTCCAAAGAAAAGAACATCCAAATCCTTCTTCTTTTTATGCCTATTTACAAGAGAAAGAGAGAGCTTATACTCCAAATTCCTTTGAAGAAGTCGAACAGATCAGTCAATTACAGCAGCAATTTACTCAAGTACTTGCCCAAAATGAAGCGCATCTAGCCAAAGATGTAAGGGCTTTATCTCCTGGGGATTTTTTTTCTTTAGATCGCCTAGCGTCTCTTTCTCTATCTCACAGCCCAACCTTAGAAGAGGCTTGCTCTTTAGGGCTTACTGAGAAGGTCCAAGAGATTTTACTATCAACAAATCCCTCTTCAGAGACTGTTTTTCTTGCTATCAGAAATGTCCTTGATCCTACTTTACAACGAAAACTCTTAGAAAAGCTTTCAAAAAACCCTGTTTTACGCCGATATTTTGATGAAATCCAAGCAAGGGACCCTGAATGGATCTGCTCTTTAGTTATATCTGGAATTCGAGCGATAGAAAAAGAAGGCTTGCCTTTTGCTGAACAAGATCTAAAAACACGAATGCTAGTTCAAACTTTGCGCCGAACACCTTTTTCTTCAGACAAACATCCCATTATCCAAAGAGGGGAGATAGAAAGAACGCAAACTGAGCTCCAAGCGATTGAAAAGAGTTCCCCTTTAATAACCTATTTAAAAAATAGTAGGATTCTTACACAAAAGGGGGACTTAGCCAAAAATCCCACTCTATTAGAAAGTCGAACCCAACTCGAATATGTGTTAGAACATCTGGCAAAGTATTTAAAAAAGACCTCTGCAGAAATCGAAGCACTAGGACAAAAGCTTTGGGTTAAAACTCTTTCAGAAGATCAACAAAAAGAAGAAGCGCTTATCGCAAAAATGCAAGAAGGATTAGAAATACCTGTAAGTTACGATCTCATTTTATGGGATATGGCTGTATCTCATCTGAATAATCCACTATCTCACATCCCAATTCGAGAAAATACCCATTCTTTATATGAAGATATTATAGAATCAGACGTTCCTTCTTCTGAACATGGTGCCTATTTTGCATGCATGAAAAAACTTGACATTTTGTACCAAGAAATTAAAAAACATTTAAATCATCCCTTGTATGCGATTGCAATCGATGAAGCTTATTCCTCTCGTGATTTCACTTTTCTTTTATCTTTACAAAAAGCGCTTTTTGAATACCGCATTCCCTCAAAAAAAATGGGGAAAATACAAGAGCAAGATTCTCTTTCCTTGGCTTATGGCGAGCTAGATAGCTTGATCGCTTCTCAAAAAAAACAAGCTAAGATTCTAGAATTTTTCTCGAATACGTGTTTTCAAGGAAACCCATTAGAACATGCTTCTTTTCAATCTTATGTAGAAGATGCTCAAAAATTTGCCAGAGAAACGAATTTTTCTTTCTTAAAAGACTTTTTCCTCAAAAAGGGCGTCTTGCAAAAAGGGCAGTATGTAAAAGGGGCTTATTTAGAAAGAAAAGCAGAACAGATCCGATTGCACAAAGATCTTTTTTTGTATCTTATGCAGCTAGAAGCGCAAAAAATGAAAAAAACAGTCCCAACCCAGAAATGGTCTTTGACGGCTCTTGATGACTTTGCTAGGGAAATCGTTTATGAAAAATTTAGTAAACTCGTCAAGATCATTTTAGCAAAAGCTCCACAAGATCCATTAGCATCCGAATTAAATCAAATCTTAGCAAAAACGTCCTCTCAAAAAGAAAAACTCGCAGAGTGTCAAGAAAAACTACGAGGCAGATCTCACGAACCTTATTTTAGTAACTTTCATAATTATTTAGAAAATCCCTTTCCTTGTCCTGAAAAAATGGAGCTCAATCCTTGGCAAGAAAGTCTTATCCAGCAAGACGTTTTAGGACAGGCTCTACTTCATTTAGGAGTTCGATGGAAGGCTGACCGTTCTTTTCAGGAAAACTTTTTCGAGCAATTTTCTGCATTGTATTTTTTGGTTCAAGGAATGAAAGGAACCGTCAATAGCGTTTATTCTCCAGCACGAGCTTTTGAAATTAACACAAAGCTTTCACAGGCATTAGAGTTAGGTCAGTTTTCAAAGATAGAGCAAATTTTGAAGACGCTTAGTACGCAAAACGATACCATAAGCTCAAACAGAGGATTTCCTTTAGTGGGAAAAAAGTTAGATTTTTCCGCTAATATTTTCGAGGAACTCAGGTGGTTTACAAAACAAAGTTTCCAGGAGTCTTTAAATCTTCCTCCAGAAATTTGGAACCTTTGCTTTCCCTATCATCAAAAAGTAGCCCATTTAAATATTGCTTTTCAAGCTCTTTATACTAAATGCTCTGAGGAAGTTCGTAGGCTTTCCATGCCGGATGTCTACATACACTTACTCGATATGGCTATCAGTCAAAGAGATACTAAAGCATTAGAGTGGATTTATCGAAAAATTGCTCACGAACGCTATCTGCAAGAGATTAGAAAATTGCAACTACAAGGAAGTGACGTAGAAGATTTAGTTAACCTAGAAAAAGCATGGGAAGAGGTTCCTCTGGAAGAGAAAATTCCAGAAATTAAACGTCAGTTATGTAAAAACGGGCAAAAGCATCTTTTGCAAACGCTAGAATCTTTTCCCGGTCCTTACGCTACGTATCCTTTGACTGAAACCGAAATTCGGGAAAGGGGAGAAGCGTATTTAAAAGAATGCAAGTCCAATAAACATTTCCAAATTTATTTAAAAGCTCACTCTTTTTCCCCAGAAATCTGGGATGAAAACGATGTGGAGCAAATGGTTTCCTTATACAAACAGTTTCTATTAGAGAAAAAAAGAGAACTACTATCTTCTGATCACCAGCTCCCGTACAGAGATAAAGATTGGAAAACGTTTTTGATTATTAAGCTAATACAAGTCGACCCTCAATACAATCCAACAGAATACGAACAATTGCTTTCCCATCTGAATGAAGAATGGAAGTCATATTTACTGCACCAATTAGAGGAAATCGATTTTTTCGACCTTGAGGCCTTAGATCAGATTATTACCCTAGCAAAATGTGAAAACAGACAAAAAGCAATGCGAGTCTGTGGGAAATTACAACTAGCTAAACATGCAGCTTTTCTGGTGATGCAATTTCCAGCATCTAAAACAGATTGGAAGGATCTACTTGCACACACACTACCACCTTCTATACACATAGCCTTTTTTAAGGAGTTGCTCCAAACTCCAGAGGGGAAATCGTATTTTTTCAGACTTGCGAAAAGATTGAATAAAGAAGAAACAAGTAGTCTATGGCATTTTTTAGAAGAGGTTGTTGACACCGTAGTCTCTACACCGGAAGAAAAAACAGAAGGATCTTTTTTACCCTTACAAGAACATGAAGCTCTTCACTTCTTTTTTGATTACTACTTACAAGCGGCAAAATCTGCAGAAGTATTTTTCAAAAACAGTAAAAAAGATACAGAGTTTTTTGGGGAGCTAATTAATTGGTTTGAAAACGAAGGCAAAACCTCTCTTTTAAAACGATTTTTAGATAAGTACAGCACATCCACCCTCCCCATAGCTGATGAGCCTCCAATTCCATATAAATTGCACATTTTGCGAATCTATACAATTTTCCTCAAAAATGTATTAGGTCTTTACGATGGCTCGATTGATTTCTTTCAAGCAAATGATCTCATTACAGAGGAAATTTTACACCGCTACTTACAGTCTCATCCTTCAGAGAGCCCTCTTCGGATAGATGGAGAGTCGCTTTTAAATGCCTACAAAGGAAAAACGCTTTCTCTGCAAGAAATGCAAGATCAGATTTCTTCTTTAGTACAAATGCATACAGGGGAGTCTTTAGAAGTTCAACTCGATCCCTATTTGTCTTTTTCAGAAGAAGACTTAAAGAAAATTTTCCCGTGGAAACCTCTTGAGCGTCCTGATTCTTTACTGGGACAATATCTTCAAAAAGACGGGATTGCCTCAAGCTCCCTAGAGAAATTCCTAGAGTCCTATCTAGATGCACGCAACTTGGTTATTTCTATAATAACCTCATTTCAAGAACGCTATTCACACATCAAAGGAATTATTAACGAAAAGGAATCGGGGACAAAAAAGACCTATTATCAAAAGGTTTTAGTCAACTTGGAAACAAAGCTTGTGCAATTTACTAAAACAAACAATATGGATATTTTGTCTGAGCTTGTTGAAGAGCTTATTTGTTTGGAATTTCAAGCGATTACCGATACGAAACATCCGAAAAAAAGCCTGGCAGAGCTTAGGCTTCTGGTGGAAAACTCTCCAGAATATTCCGAAACAAAAAAAACAGATTTTATCTACCTTTTAGAGGGAGGAGGATTTTTCGTTTCTTGGGACCTTAAGGTGCAAGACTTTGAACGATGGATTTCAAACCCTTTGTTTTCTTATCTCCAGACTTTCAGTGGCCTTGACGAGTTAACAGCGTGTGAACAACGAAAAAAAATGCAAAAAATCCGATTTATTCTAAACGCTATTATTAAAAGAGAAATCATTCAATTAGAGCTTCCTTTCGTATATACTCTCTTATTAGACTTTGCTAAGTGTAATGAACAAGATTATTTTTCTACGTGGATGGTTAATAAAATTCTGTATACGCGTTATGAGAAAAATTTGGGAAGTCTTGCAGAAAGAGACATAGAGCTCGAAGCATTACACGAGGAAGTAAAAGGTCTTCCTTTACAAGAGCGGATCAAAAAAACTAAACATCTACTGGAACAAGGAAATCTTCCTCACCGTCAAATACTGTTGGAAGTTTTAACACAGATTCCTTGGGATTCAAGTGGTGCATGACGTATAATTAGCCAAAATTGCAAAATCAAGGAATGTAAATGTTTCATGATATACCGACTGAAATCTTAGATCGAATGGAATTTCTAGAAAATCAAGACAAAAAAGAGATGTCAGGAGAAATCAACGTAAAACACTTTGATAAATTGCGTCAAATACCGCCAGAAACCGGACGATTTATTAGTTTAATTGCTGCAAGTTCCCCTATAGGACAATGGTTGGAGATAGGAACTAGTGCCGGCTATTCGACTTTGTGGTTAACTTTAGCTTGCAAACAGATAGAAAGAAAAATAACAACTTTTGAATTAGATCAAAAAAAATCGGATTAGCTCGAGAAACGTTTACAAGTGCTCATGTGGAGAGCTATGTAGATTTGATTCGAGGCAATATTTTTGATTACTTGTCCTCATATAAAGAAATATCATTTTGCTTCCTTGACATAGAAAAAGAATTATATTCCGAATGCTATGAAATAGTTATTCCGAATATGGTTCCTGGCGGGATTTTATTAGCTGACAATGTTATTTCTCATAAGACGGATCTTCAACCAATAATTGATCGTGTACTAGGGGATAAAAGGCTTGATTCTTTAGTAATACCTATTGGTCAAGGTATACTGATGAGTAAAAAACTATAGTCGAAATAAATGCATTAATACCTTATTGTACTTCCCTGGCAAAAAGGGATATAATGTCTATACGAATAGAAAATTCTTCTGTAAATCCTCCATTACTTTCTATACCTGCCCATACAGCCTCTGTCACAAAAACTCAGACTCTGTATGAACGTTGCGTTCTAAGTCCTATAAGATCTTTAATGAGACAACTTTTCCTCCCTCTTTTCAATAAACTTCCCTCGAAATATGAAGTGCAAATGAAAAAAGAAGAGCAATTTTTCCAAGATTTTTGGGATCCTAATGCCCCTCTTTATCCGGAATTATCTCACCACAAAAAAATCAAAGAAACCTTCAGTGCGCAAAATAGAGAATTTTCCATTACGGTAAAAGGACAGCCTTGTAAAGTTCAGTGTTTTGTCATTGAGCCCAAAAACAAAGTTTCTGAGCAATCCTATTGTAACATAGCTCATGTGTAATAGACAAGACTTAATTTGACAATTTTGATAAATGAAAGAAAAGCCATTTAGTTAAATCGGGCTACCTGTACA
>JAIETG010000037.1 GCA_019745395.1 Rhabdochlamydiaceae bacterium | reverse complement strand
GCTTTGGAATAGCTCTCGACTGTTCTCGATAGCAATTCTCCTTCAGAAGGGGTGATTTTTCCTTTTCCGACGGCATTCACGATAAAACCAACAGCGTTTAGTACATCGCTGTAAGTAGTGATGGGAGGAAGATCAATTTTGATACAGCGGTCTTTTCTAGGTGGAAGAAATCTCTCTAAAATCATCTTGGCAGCTTGCATATTGCCGTTTAGTGCTTCTTCTTCAACTTTCTTGCAGATTTTATCTAAAGAGCCTTCTAATAGGGCTTCGGCAGCAAGTGTAGATCTGTTTCTAGCACCCTTGGGCTTGCCGTGTGGATTGCCCGAATGACCTTTCTTGTATTTTCCCTTTTCCTGTATTTGTCCTGTATTTTCAGGTGATTTGATCACTTCCGACACAATTGCTCCCTCTTCTGCTGCAACAATAGCAGACAAAACTATTTTTAAAAACAACTCTGAACCATTTAAATCCTTTTAAGGATATTTTGTGATACAGAAAGGTAAAGTCTTTTTTCACACTGAGAAGTTTTTTTGAGAAAAAAAGTGAAAACAAGAAGGCGAAATTCGCAAGGCGATAAGCACGATTCTCCATCCAGAGGTTTTCCAGAATCGGATCACCAAAATTCTTTCCTTTCTGAATTAAGAAAGCTGCTCGTTTGAGGAGCTACTGAAAATTTTCTGCCAACCACGTCTAAAGAATGAAAAGAGCCACTCTACCGACCTGATTGGAAAGGGCTTTCTAATAAACTTCTGAATTTTTTCTATCCTATCAAAATTGGGATTGTGCGTATCAGTTCCTCCCCAGGCCATGACCAGCATGACTGAAGTTTGGGTAGGGTGATAAGCGCAATTTTCGTGCTCTGGATCAAACTTTCTAAAAAGGACAAGGCTTTTAGCAATCAGATCATTTAACAAATGAGAAGGAAATAATAGCCCCGACTTTTCGACATCCAACTTTTCGATCACTGGTTTGGTTTCCATGAGAAGCGCTGTGTACCCTTGCTCGGTTCTGCTTGGGCTGCGCATTTGTTTTGAAAGTCTTTCTAGAAGTCTCTTTAACTCGTATAAGCTATTAAGGCATTTCTCTTTCACTTCCATATCTTTTGAAATAGGCAAGGTAAAGAGACCTAAGGTCCATCCTACAGCAATCATGATAACATCTTTTTGCCAGGCAGCCATGTTTACGCCCTTATATTTCCCTTAGTCTTCGTTATCACGAAAAGGTTGGACAGGGGTTGGACAAAAAATCGCCTTCCAGAATTTTCAACTGGAAGGCAAACATTATAACCCTTTGATCGTAAGGGATTGGGGGCGGCTGGACTCGAACCAGCGGAGGCCGAAGCCGAGGGATTTACAGTCCCTTGTAATTGCCGCTATACGACACCCCCAAAAAACTTGCTGGCGAAAGGATTTGAACCCTCGACCGTCCGATTACAAGTCGGATGCTCTACCAACTGAGCTACACCAGCAAAGAAAGTGAATATCTTAGCAAAGGCATTTTTTTTACACAATCTTTTCTTGCTCTTTTTATTAAATTTCCTCTATGGAAATTTTTTTTCAGAGCGCTTAAACACACCCTCTAAAAGAGCTATGGAAGCTAAAAAAAACACCTCTAAACAACGAGTTCAGCTTTATACATCTTTTCCATTTTAATGGAAAAGAATTAGAAAAATTCTCTGAAAAACCGCTATACTGTCATTTTTTTCGGAACAAATGCTATGGATGAACTTACTATTTCTCTTCCTATCGCCTCCCCTCCTTGGTCGGGACTAGGAAGAAGGCTTGAGAGCCTTTGCAGGAAAGCTTTATATGAATTTTCCTTAATCGACGGGCTAGACAAAGTCGGAATTGCTTTAAGCGGAGGCAAAGACAGCCTGTCTTTGCTCTATCTCTTAAAGGCCATTTCTGGAAGAGGATTTCTTCCATTCTCCATTCACGCCTTCCATGTCAGCGGAGAATTTTCTTGCGGATCCTCTGTTACCGGCTCTTTTTTACAAAAAATTTGCGACAAACTTTCCGTTCCTCTAACCATTTGTGAAACTGTACAAAAAAGAGAAGATCTCGCCTGCTATAGCTGCTCAAGACTTCGAAGAAAGTTAATCTTTGACGCCGCCAAAGAATCTGGCGTTACAACGATCGCCTTTGGACATCATCGAGACGACAGCATTCAGACCCTTCTCATGAACCTTTTCCATAAAGCAGAATTTGCAGCAAACTTACCTAAAGTGCCGATGCACGACTATGGAGTTACCATTATCAGACCCCTGATCTATATTTCCGAGCAAGAAATTAAAGAATTTGCTAAACTTTACGGGTTCGCTCGTGTAACGTGTCAATGTCCAGTAGGACAAAACTCCTTGCGTAAGCAAACGGAAAGCTTAATTTCTTTTATAGAAGAAACCTTCCCAAATATTCGAGAAAACTTATCTCAAGCAAGCTTTAGTTATGCTTCAGATAAAGCTCTTAGAAAATAAAGATTGGTAAAAAAAGATTTTTTTGGCTTGATGAGATTAATGAAAAAGCATTAACCCATTGTGTAGATTTATGTTTGCTTATGAACTTTCCGCAGTAATCATTTACCTAGCTATCCTTCTTGCAATAGGAGTACTCTCTTATCGCAAGCATATTTCCGCATCCGATTTCATTATCGGAGGTAGATCTTTAAATTACTGGCTAACAGCTTTAGCAGCCCACGCCAGCGACATGAGCAGTTGGCTTTTCATGGGATACCCCGCAGTAGTCTTTACAGGAGGGATCTTCCAAGCCTGGGCAGCTATCGGACTCATTGTTTTTATGTTTTTGAATTGGAAGCTCGTAGCACCTAAAATCCGCGTAGCAACAGAACAATACAACAGCTTGACCTTCTCTTCGTATTTTGAAAGCCGACTCGCCGACACCTCTGGGACAATCCGCGTATTTACCGCACTTATGTCTCTATTCTTCTATACAATCTACATCTCTGCCGCTCTTGTAGGCCTTGGAATCTTGCTAGAAACACTTTTCGGCCTAGACTACGACACAGGAATCATTGTTGGAATCATAGTCGTCATCCCCTATGTGTTTATCGGAGGATACCATACGCTCGCTTGGATCGACCTTTTCCAGGGCTTCTTCCTTTTAGCTGTGATCATATTCGTCCCCCTCTACCTTTTATCCCACATAGGAGGATTCGGAGCCATCTCTACTGCTTTAACACAAAAGCATCTGACCACAAGCCTTTTCCCTGATTTTTCACTAAAAACGGTACAAGATGTGATTTTCATGGTTGCGGGATGGGGTCTAGGATACTTTGGACAACCCCATATTGTTACGAAATTTATGGGGATCAAACACGTTCACGAAATCTCTAAGTCCAAATGGATCGGAATGTCATGGATGGTGATCTCGTTAACTGCAGCTACATTGGTAGGCCTTGTAGGAATTGTCTATTTTACGAGTGGGCTCAAAGATTCCGAACTGGTCTTTATAGAAATGGTAAAAGAAAATTTCCATCCTTTCTTCATTGGAATGATCCTTTGCGCTGTTTTAGCGGCTACCATCAATGCAATGAGCTCTCAGGTATTAGTATTGTCCTCAAACCTGACAGAAGATTTTTATAAAAAACTATTTCGCAAAAATGCTTCTTCTAAAGAACTTCTTGTGGTTTCTAGAGCTGGAGTCATCTTAGTAGCACTAGTATCTTTCGCCATTGCCTATATTAAACCGAGCTCAATTTACACTTTAGTACTCTATGCATGGTCAGGCCTTGGCTCTGCTTTTGGTCCCCTACTTCTGCTTTCGCTGTACTGGAAAAAAATCAACAAATACGGCGCTTGGGCTGGGATTTTAATCGGAGGAAGCTGCGCTGCCTTCTGGCCCTATTTTAACGAACTCTTAGGAACTGCAATCCCCGCTATGATTCCCGCTTTTTCTTGCAGCTTTGCCTCGATTTTGTTAGTCTCTTATCTTACACAACCCAAAAAAGAATTCTCAGATGAAGAGAGTTCATCGGTATAATATAATGACAGCTCGCAAACCTACAGTACTTCTCACTAATGACGATGGAATCAGAGCTCCGGGCCTTAAACACCTCTGGAACAGCCTTAAAGACCACTGCGATATTTACATATTTGCGCCTGCTACAGAGCAATCTGGAGTAGGGGCGGCTGTCAGCTTAAGAGCCCCTTTGCATGTCACAGAATTTCCCTGGGAAAATCAAACTCCTGCCTGGCAAATTACAGGAACACCTGCAGATTGCGTCCGTATGGGCACAAGCGTTGTTTTACAAAAACCTGTAGATCTTATCCTTTCAGGGATTAACAAAGGCGCCAATTCCGGCCGCAACATCTTCTTTAGCGGGACAGTCGGAGGGGTCATCGATGGTGCTATGAGAGGAATTCCTGGAATTGCCTTTTCTTGCGAAGACTACGATAGCCCCAATTACGAATATTTCGAACCCCACATCTTTTCTTTAGTTCAATACATCCTCGACCACCCTCTAGAACTTGGAACCTTCTTAAATGTCAATTTCCCTTCTTCTTATAAAAAAGAACACAAGGGATACCGATGGGCCAGACAGGGACTTGGATACTATAGAGAGCAGCCGCAACATGGAAAACATCCAGACGGGGGTTCCTACTACTGGATGGGCGGACAATGGGCAGAGTCTCTTGAACATGAAGAAAGCGATGTCCACCTACTTAAACAAGGCTTCATGACTGTAGTTCCTGTTCAAGTGCAAGAATTGACTGACATGACCGCTTTTCAAGGAAGAAAAGAGCACTTTCAACAATCTCTTACTACCGTTACTTATTAGGAAAAAAGGCGCTTTGCTTTTCTATTCTTCTTTCTTTAGCATCTAATTTGAGCATAGCCTCTCTTTGGACTCTTTCTACACACTCCCTCCCCCCTTCAATTTCATAAACTCGCTTAAGCTCTTCTCTTAAGGAAGCATTCAGTACAGGATTTATATTTTGAAAAGAAATCTCGGCTTCTGGATTTTTTTGCTGAAAAGCCCTTGCTTGAATGATTACATCTACAATTTTATGAAAATCTTTTTTTAAAAGAGGCTCAATTTTACTAAGATCCTCTCGACTCTCAATCTTTTGCAGATCTTTTAGTAAAATTCGAGCATAAGAGCTTCCTTCCCATTGAAAATCTTCCAAAGAAGTTGGCTGACACCCCGCCAGAACTAAAAAAACAGGAATCAAAAAATATAGATACAGATGCACCGCTTGCTCCCTTTGATGTTTTCGTCTATACTGTAACCTCTTATTATCTTCTAAAAAAAGAAAAAAATGACTTCTACGTTACTTCCCAAGGATATTCATGGATGCCCCTACCTTTTTCTAGCTCCTATGGAAGGTGTAGGAGATGCTTCTTTTCGAAAGGCAATGGCAAGCGTTGGAGGGATGGATGAAGCTGTTACAGAATTTATCAGCGTTCCTTGCAACGCTCACGTGCAAAGTCTTTCCAAAGTCTATAACGCACAAGAACTAAACCCAATTCCTTTGGCGGCTCAGATTATGGGATCAGACCCAGAGCTCATGGCTGCTATGGCCATAGAACTTGTCAAAAGAGGAGCTCCTCGCATAGATATCAACTGCGGATGCCCATCCAACACTGTTACAGGAAGAGGTGCAGGCTCAAGCCTTTTAAAAGATCCCCGCTTCATATATGAAGTAGCCAAAACCGTTGTGGAAGCGGTTCCTATCCCCGTAACGATCAAAATGAGATCGGGATATGAAGACACTTCCTTGTTTCAGGAAAATGTATTAGCTGCAGAAGCCAGCGGAGTTCGCTTTATAACGCTACATCCTAGAACAAAAATCGAAGGATATACACCTCCTGCCAGATGGGATCTGATTGCGCAAGCTAAAGAATTAGTTAAAATTCCTATTATTGGCAACGGAGATATCGTAAAAGTCCAAGATGCGCTACATGTCTTTTCCTATACAAAATGTGACGCTCTGATGATCGGAAGAGGAGCTATCATTAACCCTTTTATTTTCCTACAAATCAAAGCCCATTTCGCTCAAAAAACCCACGAAATCTCCTGGGAAATGATAGAAAAATATCTACGCTATTATTTCGCAGCTCTTCCAGAGAAAATGGTGGAAAAAACAAGAGTTAACAAGCTAAAGCAGCTTATAGGATTCCTTTGCAAGTCCCACCCATCCTGGACAGAGCAAAGACAAACCTTACTTTCGACGCAGTCTCGAGAAGGCTCAGACTATTTGAACACGATCATTTCGGTTTTGCAGCACAACTTTTAAAAAAAAATAAAAATCCGCTTGTGGAAAATCAGGCGTTATTGTAAAGTTTACACTTCGTTTTGATGAGAATAAGGGTGCATAGCTCAGTTGGTAGAGCGCCTGTCTTACACACAGGTGGTCATAGGTTCGAGTCCTGTTGTACCCATCATCTTTGCGGGAGTAGTTCAATTGGTTAGAGCACTGCCCTGTCACGGCAGAAGTTGCGGGTTCGAGCCCCGTCTCCCGCGTTTTTTTAAGCGCACATTTTTCTGTACTATTTCTAGAATACGTTCTATTGTAAAGAAAAGTATCACCCTGAGATAATCACATGGCACACTCTGCAAAATCTAAAACACTATCCCATCAGATATTAGGGTTTATATGGACAACTTGCGGAGCTTTTCTAGCTGCCTTGTCTTTGAAAATGTTTATCCAGCCAAACGATTTAATTGACGGCGGGATTACAGGGATTGCCATGATCTTTTCGCGTCTTTATGGCACAAGCTGCTTAGTCCCTGCTTTAATACTTTTAAACATTCCCTTCATCTATTTGGCATTTCGATATATTAGACGAGTTTTCGTCATCCACATGTCCGTGGCCCTAATCCTTTTTGCTGGCTGCCTATATCTCTTGCAAGGAGTAACTCCTTTTATTGGAGATACACTCGAAGTGATTTTTTTCGGAGGAGCTTTACTAGGAATTGGCTCCGGCCTAATCATTAGATACGGAGGATGCTTAGACGGATCAGAAATTCTCGCTATCCTCATCCATCGAAAAAAAGGATTTACTGTAGGACAAATCATTCTCGTCCTTGACTTTTTCATTTTCGGCGCCTATGGATGGATTTTTCAAGATTGGCACATTGCTCTTAAGTCCTTTATGATGTTCATCGTTGCTTTTAAAATGATCGACATGGTCATGGCAGGGCTCAATGAACTCAAATCCGTACTTATTATTTCTTCTAAACCCAAGCACCTTTCTGAAGTCATCATTTCTCAAATGGGACTAGGGCTTACTGTCCTACATGGGAAAGGTGGTTTTTCTGGGAATTCGAAAGACATTTTATTTGTTATCGTTGAGCGTCTAGATCTCTCAGACCTTAAAGAGCTCGTCTTACAAGAAGACCCTCAAGCTTTCATGACTATTGAAAATCTACATGAAGTTGTTCACGGGCATCAAGCCTACGTGCCTTATAAGAAAAAGGGACGTACTAACCAAGCTACTTCTTAGATAAAAACTAATCACAGAGACCACATGACCTCTGATCCAGATACAACAAGACCTCGAGTTGGAGTTGGTGTAGCCGTCATAAAAAATGGGAAAGTACTCCTCGGAAAAAGAAAAGGCGCCCACGGGGCTGGACATTGGTCCTTCCCTGGAGGACACTTGGAATTTGGCGAGACCGTAGAAGATTGTGCTAGACGAGAACTTGCTGAAGAAACTGGATTGAATGCTCTCTCCATTCAGCTTGGTCCATGGACAAACGATATCATGGAACAGACTAAGCACTATATTACTATCTTTGCGTTTGTAGACCATTTTGAGGGAGTTCTTGAACTCTTAGAACCTAATAAATGTGAAGGATGGGAATGGTTCGATTGGGACTCGATTCCCTCTCCGCTTTTCGCTCCTATTCAATCTTTGATTCAAAAGACTGGAATCGATCAATTAAAAGGAGTCCTATGAAGTCAAAAATTGCAATATACCTAGCTGGCAGTATTAAGAAAGGACATGAAAACCCCAAGGAATCTTTCTGGACAGATGACGACATCAATCTTCTTAGAACCTCTCTAGGTCAATATGACGTTACCTTTCTGAATCCGGCCATCAGAACCGATGATCTCTCTGATCCTCATTCAGTTTTTGGTCGAGATATGCTTCAAGTCTTTTCCTGCCATATAGTCTTTGTTGACGCCAGAGATCGTCGGGGACTTGGTGTGGGAGCAGAGATGATGTGGGCTAAATTAAATACAATTCCCGTTCTAACCTGGGCCCCCAAAAATTCTCATTATCATAAAGATCAAGCCACTCTTTTAGGAGTTCTCGTCGATAATTTCGTTCACCCCTTTGTGGACGCCTTAAGTGATCAAATTGTTGAAAATCTGACTGAAGGGGCAAAATGGATCAAAAAATTCATTTCCGATCCATCTTCCATAGAAATCAAAAGCTTAGATCATATCAGTGCCGCAATGCAGTATTATAAAACCAACCAGTTACATAGAGACACTCCGATGAAACAGCTGCTGGAGACAGAAAACGAGCTAACAGAGCGCATGAATAGATCCTGTCCCCAATTCCACGCAAGCCTTTAACGCAATAGAGTTGGTTGGCTAAACCAACTCTTGTCTGTTAAAATAAAGGATAAAAAGCATTACAAGTTAACAAGCTGTAATAAAACCTATCCAAATTCCCCTATCAATTCATAGACAAATACAAAACATAAAAAAAATATTAAGCCATTTATAATCAATAGCATAAAATTTTAAGAAAAAAATTTAAATTGAAATAAAATTAAAATTAACATCTAATGAAAATAATACTCTAGCAAGAGCAGAATGAATATATAATAATAATTTAAAATAAGTTAATAACGAGGCGTAATGAAGATTCAAGACATAATGCATAAAAAAATAATACACGTTTGCCCCAATTCTTCTATTCAAGAAGTAGCCGCAATGATGAAAGAACATGGTTTTAGCGCGTTGCCTGTTATCGAACAAGGCCACGTTACTGGGATCATTACTCGTAAAGACATCATCGTACGAGCTCTCGCCTGCAACAAAGACCCAAAGCACACCAAAGTGAACGAAATCATGACTCGAAAAGTTTATTGCGTAAATGAACACGAGAATCTCGATGAGCTAGCAAAAAAAATGGCTATACACGCTGTTCATGCTATGCCAGTGCTCAATGACGCAAAAAAAATCGTCGGATTCGTCACAATAGAGGACTTAGTTAAAAGAGGCGATAAAGACACTTGGAGCAGACTTGTCATAGCTCTTAACAGAGCTGCATAAATTATTTTTAATAATAATAGCTCCGATTCTTATCGGGGCTTTATTTGCCCCCCTTTTTCCTTCCTCACTTTTTCCGGCAACTTTACATATGATTTGTTCAGAAATAACTTATAATATAGATCTTTAATTACTAGAAAACAACATCATGACAGCTTCTTTAGCATGAAGATCTGTTGTATCATATATAGGAATATTCACATCTTGCTCATCAATGAGCATGCCAAGTTATGTACAACCTAGAAGGATGGCTTCAGCGCCATCTTTTTGAAGAAGCTGCATGATACGTATAACATCTGCTTTAGAAGAAAAAAGCACCTTCCCCTGGCATAATTCATTGTAAATGATATCATCTATCAGCTTGCGATCAGATTGTGTAGGAATAACAACATCTAGTCTGAATTTATTTTTTAGCCGTGAGGCATAAAATCCATCTTCCACAGTAAACTGAGTTCCCAATAAGCCTATTTTTTGAATCCCTTTTTCAACAGCCACTTTTCCTGCAGCATCTGCGATATGAAGAAAGGGAACGCTTATACAGGCTTCAATATAAGAAGTAACTTTATGAAGCGTGTTGCAACAAAGAATGATAAAATCAGCCCCAGCATCTTCCAAAGTTTTGGCGGTAGCCGCAAGAATTTCACCTACCTGGTCCCATTTACCTTGGCGCTCTAAAGCCACAATCGGCTCGTAATTTAGACTACTCATAAAAAGCTTTGCAGAGCTAATCCCTCCTAGATAATCACGAACAGATTCATTAATCAGCTTGTAGTACAAAGCTGTAGATTCCCAGCTAACGCCCCCTATGATTCCAATTGTTTTTTGATTCCTTTTTACAGATTCCATAATAGCCCTTTAGCTAAAGTTAGAAATTATTTTCGCAGAAATGAAGGAAATATCAAGAGAAGTTGCAGGATATGTAGAAATGAGCAATTTTGTTCAAAAAATTAAAAACGGAAAGATTTGTCACAAGCTCGCCTCACCTCTCCGCATAGCTCTATAATCGAGTTCTAAAAAAAAACAGCCCCGAAGGTCATTTCAGGGCTGTTTTTTAGTTTTGAGGATCCTTAAACTGACATCCTTCTGCAATAAGATTGTCGATATAGGTGATTTGATAATTATGTTCTAAGAAACGAGAATCTTTGAGCATAAACAGATGGAAAGGAATCGTAGAATGAACCCCTCCAATATGAAACTCTCTTAAGGCTCTTTTAGCGATAGCAATCGCTTCTTCTCGAGTCTCCCCCTTTACGATCAACTTAGCGATCATAGAATCGTAGTTGGGAGGTATACGATATCCCGCATAGCAAGCACTATCAACCCTTACATGAGGCCCACCTGGAGGAATATAATACTCCAAAAGACCTGGTGATGGAGCAAAATTACTATGGGGATTTTCTGCATTAATACGAAACTGCATGATATGCCCTTTAAAAGAGACATCTTTTTGCTTGAATTTAAGCTTTTCTCCCATGGCAATACGAAGCTGTTCTTTAACAAGATCAATACCTGTTAACTCTTCTGTAATCGTATGCTCAACCTGAATTCTCGTATTCACTTCCATGAAGTAAAAGTTTTTCTGGTCATCAAGTAAAAACTCTACAGTCCCCACAGAGTGGTAGCCTGCAGCCTTAACGATTGCAACAGCAAACTCCCCTACTTTCTTTCTAAGGGCCGGCGTAAGAATAGGGCTTGGAGCCTCTTCAATGAGCTTTTGCCTTCTTCTTTGAATCGTACAGTCTCTTTCTCCCAGGTATGCATAATTACCGTGCTTATCGCCGATAACCTGCACTTCAATGTGTCTTGGATTAACGATCATTTTCTCCAAATACACATCAGGATTATTAAAACTTACTTCAGCCTCCGTCCTCGCGGCAGCAAACTGACGGACAAATTCGTCAGCATTCTGAGCAATACGAATGCCCTTTCCTCCTCCACCTGCAGTAGCCTTAATAAAGATCGGAAATCCTAAACGCTTAGCTTCTTTGAGAGCCTCTTGAACATCATCTATCACACCCTCGGATCCTGGAATAACAGGGCATTTAACACTTTTCGCTGTAGCTTTTGCCTTAGATTTATCTCCTAACAAAGAAATAGAAGCAGGAGATGGTCCAATAAAAGAAACTCCACAGCTTTCACAAATAGATGCAAAGCTTGCGTTTTCACTTAAAAAACCATAGCCGGGATGGACAGCATCTGCGCCAGTAATTTCACAAGCAGAAAGGATATTGGCGATCTTAAGATACGATTTTTGCGAAGGAGCCTCCCCAATACAGATCGCTTCATCTGCATGAAGCACATGAAGAGCTTCAGCATCAGCTTGAGAATAAATGGCAACTGTCTGCAAGCCCATATCATGACAAGCGCGGATTATCCGCACGGCAATTTCACCTCGATTGGCAATGAGTACTTTTTGCATAGGACCTATTCGATTCTAAAGAGTTTTGTTCCAAATTCCAAAGGCTGTCCACTTTCTAGATAAACCTCTTTGACGACACCACTAATATTAGCTTTTACTTCATTCATGACTTTCATCGCTTCAATAATACAAACGACGGTATTTTCATTGACTCGATCGCCCACTTTGACAAATGGGGGATCTTCTGGGGATGGGGCTGAATAAAAAGTTCCTACCATTGGAGATGTGATCAATTTCCCTTCTATCTTTTCAGCAGGCTTTTGGTCTTCTGCTGTTGAAGGAAAATGGGAATGGGCGGAAGAAAACTCATGAGCTTTAGCTACAGGATGAGGAATAAACATAGCCGGATGCCCATGGTGGGTGAAAGCTGAATGTGCAGGAGCTGGGTTCTCGTCCTGTCTTTCTAAATGAAGTTCATATCCCGTTTTTTCTTTTAAACTCAGCTTTTTAATACCTGCCTTTTCCATAGCAGCCATTAATTCTTTAATTTGCTTTAAGTCCACAATCTAGCTCCTAAGTTTTTCTAAACTCGTTGGATATACTCACATGATTGAGTATCCACTTTGACAATATCACCTGACTCTACAAACATTGGCACTTCCACTTTAGCGCCCGTTTCCAAAATGGCTAACTTATTAGCATTAGAAACATGCGCACCACCTTCTATAGCATCGGTTTTAACAACCATCAGCTCTAAAAACTGAGGAAGCTCTATGGAAAAAATCGTTTCCCCATAAAAAATGGCCTTTACCTCAGTGCCTTCTTTTAGGTAATTGACTTTATCTCCAATAATTTCCGCACCTACAAGAATTTGCTCTAAATTTCCTACATCCAAAAAGAGATAGTCTTTGCCTTCTAAGTACAAAAATTCTAGTTTTCTTTCAGATAAAGACACCTCTTGCACAGACTGATTCAGCTTAAAGCTCTTTTCAATTACCTCTTCAGACATCAAGTTTTTTAACTTTGTCTTAATGAAAGGCACGCCTTTAGCTACCGTTACTTTTACGCTGGATTCCACCCTATAGATCTTACCATCGATTGACAGCGTCATACCGGGAGAAATTTGATTGCTCGTTGTTGTCGTCATAACCTTCCTTTAATCAAAACTTGCTTTGCTACTTATGTCTAAAAGAACCTTTTGCATCTGAGAAAGATGCGTAATCGTAAAATCCACCTCATGCAACTTCTCTATACTACTAGAATATAGACCTCTCCCCTTCTTCATATGAACTGTCATACAGCCCAACTGCTTTGCGGGTGCCAAATCTATAGGAATGCGATCTCCACAGACTATAACTTCTTGAGGAGAGATATTCATTTCTTGGATCAAGGCTTGGTAGGTTTCTTTCTTGTTTTTTTCCTCTAAAATGTGGATTTTACAAAAAAGAGAAGAATCAATACCAGCTTTTTTCAATTTCCAGAGCTGTTGATCGAGATTTCCTATGGAAACAATAGCCATTTTGTGCTCATAGCTGAGCTTTGACAGCACACTAACCGCTTCTTCTACAGGAAATACAGGCAGATCATCACAGAACTGATGATAAACTTCATTAAGACCAATGGATAGAAATCGAGAATCAAAACCATTTATCTCTATAAATTCTTCCAAGGCAGACCTAGCACTATCGGATAATTGATCTATTTGCAAAAGTGTATGCAAAGCTTGAGAAAAATCTTCAATCTCCATTCCCTCTTGAATCATACGAGATAAAGCGCGTTCTAGCTTTACAGGAGTAATACAAGCAGATGTGTCGATTAAAGTATCGTCTAGATCAAATATGATGAACAATTTTCATGAGCTCCTGTGCGAGTTTTTTTGAGTCATGTCGAATTAAATTCCGTTTAATCAAATCGACCTTATAACTTTCTTTGAGCTCTCCTAAAAGAGGAGCTGCTATCACACGTTCTTCACCATGCAAATCATTTTCGATCAACTTTCCTTCTTCTGCATATCGTTCAATGAGCGGCTCCGGAGGTCTTTGGTTATTGACTATGATATAATCAAAAATATCAGACCCAATAAACTTCTCCATTTCCTTGAGGTAAGAAGATACGGTAAAATCCGTAGTTTGCCCTTGCCGATTCATCAAGTTTGCCACAAACACTTTTTTAGCAGGACTTTTCCGCAAAACTTCACTCATGCCCTCCACAAGTAAGTTTGGGATAAGCGATGTGTATAGCCCCCCAGGACCTATAACCACCAAGTCTGCATTCATAATTTCATCAATAGCTCTAGGATTTGCCGTCGCATAAGGTTCTAAAAAAATGCTGGTGTAACCTTGATCGATCTGCTGAGATAAATAGATTTCCGCTTCACCTTCTAAAACAGTTCGATCTTTCAAAATCATCTTGAGTCGCACTTGGTGCGTAGTTACGGGAATCACTTTGCCTTTAATGAACAAAATCTTTCCGACTTCTTCAATCGCCTTTTCAAAGCTACCTGTTACTTTCTCTAAAGCAGATAAAAAAAGGTTTCCAAAATTATGCCCGCCAAGACCGCCTTGTTCAAAACGATAGCTCATTAAAGAACGCATCATTGAGGAAGAATTAGAAAGAGCAATAAGACACTGTCTCACATCTCCTGGAGGAAGAACTCCGAGTTCATCGCGTAAAATCCCTGTACTTCCGCCATCATCGGCCATCGAAACAACCGCGCTGATGTCTACATCATAGTTTTTAAGCCCACGAAGTACTGTAAAATTACCCGTTCCACCACCAATTACAACGATCTTTTTCACCTAGATTCTCCCTTCCTATAAAGCCTTAAGGTCGCAAATAGCTTTCTTCATGTCTTTACTTGCATAAAGATACTCTCCGGATACAAGTACGTTGGCTCCGGCATCTACGCATTGCTTAGCCGTTTCTTGGTTGATCCCCCCATCCACTTGAATAGCAAAAGGGGAAATAGAATCTAAATCTTGCCCTTCTTTCAATACTTGCCCTCCTTTACGGATGCGCAATTGATTACAAAGGTCTCGTGTCAGTTGCACTTTTTCCAAGGCGTCAGCCATGAACTTCTGTCCACCGAATCCTGGATTTACAGTCATAATCAAAATCAGATCGCACTGATTTAAGTATTTCGGAATCATCGAAAAGGATGTATCTGGAGAGAAAGCAAGGCCTGCCTGTACATTGCAACGACGGATATATTCTAAAGTTTCTGCCACATCTTCTGTTGCTTCAAAATGAAAGGTAATTCGATCAGCTCCCGCCTCAACAAACCTTTCCACATAATCAAAAGGATTATAAATCATAAGATGCACATCTAAAAATAAAGGCGTAGCTCGGTCTATGGCAGCAACTGCTTTGGGCCCAAATGTGAGATTAGGAACAAAATGTCCATCCATAATATCTAAATGAAGAAGATCTGCCCCTGCGTCTTCTGCTTTTTTTGCTGCATCAGCTAAATGACCAAAATCTCCTGATAGGATAGAAGGTGCCACTAAAGAGGGCCACTTTTTAGACATAGATACTCCCTAAAATTTTTCATCTCATTGCCACAAGATAATAAAATACCAAGATATCTATTAAAAGTAAGCTGTTTGCTGCTTGTCTCCTGAAAAATTTTTAAGTAAATTTTTCTCTTACTTATATTTAGGAGGATGTAGCTCTCTAAAAAGCAATTGCGGAATACTAAAAACGCAGGCTAAATAAAACACATATAACGAAAAACTGATGGATAAAAATTAGTTTAGGGCAGCCTCCCATCTAAAGAGTCAGAGGCTGCTAAGAGTTGGGGTTACTTGCTGTTGGTAGACATATTATTTGTCCCATCACCTGTAACAGGAGCGCCATTGATCGTTCCGCTACCGCTTAAAGTGCCGTGGTTTTCGATCTCACTTGCAAAGACACTTCCATCTACGATCAAAGTAGCATTAGGCTCAATTGTGATCTTATCTGATGTCGTTCCGAATGATCCTCCAGGAGCAACTTGTAAGGTATTATGACTTCCAATGGAAGTTGGTCCTGTAAACTTGTTACAAGATTCTAGAACAAGGGTTCCGTAAGAGCCTGTCATCGTAAGACCGGACTTCCCATACAAAGGCCCCTTTACATTTATGACGACAGGAGCTGTATCCGAATAAGAAAAATCAAAAACTGGGATGACAGATTCTCCGAATCCCTCTAGCATCAAATCAAAAATAGGACCATTAGAAGAAGACTCTGAACTCTGTTGATAAACAGGATATTTCCCCTTAACTTCATTCGGATAATTTGCTGAAAAAAGAGCTTTAGGAATATTAAGAGTCTTCGTTTCATCTACATTCAAAATGAAAGTACGTGGAACCGAATCATCTATGTAAGATCCTGTAGAAAAATAGACGCTATCATTCAACCTAAAAGAAAGGTTTCCTGCTACATGTAAACCTCCCCCACCTGAAAGCACAAAAATCCCAGATTGATCAGCAGAGCTAAACAAATTATCGATAGAAGAAACTCTGATAGCAGCATCCACACATGAAAGAACCCTCGATATTGTGTTTTTTCCTGATAGTAGAATAGTTCCAGAGCATGAATCTAGATGATGAAGCACTACGTTTCCCGACAGCTTGCCGCTCATAAAACCTGGTCCAGTTTGTATCGTACCATTAGAGCTTGAGACATTTCCCGCAAAGCAAAATTGAGCATTTTTTCCTGGGTATATATAATCAAAATCTATTATATCCCCTGTGAAATTAAGCGTTGCACCTAAACCATCTGCAAAAGTAAAGTCGGAAGTCTCAAATCTAAGTTCTTTAACTTTCAAATTTCCCGACAGATTGACCATTCCTGCGTAGGGAATATCCAATATTCCTACCGAGCTGCCCTCTGTAAAAAAACCCGTAAAGCTCTCTGGAGGGTCCAATTCAAAACTTAGATTTGCTTCATCTTTAACATCAAGGGAAACTGGAATAGATTGAGAGCCTCGAAAAACCAATTTTGAGCCATGATAGCCAACAGAAACCGCTGCGTTTTTGAGAACTATCCCTTTCTCTATTATTACGAACTGAGCAGATGTCGTAGAAACCACTTTGTGTCCTTTAGCATCAATTGTATTTGATCCAGAAACTGGTTGTATCGTTACATCAGTGGTCATATCAGGCATATCTGCTAACAAAGAAGGATTAATCCCAGATTCAATTACAATAGGACTAGTACCAGACAAACTATTCAGCTGATTGATAGCCCATGACAAAGTGCCTACCACTCCACTTCCGTCATCTTCTGCTACAGATACAAAAGTATCTGCTATAATAGGAGAGCTTGCTAAGCTAAAGGCTATCAGAATTGCATTAAAATGAGTTTTCATAAAATAGACACCTTTTATTTTGTCATTTAAAAACTCAACGTACCGTTTTAATGTTTTTTTATAAAGACAGAAAACTCTTTAAGGTAAAAACAAAGATCTAATCACGGAATTTTCTAAATCGTTTATCAGACTAGCCAGCCAGTCTTCCAACTCTTGTTTCAAGGTTTCATAAGGACGATCTGTTATTGCACTAAGATGACTCGCTATCACTTCAATAACTTTATCGTCTTTTTCCTCTTGTATATTTAAAAGCTCTGCCTTTACAGGATTATTTGCATGCGTATTATATATTGTTTGTATCGTTGTACTGTCATAGCTAAACTCATAGAGTTTAGCAGCTACAACATCACATGGCTTAGAATCACCTAACCCGTACTTATCCAAAATCTTTTGAACTCCTGCAACTACAATAGCAATACTTGTAGAGATCTCAGCATCACTTAATGGCTCTAAAATTTGAGGTTCAACCTCTCTGAAAGAAACGCTTCGTATTTTCTTCAATTGAACAGAGCCTGATTCGTTCGTTACAATCCTATCTGCAAATCTCATTTCTTGTTTCTTTTGGTCATCTCCATTCACAGCAAAAGAAACTCTCCGTTTTTTACTCTCTTCTTGACCCGGCAAAAAAACTGCATAATTACTGGGATTAGACTCACATACGTTCATAAAAACTCCACATCATCCTTTCCCATTTTTCAACATGCTCTTCATGGAATTTGCCATCCATAAAGCCATCAACAAGGCTACAAAGCTATAAAAAAACATCTTTCCGCCAGCGGAAGAAGTGTTCACTGGAGGTATGACTTCTAGAGGCTTTGGATATAAAATTTTATAATGATCTCCAACCAATTGAACGACAACCTCAACTCCCTCTCCCGATCGAAGATGACTATGGTCTGAAATTGTGGCTAAAGAAAAATTAAAAATACGAGCCAAACAACTCAAATTTACAGGAACACCCTCTGCATATGATTCCATATTAAGAATCTTTTCACAACAATACCGATGCATTTCTTGAGGATTTGAGCACCCAATCAATGTCGCAACCTGCAAAAGTGGCACGCCGTCCGCATCAAGATAACCTAATCCATTATTTGGATATAACAATCCGGTATTCGTATCGAGGAATTCACCTGCTACGTCCATAAGATGATTTGCAACAAGGTGGCGAGCGCCTCTTACCAATGCCTCATCAATTTGCAACTCATCTTTAAGAACATCTTGCAAAAACTCTTCTGCAGTAGTCCAAATCACACCCTCTGCCGCTTGCTTTAATCGATCGATAAGAAGCTTGTTCAAGATACCTTCCGAGCTCATTGCCGGGAAAGAAAACGAACTAACTCCCTCCTCTAAATTTTCTAATATTTTTGCCATTCTAAGGCAGTCTTCAGATTTATTCGGATTTGCAGGATCTAAAACTTGCTCGAGAATATTAATCATTATGGCTCGATAATAGCAACCTCCGCCACCTTTTACGTCTCTACCATGCGTATATCCAGCAACTGGAATTGCTAAAGCTTTCTTCTCCCCTATCAAAGGAACTTGAACATCTTTCAGATCTAACGAATTGATATATGCCCGCTCCTGAACCTCTCGAGATTCTTGATCCATCACCTCTTCTACAGCTGCTATATCAACTACTTGATTAACCCAATCTTCTTGGGAGAACAGTCCCATCACTGATCTACAAATAGCAATAGTGTTTTTTTTCTCTTCTGTGGTTTTTTCAGCTAGTTGACCTATTGCATACTGCACTTTATCACGAGCAATCGTCAAAGAAATGGGAGTATTTGGATTAAACCTTTCAATAGCGTCTTTTATAGCTTTTTGCGTAGGGGCAATATAATTACTAAAAACTTCTCCCACTTTTCCCGTCGAATTCTCACCCCATTCTTTGCTTAAATAGCTAGACACAACAAGAGCCAACTCTACTTCCATTTCACGAAGTCGGAATATATCACCAGAAATCGCAAGTGATTCATCTTTAATAACTTTCACTCTTTCGCAAACAAATGAATGTTCATCTAAAATTCCACGTGAACGATCTTCGCTGCCGTCCTCAGGAACCATAGGAGGAGCTGAAGGAATTAAATCATAATTAACTGCAGAATTCATAAAACACCAAGATTGTAAAAATTAAAATTTAATTATACGCGCATTTAAAATTTAAATCAAATAAATCGTTTAATTAAATACCCGCCACAAAACACAAACATCAAAAAATCACATAATTAGATCAAAAAAAACAAGCATTAAGATCTAACGACAAAGGACTTACAAAAAAACCTAAAACCAATACCTCTGTACAGGACAAAATTTAATATGATGAAAAGAACTCGTTGAAGCTGAATGATATCTGCCTGAGTTTAACCAAC
>JAIETG010000028.1 GCA_019745395.1 Rhabdochlamydiaceae bacterium | reverse complement strand
GAGTGATTGCGCCACTTGCCGTATTGGTTCCTGATAAGTTCAGTAAAGCTCCGCTTCCACTAGTTCCTGTTCCATTTAAGTTCAAGAGATTCGTAACAGTAATACCACCTTGCAAGTTCAATGCAGCTCCACTTACAACAGTTGCTGCCCCCGTTCCAAGGCCTCTACTATTTTGCACATTGACAATACCTGAAGTTATAGTAGTACCACCAGAATAGGTGTTAGCTCCAGCTAAGGTTAGTGTATCTGATCCTGTGAATGTAACAGAGTTTGCCCCAGTTCCAATAATACCAGTTACATTCGTTAGACCATCTCCCGCAAAGGTCAAACCAAAGGCTCCTGAAATCGCTCCAAGATTTAATACTCCAGAAGTAGATCCTATTGTCGTAGCAGATCCAAGTGTTATCGATCCACTTGCCGTATTGGTTCCAGACACGTTTACCAAAGCTCCAGATCCAGTAGTCCCAGTTCCATTTAAAGTTAAAAGATTGGTTACTGTAATACCACCTTGTAAATCCAATTCAGCTCCACTTACAACTGTTGCTGATCCCGTTCCAAGGCCACTACTAGTTTGCACATTGAGATTACCTGCACTTACAGTAGTGCCTCCGGAATAAGAGTTAGGACCTGATAAAACAAGCGTTCCCGTATCTGTTTTTATAAGAGAACCTGAAGATCCTCCATCTGTAATTGCTTGAGAAATAGTAAGAGTATTGCCACCTGTAACAGCAATCCTATTAGCGCCCGTAAGAGTCACTGCGCGGCTTGCATTCAGAGCAAATGTTCCTGTAGATTGTAACGTACTACTGGAAAGAGTTAGAGAACCTGCTGTATTTCCTAAGCCTGAGTCCGCACTTATACTTAATACGCCACCACCGCTAACTGTGGTTCCTCCACTATAAGTATTCGTTCCACTTAAGGTGAGAGTTCCGGTTCCAGATTTTGTAACAGATCCTGTACTTGTTCCTATGATCCCGGAAACATTCGTATTACCAGATCCATCAAATATTAAACCAAAGCCTCCTGAAATCGCTCCAAGATTTAATACTCCAGAAGTAGATCCTATTGTTGCAGCAGATTGCAGAGTGATCACGCCACTTGCCGTATTGGTTCCAGATACGTTTAATAAAGCTCCAGTTCCACTAATTCCCGTTCCATTTAAGGTCAAGAGATTGGTGACTGTAATTCCACCTTGCAAGTCCAATGCAGCTCCGCTTACAACAGTTACGCTTCCCGTTCCAAGTCCGCTACTGTTTTGCACATTGACAATACCTGAACTTATAGTAGTACCATTTGAATAGGTATTAACGCCTGATAAGGTAAGAGTTCCTGATCCTAACTTTGTAACAGTATGAGCTCCCGTTGCAATGCTACTAGAGACTGCCGTAGAACCTGCGCCTGCAAAGGTTAAATCAAAATTTCCGCTCATGTCAAGCGTGCTCAAGGTCAAAAGACCTGCCGAGGACCCAATCGTTGAGTTTGCTCCTAAAGTAATTCCACCATTGAGAGTATTGCTACCAGATAGGTTTAAAAGAGCTCCATCGCTAGCGATCCCTGTTCCACTCAAGGTCAAAGCATTTGAGAGAGAAATCCCTCCTAGTACTTGCAACTGAGCGCCGCCAGCAACCGTAACAGCTCCAACTCCTAGGGCTGAACTGTTAGAAACACGTAAAACACCAGAACTTATGAGGGTTCCTCCTGCATACGTGTTGGCCCCACTCAAAACAAGAGTTCCAGGTCCGACCATTCTAAGAGCAGCTCCAGAACCTGTACCTGGAACCCAATTAGATCCTCCAGGAATGGAATTGGCGCTATCATCTCCAATCGTCCCTGCAAAAGTAACCGTGTTACCATTGCCTGGAGAAATATTGAGAGTTGCTCCAGAAATAGCAAAAAGATCCGTTCCTGCTGTAGCTCCCCTTCCACCATTTGCAGAAACCGTGTTTTTTGTGGCAACACTAGTTCCAGTCAAAGTGTTTCCTGTAATAGTAACTGTACCAGTATTAACAAAGATGGCTCCGCCTAAAGCGGCTCCATCGCCACCTACATTGGTGCTAACAATGTAACCGCCTCCAACTCCACTTGTACCCCACCATCCAGGTGAAGCGCCACTCCCCCCCCCTCCTCCAAAACCTGCGTAGGCTCCAAATGCATTAGGGTTAGAAGAACTTCCAGCCCCTCCTCCAAATCCTCCATTACCAGGAGTAACCTTATCGTTACCGCTGGCACCACCCCCTCCGCCTCCGAATCCCCCTGAGGCGTTGTTAGCATAGAATTGCGGATTCCCGCCCGCTCCTCCACTTCCTCCTAAATAACCACCAGCTCCTCCAATATAAGATGGAGTACCACCACCCCCGACATAACCTCCTCCTCCTCCTCCCGTTCCACCAGAGCCTGCAGAGGTCGAGTACTTAGCGCCTCCTCCTCCTCCCGTTCCGCCGTTAGAACCAGAGCCATTGTATCCTCCACCGCCTCCAGCTCTAGATGAAGGGCTCCCAGGATTCGTCCCACCCCCTGCACCTTGCGCAGATACGGTAGCCGCCCCTCCGCCTCCAAATACGTATCCAGAAACCCTACCTCCACTTCCCGATGGGCCAGCTCCTCCAGTTGCTCCTATAATTCCCCCCCCACCGCCTCCACCTGATATCGATGCCCCCGCCCCTCCGTCTGCAATGCTTCCTCCTCCTCCAGCGTAGCCTCCTCCAGATCCACCCCTACCACTATAACCTCCCCCTCCTCCTCCACTACCAGACCCGCCAGCGCCTCCAAGACCTCCCCCACCGCCTCCGAATCCAGATCCGCCTCTACCAGCACTTGCAGTATTTGAGGTAAACGATACATTATTTATCGTAACATTTGCAGAGTCGACAAAAATAGCGCCACCAGCTCCCATACCGCCGCCTCCACCATTCCCCCCCGAACCGCCTTGCGCTGTAGCATGATCAACAACCAAGTTTTGTAAAGTCACGTTTCCCTGTCTAATAAAAAACGGGCGATAACCGCTAATGGTAACAGTTGAGCTAGAGCTACTATTTCCAATAGTAATTGCATCTGGAGTATATAAGTTGATAGGAGGCGGAAGAGCGGTTAATCCAACGTTACTAACAGAAAATGTGACATTATGGGGTCCTACTGCCCCTTGAGCTTGATTATTGAGGATCTGATTGAGGACATATCTAAAGTCCCCTCTATTGGCACCCGTTGAAAGTCCTCCACTACTCACAGAGGTATCTGTAGACCTATCGACCGTATAGTTCGTTGCAAAAGCAGAAGTTGTAACTAGAGATAGGCAAACAGTGTTTGAATAGATGAAATTTTTCCAGTGCGATTTCATGAAAGCTCCTTTTCAATACAAGCTCCCCAATCTATTATAGGAAATATTTAACAGACAACTTTAATTTTTCTTCTTTTTACACCTATACAATCTCAGAACATGAAGACTTTTGACCGATCGTTTTTATAGACCAAAGAGGCATCATTAAAGCCAGAGAAATAAATCCACAGGCAACTAATGCAAAAAAAAAGCCATTCCACCCCAAAGTCGATATTAAAGCTCCAAGAGGACCTCCTGCCATGGCTGCACCAAAATAAGCAAAACACCCGGCAAACCCGCTTGAGGTCGCCGCGGCTTTTTTATCGGGAAGTTCTGCTGCAACCATACCAATTAACATCTGAGGACCGAATATGAAAAAACCGACTAAAAAAACAAAAATTACGTTCAGAAAAAAATAATCCAATCCATTCCAACGTATAGCTATCAAAGCGCAAATAGATCCTAGAGTAAAAAAAACACTGACAGGATTGCGCTTACCACCAAAAACCTTATCTGAGAGCCATCCAGAAAAAAGACTTCCTAAAAAACCGCCAAGTTCAAACCAAACGATAAAGCCTGCGGCTTTCATTTTCGAATAGCCCATACTCACAAAATAGACCATTCCCCAGTCATTAAATCCAATACGGATGATATAGATGAAAAAATAGGCTAAAGCCATAATCCATATGTATTTATTCGAAAGCACTTGATCAAAAAGAATTTCTTTTACTGTCAAAGGATCTGTTTTACTTTCATTAAAAATCGCAGGCAATTCTTCTTTTTTAAATTTCTCTATCGGAGGCAATCCTAGAGATTGGGGAATATCTCTTAGACGATTCATTAAAAAAAATCCCATAATAATTGCCAAAAATCCTGGGATAAACATAGAAAAACGCCAGCCATAATGATGAGCAATAAAAGCAATTATAATGGGAATAACTGCCCCGCCTAAGTTATGCGAAGTATTCCATATGCTCCACCATCTACCTCTTTCTGATTGAGAATACCAATGGGTTAGTAGTTTTGCACACCCAGGCCAGCCCCATCCTTGAAACCAAGCATTTAGGCCCCAAAAAACAGCAAGCAAAATCCAGGTACTGGAAAGAGCAAATCCAATATTGAAAATACCCGTTAAAATCAGTCCAATGGACATGAAATAACGAGGATTGGATTTGTCTCCCATGACCCCACTTACAAATTTACTAATGCCATAAGTTATGGAAAGAATGCTTCCTAACATCCCAAGTTCAGAAAAAGAAAATCCATCTTCAAGCATCGAAGGAATAGCAAAAGTAAAACTTTTACGAGTAAAATAATAAAATGCGTATCCGATATACATTCCATAGAACGTGCGTAGTCGCCAGTATCTATATTTTTTTCTAACAAGCTTATCATCTTGAATTTCTTCTAAAAGAGGATCTGGTATAAGCAAGTTAAATATAGTCTTTTTTCCAGCCATTTTTCACCTACACCATAGACCCAATTTGTGATTTTATAAAAGATCGCTCGCATAAATCATGTGCACTCATTTTTCCGCCTTTTGTTCTCTTCTTACTTGAATCTCATTCTTAATATTAGAACGTACCTTCTTCTTTTCGTTTTTTCACTTCTTCAGGACTAAGGGCCTCTTCTTCTTCGTAATATTGATTATTTTCATTATCCCCTCTTCCATCCTCTGGCGTTAATGATTCTTTTAAATCGTCATGATCAAAATTAAGAGGCTTAGGATCCTCAGATTCTTCTTTCCCTTTTTCGTGCGACATACAACTCTCCTGTTCATTTTTTTGTTACAATACATTTCAGAAATAACAGCAAGTCTAAAGATCCCATTTCCAATTTTGGATTTCCGGCAAATCTTGGCCATGTTGATTAATATACACCTTATGTTCAATCAGCTTGTCTTGCATCATCTGCTTAAGATGAGATCCCCTCTCTCCTAACAAAGGCAATCGATCAATCACATCTTGAACAAGATGAAATCGATCTAAGTCATTTTGCACCCTCATGTCAAAAGCCGTTGTAATCGTACCCTCTTCTTTATACCCTCGAACATGCATGTTGCGATTTTTTCGACGATAAGTCAATTGATGGATTAAAGGAGCATATCCATGAAAAGCAAATATAATGTGCTTATCTTTGGTGAAAAGGGAATCATAATCCATTTCACTCAATCCATGTGAATGTTCGCTTTGCGATTGGAGCTTCATTAAATCAACGACATTGACCACTCGGATCTTCAAATTAGGTAAATGCTTACGAAGGATGGAAACTGCCGCCAAAACCTCCAATGTAGGAGTATCCCCACAACACCCCATGACTATATCTGGTTCCACATCTTGGTCATTGCTTGCCCACCTCCAAATTCCAATTCCTTCTGCACAGTGAATAGCTGCAGCCTCCTTATTCAACCATTGAGGCATAGCATGCTTGCCAGCCACCACCACATTGACATAATGCCTACTACGTAAACAGTGATCAAAAACTGATAAAAGACAGTTAGCATCGGGAGGAAGGTACACCCTTACAACATCAGCCTTCTTGTTAACAACATGGTTCAAAAAACCAGGATCTTGATGGGTAAAGCCATTATGATCTTGCTGCCAAACGTGCGAAGTTAAAAGATAGTTCAAAGAAGCGATCTTTCGTCTCCATGGCAGTTCTAAAGTCACCTTCAACCACTTAGCATGTTGACTGAACATAGAGTCAACAATTCGAATAAACGCCTCATAACAGTTAAAAACCCCATGGCGTCCGGTCAAAAGATATCCTTCAAGAAAACCTTCACATTGATGCTCACTAAGTATAGAGTCTAACACCCTTCCTGCAGGCGCAAGAAATTCATCATTTTCAGATTCTCTAGCATCCCATTGGCGACTTGTGACTTCAAAAACAGAACCCAATAAATTCGACAGCATTTCATCCGGGCCAAAAATACGAAAATTCCGTTGATCCTGATTGAGCTTAACTACATCGCGCAGAAACTTTCCGAGAACAGAAGTATCTTGAGCATCAACAGATCCGGGCTTCGGTACATGTACTGCATGAATGTAGGGGTCCGGCATTCGCAAATCACGTAGTAACTCCCCTCCATTAGCATGCGGGTTTGCTCCCATTCGAAAATCGCCCTTCGGAGCGAGTTCTGCTAATTCCTGGATGAACTTTCCGTTTTGATCAAACAACTCTTCTGGTTTATAACTTTTCATCCAACTTTCCAATTGCTCTATGTGATCTGGGTGTTTCGCATCCACGAGCAATGGGACCTGATGAGATCGAAACGTTCCCTCATTTTTAAGACCATCAACCACTTTTGGCCCCGTCCATCCTTTAGGAGATTTCAATACAATCATCGGCCACCTAGGTCTTGTCGTATCGTTATTTTTCCTAGCGTTTTCTTGAATACTTAGAATGTCTTGCGTAGCTTTTTCTAAAACACTTGCCATGAGCTGATGCATTACTAAAGGGTCACTGCCTTCCACAAAATAAGGAGTCCAGCCACAACCTCGTAAAAACTGCTCCAATTCATCAGGTTCAATCCGAGCTAAAATGGTCGGATTGCTGATTTTATAGCCGTTGAGATGAAGTATGGGTAAGACAGCCCCATCTGTTATGGGATCGAGAAATTTATTAGAGTGCCATGCAGTTGCCAAAGGACCAGTTTCTGCTTCTCCATCGCCAATTACACAAGCAACTATTAGCTTAGGATTGTCAAACACAGCTCCAAAGGCGTGACTTAGGCAATACCCAAGCTCCCCCCCTTCATGAATAGATCCTGGGGTCGTAGGAGCTACATGACTTGAAATGCCTCCTGGAAAAGAAAACTGTTTGAATAATTTCTTCAGCCCATCTTCATCTTGCGTGATATCCGGATAAATTTCGCTGTAAGTTCCTTCAAGATACGTGTGGCCAACAACAGCCGGCCCCCCATGACCTGGCCCTGCAATATAAAGCATATTCAGATCATATTTCTTGATCACTCGGTTCAAATGCACGTAGATAAAGTTTTGACCAGGAGTTGTCCCCCAATGCCCTACCACCAAAGGCTTCACGTCAGATAAAAGCAAGGGCCTTTTCAAAAGGGGATTATCATAAAGATAGATTTGTCCTACCGATAGATAGTTAGCCGCTCGAAAATAAGCATCCGTTTTGCGAAGATCTTCCTGAGAAAGAATGTTTGTTTTTATCACTTTATTTCCTTTGTTCCCGAATCAAGCATACGGTAAATAGTCTGAGCAATCATTCTCTCTTCCTCTGTACGAATAACGCGAACAGAACCTTTGCTATTTATTTTAGAAATCACAGGCTCACTTGCTGTATTTTTCTTCTCGTCCAGGTCTAACCCTAAAAATCCTAATCCTTCACAAATTCGAGCCCGAATAGAGGGTAAATTCTCTCCAATTCCTCCAGAAAAAACCAAAGTATCAACCCCACCAAGTGCTGCTGCAAAAGCTCCGATCCATTTTTTTACTTGGTAACAAAATAGTGATACAGCTTCAGCTGCCCGAACGTCAGTTGCTTCAATATCAAGCAATTCTCTTATATCAGAACTAGTTTCCGACATTCCAAGTAGACCCGACTTCAAATTGACCATATCATCCCATTCTTTTACGCTTAGCGCTAAATACCTCAAAAGCCCAGGATCTAGGTCTCCGGAACGAGTGCTCATAGCAACTCCTGCAGTTGGGGTAAAGCTCATGCTTGTATCTATAGATTTACCACCAATTACAGCAGCTAAACTTGCCCCACTACCAAGATGGGCCAAAACGACTTTTCCTTGAGATACTTCAGATCCTGCTAAACGCTCTAGTTCCAGCATTAAAAACTCATAAGAAAGCCCATGAAACCCATATCGCCTCACTCCCTGCGCCTCATAACATCTTGGGATTGGCAATAATTTTGCTATACGTGGAAGATCATGATGAAAAGCTGTATCGAAACACGCAATTTGAGCTACCTTCGGAAACCTCCTACAAAAGGCTTCAATCAGCAAAATCTCTTGAGGAAGATGATCTGGTGCAAAGGCAGTTAAGCTACGCAAGTCTTCAATAACTTTCTCTGTAATTTTCTGAGGACTGCTATACTTTGGTCCCCCATGTACTACACGGTGGCCTATCGCAATCAATCTACCCAGGCTGTTTTGTTTCTCAATCCAATCTATTAAAAGATTAATAGCTGCTATAGGATCTGAAGCTAAAAGCTTTTGAGAAAAGTCCTCTTCCCCGTGCAATCCTTTTACTTGCAAAGTAGCACTATCGCTCCCAATCCGCTCAATAGAACCTTTAAAAATCTGCGCAAGTACATCATTAGCCTCAAACAGACCAAACTTAATACTCGAAGAACCTCCATTGATCGTCAATATGCAGCTCTTAATAGACAGATGATCGATCATTTCAGCTCCCTTAAAAAAACATACACTATAAGATCTTGTACTTTTCGCAAAGTAAGATAAAAAATTATTTAACGCAACGAGAACTTACTATCATCAAGAAAGAAGATTTTTCTACCGATCTTCAAGAGCGCCACTCAAATACGTTTGCAACTTCACAATCAAACTTTTTCCTTTATATTCTATGCAAGCTATGAGATAACCTAAAAAACATGTAAGGAGATCGTCCTATGAAAGAAAAAAAAGCTTTAGTTTTTTTTATACTATTGATTATTGCCGTACAGCTAAGTGGTAGCTATTTCACGTTTTCTTCTATACAAGACTGGTATCCGACCTTAATAAAGCCCTTCTGGAATCCCCCTAAATGGGTTTTTGCTCCTGTATGGACGATTTTGTACCTTTCGATCGCAGTTTCCGGATGGCTCGTATTTATACAGTCTACTCAGTTAAGTAAAAAAGCAGCCTTCCGTTGGTATGGAGCTCAATTGTTCTTTAATTTCCTTTGGTCTTATTTGTTTTTTTATCTGCGCTGCCCCCTATTAGGACTTGTTGATATTTTCCTACTCATTATTGCCCTTTACGCAACATTGCATTCTTTTTATTCTATTTCCAAAAAGGCATCTTTGCTTCTCGTCCCTTATTTCGTATGGGTATTATATGCTGCATCTCTCAATCTGGGAATTTACATCTTAAACCGCTAAGTAAGGTTTTTTAGAGGGATCTAACTAATTTTTAAAAGGAGTATATGAGTAAAGTATTAGTAACTGGTGCCACAGGATTTATTGGAAAAAGACTATTGTTCCAACTCCTTGACCTAGGACATGAAGTCTATGCACTTTCTAGAATTCGTGGAATCCCAATTGGGAGCTTTGACCACCCAAATCTTCATGTGATCTACGGAGACTTGAAAGATCCAAGCAAAATAGATCCTATACCTCAAGATATAGATGCTGCCTACTATCTCATCCACTCTATGGCAGAAAAGGTGAATAATCTTTTAGAGCATGAGCAAAAGACTGCGCAAAATTTCGTGAACCTCTTAGAGAAAACAGATTGCAAGCATATCATCTATCTGGGCGGGATTATTGACGAAAAAAACAATCTTTCACCTCATCTTTTTTCCAGACAACAAGTAGAAAACGTCTTAAAAAGCTCTAAAATCCCGGTTACAGTTTTAAGGGCCAGTATTATCATAGGAGCCGGAAGCGCTTCCTTTGAGATCATAAGAGACCTAGTCGAAAAGCTGCCCATTATGGTTGCTCCCAAATGGATAAAGACCCTCTGCCAACCCTTATCTATCGTGGATGTATTGTTCTATCTTTCCGCTTCCTTACTCAATAAGGATATGTTTCATCAAACATATGACATTGGAGGACCCGAAGTGATGAGCTTCAAACAGGTCCTAATAAATTATGCAAAATTTCGCAATCTAAAAAGATTTTTGATCGAAGTCCCCATTTTAACCCCTCGCCTTTCAAGCTACTGGCTTGTTTTCATTTCATCTGTTCGATTTTCTTTATGTTCCTATCTTGTAGAAAGCATGAAACATAACACGATTTGCCACATAGGAAATATAAACGCAGTAATTCCACACACCTGCTTAAGTTTTGAAGAGACCCTAAAAAGAGCCTTTATGAAGATCTCCCAAAACGAGGTGGTCTCCACCTGGATGGATGCTTGGCAGATTGAAGGAAGCGATCCTGATCTCACCAAATACATCCAGCTACCTCAAGGAGGATGCTTAAAAGATGAAAAAACATTCCCCCTGCGTTGCAGCCGAGAAGAAAGCATTGCAAGAGTTTGGAAAATAGGAGGAAACCAAGGATGGTATGGGCTTGAATGGGCCTGGCAGCTGCGCGGACTCATTGATAAAATGTTGGGAGGTGCGGGGATGAACAGAGGCCGTAGGCATCCTTTTGAAATCGAGATAGGAGATTCTATCGATTTTTGGAGGGTTGTCAAAGCGGACAAAAAAGAAGGGCATCTCATCTTATACGCAGAGATGAAGCTTCCTGGAGAAGCTTGGCTTGAATTTTTAGTAAAAGAAAAAAAACTTCATCAAACAGCGTTATTTCGCCCTAAAGGAGTGCTTGGAAGGTTATATTGGTATAGCATGATCCCCTTTCACTTTTTCATTTTTAAAAAGATGGCTCAAAAGCTATCAGAAGCGTAAAAAGTGGGCTGTTGACTCAAAAACAGTCACATCTCAAAACCTTAAAAAATCAACTCTCAATCCCAGAGTTATACCTTGTAGGATGAGATCACTATTTTGAGAACCTGAAATATTTGTAAAAATTTGCAAGTAATTCAACCAATCTTCAATTTCATAGGCTAATTGAGCAGAAAAATGTTTTCGGTTCTTGTTGAAGCTACAATCCCACCCCAATCCAAATAAACTATGAAATACCATCGCACCGAAGTTACGAGGTGTTGTAACCAAGGAGATATTAGTAATTTTCAGAAAAATATTCATTCGCCAATTTCAACTATTGTAACATCGGAAGAAATGGGCATCGCTAAATCAGCCCAATCGTTCGAGCTTGTAGTAGTTCTAGAAATGGCGTAATAGATTCCTGAATTACTACGAGCATCAACTTTTTCCAAAACAGCTAACGCATTATTGTAAGCATCCATCTTTGCGTTTGAGTTAGCAGTATAAGCTGAAGATTGCGAACAAACATCAAGAGTTACGAAAGCTGCCGATGCCCCATTGATATTACGAATAATTTCCTCATCAGACTCCCTCTTTTTTTAACTTCTAAACATCAACAAGCGAAATAAACATCTTATTATTTCAACTAAAAGAGTCTATCTATAAATAACCTTCAGGTAAAACTTGAGGCAGTGTTTCTAAAATAGAAAAAAGGGATAGTTGACGAGAGAGTTGTTCAGATTCTGGCAGAAGCAAGGAAAATACCCAAGAAATGGTTCTATGTTATAGATATAGCACAAAATAATATGAAAATCATTTATGCACAAGACTGACTTAATTAAATTAATCATTCGCAATTGACAGATTACAAAAAAGCACCTAATATACAATAGGCATATAATCTCATAATATGATACATGGAGGTAATTTATGAGTTTAACGAAGGTTGAAAGCAATCTGTTTACCCCTTCAATTTATGCTAAAGCCCCAAACTCACCAATCCCCCTTCACCCAAACATCCCCAACCTTTCATTTTCCAACTTAAACTGGAAAGAACGATCTATTGAACAAATTGATAAATGGGATGAACGTTTAGAGGAAATTATCCCCAATTTTTTCCTACAAAAAAAAATAGATGAATGGTGCCTATACGTAGAATCTCTCTTTTCTCCATTTTATGAATTCAATATATGGCTTAATAGCAACGGGGAAGGAAATTGGAATATGCAACTAGCAACTTTCTTAGCAAAGTTGCCCATTCGGTCAGCCCGTAACATCTTCAGACTATTCTATGAAGTCATTCAAACAACTCTTTATACTACGATCCATCCTCTGAAAGCAGTAAATCTTCTAGCTAAAAGACTCATCCAAATCATTGATGAGCTTGAAAAGCCAGAAAGTTGGGCTCAAATAGGTACAGGAACAACCGGTACACTCATTGGACAGTGTTGGATTGCTAGATCTCCTATTTCTATTATAGGGATAGGTATTGCAGGGGCTATGGCCCTGACTGGGATTTCGATAGCTTCTTTACAAGCTTCTTTAAAAGAGCAAAAAGGTCTTCTGAAATTAAAATCTCTAAGCACAAAACTACCTGAAACGTTTCTTACAGGTGTCCTAATGGGAATATTAACAGGATCGATCTCCAAAAAACCCCAAAAAAAATTGACGACAAAAAGCAAAAAAAATCGTATTCAAACATCAATATCCTCAACAAATAACGAGACAATTGATGAATTTATCAAACAAAACAATCTCCCCCCTTATTCAAAACTAATAGTCGATAAAAATGGAAAGATGACTATTTTGTGGGATAGTCAAGAAGCACTGCAAATCTTTGCTGAGAAACATCCTAGATTCTTCAAAACCTCAGAACTCTCTGATTTTCGTCCATTAGATGTAACCATCTCACTGAGCGATCCCATACCTCGCATGGATTTTCATTACTCCTATACAGTCTATACGTACGACGGATATGATCCTTGGATCTACACTACGACGGCCACCCGGACAAAATTACTTCGCAAATATTTTATCGATGAAAATATAGAAATTTCAAAATCTTTATAAGTAAATCTAGAGTAAGCTAACATAGCTTCTTAAAAACCAAACTGGCCACAAAAAATGCATTTTATATTTTGCATTATTCTATTGTTATTGGAAGGAACCCTTACAGGAAAAGAAAGCTTAGATGTGGTCATTATTGGTGCTGGCCACGCAGGAAAAGGGCTTTGCTACGCTCTGCAAAAAGAAGGCATTAAAAACACAGCTCTTTTTGAAGCTGCGCAAGATGGACAAGAAAGCATTTGGCTCACAACTGCTCGAATGAACACTCTCAGATCAGATAAAGAATGCGTAGGCCCGGCTCTATCACAATCCCACCTTACATTTCGAGCCTGGTATGAATCTCAAGGAAGATTGTGGGAAGAAATAGAAAAAGCGCCCACTCATCTTTGGGGAGAATATTTACTGTGGTTTGGAAAAACTCTTAACCTTCCCATTTTTTATGAGTGGAAGCTGCTGGCCATTAAACCAAGTCAAGATGGCCTGGACCTGATCTTTGACCAAAATCGGACAGTGCATACCAAAAAAGTTATTCTCGCAACAGGACGAGATAGTTTTGGAGGAATTTCCATCCCTCTACCAGTCAAAGATCTACCAAAGACCTTTTGGTATCATACGAGCGAAAGAATAAATTCCGCTTTATTTCGAGATAAAAAAATTTGCGTACTAGGATCTGGCGCTTCAGGCTTTGATATAGCAGCTACGGCTATTGAATCTGGAAGTTATCATGTCGACATGCTCTCACGAAGAGAGGAAGTGAAAACAGCCAATTATCTTTTTCTACATTTCAAAAATTGGATTCAGTACTTTGACCTACCAGATGAAGAAAAAGTTTGGCTACTTCATAAAGCTTTCCAACATGGATTTTGTCCTCCTCCGGATGCTCTCAAAAGAGTTGCTTTCTATCCACAATTTCATCTTCATCTTAAAACAGTTATCCAATACATTTCCCCATTTGAGCAAGGATTAATCCTTCATACAAACCAAGGGAATTTCACAACAGACTATCTTATTCTAGCAACAGGATTTCAATGTAACCCATTTTTCGTGCCTCAAATTTCAGGCTTTGTAGAGGCCATTCTTCTTTGGAAAGATGTTATAGTTGATATCCCTTCCGAACTAGCTCTTTTCCCTTATCTTGGAAAATCCTTTGAATTTATGGAGAGAACCCCTGGATCTGCTCCTTTTTTAAAGGACATCTACTGTTTTAATTATGGCTCTTACCTATCTCATGGAAATACAGGAATTGATATCGATCAATTCCCTATAGGAGCCCAAAGAATAGTAGAGGGAATAAAAAAAGAGCTTCACAAACAGTAAGCAGCAGAAATATTCTATTTCCGCTGGACTCTATAAAATTTTTTCTTAATCCACAAAGAAACTTGAACAAGACTTATCAAGACCGGCACTTCTACTAATGGTCCGATAACGGAGGCAAAGGCTTGTCCCGAGTTAATTCCAAAGACCGCTATAGAAACTGCTATGGCCAACTCGAAATTATTAGAGGCGGCAGTAAAACTTAATGTTGCAGACTGCTCATAATTAGCTCCGGCTTTATAAGACAAGTAAAATGACAGGATGAACATAACGAGAAAATACACACCTAAAGGCAATGCGATAATCAGCACATCGTAAGGAAGTTGTACAATATAGTCTCCTTTCAATGAAAACATTAACAATATTGCAAACAAAAGAGAAAACAGAGTTATTGGAGAAATAGCTGGAATAAGAACTGTTTCACACCATTCTGTCCCCTTAATTTTAATCGCAATAATTCTTGTAGCTATTCCTGCTAAAAAAGGAATCCCTAGATAGATAAAAACACTATAGGCGATTTCTCCTATGGAAACACCAACTACACTTCCCTGCAATCCAAAAAATGTTGGCAATATGGTAATGAAAACATACGCATATATGGGAAAAAAAAGAATCTGAAAAATGGAATTAAAAGCTACTAATCCAGCGCAGTATTCTCTATCGCCTTGAGCTAAATCATTCCATACAATAACCATCGCAATGCATCTGGCTAATCCAATAAGAATAAGACCTACCATATAGTCTGCGTGATGAGAAAGAAAAACTATCGCCAAAACAAACATTAAAACAGGACCTATCAACCAATTCTGAACCAGCGACAAAAAAAGGACCTTATAGTTACGAAATACGCTGCCAATGCGTTCATACTTAACTTTAACCAATGGCGGATACATCATAAAAACAAGCCCAATGGCTATGAGAATATTCGTCGTACCAAACTGAAACTTGTTAACAAGGATCTGAATATTTGGATATAGATGTCCACCGATAACACCAAATAACATAGCAAGAAAAATCCAAAGACTTAGATAGCGATCTAAAAAAGAAAGGCGTTTAACTGCTTTAATCATATGAACCCTAATATCCCTTTTTGAAAATTACTATCATGAAAACACATTCCCTCTAAACAACAAAAATCCCCCTTTCCTGGATTAAAAAGAAAAAGCAAGATTAGCAGTAACCCCTTGAAAGTACAGATCGTTATCACCAGAGCTTCCTACATTATTGAATTGATCTAGCATAACAACCATCATGTTCTGTCCCCAAAAATAAGAAAAATCATAATCTATAGAAAGATTGCAGTTCCATTTTTTACAACGATTTGTTCCCCAACCGATTCCAAGGCTTGTGTCTAATACGGGACGAACACAGTTGTATCCATTCATATTTGCTCGAATAGGATTTGAGGAAAGCAGCCTAGAGGACGAAAATTCCTCATGCTCAAGAGTGGTGAATTTAGTGTATAAAAGACTTGCCCCTAACATCCCTTGGACGCTTAGCCCATAAGGAAAAAAATACTTCCCTTCGGCTCCAAATCTTGGGCCGATATTCCAGGAATTAGAGTTATTGTTAGACTCTACAGGTTGAGTGGGTAAAAAATTAGAGCCCCCGACAGATATAGAATCTTGTGTAAGTTGAAGATCCATTTTCTGACGAATCCACACAGTTCTTAAACCTCCAAAAGGAGAAAACTCCCCGCCTCGGACCTGCTTGTCATCTGCACGAGAAATAAAAGGACGACTGACAATCAAATCTCCAAGGTCCATTCCTAAATTCCATCTAGAAAATAGATGCGTACCTGTAAGAGGATTTCCTCGCAAAACAGTAGATTGCAAAAACCAGTTACTCATCTCCCATACGCCAAGAGAGGAATTGATCCAGTCAACGGGAGCCGATCTACTTGTTGTATTTGTGGATCTATAGTAAGTATACTCACCATGCAACTGCCATCTATTAGAAGACTCTATCCCCAATCCTACTTGAAAACCTGGGGCGTAGCTGAAAGACTGCCGAAAAACCTCTCCATTTTCTAAAGGTCTTATCATGGCACCAGGATCTATTAAAGCGCTTCTAGCAGCAGCAAGACCATCTTCTTTAGCATACCAGTAGGTAAAAGAAGCATCTACAGAATATTTCATAGAATGACAAAGATCTACAGAAGAATGCTGTGTAGGTTCTGCCACTAAAAAGCAACCCGGGATCCAAAACAAACAGCCCAGCTTAGTTTTCATAAAAGTCTCACAAAAATAATTTTCGAAATATTGACTAAAAATATTTTCAAATGTACTTTTCAGCAATAGTTAAATTTGGGAACCCTTAATTTTAGGAGAATTTCATGAAATGGTTAATGATTTATGTGACTGCGGCAATAACGTTATTTAACAGCTCAGCTATTGCTAACTCTGCAATCACGTATCCTCTTGTTAACGGGACCGAATTTTGCACTTTTTATTTTTTAGGAATGACAGCAGAACCATCTTCAAGAGGACCTTCTTGTACAGAATGCAGAGGGTCTAGCTGCGAATCTGTATGCGCCTCCTCAATTAACAATCCCAAGCGTTGCCAATGCGTACTTCCAGCTGAAACAGCAACAAACCCTCCTGGAAGACAGTGGATCAACAACATAACGCTAGGAGAATATCAAACATTCACCATTACTTACGAAGCCTTTGAAAATGCAACTGGCAGTCGCGTAGGAACAATTGCAATAACAGTTAATGCAGATTATTATCAGGCACCAGACCTCACCAATGGAGATGACAATTCGATATTTTTTAATGTCTTTTATTTTGACACATCCCCCAATAATTCAGACTATTCTGGCCCCTGTTGGTCCATCGGTATTGCAGCCTTATAAACTCATTAAGCACTCATTGAGTGTCCACAGATGTAGAACGATCATCAAATTCTTTCATATCTAAAGGATAGGGTTCTTCTAAATTTGGCTCAATCAAGATCCAATCTGAAAAATAGATATTCTCCTCCAATTCCCCCTGCAACCTTCCGGTTCTAAGTGGAGCTACGACAATTTTTACAGAGCTTATTCAACGAGGGAAAATGTTGCTTACACCAGTTAATCCGATCAGAAAAAAAAATCCACACATAAAACATTTGTTATTTTCCAACTTTAATCCTTATAAAATATACAGAAAAAATCCGGTAATTTTTCCAAGCATCAGCAGACCTCAATAGTAAAGGTCGTTTTCCTATAATCGTTTATTGGTTGCTGGAATCTGTTTTTATGAAAATAGCTTTTCCAAAAAACTAGTATATTACGCTAACGCTTCATTTAATGATAGTATCAATTTAGCGCTTGAAAAAGACTACAGAAATCTCCTGGAATAATGAACTTGAATATATATCTCACACAGGCATAACTTGCTCACCAACAGAAGCAAAGCTAAGGAGAACTCACAATGCTACTTTCCAAAAAATACGCTGTATACTCAATCCTATTACTCTGCCTTTTCACTCAGCTCCAAAGCTCACATTCAGAACTGATCATTGAGAAAATTTCTCAGGTCGAAAAAGTGATTCAACAAGACCCGGGAAACCGTGGAGTGAGCAACTTCTACACTCAAGCTCTTTTTGACGCGACTCAACGCCTTGAAAAATCCAATCACATTGCCATACTAACAGGTTTTTTTATTCCATCTGCTCAGCAACCAGAAACAGATGGCCCCCTCGGAAGTATGTTTCTAGCCGAAGCTCTTATGGCTCGAGGTAAAAAAGTGACACTGGTAACAGACATCTATTGCCTTCACGCGATAACAGCATGCTATAGAGCCATTCAGGACAAAATACATCCCGACCAATTTACCGTGAGTATATTTCCTGACAACATAGAAGATAGAGATCCATACGTTTCTCACCTTTTATCAACTGTTGATTGCGTGGTCTCCATCGAGCGTGTCGGCAGATCTGCAGACGGAAGCTATCGAACCATGAGAGCTCTTGATATTACACAAAAAACTGCCCCCTTAGATGATCTTTTCCTATACGCTCAGGCTCATCCAGAAATGCACATTACAACTATTGCTGTTGGAGACGGAGGAAACGAAATAGGAATGGGAGGCAAACAAAGCGAAGTAAAACAATACATCTCTAAAGGAGAACTCATCGCCTGCATCATTCCAGCAGATCATTTGATTGTAACTGGAGTGTCTAATTGGGGAGGATATGCTTTAGCCGGAGCTTTGTGGTGCACTATGAACGAACAAGAAAAAAACAGTCGCAGCTTAGATCAAGTATACGCATCCAATGAGGAGCAGTTTCTTATGCTAAAAAACATGATAGATGCCGATTGCTGCGATGGCGTTTTAGGAAAACCTGCGCTATCTGTAGATGGGCTATCCTGGGATATACACGAAAAAGTTCTCAATGAGATCCGTGCAATCATCCAATAAAGCAGCATCAACCAGCTCTTTAAAAAACCCCCAAACAGCAATTAATTAATTTAATTAACAAAAAAAACACGCACAAAAATAAAACAATCGCTTTAATTGACCAAATACAAACAAACCAATAAAATAGCAAAAAAAACACAATTAAAGGAGATTATTTATGATTAAACCATTAGAAATATCCGCTTGTCGAGATGCATTTGCTAGCGCAATAGACTCTCAAGCAAAAATTTCAGCCCTCACAGAAACACTCAAATCTTGCCTCTCTTACATCAACACACCCATGTTTAAAAATGGCATGAATCCACTACATTATGCCGCTGAAAAAGGAAAGATTAATTGGATAAATACACTACTTGAAGCCGGATCTCACATTGATGCTCAAGACAAAGATGGACTATCCCCTCTACTTATATCAGCCATACATGGGAACGCCTATGCAACACAAAATTTACTAGAAAAAGGCGCAAATGGCACCATGCTTTCTAAATTCGGCGGAAATTTCGCAGACTACTTACGCATAACAGCGCCTATCACAGCTCCGAACGTACAAATAAACAACCTAATCTCGAGTAATTATTCTTATTCAACACCTGCAGCAGATAGCGTAACAGTAGCTCCTAAATGTTTTAAGAAAGACGTTAGATTAACCCATGAAAATGTTGCGCACCCAAAAGTATTAGATCCACTAGTTAGAGAACGTCTCTCTGATAGAGGTTCTTATATCGAAACGCTCTGTACAGGACAAAATTTAATATGATGAAAAGAACTCGTTGAAGCTGAATGATATCTGCCTGAGTTTAACCAACT
>JAIETG010000036.1 GCA_019745395.1 Rhabdochlamydiaceae bacterium | reverse complement strand
AAGCTCTGCCTGTAGTATCAAGCATTCTTGAAACGCTAAACACTAACGCCCTCTTAACTGGTGAGCAGCGAGCAGCTCTTACAAAAGCTCTGCCTGTAGTATCAAGCTTACTTGAAACCTTTAAAACTAACCCACTATTAACAGGTGAGCAGCGAGTAGCTGTTGCAAAAGCTCTGCCTGTAGTATCAAGCTTGCTTGAAACCTTTAAAACTAACGCCCTCTTAACTGGCGAGCAACAAGCAGCTCTTACAAAAGCTCTTCCTGTAGTATCAAGCATTCTTGAAACGGTAAACACTAACCCTCTCTTAACAGGTGAGCAGCGAGTAGCTGTTGCAAAAGCTCTACCTGTAGTATCAAGCATTCTTGAAACGCTAAACACTAACGCCCTCTTAACTGGTGAGCAGCGAGTAGCTGTTGCAAAAGCTCTGCCTGTAGTATCGAGTATTCTTGAAACGCTAAACACTAACCCACTATTAACAGGTGAGCAACAAGCAGCTCTTACACAAGCTCTTCCTGTAGTATCGAGCGTTGCTAATCCTATAAACAGAAGCTCACTTTTAGCACACGCTCTCAAAAACACCCGTAAAACAACAGAAACAGACACTCTTACAACTACCAAAGAAACTACGCCTGAACCAACCCCACCCACCCCTATGGCCCAATTCCTAGCACCTCTTCAACAAAAAGCTAGTCATCTTGTGATTAAAGAAACCATTGAAAAAATTAGAACAAATGAAATTAATCTTAGGCTTCAAGAAAAAACCATCGAAACAATAAAAAAAATAGTCGACAGCATTGAAGGAAAAACACCCATTACAGAAACAGCTGAATCGATCATCAATGCAGCAAAAGAACAACCTACTTGGTATTCATTTTCAACACCTATAGCTGATTCGCTATACAATTGGGTTGAAAACTGGCTTAAGGAAGCCCGCAATGGACCTAAAGCTGCTGATTACGCTGATTTCAAATGGAAAGAAGCTGATGCTGAAATATTAGCTGAAGCGATTTATAGCAGAATGCATCGTTTATTAAGTATCGCTCAAGAGAAGCTTTCTCAAGAAGAAGCAATGAAATTAGAACCATTTAAAGAAGCTTGCATAAAATCAAAACCATTATTCGCAGAAAATCTAATAAGGAAAATTAAAGAAAATAGAAAATAACAAAAACATGAAAAATAAAAAAATTTAGACAAATTGAGGAATTTAATTAGTTGTGGTACAATTAAGTTTTTCTAAGGAGAAACTCATGTACGAAATAAATTTTTTAATTGGTCCTAATCTTCCCAGCCAATACGCAATTGTAAATGAGCTTCTTCTAGCCGATACACACACTTCAACATCCAGATCAGAAGAAGATGAAAAAAAAACGTCCTACAACAAAACGCAAATTGCCATTGCATTAGGAGTATCACTTACTGCGCTAGCAGGGGCTGCATGGGCTTATTATGATCCTAGTTTATTACAAAAATTATTAGGACAAGCAACTCCAATTGCTCCTCAAACTGACACTCCATCAATTATTCCATCTCAGGAACCAACCTCAAGTCCATCTCAGGGCCCAACTACAGGTCCCACTCAACCTGCCGGTGTAAATACCATCACAACACCTGCTTTAGGGAAAACAGATTCTCCTTTATGGATATGTCAACCTTACCAAAACGGAGAAAAAACATGTGTTAACTTATTTTCAATACCCAATACAATATTAGCTGGAATACCTATCCTACTCTCATTAAAACTTTCAGGATCTGGTTCCAAGCAATTAACACATCCTCTCTCACATCTAAACAGCCAGAAGACAGGTCTAGGCGCCACAGATTCAAACATCTGGGCATGTACCTTTTCCCCAAATGGGAAAAAGAACTGTGTCGACTTACTCACTCTTTTGACCTCGAAGAAAGCCTCTGTTAACACAACCGCAGCTGTTGACACATGCAGTCCTACTCTATTAGATCAATCTTTACTACCCCTAAAAGCAATAAAGAATCATATAGCAACATCTGATCGAGTTTCCAACTTTTCAAGCAACGCACTCTTCTATCCAAGAAACCTTCTCAGAAAGCCAGCAAAAAAACCAACTATTTCTAATACACAAAACTCCAGATTACCAACAGCTGTGCCTACCAAGGCTCCTGTTGTTTCTTATGCGCAATTTATGCAAAACCTTCAAAATTCAGCCAGACACTTAGCTATTAGACAGACTATTCAGGAAATAAGTGAACGCGGCAACTCAAAATCAATAGACGATATAGCCATCTCAGAATCATTCAAAGATATAACCTTTTACGTTATTGAAAAAATAATTGCAGATATAACGAATGGCAAAAAAGGCAACGATATTGAGGTTCGCCCTGAATTCATCACTAACTCGGTAACGAATAAATCAACGCTACCTAATCGTCGATTTCCTGCAGACTCTGCAGTCGACAGCATATATACCTGGATTCAGAATGCACTAAATACAGCCCGCAAAAACAAGAGTACCGCAGACCTTTATAGCGACTTCAAATTAACAGAAGAAGATACCCCGATCCTGCGTCAAGCAATTTACGGGAAGATGCGTCTGTCATTAGAAGCCGCCTCGGCAACTCTTTCTCTGGAACAACAACAAGAGATCAAGCCATACATTGATGCATGTAAAGAGATTGAGACTGGAACTCTATTTGACAACGCTTTTAACGCAAAAATTAAAACATAAGCCCACCTTTTCCTACTTTAGGAAAAAAAATCATAAGGGCCTCTCAATCAGAGGCCCTTGTTTCTTAATTTCTTCATACATTCCCACATATTTTTTCAATTAATTATTCAAACTCTTAAACACCTAAAAAACCAACATATAACAACTTAAAAAACCCATCAAATTCATCACATTACTCACAGAGCAAGATCGACTCATCCAGCTTACAGCCAATTACTTGCGAAACTCCCCGTCGCATCCAAAATTACCACCTCTTCCAACTAATCATTAAGAATTTACAACTAATAAAAACAGTGCTATTTTATAAAACAAAAACAAACACAACATTAAAACTATTAATTGAATTAAAATTCAACTTACCGTATAATTTAATTTTTACTTTACAAGAGCTGAGCTCTAAAACAAACTTACCAAAAACAAATTTTTATAAAAAAAAATAAAACAAGGAACAAATCATGCAGCGTACAACAAGAAACTCAACAGGATCAAGAACCTCATTTGGATCGCCACAAGGCGTTGAAATGCAAGTAGGAGTTGGTGGCAATGACCGCCGGGCTAAAAGGACTGCAATTGCAGCATTAGACGCCCTGGGGAACGTAAGCTCTCCTGAACGCCGCCAACGTCCCAAAAAACACGTAACACTAAATCTGCCCCCAGTTCCACTAAATGCACCATTGGCAGCTCAAATTGACCATGTGCAGCAACAGCTGGAGCTAGCTGAACAACAAGGTGCAAATATTGCAGGCCTCGAAGATCAAGTTCAGGAGTTACAAGAAGAGCTCTATCTAGGTGGAAATGATGGAGAAGATGATCAAGGAGCTGCGCTTCAAAATCAATTAACCGCGCTTCAAAACCAATTAGATGAAGCTCAAGCCTTTCAAGCGATGGTTCCGCAACTACAACAACAAATTACAACTCTACAACAACAACATCGTGATGCGCAAATACAGATTCTACAAACTCCAAGAACCCAACTTCGAACCCAACTTCCGACATTAAAAGCTCAACAATTAGAATTGCTAACTCGACTTAATCAACGACCAGAAAATGGAGACATATCTACAGCTCTGAAACGAGGAAACCTTCGAATGATAGCAGCAGACATCGAAACTCTTGAAGCAGATTTCCAAGAACTACAAGCTGCGCTTCCTGAACCTGGAGCTGCACCTGAAGAACTGCTTCAAAAACTAAATGAACAACAATTGCGATTTGCAAGACTCCAACCTAAATTTCAAACAATACAAACGCAGCTTGAAAGACTGAACAGAGAAATTGGAAATATTGCACCCCAGCACCGAAGAACGTGGGCAGAAATTGCAACAAACACAGCTATGGTAGTAGTACCCGCGCTAATCACTGGAGCTGTACTATTGATTCAAGAAAACATGCGATATAACGCACCATTAGGTGGTTTTGGAACCTAAAGCCAGCTAATCTCCACTAAAAAATCAAAGATCCCAAGTTCTTGGGATCTTTGATAATTCTTGTCTTTTTCCCTCTGTAGTCCCATAGTAAGAAGAAAAACTTAAGTAAAAATCATGTCATCTCCTGCTTGCTTCACCACTACGATTGATCTTTCTTTAAAAGAAAAACTAAAAGACGATCTTCTAGGCCAAGGCTTTATTCTATCCGACGCTCCTTACGCTTGTTTTAGCGCTAAAAAACAGGGAATCTCCTGCAACTTATACTTATCTGGGAAACTCACGGTACAAGGCAAAGGTAAAGAAGAATTTATTAGGTACTATTTAGAACCAGAGATCTTAAACAACCTATCATACTCGCACCCTGAAGTAGGAATGGATATGAGCGCACGTATAGGCCTTGACGAAGCGGGAAAAGGAGATTTCTTTGGCCCTCTTTGCATCGCAGGATTCTACGCTAAGGAAGGGGATGTGAACGATCTGTTAAAACTTGGCGTACGAGACAGTAAGAGAATGACAGATAGCGCTGTGATCGCACTCAGCGGCAAGTTGAAAGCCAAGTACGCTTACAAGGTCCTTCGCCTACTTCCAGAAACATACAATAGATTATACAGTAAATTCCACAACCTCAACCGAATGCTCGCTTGGGCGCATACGACGGTTTTAGAAGAACTCTCTACTAAAACAGAATGCAAAAAAGCCATTTTGGATCAATTTGCTGATGAAAAGCTCGTGCTAAGTTTTTTAGAGCAAAAAAAACTTACGATCGATCTTACGCAAAGGCACCGCGGGGAAGAAGACCCTGTAGTTGCAGCAGCATCCATCCTTGCAAGAGCAGCTTTTTTAGAGGGCTTAGCAGAGCTTGGGGAACGTTTTCAAGTAGAGCTTCCTAAAGGAGCATCCTCTCTTGTCATTACAGCTGGCAAAAAGATCCTTGCCAAACATGGACCTGATATTTTACCCTCTCTTTGTAAGACACACTTTAAAACGACGCAAGAAGTGCTGAATGCTTAAAGATCTTTTCATTCAAAACCTGATCCTCATGGAATCCTGCCAGATTGAGTGGACATCAGGACTTAATGTCATTACAGGAGAAACAGGATCTGGAAAAACCGCAATCCTCCACGGCCTAAGACTCCTACTCGGACAAAAATTAGACACCTCATTCATCCGAAGAGGGGAAAGCAAAGGCGTCATTCAAGCACGTTTTGAATTTTCCTTTCCTCAAGAGCTAAAGCTTTTGTTAGAAGAAGCTGGAATCCCTTTAGACGACTCTTTAATACTGTCTCGAGAAATCTCTACAGAAGGGAAAAGCAAAAGCTGGATTAATGAGCGCTGGGTGTCCTTATCCTTCTTACAAAAAGTGGGATCCTATTGCGTACAGATCGTAGGACAGCACGCCTTTGATGAGCTGCGCCATAGCGACCTACAACGACAGATCTTAGATGATTTTGCATCGCTTGGAAAACAAACACAAACTTTCTCGACTCTGGTTCAAAAAAACAAAGAACTACTCAAAGAAAAAGAGCAACTTTTAGCTTGCGAGCTGCAAAAAGAACGGGAACTTTCTTTTTGCCTATCTCAATTAGAGGAGCTGAATCTCATCGATCTAAAAGAAGGAGAAGAAGAGGCGATCTTTCAAGAGTATCTTGCGATGAATCAAGCGGAAGAAATCTCCCTTCGGATAGATAGCTTATTTGATCTTATCAGCCAAACCCCCACTTCTTTACTTAGTAAAGTCTCTCAAGCCAAATCTCTTTGTAAACCTTTTGCCTCTCATCATAAAGCTTTTGAAGAAGCGATCTCTTTACTAGATAGTGCATCCATATCCTTACAAGAAACGTTGAATCTGCTACAAAGCGCCCTTTCTGAGGTAGATCCGGATCCCAAAAGAAAAGAGCTCCTAGATCAAAAACTTGCAACCATCGATCAAATGAAGCGCAAATATGGATCTTCCGTAGAAGAGTGGGATCGGTACAAAAAAGAACTTCAGAAAAAAATCGAAGCGTTTGATCGATTAGAAGAAAAAAAAGAAGAAATCGAAAGCACAATTTTAGAGCTTGAACAAAAGCTTTCGACTTTAGCAAGAGAGATTTCTTTGCAAAGATCTCAATCGGCAAAACTCTTAGAGACGCAACTAACACAAACCATTCAGTCTTTGAATATGCAAGGGGCTACCCTGCAAATTCAAGTCGAAAAACAGGCTAGAACTCTTACGGGAGAAGACAGGATTGATTTCTTGCTAACGGCAAATGTGGGAGAAGGAGCAACGCTGGTCAAAGAAAGCTCTTCAGGCGGAGAACTTTCACGTCTACTACTTGCTGTAAAACTTGCCTTAGCAGAAAAAAACCGCACTCCGACCCTTATTTTTGATGAGATCGATGCAGGAGTGGGAGGAGAAACGGCTCGACTCATTGGAGAACAATTAAAAGAACTTTCTCTTCACCGTCAAGTCCTTTGCATCACACACTTTCCTCAAGTAGCTTGCCTCGCACATTTGCATCTTCGCGTACAAAAACACATGGAAGAAGATAGAACTTTCGCTAAAATAGAAAAACTTGATTCTTCTCTTCAAGAAGCCGAGCTACTGCGCATGTGTGGCGGTAAAAAAACGTTTTCTTTTTAACCTAAAGAGTAGTATTAAAGAGCTCAATTCATCTTTAAAAGAGGGTTTCTTTGATGCGCTGCAAAACGACATGTGCTCTGATTTGTTTAAGCACTTCTTTATGGGCAAGTGACTATACCTTTTTAAATCCAGATATGTTCGTTCGACAAAAGAGTGTTTTCCATTTTGAAGCAGATTTTGGCAAGGTAGGACCTGCTAAGGTCACAACGGGCAACGCCTTTGGAACCAAGACTCACTATGGAGAAGGCAACGCTTCGGTATATTTCAGCCATTTCTTAAATAAGGAAAACTCCCTTACGTGGCAAGTCGGCGCCAATTACGTCGATTTAGGCTGGCATGGCAATCCCAACTTCACAAAAAACCAGTATACTTATGGAATCGGATCCGTAACTTGGATCTCCCACTCTATCAATAAATGGCGTTGGGTTCTAAATGGCGGAGTTGCGGTTGATGCAACTAACTTCAATTTTGGACAGACGGCCATATACTATAACATGCTATGGGGTCGCTACCAACAAACAGACAACTTGGGTGTGAACCTAGGATTTTTCGCTTATTATGGAGCGCGCAATGGATACGTTCTTCCCATATTGGGAATTGATTGGAAATTCTCTCCTAATTGGGATGTAACGGCTGTATTTCCTATCGACGCTTCCCTCAACTACCACTTTGCCAAATATTTTGTGACATCTCTTGTGGCAACTTCTTTAGGAGGCCCCTATCGATTCCCAAGAAAAATCCATGGAGGCATCGGAGATTACGACAATGGGATCTTCAAAGTTTACTCAACCGTATTAGAACTAGACCTTTCCTTTATCGTTAAAAACCGATTAGAACTTGGACTGGGAGGAGGTTGGAATTTTGGAGGTTGGGTTCAAGTCAGCACCAGTCATAATCATCACAAAAAATATTACGACTTTAATGGAGCTGGCTACGGAAGGGCTTACGCTACACTTACTTTTTAAACAAAAGGGAGCCTTACAGCTCCCTTTTCTTGAAATCTCTTAGTGTTTTAAGAGAAAAGAATTGACGAAGGCATCGTAATGCTTTTCATCATAATCAGAAACCTTACATTCCATAGCTAAGAGATATAGCTGGCTTTTTACCATTAAAGCTCTTCCTTTGAAATAGTTTGGGCCTGTACGAATAAAAAAGTCTAGACCTTCATGCCCTTGAACTAATACGAGATCAGCAAAAAGCAGCTGAGCTTCAGACGCATTACTAGAAAGAACCCCATTTAAAAAAGCTTCCAGAGTCATTTGAGCAAAGTCTTCATCGACAAATTCTGGATACTGAGCCACTAGAAACATAAATACAGTGTCAGCTCCGCTAGCAGAAACGTAAGCATCGTATTGCAGCTCTGTTCCTTCCTCGTCGATTTTCATCTTTTCAGAAACATGCTCTGCACTAGTGGGAAAACTCACAGTACACTTCCCTTGCGCAGAATTTACCTTGTGCCAATTGTCACTTAAGTTAGTACTTTTTTTAGCATCTGCAGAAAATCCGAGAGGGCTCGCTATTACTAAGCATCCTCCAAAAAGACAAATCCTTAAGATCTTGTGACTCCACTTTTTCATAACTACCCCTCAAAATATTCTTAATTTTATAAATGATCAAACTAAACTCTTAAATCGGCAACCCGTTCCAGTATAAAAGCAACAATCCAGGAAATGCCCACTCCTACCACGAAAGCCATAGCAATATTAAGTAGTGACTTCCAAACAGAAAATCGATGAACTTCACTTATAGCGTACATAAGCAGAATAAAAGACCAAATCGCTACAACCAACTGAATGAAAAAACACGCTGTAAGCCAAGCCGAATCCATCGTCGTCATAGGCATGTTTACAAAGCCTTCGAAGAAAAGGATCTCTTTAAATCGCCCAATCAAAGCCGCCCATATCAACACGGTAACTATATTTGTTGCATTGGTCCAAGAAACGGCGCAACGCATTTCTAAAAAAGAGGCTCGTCCTCCAATCCATCTCCCCGTCCATGTTAAAAACAAGGTACATAATAATAGTCCTATAGCGCCTAGGATCGGAGATAAAATGACACAACCAATCAAAATAGCTGGCATAGAAAGCACACTACTTAACGATAAGTTTTGCGCAGTCTGCAACACAGTAGGAAGCCCGTAAAGAACCGATAAAATAAAAAAACGGTATCGAACATTGAAGTCAATAATCGCACGTACAGTTTGTTTTGGCTTTATCCATATTGAAAACCACGGTTTGATATTCAGCTCTGCCATACTTCCCCCTAATTCACGCCCTATGGACTTATCATATAAACAAATAATTTAATTACGCAAGTAAATAATTTTATTTAATTAATAATATCACTTTAAATGAGATAAAAAACAAAATTAAAAACTTACAACAAAAACAAAATACAATTAACAATAAAAACCACTAAATATAATAGATGACATTAGTGCTTGGCCCCGTCCTATAAACAAATCCTATAAGGATAGGCCGAATAAGAATTTCTAAAACAACACACCCGAAACTATCACCCGCCAAAAACCGACACTTAATTAACTTTTAATACCAAATTAAACTAATAAATTAAATTATAAAACCAATTAATATCACGTAAAAATAATTGTTTTAAACACGCTTCAAACTAAAAACAAAAGACTTACACACACATTCCAAGCTAAGTTAATTTGTTTTTTTGTTAAAAAATTAAAAAATAAACTATAATAAAAATAAAACAAATCAAGTAACATGAGGATTATTATGACATTAAATCTTCGAAGAATGAAAAAATACCACCCACGTCGCAGTTCTAAAGAAATTAAGCTAAATAAACAAAGGCTCATTGACTTAGAACACCAAATTAAGGCAGACGTAGGCGAGTTTCTCGTTCTTATTAAAGAAGGAATGGGAGAAGAGGCTGTGAAATCCTCGCAAAAAACTAAAAGCGCCTTATTGAAATTTGGCCCCGATATGGAAAAAGTAGCCGCAGAAATTGGAGGAAGACTCCCCAAGTCCGTTCATGAATTTTTGCGTACCATAGATTGCTTGCTACCCCCTTCCCATGTGGCGCCGGCATCCAGCTCTTTATGGGTCGATCAAGCTAAGATCGAATCTTGTCATACGGCCACTCAAAAGTTAGAAGATCTACTTTTAAAGTAACTATAAGCTTGGAAGGCTGCTTAAAAGTGCGTCTTGCAGTTCGGGATAGATAAAAACATACCCGGACTGCAATAGCATGGAAGGGGCCACTTCTTTTGAATCAAAAAGAAGCTCTTGAGCCTTTTCTCCAAAGAAAAAACATCTAGGAATAGTGATGCAGCAAGGTTTATGCAAGGCTTTGGCCAATGTCTTTGCAAAAATCTCCTGACTAACAGGGTTTGGAGACACCACATTGACTGGACCGCTGATCGGTTCGCTTGCTAAAATATGGTACAAAGACCCGATCACATCTTCTAAAGACACCCACGGCATTTTTTGCTGTCCATTTCCGATCCTAGCGCCACAGCCCAAACGAAATACAGGCAAAATAGCACGTAAAATCCCACCTCTGGAGGAAAGGATAAGTCCAAATCTTGCACGCACAACGCGAACCCCTATTTTTTCTAAAGGCTTTGAGGCGGCTTCCCAAGCTTGACATACATGAGATAGAAAAGTAGTCCCAGCAGGACTCTTTTCTGTAAGAGGTAAATCTGAATCCCCATAATATCCGACGGCAGAGGCCGAAATGAAAATTTTCGGAGGGGAAATAAGTTGACCTAGCAAAGAAACCAGATGTTCGGTCCCCATTTTCCTACTTTCTAAAATCCTTCTTTTTTTAGAAGAAGTCCATAATCCTTTAGCCAAATTCTCCCCTGCCAAATGGATCACCGCATCAAATCCTTCCAAATCCTCTAAGGGGACGGATCCGTCTTTCGCATTCAAGGATATACTATGATGATGAGACGATTGTTCCCGAGTCAGATGCACCAGCTCATGGCCAGCTGCTCGTAAAAATTGCCCTAAAGAGGTTCCGACCAATCCAGAGGACCCACTGATTAAAATGCGTAAAGGAGCTGGGAAAACATATTTTTGATAGAGTTCTAAATCCCGCTCAGCAGCTATATGGCGATAAGAAAATAGACTTTTTAATTTCTTTTCCATCTTTTTTCGAGATAAAAAAAAGGGAAGTTTAAAGACGAACTCTTCTCGTAATAAAGAGCTCTGAGGTCCTGTTGAAATAACCTTGCAAGAATACTTGCCATATCGAAAAAGTCCTTTTTCCAAAGTGGCCGTAAGGCCCTCTTCAGAAGAAGGAACATCCATCTTACATCGAATGGGTATAGAAAAAAGACCCCAGGGTACTATCAAAGAAAAGCGATCAATTCTTTCTTCCTGCCCTTGCGCAGAACCTGCCATCCAAGGTGGAAGGGTCCTTTCAAAAGAAGCGGGACAAAGAAGCCACTGCCAAACTTTTTTCGAAGAACTGGGAAGAACAGATTCGTGATGAACCGAACATCTTTTCATGAACCAACATCTTTTTTAACGTAAAAAAGCGCAAATGGACCCATCTGCGCTTGAAATTTCTATCTGCAGCTACCGCAGCCTTTTCCTTTACCGTCTTTATCGCAAGATTCTTTATGGCAAGGGCATGCGCACTTTTTACAGCACAGAAGCACTCGAATACTTAATACACCCGCAACCCCAACGAGTCCATACACAAAACGGCTAAGCATAGAGGTATTGCCGCCACACAACCAGGCCACTAAGTCAAATTGAAAAAAGCCCCAAAGGCCCCAATTCAATGCTCCGATCACGACTAAAGCCAAAGAAATCGCTGCTGTTACTTTACAACATTTCATAAAATTCTCCTTACCTTGAAAAACACAGGATGGCAAAACATTCTATCCTTAGTCTCATAGTAAAAAATCCTCTTTGATTTGTCACTCTTTTTCTCAAGAATTACAGAACTCTTTTACAAAACCCAAAAACCTAGCCTATTTCCTTCTTTTAAGAAGAGCTGTTCCTCATACAATATTGGCGAAACTCTGCTTTGATATCTCTAGAAGGAAGAGAGCGAACTATCTGCTCTAGGATTAGATCTAGCGCACTAGGGGATACCCTTTTAACCTCTATCAATAGCTTCATAAGCAGCTCATTCATCTCTTTAGTAAATTTCGGAGTATTTTGCACCAATAGAATCCTAGGAATTACGCGCGCCAGATACGTCACAGCCTCAACGACTTCGGAATCCACTTGCATAGTTTTAATATTCGCATAAGCCTTGTTAAAAGATTTCCTGATCCATTCGTCTGTTATAGATTTAGGACTAATAGCAGTTACGGCCTCTAACCTTTCTAGAAAATGAATCACCCGCTTTCCTTCCCAATCGCAGTTATAGGCAAATTCTAATAAAGGAATAATTTTCGGCTTAAATTTTGGATCCATGAGATCAAAAAAGCGGCTGTCAGATAGGATCTGTAAAGCCCCCATACTCAAACAAAACCCTGTAAAGCTCTCCTTCCCCCTGATGCAAAGCTTAGAAGAAGCTTCTAAGATTCGATTGATAAAATGCGCCGTATCAGACTCTGAGACATCGACCATTTTTTTCAACATAGTCACTAAGTAGGCAGACGCAAATAGTTTTTCGGGCTTTTCCAAAGAGACAACATTTTCTAAATACAGGCAATATGCATCTACATCAGCAAAAAGGTCTGAAGGATTGATGTATTGAAATAATTCCATTCTATCAACATGAATTCCTAGAATAAGCTGTTTTATTTTCTCTAAATCTTCTTCTTGCCTACGACTTAAAAATAATTTGATGAGTTCTCTACTTAGTTGAGACAAGTTCGCATCTGCTAGTGTATGCGACCATTTAGATGTTTCAGTTATTGCAGTTGTGGATGGTGTAATATAGAAATCCCTATCACATTGCGCAAGAAAGCTATCGGCAAGCGCATGAAGCTTTTCATAACAACTAGTCCGAGAAAGAGGAAGATGAGATATTTCCCTTAAATGATAGGTAAGCTCCTCTATTGGCATAGCTCGATATTGACTTCGAGATTGTCCCATATATGCATGTATAAGATACACCACAAAGAGCGACATCTCAGCAGAAGCTACGCTCTTATCTTTAAACAACTCAAGAAACGTAAAATTCTCAATTATCTGAGCTAATGAATATTCAGTAATGAGAAATAGCATCTGTTGAACGCTTTGCAACATACTTTTGTTCATCAAAAGAAAAGGATGAATTGCAGAGAGCTCTAAAACAACCTCTCGATGAGAGCTGTTATAGATAGCCTTCTCTAATCGTTTTTTGTGAATATTCTCAACCAGATCTTGTATAATTTGCTCTTGGTTCTCCCGAGCTGCCAGAGCAATAAGTGCCTTGCTACACATAAACACTTCTATAGAAGATTCATTGCATGCGTACATTTCTTGTACATACATAGATAAAGCTCTTAAAACAGGTTCCGGTAAAGAAGAAACTCCCAAAAGAAGATCATGCACTAAGAGAAGGGTCTGCTGTGTATTGAGACGATCATTCAAATGAGGGATAAAACGTTCTAGAAATACAGCTGAAAACTCCGAATGTTTCGCTCCACTTTCTTGCAAAACGGCTCTTATCTGAGGATCATCTAACGACTCGATCACATCTTCGATAAGCCAATTTATATCAATTTTATGAAATGCGGATCCTAGATCTCGTAAAGTTTCTAAAATCGCAAATCCCAGTTGCACTCGACAATCTCTAATCGCTTTACCCACTTCTAAAGAAACAGCAAACGGGAAAGGCTCTCCTAGTAATTGCATAATCATCAAGAGATTTTTCACAAAATCTCGATCTTTGACTTTAAATGACACATATACAGAACAGACTTTTAAAAATGCTGTATATAAATTGAGGCTGCTTGTCAAATGAGAAGGAAAGTCTCGAAAGGTGGTTAAAAAGGAAAGATACGCTGCTATCTCGTCTTGTTTTTTTGCTTTGCCAAGAGCATTTAGCTCATCAATCATCTTTTCTATAAGCTGTCCGCGAGAAGCCTCATTCAAATAACAGCTTATTTCCTGCCACAAATTTTTGTATTCCTTGGACTTAGGAATAATTCCTATTGAAAGCGCTACAAAATCTTCGATTTGTTTTTGCGTTTTGCCTTTCATCAAATGCCAAGTACTTTGAATTAAAGCAGGCGTCCAGGGATAAGATTCCCAAGACTGGACAGGGAAATCTGCACCAACCGCTTCATGGAATGCATTTGCGCAGATCTCAGTTGCTGGTCGCGCTCTTGCACAAACAAACGCAAATGCACTTCTTTCCATATCATTAGCGTCTTTTAAATATCGTTTAGCTAACTCTAAAACTAAAGATTTATCATGTCTTAGAGGCAAAGATTCAAAATCATTTGCAAAAGCGTTCCACCCTTTTTCTCTAGCCTGCAAGTTTCCATTTTCTCCAAGAGCTATACAAAATTTATGAAACCAAATTTTTTCCTGAGGGGCGCTAAGTCGCACCAAAAGTGGCTCTATCAAATGAGGAAAATCCGACAGGACCAGCGACACAAATCTTTCATCCTGTTTGTAAAGGTTAAGAAGAAGTGTTTCCAACTCTTCTTGTTTCATCCCCAAAGAATATAAGTGCGGAATTATGTCTTTGGCTTTTTCAAAAGGCATTTTTTGCAGACGGGATGTATACATAGCTAAATGCTGTTTTTTCTCTGAAGCCTGTAAATTGCCAATAAAGGTCTTCATCTGGGAAAGTGTTAAAGAAGGATGGCCCTCTATGACACTTGCAACAGATGGCATAACAAATCCGTGTCTATATACGGCTAGAACTTGATCTATATCAGCATCTGGTAAAAAGCTTTCCAAAGCCTTAAGACAAGAGGATTCGACTCTCTCTTGTATAGCTTGAGTGCTTTGTTTATATAGAGCTGCATAAAAAGGAATTAGATCTTCATAACCAAATAAATCCCCTTGTAAAGAAAGAAGCTGAAGCTGTTTTATCCCTTCCTTTTCTTTAGAAAACTTTTGAAAGTTTTCTTGAAAATGAAAAGGATCTTTCATCTTTTCTAACTGTGGGTATATTTCTCGAAGATGTTTTTTCAAGTCTTGTATCTCAAGCGCTTGACGCAGAGATACCAAAGCCTTTTCTGAGGCTATCGAATGGAGAATATGATATTTTCTGACGGAATAGATAGCTCTTGTTTTCAGATCTGGAATAAGTTTCGGAAACTGAGCTAAAGAAAAAGCCCCTAATGTATTTTCCATAGCCCATAAAAATCGAGATTTTTCCAGGTCATCTCCTGAAGAGGAAGAAAGCACAAGAGAAATATATAAAGCCTGCCAGGGCTTTTTATCTTCTTCTGCGGCAACACAAGCAGATACAAATTGGATCAATTTTTGGGATAAAGAAGCTGTGATTTTATCATTGGGGTACATCGTAAAAATCTGCCGAACCAAATTACGCGCAAGTTGTGGAGAAAGGTTTGCCATAGGAAGCAAAGCTTCGATCTGCTCTAACGAAAGCATTTGACTTAAGAGCAACTTGTTTGCAAATGAAGAAACATCCCCTTCCCTAGCAGATTTTAAAACACTTTGAGCAATCGCTTTTTCTTGAGAAATTTTCGCTAAATGGGTCTCATCTTGTAGAAGAAAATGGGATAGTGGGTTTGCTTGTAAACTTTCATCCAAGGGCTGCAAAAGTGCCATGTCTTGTTTTTCTGAAATCACTGTAAGTTTTTGACTTTCCATAGGACTCAAAAGTGGAATCGGAACATAAAACTGTTCTTCTCCTTCATTGAATACGCATTGAAGATGCGCTTGATCCCGATGTTTTTTTAGAAAAACAGCATCTGCAAAAAGCGGCACAAAACGTTTAATCCCCTCTAAAAAAGCAAAATCGCTCATAGGAATTTCTGCCCATCTTCGAAGAAAATGGATCCAAGTTCCTTGCATTCCTAGTTGCAAAGCCTTGTCTTCGGCAAGGGATTGAAATTGCAAAATAAAATGTGATTTTACACTTGGCACCTCTGCAAGTGATTTCAAAGCAGCAGGAGATCTCTCTTCTAATGCACGCAATAAACTTCTAGCATCAGAAGTTGCCTCAAATTGCTCTATGATCCCTTTCAATATAGGAATTCGATATTCTAGCCTTTTAAGAATGGAAAGATTTTCTTGTAGCCAGCCAGTTATAGCTGGAAGATTTTCCTCCATTTGCCTTGCTAACATTTCAGATCGCGCTTCAAGATTTTTGTCTTGAACCAGAGTTTTGAGATGAGAGATAAAATAAGGTCTTAAATCCTCTCCTTCTAAAAACTGCTTGAGAACAAGTGGCGCTTGTTCCTCCAAGGATCTCACTAAGTTTCTAGCATCAAATGTTGCTTCAAATTGAGCAATAATACGTTTCAATGCAGGAATCTGTTTTTCCAATCTTTTTAGCATATAGAGTTTTTTATCCATCCAAGCAGCTACTGCTTGAGGATTTTCTTCTAATTGCCTTTGCAGCATGTCAGATCTCTCTTCAGGAGAAACACAATGATTAAGAGCATTGATGGTTGCATAAAACTCGTAATTGGGAATATCCCCCCTCTTTTGCCCAATCCAAAACCTAATTTGATTAGGAAGACCATTTCCAACTCCTTGAGCTCCCAGAAAGAAATATAAATTGGTATTTAGATCTTTTTCTAAGGCGCCATCTGTAACAGAAAATATATAGCGGGGCCACTCCCCTCGAGCATATCCAGAAGATGTTTCTAAAGAAGCTGAAGAGGAAACAAGATGATTGCGAATATCTTCTAATACAGGCTCTAGAGGCTCACCTTCTTTTACCTCTTTAGAGCGCAATTGATAAGTTTCACTCTCATCTTCCGAAAGCACTTCTGAACCTGTGACCTCTACGGAGTCTAAGTTAAGAACATGCATACGAACATCTGGACGAGAAATGAGCTCAATAGCAATTTCTAAAGGAAGTTCATTTTCATCATGGAGTTTAGATACTCTACATACGCTAAAAGAAAGATCTAAATCTTGCATGCTGTAGGTAGGTCTTGTAACATCGAACTGATTTCTTGGTAAAAACTCTAAAGAGTTTCCCACTATCTCTTTTATCTTATGAAAAGTTTCTACTTTCGTATCGAAAGGAACCACACAAACAAGTTTGAAATCTTTATCGTGAACCTTACGAAAAATGGGGGCTACGAATTCATTGACAGCGCAACTTCCGCAAAGGCTCCATTTCACTTTAGGAATCTCTCCTCTTTCGTGAGCGGCCTTCAATCCTGATAAAATCGGAGCAATGATATTGCGTATGGAGTGAGGATCTTTTGCACTTCCCCAAAATTTCTCTAAATCTTTTTGCGTTAGCGTTTGTACATGAGGTTGATCTAAAGTAAGTGATGCCACAAAAAACAATCCTAAAATGAAATAATTTTTAAAAAAACACAAAGATTTTAGCACACTTTACTTGTAATAAGAAAGAGTTAATTTAAAAAACACCAAAACAGACAATAGATATATTTAATCAATTTAAATCCCATACAAAGATTAATTTTTAAATTTATCAAATAAAGAGATACGGAAAGATTCAAACCCTAAAATCCTGAACAGGAAAAACACAGTTGAACAATTAAAAAAATTATAATAAAAGCAAGAATACGAGATTAAAACAAAAAAGCAGGACTAGTTTGTGGAATCAGTAAATTTTAGAACAAATAGTACAAGTCCAGCAAGTGATCCATCCAAAGATAACGCGCCCAATATTGCAGAAGCAAAAAAAGCTCAACTATACGGGAAAGAAAAGATAGCATTAGCTGCAAGCGCCTCGAAAACCAAGACGGAAAATCCTCCAAAAGATCCCTATAAAAAATATAGAGTAGCCTTATCACATCTCGATGAACCTTCAAAAAAGTTGGTTGAAAAAGAAATCGATAAGCAAGTTATCGTAAAGGAAGAAGCAAGACGACGTAGAATCCAAAGTAAACCAGGCTATAAAAAAACTAAAAAATCTACAATTGTTCCGACTGTGTCTAATCATGGAGCGAGTGTAAAAGTTGTGAAGAGAGATCTGGAATTATCAAAAGAAGAAATAAAAAGATCTGAGACTCCCCCTACGATTGCCATGAGTGATTCCGAAAAATCCAATTCTACACTAGGAGAAGCTGTATCACATTCCGCTCCTCAAAAATCTATGGTAGAACGAGTCAACGAAATAAAAATTCGCCCTCTTTCTGCGATAAAAGATGTATTTGCACGGCTTACTGAGCCATTTCGCAACAAAGCAAAACAAATCCATCCTTAATAAAAAAAATGGAACGGAGGAATATGCAATCTATTAGAAAAAAAACCTCTATACCTTGCGATCTAAAGGGATGAAAGAAAAATTCGACAGTAACCTACTCTCCCCCACTCTTGTGTATAGTACCATGGGCGAGTAGAGGCTTAACGTCTGAGTTCGGGATGGGATTAGGTGTGATAGACAAGACTGAATTTGACGATTTTGACAAATGAAAAAAAGCCATCCAGTTAGATTTGAGTTACTGCCCCTATTTTAAATCTATTATTCCTGTATGCATTTCTTCTAGAGGGTGATTGCCTTTAACTAGCTCTACATCGATTCCACATAGCTCTAATGGATCCAAATCACTATCTAACTTCTCAGAGGAAGTATCCAACGCTCCGGCCCGACTCTCTTGCAAAGGGTCCCATATATAACCTTCAGCCAATATTGCATCAATTTTATATAGTTGTAATGGATTCATATCACCTGCTAAAGCATGGTATTGCACTGTGCTATTTGCACGTATAGGATTGGGGTTAATTACTGGATAAGGCAAAAAAGATTTGAGAGCTTCTTCATGATGATTAATCTTATCAAGATGAAGAGATTTTGCTATTTCCTCCAAAGCTTCAAAACCAAATCGCTCAACGTATTCATCCCATATTTTCTTACTTTCATTTAAAATTTCCGAATAATTTACTACCCTTGTGAAATCTCTCATTTTCGTCGCAGTATAGTGATAACCTCCATTATGAGCTTTTATAAAACGAGATCTTTTTTCCCAAGTGCCATCTAAATGATCAATAATGCAAGCCACTTTGATTTTTCTTTCATCATCTATAGATTGAATAATAAAAGGACTCTCGCAAATCTCCCAGTGCTTACTGATTTGAGAACTGGACTTATTAACTCCTCTAAGATTAGCAATAACTGCAATCTTATCCCAATCAATATCTTCTTTTAAAAATTCCGATTTAAATTCTCTTATTATATCCCAAAAAATCATTTTATCTTTAAAAGTCCAACGGCCCTTTGAATATTCCGATGAATCTTGTAGAACAGGAGCCTCTACTTTTTCACCCGATGGCCCCCCAAAAAAAACCTTAGAACTTTGATTTACTAATTGAGCCAAATCAGATTTTCCTGCCTCTTCAATCCGTTCTTGTACAGCTTGTTTTTCACTTGAATCACTTACTACAGAACACCTTCTTTCTTCAGCGAACTCATCTTCTTGACTGCTCAAAACATCAGATTGACCAGGAGGAGTTACTCCAGCTAAACGACTACTTGCAACTGAAAAAAATGGAAAAATATTTCCTACAACGTTACTAGAACATTCCACTTGCGGGATTTTTCTATTTACAATAGGTCTATCTGAAGAGTCATCGAAATCCTCTTGAAAAAAAACATCTAAGGCATCAGAAGCATCAAACTGTTTTTTGTACTCATCAAGCTTTAAGGACTTGGCAATTTCTATAGCAGCTTGTACTTTAGATAAACCCGGATATTGCTCCCAAATTTTCTCTTGTTCCTCTTGACGAACTAACCCCCCTTGAGATCTCTTCACTTTATAGTATAAATTTTTTATAGAATTCCCAGAATAAGTAAATCCAGAATTGTGCTCTTTTATAAATTTTGATAATCCAGACCAATCGCCTAAATAGCAGGAGATTAAACATAATAATTTTATTTCATGACATGCATCAATGCGCGGTATTATTGAGGGAGAGTCTAAGATACTCCAACGGTGACGTATCTGTTTATTATTTTTAAAAACGCCTTGGCTTGCGAGAATATCCCTAACTACTGACCATTTAAAAGGTTTATCAGAAAAACATTCTGCCATAACCTGTTTAAGAGCATTAGATTCAGCTGAAGTCCAATACCTATTTGCATCAAAAGCTCGTTTAATTTTTTTATTCTGAGTGAAAAATGGTGATTCTACATCCCGTTCTCTTTTTGAAACCTGGGGAATTACTGTAGATCGTAGATTATCAGGTAATTTCAGCACTTATCCATCCATCTATAAAAAATTTCATCTATTTTCGAATAGACGGGTTTAAAAAAAATCATCCACCTAAAGTATTTAACAAAAAAAACTAAATAATTAGAAAAAAACAAATAAAACGGCGTGTAGAATACAAAAACAGATATTTTCTTAAAAGATCAATGATTTTCAAATGAATTTCAGACAAAAAAAAACCCTCTAGACATTGCTATCTAGAGGGATGAAAGAAAACCTTGGCGGCGACCTACTCTCCCACAC
>JAIETG010000031.1 GCA_019745395.1 Rhabdochlamydiaceae bacterium | reverse complement strand
TTTATCTACATGCGTACAAGTAATACAGTATCCGTAGCGAAGTCTTACCTCACGTCCTATGCCAAGTCTAAAAAAGTCTTTAGGAGGATTCTCTATAAAGTCCTCTTTTTCGATATAAAGCTCTTTAGTAAAGGGAACTTTACGGGATCCAGTTTTTGGGATATCGTGAGGCCAGTAAGAGGCTTCTAATACTTCCCCATGATCTGGATAATTATCGATAACGACTTTTAAAGGGCGTAAAACAGCCATGACACGTGGAGCTTTAGTATTCAAATCATCACGCACACAGAACTCGAACTGGGGCATTTCCACAGAACTGTTAGCTTTTGCAATCCCTACAAGTTCACAAAATTTACGAATCGACTCTGGAGTGCAGCCACGTCTGCGAAGTCCTGCAATGGTAGGAAGACGAGGATCATCCCAACCGCTTACATATTTATTCTCTACAAGCTGAAGCAGCTTGCGTTTGCTCATCACTGTATATTGCAAATCAAGCCTTGCAAACTCATACTGACGAGGACGAGAAGGAAACTGACTCGGAATATTGTCTAGCACCCAATCATAAAGCTCTCGGTTATTTTCAAACTCCAAAGTACAGATAGAGTGTGTTATCCCCTCTATAGCATCAGAAATAGGATGCGCATAATCGTACATAGGGTAAATACACCACGCATCTCCTGTTTTATAGTGATGTGCGTGACGAATTCGATACAAAAGAGGATCGCGCATTTTCATGTTAGATGAAGCCATATCAATACGCGCACGCAATACATAGGCCCCATCAGGGAACTCCCCGGCTTTCATTCGGCGAAATAGATCTAGATTTTCTTGTACAGACTGCTGAGCATATTTACACAGTGTGCCTGGAGAGGTAACAGTACCTCGATGTTTTCTGATCTCTTCTTCATTCAATCCGCAAACGTAAGCTTTTCCAGATTCAATGAGCTGCAAAGCGTATTCGTACATTTTTTCAAAATAATCGGAAGCATGAAAAAGATTTCCTTTCCAATCAAATCCAAGCCACTTCACGTCTTCTTCGATAGATTTTTCATACTTTACGTCTTCTTTTGTGGGATCTGTATCATCAAATCGAAGATGGCACGCGCCCTGATATTCTTCGGCAAGCCCAAAATTCAAACAGATAGATTTTGCATGACCAATATGTAAAAAGCCATTAGGTTCAGGAGGAAATCTCGTTACAACTTTGCCATCGTTTCGCTTAGCAGCAAGGTCTTCATCAACAATACGTCGAATAAAATCTTTTCCGGGAGTCTTATCAGAGTGCACAACATCTTCCATGAATTAAGCCTTTTTTAAAGCGATTTTAACTTAAAAAGAATTTCCCTTCTATTTTTTTCACAAACTTTTTTCGATAGCTTTCATAATGCAACAAAAAATTTCACATCACGTTAATCCAAAATCTAAAACGACTACTCTAGCTGTTTTAACAAGAAATCAAACTACGAGCTAAAAAAACCGCAAAAACATTTACTTGAATAAAACTAAAAAACTTAAGGCGAGTCTCAACAAGACTCACCTTAAGTTAAGCGGAAACATTATAATGCAGTTAAAAGAACCAAGGCCAATTGAGCAGAAGCGATAGGCAATGTAGCCCCCGGTCTGCAGCTTCCGCTTGTCTCACAAGCCTTGGCATCGCATTTCAAATTCCGCTTCAGCATTGGAAATAACTGCATGCTACAGGGATCGCTCCAGATTAGGACAGTATAGAAGTATATTCATAACCCAGCTTCCAGAAAAAGCATAAATTAATATTAAGACCAATTAAACTGTAAAAATATATTTAAAATTCTAAAAAAATAAAAAAATGTTAAAATACAGCACAAAATGGGGTCATCATGTCTACAATAGAAAAAAAACTGCACAATGTACAGTGGAGCACACAAAACCAACCTCCTCTTGAAGAAAAAAAGCCATTTTGGACTCCTTCAAAGATTGCTTTAGCTGCACTAGGAACAGTTGTAATAGTTTTCATAGCCTATCAAGCTTCTTCTAGAAACCTATTTAGCAATACCAACACCTCAAAAGTGTGCTCATTAGAATCTTCCCCATTTGAGGAACAAATTAAAACTGTAGCTAACAAGCTAAAAATTGCTTATCAAAGAAGATGTTCTAGCTCAGACAGCTCGTTTCTCGAGAGAATAGATAAACTTACAGGACAGATCTATACAGCTGGTCTATCCGGCCCTTTTTTCCCAGATAAGAGATATCATAACAGTTTAGAAGCCCAGTCTACATTACACATCATGGCCAAGACAATGATCCCAAGAACTAACTGCGACGGTATTCATCCGACATTAAAGGAAATGGCAAGCACATGTACTACAGACGAGGGATTGTTAACAGAAGAACGCTATGGAGAAATTAAACTCGCCAGCAGCAGAACTCCATGGCCTGATGAAGAGCTAAAAAATGCCTATCAAAATTACCTATCTGAATTTAGTGATTTTTGCACAAAAGCATCAGAGTGGGGAAATTCGTAAACTTTAAACACAGCAACAAAATGCTAAAGCTAACTCTGTATGTAGATGTAAATTAGCGTTCATAGCAGGAGCAAACAGAGACAAAGACTTCTCTTATTCAAACTGCAACCAGTCAGCAAGCACTTCAGAAATAGCATCAACGACAGTTTCCCCATTAAGGGAATGATTATCTACACCATCTGTAAGAAAGTTTTTGAACAAAAAACTAACCCTGTAATTTTATGGATGTCCATAAAGGTCCCTGCCACCCCCAGCTGCAATAAAATTTTTCGCCGAAAAAACGATCAGATACTCCATTTTAATCCCAAAAGCCGGATTGCCTCCCCCCTCTACACAAGCTTAACTTCGTGCAACATTCAACTAACTGCTGAAATTTTCAAGCAATGAATAAGAGATGCAATCAAAGTATTCATAGTTCAGAAAATCTTTCTTTTTGGATTTGTTGCAAAAGGAAAAGAAACCGCCGGAAGCGATATAAACATCCTAATTAAGTTCCAAATCCCTACTACTTATGATATGTATATGCGCTTAAAATTATTTCTAGAAGACCTCTTAAAGAGGAGTGTAGATCTCGTTACAGAAGACTCTCTAAGACCTGAAATCAAGCAATAGTAGAAAAAGATCTCCTACGTGCCGAGGAATACCCAGATATAAAGCAGTGCTACGAAAAAGCCATTCATTATACCGCATCAATGGATTTTAAACCTTTTTACTCAAACGAAGTGATATATGATGCTGTGATTCGCAACTGGGAAATTATCGGAGAGCCGCTAAAAACATCCCGAAACACATTCGATCTTCCTACCCAAAAGTTGAATGAAGAAAAGTATTAGGACTACGAGACATTCTTATCTGCACTTATTTTTCTATTGATAGCGTTGTTCTATGGGATATCATCAGAGTAAAAATCCCTGAACTTTTGAAAGCGTTAAACGATTTTAATATCTTTTTCTACAGGCCAAAGAAGCGTCTTCCAACCGGCTTTCATAGCCCCTTCTATATTTTCCACTCTGTCATCAATTAACATAATTTCCGTTGCTGATGCTTGAAGAGTGTTTTGTACAATTTGATAAAATTGCTCCGAAGGTTTTGATACACCCATCAATCCGGAAAAAAAGCTCATCTCAAAATAATTTTTAAGCCCTAATATTTCACATAAAAAATTTGCTCGAAATTTTTCCTGATTGGATCCTAAGTGACATCTAATCCCTTTCTTTTTTAAGTCCGAGGCCAATTCTAATACTTCTTTATCTAGGGAACTTTCTGTTTGAAACCAAAATTCCATGTATTCTTCTACACTACCTCTAAATCCCCATTTAGGAAGTTCGTAAGATAACAGCTCTTTTAGACAAGATCTACCCTCGACACACTCTTTCCATTTTTGGCTGAAAAATATTTTAATGAGCGCTTGATTTAAACCGAATTTTTGGGTGGCAACTTCAGCTGCGAATGGCTTACCCTGAATGACCACTCCATCTACGTCAAAAATGATGTGCTTCACTCTTAGTCCTGATATTTAAATTGTTTTTAAATCTGATTATAATAAAACAAGGCAGAAGGGAACAAGATAAAAAAATAGACATAAAAAAAAGCACTCAAGTTTCCCTGAGTGCTTTAGTTTGAGACTTGATGGACTCGAACCATCGACCCTCTCATTAAAAGTGAGATGCTCTACCGACTGAGCTAAAGTCTCTTTTAGATTGACCCCAAGGGGATTCGAACCCCTGTTCGCAGAATGAAAATCTGATGTCCTAGGCCGGGCTAGACGATGGGGCCAGAAATCATTCGTAAAGTGGCTACATCTTAACCCGGACTGATGTTTTTCTGCAAGTGTTTTTATACCGTCATTATTTCTTTTTCTTTTGCACTCATCAAACCATCGACATCTTTGCACGATTGATCAGTGGAATCTTGGATATTTTTCTCAAATTTCTTCATCATGTCTTCTGTAATATCTCCATCCGCTTTTTGCTTCTTAGCAATCTCGTTGCATTTACGGCGGATTTCTCGAATAGCGACTTTTGCTTCTTCGACTTTTTGCTTGCCCAGCTTTACCATCTGCTTACGCATAGATTCATCCATAGGAGGAATGGAAATTCGAACTACATGACCATCTAAGACAGGCTGCAAATTCAAATTAGCTTTCTCTATTCCCTTAGCAATAGAACCTGCTGTTTGCGGATCAAAAGGTGTAATCAAAAGCATACGCGCTTCCGGAGCTGTAACGTTAGCAAGCTCTTTTAAACGCACACTAGCTCCATACACTTCAACTGTAACGTGATCTAAAATGGAAGGATTTGCTCTTCCTGTTCTTAAATTTTTAAGCTCTAATTTAAAATGCTCCACGGCTGCAAGCATTTTCTTTTTGGCTTCCTCTGCAATATTCGACATTTATCAATCTCCTGTAACCAAAGTTCCACCTTCTTTACTGCATAAAGCTCGTAGCAATGACCCCTCTTGAAACATGTCAAAAACATAAATCGGGATCTGATTATCTCTACACAGAGCAATCGCTGCAGCATCCATAACATTTAATTTTTTTGTAAGCGCTTCTGTATATGACAGCGTAGAATATTTAACAGCCTTAGGATTTTTCTTCGGATCCTCGCTATATACACCATCCACCTTTGTTGCCTTTAGTAGAATTTCTGCGTGTATTTCGCTTGCCCTCAAAGCTGCGGCCGTATCTGTTGTAAAATAAGGATTGCCCGTGCCACCTACAAAAATCGTAATAACGCCTTTTTGCAGACAATGCATCGCATGTCCCCAGATATATTTTTCTACCACAGAATCGTTAAGAGCGCTCATGACGCGGCTCTCTATTCCAAGAGCTGCTAAAGATTGTTGTAAAACAAGACCGTTGATCGTTGTAGCAAGCATACCTATGTGGTCAGCTGGAGTTCTTGCAAAACCGAACTCTGCTGCTTGAGCACCTCGAAAGATATTGCCCCCGCCTACAACAATTCCTATTTCTAAACCGAAAAGATACACCTCTTTGATAGCTTTTGCAATGTGCTCGCAAGCCTTGTGCTCTACACCAAAAGTGTGCTCCCCCATGAGAGCTTCACCTGATAGTTTTAAGAGCACTCTTTTATAAAGAGGTGTACTCATAAGAAAAAATCCTTTTAGCCTCCTACGCGCCAGCGGACAAAGCGTTGAATGGAAAGAGCTTTTCCAGATCGCTTAGCTTCTGCTTCTACAACAGCAGCAACTGTTAAGGCGTTGTCCTTAACAAATTTTTGGCACAATAGGCAAACTTGATCATAGAAAGCTTTTAATTTTCCTTCAACAATCTTTTCTATCATATTGGCTGGCTTGCCTTGCAATTGCGCTTTAGCAATATCAGATTCCCTTTCTTGAATATCAGCAGGAACATCGCTTGGTTGCAAATATTCTGGAGACTCCGCCGCAATATGCATAGCAATTTCTCTAGCTACGGACTCATGACCTGAAGATCCTTCTATAACAACGGCAGTAACAATTTTTCCTCCCATATGGGAATAAAAACCAACAGACACATTGTCAGATTTAGGAATGATCATCATTCTTTTGACTTGAATATTCTCTCCAAGGCTTTGAATGGTCAGAGCGCGGTACTGATCGAGCGTGATCGAAGGATCTTTAGCGTATTTAACACTTAACAACTCTTCGACAGTAGAATGCTTCATTTCACAAGCTTCGGTGCAAAGATCTTTTAGAAATTGTTTAAATTTCTCATTTTGCGCAACAAAGTCAGTCTCTGAATTCACTTCTACAATAGCGACAGCCTTATCAGACTCTGCAAATCCAATTAGTCCCTCTAAAGCCTCTCTGCCTTCTTTTTTAACGGCAGATGCCATTCCTGCCTTACGCAGAAAATCAATCGCTTTTTCAACATCGGCATCAGATTGATCCAAGGCTTCCTTACATTTACCCATGCTTACGCCGGTTCTTTCTCGGAGCTCTTTCACCATTTCTGCAGTTACTTTTTTCATAGTTACTCCTTAGAATCTGTATCTTCAGCTTGTTGAGAGGAATTCTCATCACCCTTGACAAAAGCAATTTTAGACTCTGCTTTTTTCTCGAGGATAGCTTTTGTAAGTGCCATCAAGATTAACTTAATGCTTTTTAAAGCGTCGTCGTTACATGCAATAACGTAATCAATAGGATCAGGATCACAGTTAGTGTCCACAAGAGCCATAACAGGAATTCCCAACTTTCTAGCTTCAGCAACAGCAATATGCTCTGAGCTTGGATCAACTATGACGACAAGTCCTGGAGGTTTTCTCATAGAGCGAATTCCAGACAAGTTTTTATCAAGCTTGATTTGATCTTTACCCATCAAAGAAATTTCTTTCTTCGTGAGACCTTCACCACCGCTTGCTAATCTCTTTTCAATTCTCTCTAAAGTCTTAACAGACTGACGAATCGTAGCAAGGTTCGTCAACGTTCCGCCGAGCCAGCGCTCGCAAACGTAAAACTCACCACACTCTTCAGCACATTCTTTTACAACGATTTTTGCTTGTTTCTTCGTTCCTACAAAAAGAATAGACTTCCTTTTTGCAACAGTATTTTTCACTACCTCTACCGCCAGACGAATCTGCTGGAGAGTTTTCGCCAAATCAATGATATAAATCCCGTTACGTTCCTCAAAGATGTATCTTTTCATCTTTGGGTTCCAACGGTGTTTTTGGTGCCCAAAATGAGCTCCGCTTTCTAATAAATCCTTGATTGTTACTTCAATATCAGTATTTTGAGTAGCCAAGCCTTGTCCCTTTATGTTGACGACGGCATCTCCCTTCTTTATGAGGGAAATTTCAGTCTTGGTGTTTGTTTGGTTTATGGATGCGAGAAAAGCGCCTGGTGGGAATCGAACCCACGCGATCAGCTTGGAAGGCTGAAGTTCTACCATTGAACTACAGGCGCTCAATTTATTGACTCAAGTTTATATGAAATTTAGTCTTTTTTTCCAAGAAAAAATCGCTTAAACACGAAAAATTTTCCTAAAAGCTCTATGGTAAAGACTTTTCTTCCTCGGAAGAAGATAGTTTTTCCCAATAAGAACTCGCTTTATATTTTTTTTGAATCTCCCTCCATTTAGTCGCTATTTGCGCACCTAATGGAGCAGCTTCCTTTCCACCTGACTGACTAAACCGCAAATAAATAACAACAACCAACTCTCCCTCTTCCCAAGTTTTTGTCTCGGGAGATTTATCTTCTGGAAATACAATTCCCGCAAACCAAATATGGTTGCGGATTTCCGCTTTAGACTCTGAATCAAGCCATTGTTTATAAAAAATCTCAGCCGTACCCGTCTTGCCCACAAACTGCTGCTGCAATTGATTATACTCTTTTCCCGCCTTAGGATAAGTCCTTAAATAACGAATAGAAGAGGCCCTAGCGAGTCCTTTTTTTCCCACAATAACCTGGTGCAAACCCTCCAGTAAAATCGTACGAATCTCTTCAGGAAGAAATAGAGTTCTTCGAACCTCTGGCATTGTTTTGTGAATTAGAGGAGTGTAGGATGGGGAAAGAGCCTCCGTAAACAAAGGAAAATCAATTCCAGCCAGAGCTAAAGGTTCTTGAAATGGATAAGAACTTGTATCGTTACTTGCAAAAGGATCCTCTCTTCTTTCCTTTCCAACAATCAAACTAACTATCTGCGGTTTTAGAATCTGCCCCTGCCTTGCAAGAGCCCCATACATAACAGAGGTCTGCAGAGGGGTAACAATTAAAGAGTGCTGCCCAATTGCAAAAGAGTATAATCCCGTTTTATTATCCGCTAAATCGTCGGGAAGAGAGCCTCGAATTTCTCCTGGCAAATCAATCCCCGTCTTATCTCCTAAGCCAAATTCGCGCGTTGCTTTTTCCAAATAAGACGGATCTGCTATATGCTCAGCTGCCAATAAAGAAAAATAAATATTACTCGACTGTGCGATCGCGCTAACAAGATCGATCTTACCAATGTTCGGGTGAGTTCTCGGTAGCATGCCACCTTTATGCAATCTACGAATAGGCTGCCCATCCAACGTATACCCCAACATCTGCTTGGGACTTCCGAATGGCCCACTCATTTGGATTTGGTCAATCAAAGTCAAAGGATTCAAGTCCCCAAGACTCAAATGATTTTCCTTTAAATGGTTATACTTCTCTTTAAGCGCTTCATAACCAACAGCAAGCTTGAACACCGACCCCTGTGGGGTAGACTGACGAAAAGCCTGAGAGCGCACATATCCAAATCCCGTAGGGGGGTAAAAAGCTGAAGCCAAGTGTTTTTCTAGCTGCACACCCTTTGTATTACGAAGAAGACGGTACTTCCCATACAAAGGACGATTTAACTCCTCAAAACTTCTCATACACTTCATACACTGCATCGCTTGCTTCGGGGACAACGAAGAAAGAACTCTGCCAAGCTCTTCTAAAGAAGGGGTCCATAAATCCTTTCTTACAGTCATTAGCTCGTCTAGATAAGGCTTTAAAAGCGGATATTCCTCTATGGTGCTTTCCACCTCACCAGAAACTATCGCTTCTAAAAAAAGAAACTTACAAGCCTTCCAAAATTTCTTAAAAAGCATTTTTTCTGTTTTTTCTAGATACTCCGTATAAGGCTTCGCTGGTTTTTTTTGAGCCTTTTCCTCCTGCCTTCTTTTTTTTAAAAAATCTTTAAAATGCGTCTCTCTCCATTCTTTAAAACCCATGTCGTGATGCATTTTTTCCATCTTCTCTCTCACTACATCGTGGATTTTCTTGAAGTTTTGAGAAAGAGTAAAAAAATGAGAGAGGGAAAGAGATCCCAACTGCTGAACAAGCTCCTCATCCCAGCCTTCCATATCAATAAGAAGGCGTACCAAATCGAGAACTAAGAGCTTATCATCATTATAACGCACAGGCAAAAGAAACGTATTGAGTGCAGAAATACTAGGTTGAATTTCCGTCAAAGAAGTCATATATTTTTGCTGGAGAAATTCCAACTGCTCTGAAGAAATTGTCTTTTTTCCCGGAACATGTTCCGTTCCTGAATATAAAACATGCAATAACGTTGCAGGATCTTCCGCTGCAGTCACCTGCAGCAAATGATCTAAATGTTTTTGCAGAAGATACGCATTTTTCACATTACCAATATCTGCAAGCGCTTTTAACGCGGAGCTATTAGGGGGCAAGATTGTTTGCAGAAAATAAGACCATGTTAAAAACTGCTTCTCTTCTTCAAAACGCTCTTGGTGCGGAAAATAAATCTCCCTTATCAAGGGAGTTTTTCCATCCCAGAGGTTTCCAATATATCTCTCATTTTCCAACCATTTCCCAATAGCCTCCTGCTTTTCTTTTTTCAACTCAGGAGTTTGTATCGGAATAAAATCATTGGGATCAAACCTCGGATAAGAAGCAAGAGCTAAAATTTCTCCAGTTTTAGGATCCAAAGCAATAGCAGCCCCACCCTTAATCCAGGGCTCTCCTGGCAAACGATTGCCTTGAGAATCTTTGATATCTCGAAAAGATTCATGCACTGACAAAAGCTCTTCTGCATACTGCTGTAACTCTGCGGAAATCGAAAGAAAAATACGTTGACCACTGACACCTTTTTTTCCTCCTGGAAGTTTGCGCAAAACGTTTCCCTTAGGATCAATTTCAAGCATTTGCTTTCCATGCACACCCCTCAAAATTTCATCAAAAAACCCTTCGATCCCCGCCTTCCCCACCTGATCATTAATAGTATAAGCTTGTTGCTGCAACAGTTGAAGACGCTTTCTTACGTCTAATGGACTTTCATATCCAGAAGGCAGGAATACAATCTCTCCCATTTCTCGTTTTTTAATATATTCTTGCAATGTTTGGATCTCTTGAGCAATGCGCAAGTATTGCGAAGAATCTATAGAGCCCATGTATCCTATAACATCACACGCTGTCTTACCAAGAGGATACACTCTTTTAGAAGATCTTTCCGCTTCTATTCCTCTCCAATCTTTTTGCATCGTTCGAATGCGGTAGTATTCCTTTTCGCTAAGCCCCTCTTTAATAATAAACGGAGTGTGGGGCAACAAAGAGGCTTTTGCATAGATTATATCTTCAATATCCTGAGCTTCCATACAAAGCTCTTTAGCCAACAGATTAGCAAGCTTAGAAATATAGGGACCCCTCACTGCTTCTTTAACTTTTTTTCCCTCTTCATTTTTCTTCCATTTATAAGCAGGAATTTCCCGAAGATCGGCATAACGCACTGATGCATTGTAAATTATTTTATTTTGAGAAAGCGGAATATTGAAGCGATCGCGAATCGTTGCTCTTTCTACTTTTTCTAGAACGGTTTTACGCTGGGGCTTTCTCGACTGCCTTTCATGGTATTCTTGCTGAACGCATCCCAAATACCATACTCGAATCAGAATGAGGAGAAAAGACAGTAGAATAAGATTTAAAATCCGATTAGCTTTACGAGAAATATTATCGCTGGTTCTCATCTTTTCCTTTTCATTGCCCTATCACAGAGCCAAGGAGACATTCGAAAAAAGCATAAAAATACTAGCACAAATAAAAACAAAAAACTTTTCCTTCTGTAGTTTTATGTTTTTTTTCACCAATTCCCCCATTGCATTTTTTTCGCGTTCTATGTAAATAACAAATTGTATTGATCTTTGTTAGGAGATCCTTTGACGCAAAAAATAACGCTTTTTTCTTTATTAAGCACTCTTTTCTTTTCTTTTGCAGCCCTGCAAGCAGAGGAAAAACAAACACCCTATCTGCTCAACTTAGGGATAGGAATCTTTGATATTGTTAAGGACCCCAACAACCTCCTCTTACAGGCAGAATTCCGCTCCTTCATTAAGAGCTTTCCTTATGCAAGGCCTTTATTTGGTATAATGGGTACAGATCAGGGAGTTTTTTATGTATATGGGGGAATGGCTCTAGATATTTTTTTAGGAAAACGTGTAGCTTTAACTCCCAGCTTTGCCCCCGGCATTTACACAAAAGGAGGAGGGAAAAATCTACACTTCCCTTTAGAATTTCGATCTTCCATGGAACTATCTTACATCTTTTCCAATCAAGGAAGAATAGGAGCTCAGTTTTATCATCTTTCTAACGCTTCCATAGGCTCAAAAAATCCCGGCGTAGAAGCGCTAGTTTTCTTTTACTCAATTCCCTTTTTTCCCAAACAAAAAGCAAAGGCTTGAGGAAGGAAGGTTAAAATATCTGATGCTGTCATACAATAAGGAGTATATTTCTCCGCGGCTAGATTTCCTGCCATTCCATGGAGATAACATCCTAAGATAGCAGCTTCTCTCACAGGCATTCCTTGAGCTAGCAAAGCAGCAAGAACTCCAGATAGGACATCTCCACTTCCAGCAGTTGCCATTCCTGGATTGCCAAAAGGAAGAATAGACGGCACCTCGCGAGGACTAAACAAAAAATTAGGACCTCCTTTAACAAGGATCGAAACTTTTTTCTTTTCCGCCAAAGCCTGGCATCGAGATAAAAAACTTCCCTCTTGGATAGCATACGCCTCTAAAAGACGATGTAACTCTCCCAGATGCGGAGTGAGCAAAGATTGAGCAGGAAGAGTCCAAAAAGGATATTTAGAAAGAAAATAGAGAGCATCAGCATCGATCACACAAGGAATTTTACACTCAGATAAAATCTGCTTTACTTTCTTTCTCTCTTGTTTTTCTCTTCCCATTCCAGGCCCTATAACCAAAGCTTTCGCTCGTTCAAGTTCCTTAAAAAAAACCATTTCATTTTCAAAAGGCTCTTTGATCACTTCCCAAGGAGTTGTTGCTCCCAAAAATTCCAGTTCTGGTGGGTAAAACCATTTGACAATGCCAGCTCCTGATTTCAGCGCCGCGTAAGAAGAAAGAATCCCAGCCCCACTCATAGAACTAGAGCCTGCGACTGTAATCACATAACCCGCTTCATACTTATGCCGGCTTCGCTCTAAAACAGGAAGGTTTCCCCCTTCTTCTATAAGGAATGCATCTGGAGGGACTTGATCGATCAATGCGGGGGGAAGACCAAATTCTCCTCGAATCAATTTCCCTACATGATTCCATCCTTTACCTAAAAAAAAGCCAAGTTTCGGAAGTTCAAGGTAGATTGTCGCAGTTGCCTGAATAGCAACACTGCCCACTTCTCCTGTATCTCCAGAAACACCTGAAGGAATATCAATAGCAATAATTGGAAGTTTCGAATGATTCGCTTTACAAATGATATCTACTAAAGCACCTTCTGCCTTTCCCTTAAAACCTGTCCCGACAAGCCCGTCGACAATAACCCCGTCAGCAGCAAAGAAAACTTCCTTTCCTTCTTGGACAAAATCAATTCGCCCTCCGGCTTTTTCAAATCTTTCTTTCTGCTCACGGCAAAGAGGACCCGACTGTTCCATGCTGTACAGGTGAAATGCTCGAACTTGAAATTTTTTCTCTAAAAGCTTAAGCCCAGCAACATAAGCATCGCCTCCATTGTTACCTTTTCCAACAAGGAGTGTGGCCGTCCTGGCTAAGTTATTTTCTAATACAAACTTTTCTATCTCGTTAGCTATAGAAATTCCAGCGCGTTCCATAAAGTCCAATTCTTGATGACCTTGCGCATAAGCAAGCCCTTCAATCTTAATCATAGATTTTGCTGATATAACTTTGCTTTTCTTAATCATAAATGTTCTTCTTTGATAGCGCGTTGTAAAAGAGACTGAACAGCTTCTTGAGGATTAAGCCCTTCGTAGATGATTGCATATACAGCTTCTGTAATTGGAACGGGAATATTTGCTTTTCTCGCCAATTGACGCGCTGAAACGCAAGTATAAATTCCCTCAACGGCCATGCCAATTTTTTCTTTAGCAGATTGAGGATCCAATCCTTCTGCTATAAGCCTTCCAAACGTATAATTGCGGCTATGCTTAGAAAGACATGTTACACACAAATCCCCAAGACCTGAAAGGCCATTTAACGTCTCTGGGTTGCATTGTTTGACAACAGAAAGTTTGCGGATTTCATGCAGCCCTCTCGTCATAAGCGCTGCTTTTGTATTATCTCCAAAACCTAACCCATCACAAATACCACAAGCAATGGCAATGATGTTTTTCATAGCACCACCAAAAGCCACTCCATTTAAATCGGCGTTAGGATAAACACGGAAAAAAGGCGTAGTAAAAAGCTCTCCAACACGACCTCGCAACAGAGCATCATACGAAGCGCTGACAATAGAAGTCGGAAGCTTTTGAATGACTTCTTCCGCATGACTTGGCCCACTTAAACAACTAATCTGATTTTTAGATTCTTGTCCTAATACTTCTAAAACAACCTCTGGCAAAAGAAGCCCACTATTTTGCTCAATTCCCTTAGATGTAATGACAATAGGACACTTTAAAGGACCTTCCGCAAGCACCTGTTCAAAAACAGGGCGAATCCCCATAGCAGTAACTGATTCCACTAAAAAATCAATGGATGACAAGGCTTCTTTCAAGTGAGGAGTTACAGTTAAACCCTCTTGAACTTTGTAATGAGAAAGTTTGGGATGCTCTTTCTTCTTATGCAACAACTTGGCAAACTCTTCGCTAGCCGTCCAGAGCACAACTTCATGTCCTTTAGATGCAAGCAGGCCAGCTAAGGTAAATCCCCAAGTTCCAGCTCCTAAATATCCTATACGCATGCGTTACCACCTCTCAAAAATACTTTTTCCATACTATCACAGAAAAGGAGCTTTTACCAAGAAAACTTAAGAAAGAATATGCAATTTTTTCGGACTAGAAGATTTGTTTAAGACAACTTCAATCGCTTGAACCACTTCTTGCACTTCGATTTGTTTCATGCAGCGAAAATCGATGGGACATGTCCGCCTGTAGCAGGGCGCACATTCGACATGCTTTTGAATTACAGTACTCTCTTGCCAGGGCCCTGTAACAATAGAGCTCGTAGACCCAAATAAAGCAACAATGGGAGTATTCAAAGCTCCGGCAATATGCATAGGACCACTATCGTTCGTTAAAAGAACATTACAAAGAGAAATCAAACAAGCAAGCTCTCTTAACGATGTAAGGCCTGCCATATTTACAACCCTCGTAGAGAGCCCCTGACACACTTCCTTGACTAGATTAGATGTAATCAGATCTCCAAAGTACACAATAATCACATCTTTATCTTGTAAAAGACGCGTAGTCACTTCTCTAAAACGCTCTGGGAGCCAACACTTAGCAGAGCCGTAAGCTGCCCCAGGATTGATTCCTACTATTTTATGATGCGATTTTACCCCATGCTGACTGAGCAAAATTTTAGCCTGTTCTACCTCTTTTTCTTTAAGGTAAAGACGCGGTTTTGTATCGGAAACGGCGAGACCAAGAGGCGTTAATAGGTGCTTATACGTAGAGATCAGATGCTGTTTATCGATATTCTGTGGTTTTTCTAAAGGATGAGAAAGCAACGCTCTCCTTCCTGCACCATCATAACCAATGCGTATTTTGACATCTCCCTGCCAAAACCACCAAGCAGAAGAAAATGTGTTAGGCAAAACTATCCCTAGATCATACTGACCTTTGCGCAAACGATCCAAAATGTTCTTCTTTTCATCTCTGCGAACCAAACGACTAGTTTTCGTAAAAGAAAAAAGCTCATTGATCGCTAGATCCTCTTGAAGCAAATCGGAAATAGGAGACCTGCACATAGCAGTAAGTTGCGCCTCAGGAAATGCTTTACGCAAATCACTAAGAACAGGAGTTGCCATTACCATGTCTCCCACCCAGTTAGGCATTCGGACTATGATATTCTGAGGCTTAAATTGTAATAAATCGACCATGAGTGGCAAGCTACCTGTTAAAAGACAAAGTTATAATAGGACCTAGAAAATTTACAAGTCTAGTTTTTCTACGAGCTGCATCATATTACCATCTACATCTAGAAATGTTTGCATTCTAACATGTTTTGGCACCTCCATGACGTCTCCAACTAATTGCGCTCCCTTTTGCTCAAAAAATGCACGTGCTTCATCTAAACTTTTTACCGTAATCGTTATTACAGCGTTGACGCCAGCTTTCGTTTCCATCTTATCACTCTCTTGTGCAATCCCCAAACGACACCCTTCAGGCCCCGACAGTTCCGCCCAACCGTATTCAGGAGATTTCACATGTAAAGTCAATCCCACTACATCTGTATAAAATTGAATTGCCTTATCGATATCTTTCACAACGATCCATGAAAGCATGTTTCCTAAAACGTTCACAACGAGCTCCTTTATGAAAAGAGAAACGGGACAATGTAGAGCATGTTCAATATAAATGCTAGAAAAATAAGCTTATTTTACCCAACCTTCAGCACTAAAACAGCAACACATTCCCAATGTAAAACTAGAGTTAAAAAACAACACCTATCCTGCTCTATGTGGAATTTTAATCTATGGAATATCACTATCGCATCCTTCAAAAACCAACCACTTACAGGAAGTTTTCTGCCTTTTAAATCAACGTTTAAACGTCACCCGTTACCAAACATTAAGTTAGACAAAAAAAAGAACAAAAGCAAATTTTATAATATTTCATAGATATACATGGGTTATTTTTAATTTGGCATCAACACCCATTCACTGGGCACAAGATCTTTTATCATAAGTTCATTCTTGTAAGGAAATGCAAACCAATTACTTGGTGCTACAACTGTTTTATTAGACGACATCGACAACCATGCAGCCCACCATCCAAAGCTAGAATTTGAAATAATAAACGACTTACACAAAATCAAGGTGTAAAATTCCTCTATATACTTAGAACTATTTTCTAAATAGATAATGTTCTTAGCGAGACCTTCAGTACACGCTCTAGCATAATTTATGTTGTTCGAAGAAACCATAAAAATGGCATTGTCAGGAAATAGAGCTATTGCTTCTGCATAGTATGATCGAGTCAATGTTGGATGATATGCACCTGTCGGGCGTTCTTTCCTATAATCTCTAACCTGAACTCCTACAACCAAAGCATCTGTAGCCAAGAAGGGATACTTATTCAGAATCTTTTCATTATATCCTTCTGGAGCAGCGAAAAGTTTTAATAGTTCCTCTTTTCTATGTTTAAAATATTTTTCAGACTGAAAATATCCATGGAGCTCAATATTTGCCGCCGAAGGAATTGGCGAGTAATTGAAAGTTGGCTCACGCCATATGCGCACAGGAGGCCTGGGTAAATCGTAAGCATTAATTCTAGAAAAAAAAAGCTCTTTGGCATTATTCAGAATATTATCTCTCTGCTTTCCCTGCAAATCAGGAACGGTCAAAATCAGGTTATTATCTAGAGAATAGGCATATGCTGTTGCGATTTCAAAAAGCTGATTTCCAAACTGCCCAGATAACCCAACAGACACATGCCCCCGGTTCAAATGACCCCGGTCTTCACACATGGATTTTACAGGAAAATAAAGACAAATTAACAACAACACACATCGCATAAAGACACCATTGCTATCCGTTTTTAAAAAGAAAAAAACTCTCTAGGCCGGTTATTTCACACACAGATTCACCAAACAAAAAACACCAATTAAATTTAAAAAAAATCTCAGAACATATTTTATGATTCATAAAAAAGCCTCTAAGAGACAGAACTCCAAACTTTTTTCAAAATAAATCCAACATTTTTAGAGTCCCTTTCAAATGAATAAAAACGAATTAAGAGGTACAATTTATATCGAGTTCGATCTTATCAAGATCTATATAAGATATATGAGACATCTATATATTCCCGTTTTTTTCTAAGTAAAGTAGACTTTCCTTTCTTTCCACCCCTCCAGCATATCCACCTAAATCTCCATTATGCCGAACAACTCTATGACAAGGAATCAGAATAGCAAAGGGATTGGCTCCGACTGCTTGAGCAACTGCTCTAAATCCATTAGGATTATTGATTGCTCGAGCAACCTCCCCATAAGACCATGTTTGCCCATAGGAGATATTTTTCAATGCTTCCCAAACTTTCTTCTGGAAAAAAGAGCCTACAGCAACAATAGGGGTCTGAAATGTTTGCAACTTTCCCTGAAAGTACAATTCAAGTTCTTCCTGTATAAAATTTACAGGATCTGAACAGCCATCTAGCACCTCCCTCCCTTGAGTCACCCTTCGAATCTGCCTTTGCAAATGATTTCTATCAACAAACTCTAAAAGATAAAGGCTCTTTTCATCTGAAATAGCCACAACTTCCCCTAAAGGAGTTTGAATAGAAGACTTCCATAGAATTGGCCGTTTGTTCATGACTCACCCTTGACTACTCTTAAAGATTCTAAAAAGGATACGTCATCTCTTAAAAAAAAACATCTTTTCATTAAAGCTTAATTTCTCAAAAAAAACCGACGCATACAGTTTTCTTAATACTTGCACACAACTAAATCGCAACATAAAATCGACCGCGCAAAATAAAAGATACAACAGAAAAACAAAAAAAGGATTTAACATGTTCGGACTTCAAAACAATACAAGAACTAATTTTCAAGGCTTCTCAACACCAACTCAAGAAAGCCCTGAAACAGAAGACAGTGGATTTTCAAAAATATTCGAGGCATTCAGTAAAACATTCACCCCATCATATGCTAAATTATCAAGCTCCGATAAAACGGGTATGTTCAAGGATGTATTCGATTTTTGCGCAGCAGACCTATCTCAATTTGACGCATCAAAAGAAGTTCAAGACGGAATTAATGCAGCAATGCCAACAATAACAAAATTGTTTGGAGCTCCTTTAACTAAATTGCCAAAGGCGGTAGAAGAAATAACTCAAGCCCCACTTATCAACTGCTTAAAAATCACATTTGCATGTATAAAAGAGAGTTTTTGCTCTATTGTAAATGAGTGCGCTTCTGAAATAAATTACCATCCTCTAGATTGTTTTCTAAGTAGCCCCACCTTAAGTAAAATACAAGATGCCGCCGCTATATGCATGTTAACTACAACACTAACGGACAGCAAATGTGCGACTCTTGCAATGGGATACGCTCTAGGACACTAGCTGCGCGCAATTGTTAGCGATAAAAAAAATCCGCAGACAGATTTGTTTGCGGATTTTTTTTATAAATACCAATAAAACTATTCCGTTTGTTTTTGACGCAATAGCGCGCAGAGAGTTTTGATTTGTTGAACGCCTTCTTGTTGCTGAGTCGCTTCCTTGATAAGTAAAAGCTCTTGCAATAAGTCTTCAACAAGAGCGTAATGCTCACGATCTAGAGTCTCTAAGATTTCTTCTGGATCACAAAAAGGGAGGATGTGCAAAGGGGTCCGCAAGAAGCTACGACAAGTTTGATCTATAAGCTGAAGAGCCTCTTGATACTTCCCCTCCTGCCTACGCCTTGCAATAGTTTGTATTACTTGTACAAATTGCTCGATAATCCTCATAATAAAATCATTTTGCACAAGTAACTCTCCTCACTAAAGTAGACTACAACGGTATACTAAAACCACATTTCAAGCATGCCGAAAAAAGTCCTTGGGAAAAACTGATTCTAGCTGTGCCAATCGATTGAATTGGCAAAAACGCCATCAAATCTTTTTGCTTTCTATCATACGGCTTAAAATGGTGGCATTTTGAACAAGAAACACAAGAAGTAGATGTTCTTATGAATGGAAAAATTACAGCCTCGTAGAAAAACTTAGGGATCTAAGACTAGACAAAAAACAAAAAAAAACGCACCTTTAATCCTTCCATTACAAACACAAAGCGTTTCATGTCAGCATCAGAGCCTTTAGTGATTCTCGGCATCGATCCAGGCACCTGCATTACAGGGTATGGAGTGCTATCTCACTGCCATAAAAAACAAGTAGCTTTAGGATACGGCTGTATCCGCCCTCCTAAAAAAAGCATTCTTTCTGAGAGATATCGGATCTTATTCGAAGGGATAGAAACGCTCATACAAACATATCAGCCCCATGTTCTTGTTGTAGAAACTCAGTTTGTTAATAAAAACGTGCAAAGCGCAATGAAACTTGGGATGGCAAGAGGAATGGCCATTTTAGCTGCCTCGCGAAAAAAAATTCCCATTTATGAATACGCCCCTAAAAAAGCAAAACTTGCGGTTGTAGGAAACGGATCTGCTAGTAAAGCTCAAGTTCAAAAAATGGTTCAACTTTTACTAAACCTCTCCGCAATCCCTGAACCTGAAGACGCAGCAGACGCTTTAGCCCTGGCACTTTGTCATGCAAATTCCCTTCATCAACTTTCCTCCTTACAAGGAACTATATTATGATCGAATACATCAAAGGAATTCTCGTAGAGTCCTCCCCACTTAAAACTATTATTGAAGCAGCAGGTATTGGCCATGCAATCCTCACCCCTATAAGCAGCTACTCAAAACTTCCTTCTATTGGAGAAAAAATCTGTCTTTTCATCTCTACGGTTATCCGAGAAGATTCTCACAAACATTACGGATTTTTAACGGCAGAAGAACGAGATCTTTTCGAAACACTGATCGAAGTTTCAGGCATTGGACCCAAAACAGCCCTTGCGCTTCTAGGACATTTAGAAGCGGCAGATCTTCAAATAGCCATTTCTCAGTCAGATCTTTCTAGTATCTGTAAAGTTCCCGGAATAGGAAAGAAAACAGCAGAACGACTCATCGTAGAAATGAGAGATCGATTTCAAAAAAATTCTATTCTCTTTACGGCCGTTTCCTCCTCCAAAGACACTCCCTCTTTCACGGCAGATGCTTTAAGAGCCTTAGTGAATTTGGGATACCAACCGCTTCAGGCGCAAAAAGCGATCCAATCCGCATTAAAAGAAAACCAGGAAGAAAGCGATTTAGGCAAGCTCATAACCTCCGCTTTAAGAAAGCTATAATTTTACCGCTGGAAAAGCTCTGTTTTCTTTTGCTATACTCTTTTTCTTTTCCTGAAACTAAAGATAAAAAGTATGCATTTTGTTCATAGACCCTATATTCCAGAAGAAACTATTGCAGCGATTGCAACCCCACCAGGAGAGGGCGGGATTTCTATTATCCGCATTTCAGGAAAACACGCGTTACCCGTTGCGGCTAAAATATTTACAGGACCTGTCTTCTCTTATCCAAGCCACACCGCTCACCTGGGAAAAATCCAAGATCGAACAGGGCACATTCTCGATGAAGTACTGCTTCTAGTCATGAAAAATCCCAAATCCTTTACCGGGGAAGATACCGTTGAAATCCACTGTCATGGCGGGACCATTGTTACAAAAAAAATTTTAGAAGAGGTTTTATGGGCTGGAGCACGGGCAGCTCTTCCCGGAGAGTTTTCTTTAAAAGCTTTTATGAATGGCAAGCTCGATCTAACACAAGCAGAAGCTATCCAACAAGTAATTTCCGCTAAAAATGAGATGGCTTATGCTGCTGCCGAACAACATTTGCAAGGAGCTCTTTCTAAGTACATTAAGCGATTTCAAGCCAAACTACTCGACGTAGCTGCTATTTTAGAGGCTTGGGTAGACTTCCCGGAAGAAGGACTAGAATTTGCGTCTCAAGAAGAAATTTTAGCTTCCCTTTCAGAGATCTTAGAAGGTATGAGTACCTTGTCTCGATCTTTTTATGAAGGCAAAATTCTGCATGAAGGGCTTTCCTTATGTTTGATCGGCCCCCCCAATGCTGGAAAATCTTCTTTAATGAATGCCATGCTTGGAAAAGAGCGAGCTATTGTAACAGAAATTGCAGGAACAACTCGAGATCTTTTAGAAGATCATTTATGGCTTGGCGGATTACATTTTAAGCTCGTCGATACAGCTGGGATTCGCGAAACGCAAGAACGTATTGAAAAAGAAGGGATTCGCAGATCGTTCCAGGCAATGGAATCTTGCGATCTTATTCTTCTTGTCTTAGATGCTTCAGTACCGTTATCTGCCGAAGCGCTTTCTTTATTGCAGAGCACCCCAAAAGAAAAAACTCTGCTCATCTGGAATAAAGCGGATCTACCTCACACGATCCCTCCAGATCTCTTTCCTTTCTCTTTATCCTTATCAGCTTTAACTGGAACTGGAATCGATGCACTCAAAGCAATCATCCATAAAATGATTTGGAAATCTGGGCCTCCTTCAAAAGAAGAAGTCCTTTTAACAAATATTCGACATAAAGAAGCTTTAGATCGCGCCATCGCTGCTCTGCAGAGTATCATCCAGGGCTTACAAGAAAATCTTTCTCCTGAATTTTTAAGCTTTGATATGAGAAAAGCTCTTTTTGAACTCGGCACAATTCTCGGAATGGACATCTCAGAAGAAATTTTGACATCAATCTTTTCTAAATTTTGTGTGGGTAAATGAAAAAAAAACAAAGAGCAGAAGAAATTCAAAAAATTTTAGACTCTCTTTTTCCCTCTCCGGAAATCCCACTTAAGCACTCATCCCCCTTTACTCTACTTATCGCTGTTCTTTTATCTGCCCAATGCACAGACAAGCGAGTAAACCAGATTACCCCATTTTTGTTTGCAAAAGCAGATACTGCGCAAAAAATGATCGAACTCTCTACTACTGAAATCGAAGAGATCATTCGCCCATGCGGCCTTTATAAACAAAAGGCCAAGGCCATTTGGGAACTTTCTAAAATGCTTATTAATCAGTTTCAAGGATTAGTCCCTAAAGA
>JAIETG010000004.1 GCA_019745395.1 Rhabdochlamydiaceae bacterium | reverse complement strand
TTGTCCCGAAATGACATGAACATGATGAAAAAGAGCTGGATCTTCATCGGATGGAAACAAAGAGTCCCATTCGGCAAACAGATAGAATGGAACGATAAGCAATAGAAAAAAGAATCTCAAAATCACCCAAAAATTAATAAAATCTTTACGCAGCAAACATGCTAATCTTATTTATTTTTTATCATCAAGTGAAAAATTTAATAGAACAGATCGGTGGAATCATCAATCGCACATGAAAGACTGAAACATGTTAATGATCAAATATTAGCCCCAGGGGCGGGGCTCGGAATGAGCTCTTCAACACCTTATTGATTGGCCATTGAGTCCAGGCTTTGCAACTTTTCGATCCTTGAAAAAGACTTCGACTTACCACGGTCGCAACCTTGGACAATATCTACGTCCCGCCACGTTATATCGGAATTCTTTTTCATTCGAGTATCTTACAGGAATAACAACACCATTTCTTCCTTGCCTCGCATCTACAAAAACAAGATGCTTTTTTCTTAAGTTTTTACTATCTTCGTAACAACATCGAGAAGCTCATGAATTGGTATCTTTTTTTTCTGGGGATTGCTATCTGCTCTTTAGCTAGGGCTTCCTCCAATATATCACTATCCGCCTCTCAACAACCCAATCCTTTAGTCGGATTTGGCGAGAACATTATCGATAAAGGACAAGTACAGCTATTGCTTTTTACCGATGCCTATATTGGTCAAGACACCTATTACACAGATCTTATACCAGGAATTTTATACGGAATTCGAGATGATCTATCTCTATTTTTTAACATACCCTTTGCACCAACAAATGCTCTAGAATCCCATCGTTCTTCTGGATTAGAAGACATCTCCTTACAACCAGAATATGCTTTTTATTCAAAAGATACTCCGCTGTATTTAATGCAAGCAACTGTTGTTGGCAATGTCACTTTTCCAACAGGATCTAGCAAAAAAAACCCTCCTACAGGATTTGCAGCTCCTAGTTTTTTTCTAGGATCCACATTTAGTTATACGGGGGTTACGTGGCTTTTCTCTGCCTGTTATGGTGGCGTTTTTCCTCTAAAAGGATCCGATATGCAATTTGGAAATCGATTTCTGTATGAAGCTGCATTTGGCAGAAATATCCCAAGCCCTACGGGCTGGATTTTTGCTTGGATCATCGAAGGATCTGGGACATATGCAGGGAAAAACACAATAGGTCATGAGAAAATCCCAAATTCTGGAGGCAACACCATCTACCTCATTCCCTCATTTTGGGTCTCCACAAAAAGGACGCTTTTACAAATTGGTGCGGGATATCCTATTGTGCAACATCTATTCGGTAAACAAAAGACAGACTACCTATATTTAAGCGCTAACTTTGGAGTAACTTTTTAAATGCAAAAACGAGACGAAATCCTTTCCTTTTTAAGAAACCTTCGAGAAGAGATCCTCCAGGCGTTTGAGTCTTTAGAAGGCAAAAGTTCATTTGAAAGAAAGCCTTGGAACCATAAAACAGGTGGCGGCGGAGAAATGGCTGTACTTCGAGGAAATGTTTTTGAAAAAGCCGCCGTGAACTGGTCTGGAGTAGAAGGCCCACAGTTCCCTTTACAAGGAGAGGATTCTGGTCCTTTTTTTGCAACAGGGGTAAGCCTCATTACTCATATGCAAAGTCCTCATGCCCCCACTGTTCATATGAACCTACGTTATATAGAAACAAAAAACAGAGCATGGCTTGGCGGGGGGTATGATCTCACTCCTATGGGCTTTCCTTACGAAGAAGATACACAGCATTTCCATAAGACAGCTCAAGAAGCACTCGATCCTTTGGGAACAGAACTCTATCCCCTCTTTTCTGAAGAAGCGCGCAAATATTTTTTCATCCCCCATCGAAATAAAGAACGTGGCGTCGGAGGTCTTTTCTTCGATCATTACCATACAGACCCTTTTGAAAAAGGCTTGGAGGTCTGGAAAGCTGTAGGAAAATCTTTTCTTCCAGCGATCATACCTATCTATCAAAAAAGAGCACTACAGACCTTTTCCGAAGAAGAAAAACTTCTACAATTGGAAAAAAGAGCGCATTATGCAGAGTTCAACCTTGTGTATGATAGAGGGACAAAATTTGGATTTCTCTCTGGAGGAAATGTAGAGGCAATATTATGCTCTATGCCCCCATTAGCTAGCTGGTGATCAGAACGTGTAAAAGAATTTCTGATCCCTTATAAAAAAAACTCGTTGTAATCACGTTTTTTTGAGAGTAAATTCACCGATTGTAACAAGCTGTAAAAAAGGATCATCGGATCAAAATAATGCCTCATCAAGTATCCAGATCTGAAAAACCCCATGAGTACCCAGAACGTGCGTCTGTACCCGATGAATACGTTGCTTGGAATACTCCTTTCCCCGAATACAGTCCCCAATATTACGTCTCAGAAATCGTACTCAAAAATGACTCAACCAGAGTAAAGGGAGGATGGGCAGATCCAGAATTCCCCTTACCACCATCTCAATCTTTTACAAGCTTTGAAGGAATGATGCAAAAAAAGCTCTGTGGATGCCTATTTCCCCCTCTCTGAAGCTCTCCACAAGTCATAATGACTTTGTCCGGAAAGCAATCCTCGAATTTAAAAACAGAGCGGACATAAGTCCTGCAGTCAAAATGCAAATTCAAATTTTTCCAAAAATCACAAAATTAACTTCGATCGATTTCTACAGTAACATTTCAATTACTGAAGATTTGCTACATAGATGGATTCATCGAAGGTTCAAAATACTACCTCGTAACTACCATTGAAAAAAGTTTGACTTTTACCGCGTTCATTTAGCACCATAAGGTACACGAAAATCACCAAGAAAGGATCCTTATGCACAAATATCTCCTATGCTGTATCGCCTTATGTAACCTATACGGAGCTGGATTGATTGCTCAAGACACTAAAACCAACTCATGCTGTTGCACAGCAGTAAAAGGAACCGATTGTCTAGTCAAGTGCCTGCAAGAGTGCGAATGCAACGGACAATGCGAAGAAAGACTCGATAGCCAGTCCGCCTGCCTACAAGACAGCGCTACAATCCCAGAAAAAAGCTCATAAACCCACGGGTCTGATTTTCTTTTTTTCATTTTGATCCGACAGAGGCTCTCGCAGACCCCCTCCGAGCCTCTAACCCATCCCACTCACAAACAATGACATACGCGTTTCTCTGAATTTTTCAAACTGATAACCATATGTAAGTTAGAATATTAGAATGGTTATCAAGTTTTTATAATTCACGAATTTTTTATGACGCTATTTTATTTCTATCACAACCATTTCCATACCAATAATTTAATGAAATTTTCATGAAAATATAAAAATTTACATTTTCCGAATTGCAATTTAAAAATAACATAAAAATAACACTATATTAATTTATAGTGTTAAAAAATCATAATATAAAAATAAAAAAGGATAATTTATGAAAACATCAAAAAACACAAAAACTTCAAATAGAAAATACACTCAATCCCAAGAACCCATGACAGCTTCTTATCCAGATTGGACTCGAGGAGCTGGAAAATCTAAGATTGAAGATGCTATTGCAGCTGAGATTCAAGCTGTTTATCCAGATTGGACTCGAGGCGCTGGAAAATCTATGATTCTAGATGCTATTGCGGCTGAGATTCAAACTGTTTATCCAGATTGGACTAGAGGTGCTGGAATAACTAAAATTAAAGATGCTATTGCAGCTGAGATTCAAGCTGTTTATCCAGATTGGACTCGAGGTGCTGGAATAGCTAAAATTGAAGATGCTATTTTAACTGCTTATCCAAGTTGGACTCCAGGTGCGGGGATAGAAAACCCAAGTACAGTTATAGACGATATTACAGCTGTTTATCCAAATTGGACTCCAGGTGCTGGAAAATCTACGATTCTAGATGCTATTGCGGCTGAGATTCAAACTGTTTATCCAAATTGGACTAAAGGCGCTGGAAAAGCTGCGATTCTAGATGCTATTGCGGCTGAGATTCAAACTGTTTATCCAGATTGGACTAAGGGAGCTGGAGCAGCTGAAATCCTAAATGATCTTGTGCTGTTAAGTATATTTATCGTAGCTATAATCAGCAATATTTCATATCAAGATTAATAGTTTCAATAAAAAAAACAAATAACTGAGTTAAAATTCAGAGATACGACTACTATTAACTCTGGTTTTCTTCGGAGCACAGGGACTATATCCCTGTGCTCCTTTTGTATCCTTGTTGTGGAAAATCTTTTAGAAAAACATGTGCGTATCATGAGAGCTTTTAGAAAAGACCCCAGGCTCTAAATTCCACACAATCTTCCCGTTTCCCTTAATGGGTTCAACGTTCTTCTCTATTTTTTTCAAAAATGGGGTGTAACCAGAACTAAAGGATCTTGCTCTACTTCAGTTTTAAAACAAGTGTTACAGAAAATTAGCCTCAGGAGAATACAACCCTTTCTAGAGACCGTCAATTCATAGGGGATGATTGGTTTAGGTTTTTAAAGAACAACAAAATCCGTTTTGTCACTCGTATTAAGAAAAATACACGAGCAACAGGAATTCGAGCTTATCCTATCCCTATTTTAACACTCTAGAAAAATCGAGGAAGATCGAAGTCTGTTATAAATGCACCTGTTCTCATTTGGGGCTGCTCAATCTACGTTTCGATACACCAAGGCAACGGAGTAAAAAAACCATGATCATAGTTTCCAATAAGACTTTCAAAGGCGATGGGAAATAGAGACTCTATTTGCCTGCTTAAAAAGCAGAGAACTAACTTATCCTCAGGGCAAAAGCAGCATGTTGAGAGACTTCCGTTTTATGTATTGGAAATAGCTCTCATCGCCTTGAGCAAGCGCTTCTCTATGCTTTTTATATTCTTCTGGGTTTTGTGGTTTAGGTAGAGCTGAAAGTCCTCCCTTTTGCAAAATAAGATTCTGCAAAATTCTAGCGATCCGACCATTGCCTTTCCCAAAAGGGTGGATTTTTACAAACTCTACGTAAATATGCGCAGCAAGTTGCATATAATCATCAGGAGAACTCGCTTTTTTCAAACAATCTTGAATATCGTATATAAGTTTTTCTAAAAGCTCACAAATCTCTTCTGGATCTGCCACATCAACAAAACCTCCCAGTTCTCGCACAAGGTCTTTCTCTTCAGGAGAAAATGATCTCGAATCTTTTCCAGCCATACTCAGCATCCCTTCTGCTTGCCGTTTTAAAATTTCTGATTTGGCTAGCTCCTCTTTTCTTTTCTCTTGTATTTTTGACAAAAGCGTTGCGTTTGTTGTTTTATCTGCTAGAGCATTCAAATTGGCTATATAGGTTGACTGATCAAAGGCTTTTTTTGATACTTCTCTAAAGGCGTCTAGTGGATTAAATACAGCTACAGCTTCTATACGAAAATCCCCTACCGGACAATCGATGGGTATATTTTCAAATAACATGCTATGTATGGTTTTCAAATCAGAAATTATAGAAGCCTTCGGTGCATCAAAGGTAAAAACATCTTCGAGATAGCTCAACACATTTTCTAAATTGATGGACGCTTGATCTCGTTTAGCCACGATTGGCACCCCAGGGCGTAAAGAAACCTCGTCACCTGAAGAAAAAACACGAGCTTTCCCTTTAGCATTCAGAGCGAAGGCAGCTGCAAAACCGTTCTTAGTACTGTTCGAAGTAGAAATAACTCTTTGCCCAACCTCTCGTGAACTTGCAGAGACTGAAGGAATTGTTCCATCATTGACAGAGGTAGGAGCTCTTAAGTCAGCCGAAGCTGTATTTAGGCTATGAGATATATGAGACGTTTTCATTATTGCACCAAGTTAACAAATAAACAGTCAAAAATTAATTAAGGTTCAATCAAAAAAGAGACCCATGATACTAAAAAACTGACAATTTGAGAAAGTCTTACTTTGTAGTGTTGGCAGCCCCCTTCCTGATTTAAAAACAAAATTAGCAAAAAAAACTCGGAATGTTTTGCTGAAATAGCATCTATTTTTTCTAATATTGCATAGAACGAAAAAAAATTCTTAACTCTGGTTTTCTTCGGAGCACGGGGATTATGTCCCTGCGCCCCCTTTTTATCCTTGTTATCGTAAATCTTTTAGAAAAGACCCCAGGCTCTAAATTCCACACAATCTTCCCGTTTCTCTTCATCATTTCAACCTTCGTCTCTATTTTTTCAAAAAAATTGCATTGCACTTGACGAAACATTCTCTTTTTTGTTCAAGAATCTGTAAAGCACGTCATAAAAATAGAATTTCGAAAAGAGAGCTACTATCTTTTTTAGAGGTCTACCTTCGTCAATTTAATTTGATTAAAATTTAATATTTAAAAGCAAATAAACTAAAACACCCAGCAAAAAAACACTTGAATTCAAACAAAACCAGACATATAATTAAAAACTCTCGCAAACAAACAAAACAAATTAAATGATAGATATTAAAAACATTAATAGCATTTCACATTTACCATGGAATTTTGCTTTAAATAGTGTTTTTCCTTCTATGACCCTCTTACTTTTTTCTTCAACTATACTCAATGCAGTTCAAGGAAAAACACTAGAAGCAATTGTGGATCCTCTATCAGAAACTACCTCTTTAAAAGAGCGCTCTTTATTTTCTTTATCCTATACCCCTTTTTCTGCAGAAAATTGCAATCCCGACTCTCCCTCCGTAGAAGATCGAAGCAATTGCCGTATTCAGGAAGTGGAACAAAAAGCTAAAAAATTTGTCGAAGAAACCTTAAAAAAAGGTGTGTTTTTTGAAAGTCTCTCAAATGGAAAATATTTGATTCAAGATCAAAAAGGCAATAATATCGCTTCATTTCATCCTTGGGAAGAAACTCTTTGGGGACCTAGTTGCCCAAATCCTAAATTTAGAAAAAAGGCTCATACAAAAGATGACATTTATTTTATTCAAAGAAATAGCTGGGAACAGGGAAATTCGGATAAACGGCAATATTTAGTGACGCTTCTAGGAATAGGTAAAACGACAGCACCACCAGATGGGGCTATTGTAGAAATTTCAAGCGACCTGTTTGTAAATACTCAAGAAAACGAGCTCTCAGGATCTTTGCTGCAAACAAAGCGAGGATATTTAGAACGATGGGTTCCTGAAGTACTTGAAGGCTCGAAAAAACAGATATTAGATACCAACACAGATTTTCTGGACGAATTACAAGAAATAGGCATCCGCGATCTAATTGTATACAATCAAGATCGCCGAGAGGATCAATTACAACTTACTGTAGACAGTCATGGGAAACCTCATCTTACGGCCACTGAATATAAAGCGATTTTACCTTGGAAACTAGAGCAGATACAAAATTTATGTGGGGAACGATATGCGAAGCTCCCTTTTACTCGTAAAAACCTTCATTTAATTGAGCAGTTAGATCCTAAATATATCGAAGCATTAGTAGAGAAAATGGACCTATCAGAGCAGGCCGCGATCAATGCTAGGATCATGGCTCATGTAGTTCAGCGATTTGCCAAAAAAGGCGCTAGCTTAGCCGAAATTTATGCTTTTGTGTCAGCTCCTTCAAAAGGGATAACATCACCACTTTGGAATCTTGTCTCAGACTCTCAAATCGCATCTTTAAAAAGTTTACCTAAAAATGATCTAGAGCTTTTTGAAAGAAACAAAGGGTATCGCAAATCTAAATGGTGTAAAACAATCGACAAACCTTGGTGCTCTCCCCTTGAAGATCGTCGAATATCTGAAGTAAAAAAATGGCAAGATTTTTATGAAAAAAAACACGCAAAACGAATCGACACCGCCTTAAATAAGCAATTTTGGAAAGAATTTCATAAAAGACTAAATCTGGCAACTGAGGCATTAGCCTGTCATACGTTAGGAACTTCAAACCTCTGCTTCCGTAAAGAGGAATTAGCTCCAGGAGTTACCCACTTCACCTTTCAAGGTGAACACCAATCACTAAACCAACGATTCGAAGTAATTGCCATAGATGCTGCATCACAAGCAAAAATAAAGGTGCAAGATGCTCGAGGAGTGTTTAAAGAAGGGGAAAAACCTCGTTATGGCCGCCTGAAATTAGACGATTTAGCAAACCGCGTGCCCAAGGCAGTCGCAGCAATTAGCGGCAGTTATTTTCATTATGATGTTCCCAAAGGATCTTATTACGATTGGAATGGACCTCCTTACATAGAAGGTGATCCAGTAGGAGAACTTGTCGTTAAAGGAAAAGTCATTACAGAAAATTTAAAAGAAAAAAACTGGGGATCGATGAGAATCAACTCTCAAGGAGAGATTTCGATTACAGAGACACTTAACGCCCCTCTTAATTCCAGTAGTCTACCTGAATATGCTATAGGAGCAGCTCCCGTATTAATTCAAAACGGAAAGGCAATTACTCTCGATGATATTCCTCCTGCAAGAGTGATGCAAGAAAATCAAGTAGTATCCCCTGGGATTGATTATCCTCACCACAGCAGAGGAATGCATGCTCGGGCTGCGGTGTGTTTAACAAAAGAAAAAAATGTACTGCTCGCGATTGTAGAGGGTAGGCAAAAAGCAACTGATAAGGGATTAAAAATCGTAGATTTTAGTCTCTTTTTAAAAGAATTAGGATGCTCAGATGCTTTGAATTTGGACGGAGGCGGTTCTGCAGACCTAGTTACAAAAGGGCCAAAAGATAAAGCATTTAAAACAAGTATCGCTTCAGCAGCTCCTCATGAAGGAAAAAGACCCACAGCGTCAGCCATTGTTATCACCGTTTAGTCAAGCCTTTGAAGAGTAGAAAATATTTTAATCCATATTAAAATACACACCACAAAAAACCGAAATTAAAATTACGTATTTTACAACCACTTTCAATTAACTATTAACACCTTAAGAAGCTTTAATTTGACAATAAAACAACATTAATAATACAATATACCATCACATCACAACAAAAACAACATTATGCAAACAAATCTATTATATACTTTAGCTTTAGCATCCTCCCTAGTAATGAGAAGCTACGCTCAGACATTATCAACTGATACCCTTGGGCTATCGTGCACCTATAATCTAGAAGCAGCTAACGCATTAAAAGATAGAGTGCAAAAAGCGATCTTAGAAGGGAGCTTACTACCGCTTATAGGAGCTAATAGTGGGGTTTATGTTGCTAAAGAAGCAAATAATCCAGTCAATCTGGCAGTGATAAAGCCTGCCGATGAAAGAAATAAGGGACCTCAAAACAGAAAAAAAGAAAACAGGGCAGATGACCTATCGGAAGAGGAACAATACCAAAGAAACCACTACTCTGGGCATCCTGAAAAAAGACAAATGATTGCGAGAAAATTAGATTTTGGCTCGAGTGCTTGTCAACCAGAAGGATATATCGATGAAGTCACTAGCGATCAATTTTTCAGTGTAGATGCAGAAAAAAACGGTAAGCCTGCAGGAGTGCAGAAGAAAACGGCTTTTGTTCAGAAGTTTGTCTCCGGAGTAACACCTTTAGTAGAATTTCACCCCCAATTCTTACAGGATCGCAAAAAAGCCTACGACATGAAAGACAATCCGATTCTCGATCAAGTTCCTCTGCAAGAGTTTCAAAAAGTTGCCCTTCTCGATCTTCTTTTATACAACGAAGATAGACATCCTGGAAATATCTTGATCTCAAAAGACCTTGATGGAAACCCCCATTTAGTTCCCATCGATATGGATATGATTCTTCCAGGAACATTCCATCACACTCCCCGTACAGGACTTTTCGCTCATTCAAGAGCTCAAAGCCGTTTAACACCAGAATCTCTTGCTTGGATCAAGTCCTTAAATCCGGAGGAAGTCGCATCTACTGTTAGGCAGTCGGGTCTTGCGGAGCCCTTAGCTCAGCAAGCTAAGATTTTGGCAGTTGTCTTAAAAAAATTAGGGCCTGACTTTTCTATAGCAGAGATCTCAAAATTCATCTTCTCTACATTAGATCATCTTGTCAAACTCTCGCAAACAAATGCTGAGAAAGCCTTAAGCCCAAAAGATCTTGAAAGCTATCAGAAAGAAGCCGAGCTAAGAAAAAAGGCCTGGGCAGAAAAACCATCAGATAAAAGCATGTGGGACCGACTTACAGGCACGGGTGGAGCAAATGAAAAATGGCGAAAGGAATATGAAACAAAAGATAAACTAAGAATCGAAAAACAGTTAGATGATGGTTTTTGGGCGCGTTTTCATCGAGGTTTAGATCGAGAATTTCTCGTTATACAAGAAAAAAAGCTGCGTGATATTACATTTGGAACGACCTATGTTGCTGGAAACAAAGATCGAGACTCCCTTTCCAAACTAGTCAGTGATAATCAGCAAGAGTACGCTCAGTACTGGGGCCTTAACGGGAAAGCAGTTACAAAAAGTTTACTCGCAAAAGAATGCACGCTAGATGGAATTTCCCAAGATTGCGTTCCTTATTGGAACAAAATAGCTGTTTTAAGAAAATGGATAAATGAGCCGTCTTCAGGTAAAGAAGAATGGTACATGATTGCAGATGATGACATGCCTGTTACCAATATGAATATCAATCCTTATGAAGCAATTGATGTGCTCAGAGAGGGAAGGGATGCTAGCATCATCATTGCAAGAGATGTTGTGAGTTGGACTGGTGGGCATAGAGACTATTCTGTAAATACCGGACTTCTCATTGTCCGCAAAGATCAAAAAAGTAAAGATTTCCTAGAAAAACTATGGGCTAAGAGAAACGACCCCACCTCTTCCAGAAGCTCTTCTGTCTGTCCGACTTTAGGAACATGTAAAAACCAAGACGTTCTCCACGAACAAGAAGCCTTTGCAAGAGTGCTTAAAGACGATCCTACGCTTTTACAAGGCGCTGTAAAAGTTGTAAATTATAGAAATCGCTATAATGAAAAAGAACTTGCTCTCAATACATTTAGACGTCATGGATGCTTTATCCGGGTACAAGATGGTTGGGGATCTTCTAAAATTTCTTATAACGACCCCTCTGACGGGGCTTGGAAACCAGGAGATTGGATGGGCCAAACAGCAGGCGTTCCCGTTTCAGGAATGGACTGCACAACAGAGTCTCCAAAATCCTTTAGAATAGAATATTTACGTCACATGTTAGACAAAACCATCCAAATCGATGCTGAATCGATCCGTTTCTCTCCTGATGCAACAAGCGGACTTCCTGGAGATGGTCAATTAATGTCTGATGAAGCATGGGAAAAATACATTCGCGATAATAAGCTTGGAGCAGAAGGGGAAATCTACCTAGCGAAGATCCAAGATGAGTCGATCAAAGCACGTGCAAAATACTACATGGATGAGGTCATTTTAGAAAAACTAGACGCGTTCATGAAAAATGGAAATATGAAAGACGCTAAAGAAATGGTATCAAAAATCCACAGCATCTCTCAGCGACAAGAAATTAGTAAAAAGATAGATGCGGCTTTCTTAAAACATATCGTGGATAAAAAGCTTGGAATAGAAGGATTCGAATATATCGATCAGATTCAAGATGAGTCCGTCAAAACGAAGGCCAGAGAGTCCATTGAGCAAGTCCTTTTAGATAATGTAAAATCTTTAACAGAAAATAAAAAGTTCGAGGAAGCTAAACGTATTCTCTCTCGAATTGAGACTGCTTCGTTGAAAGAACAAGCAACTAAATCCTTAGACCAAGGACTCTTAACTCGAGTAAAACATATTCTCACGAAGACCGTACACAACAAAAAATATAACGCTGCTAAAAACTACGATTGCCCAGACTGTTATTGGCCCAAAGACTTTGATTCGACAATTGAGCACATGATTTCACAAATAACAGATCCCGAAGTAGTGACTCAAGCTAGACGCAGCATCGAAGAATCGTTTGCAAAATACATTAAAGATGGAAAATTTGGGACAGAAGGATTGCAATATCTTGATAAGATCCAAGATCCGACAATTCGAGCTCAAGCTAGAGGATATATTGATACCGCTCTGCTAGAAAAGGCTGATGCTTTAGCCAAAAAAAGAAAATTCAAAGAAGCTAGAGAGATTCTTCCTCAAATTGAAGGAGAAGCAGCAAAGAAAAAAGCATCGGATAAGATTGCAAAAGAACGTCTTGCTTTTGACCACTCCATGCTTGATCAAATAAAAAAGACCGTGACTTTGACAAAACATAACAAAGAGTACAAAGCCTCAGAGGCGCAAGATTGCAAAGACTGCTATTGGCCGTATGGGGACAGTGAAGATAAAAGCTATGAAAAGTCCATAGAGAAAACACTTTCACGAATTGCTGATTCTAACACCAAAAAACAAGCTCAACGCCATATCGGAGAGGCTTGGGCAAGATATATTCTCGATAATAATTTGCAGCAAAATCAAGAAAACCACCTTGCAAAGATTGCGGATGCATCCGTTCAAAAGATCGCAAGAGAACATCTTGATCAAGCTTCTTTAAAAGAGATAGCCTCTTTGGTAAAAGATAAAAAGTTAGAAGAAGCTAAAAAAATTGTTTCTCGAATCCACTTCGTTTCTTTTAAAGAACAAGCGGCCGAAATCATTGAAACGGGAGTTTTTACAAGAATTAAGCATCTTTTAAGTAAGACTCCTTACAATTCCAAATACGATGCTGCGAAAAACTCAGATTGCCGTGGGTGCTATTGGCCTAAGGATTTTGAAGCAACGATTGAACAAATGGCATCGGAAATAACTACCCCTGCCATACAACAGCAAGTAAGAAATAGCATCGATGAAGCGTGGATAAAATATATTAAACAAAACAAAGCCGATGCAAAATATCTCGATAAGATTCATGGGCAATCTAACAAGCAAAAAGCCCAGGAATGCCTCGCCTAAATTGAAGTAAATACCACCATAAATAAAACAGCACATTCTTCTTAGAATGCGCTGTTTTATTTATGCCGCTTTCAATTAACAACGAACAACTTACGATAACTTTTAAATTGACATTAAACAAAAACTGTAATATAATATATATTCACAATATGTCAAACCAACTATTATGCAAACAAATCTTTTGTATACTCTTGCATTAGCCTCTTCTCTGTTAATGCAAGGCCGTGCTTATGCATTGCCACCCACATCTTGTGAGTATAATCCAAAAAAAACGAATGCATTAAAAAATAGAGTCCAAAAAGCTGTATTAAACGGGATTCGCCCTCTTAAAGGAGCTTCTAGCGGGGTTTATTTTGCTAAGGATCCTAAAGGGCAAAATAATCTGGCAGTGATAAAACCTGTAGATGAAAGAAACAAAGGCCCTCAAAATAGAAAAAAAGAGAATAGAGAAGCTGATCTATCGGAAAAAGAGCAACAACAACAAAATTACTATCCTGGAAATCCTGAAAAAAGACAATTTGTTGCAAAAAAGTTAGATTTTGGTTCGAGCGCATGTCAACCAGAAGGTTATATCGATGAAATAGAAAGCGATCAATTTTTCAGCGTAGAGGCAGAAAAAAACGGTAAGCCTGCAGGAATGCAAAAAAAAACGGTTTATGTTCAGAAATTTGTCCCCGATACGACCCCTTTAGTAAAGTTCCATCCTGAATTCTCCAAAGATCGTAAAAAAGCCTACGAAATGACAGGCAATCCAATCCTTGATCAAGTTCCCTTGCAAGAATTTCAAAAGGTAGCTCTTCTCGATCTTCTTTTATATAACGAAGATAGACACCCTGGCAATATCTTGATCTCAAAAGATCTTGAGGGAACCCCCCATTTAGTCCCCATCGATATGGACATGATTCTTCCAGGAACATTCCATCACACACCACGAACAGGGTTTTTTGCACATAAAAGAGCGGAAGAGCCTTTAACAGAGGAATCCCTTTCTTGGCTCACGTCGTTAAATCCAGATCAAATCGCCTCTGTTGTCAGAGAAGCCGGTCTTGCAGAACCTTTAGCTCGGCAGGCAAAGATTCTGGCGCTTGTTTTAAAAAAATTAGGCCCGGAGCTTTCTATAGCAGAGCTTTCCAAATTTATATTCTCCAGGCTACAAAATCTTGTAAAACTTTCTCAAACAAATGCTGAGAAAGGCTTAAGTGCAATAGATCTTGAAAGCTATCGTAAAGAAGCGGTGCTAGAAAAAAAAGCATTGGAAGATAAACCTGCGGATAAAACCTTTTTTGAGCAAATTTGGGACCGGATATGGGGTTCGGACAAATCTGATGAAAACTGGCGAAAAAAATATGAAACAAACGATAAACAAAGGATTGAAAACGAATTAGAAAAGGTTTTTTGGGAACGTTTTCAGCGCGGTTTAGATAGAGAATTTCTCATCATGCAAGGAAAAAAAACACGGCATATTACCTTTGGAACGACCTATGTTGCCGGCAATCAAGATCGAGATTCTCTTTCCCAGTTAGTCAGTGATAATCAGCAAGAGTATGCTGAGTATTGGGGCCTGAACGGCAAAGCCGTAACAAAAAGTTTGCTTGCAAAAGAGTGTACGGTGGATAGATCTATACAAGATTGCGTCCCCTACTGGAATAAAGTCGCTGTTTTAAGAAAATGGCTAAACGAGCCGTCTTCTGGAAAAGAAGAATGGTATATCCTCGCTGATGATGACATGCCTGTTACCAATATGAACATCAATCCTTATGAGGTAATTGATAGACTTAGAGATGGAAGGGATGCGAGCATCATCATTGCAAGAGATGTTCAGAAATGGACAGGCGGAGATCGAGACTATTCTGTAAATACAGGCCTTTTGATTGTTCGCAAAGATCAAAAAAGCAAGGATTTTATAGAGAAATTATGGGATAAGAGAAATGACGTCACCTCTTCCAGAAGCTCCTCTGTCTGTCCAACTTTAGGAACATGTAAAAACCAGGACGTTCTCCACGAACAAGAAGCCTTTGCAAGAGTGCTTAAAGACGATCCTAGGCTGTTACAAAGCAGCATAAAAGTTGTAAATTATAGAAACCGTTACGATACCCAAGAACTGGCACTCAATACATTTAGACGCCATGGATGCTTTATCCGTGTACAAGAAAACTGGGCATCTTCTGAACTTTCCTATAAAGATCCCAGTGATGGAGAGTGGAAATCTGGCGATTGGATGGGACAAACAGCAGGAGTCCCCATCGTTGGGACAGACTGCACAACAAAGAATCCCAGATCCTTTAGAATAGAATATTTGCGTCACATGTTAGATAATACCATCCCGATCGATTATGAATCGATTCGCTTCCCCCCTGCTAAACTAGTAATTTCACCCCCAGAAGAACCTCCTGCAGAAATCCCCCCCCTCCCCTCTTCTGAAAAACCATCAAACAGTAACGCAGAAGAGAAGCATGATTGGATTGCTCAAATACAAACAGCTCTAGGGAGAAAAAACTATAACGATCCCAAAAAAGAGTGTTACACCTGTTCTTGGCCGAAAGACTACGAAGAAGATGTAGAAAGCATATTCTCGAAAATCACGGATACAGAAGAACAATCCAAGGCCCGTCAAATGATTGATGAAGCCTGGGCAAACCATATTTTAGATAATAAATATGGAGTAAATGGAAAGCCCTATCTTGATAAGATCCAAGGAGAATCTGGCAAAGAAAAAGCCAAAGGTTATATAGATGCTGTCTTACTGGGACAAGTGACTTCCTTAATAAAAGAAAGAAAATTAGTCGATGCAGAAAATCTGCTATTGGAAATCCTCTCCCCATCAGTCAAAGAAAAAGCCCGAGAAAATATCGAAGAAGTCTTAATCGAAAGAATGGATTTTCTCTGGAAAGAAAAACGATTTACCGAAGCGATAATGCTCATAGCGAAAATTCACACCTTCTCTGGGCTTGATAAAGTCAAGGCTATCACAGCCGCAGCAAAAGTTGAAGATGCTCAAGAGTTGATCGTTCCTACAGAAGAAAGAGAGGAAAAAAGAAACGATGGCAAGCTGGTTATAGAAAACACATCCTCAGAAATTACAGAGGCAAAAGAAAAAGATGTCATAGCCGATGAAATCATTGAGCAAGAGAGCGAAAAATATGTTTCAGATAATGAGCCTGATCCTATCAAAGAATTAGCCTTACCAATCATTTCTCTTGGAACAATCTATCAAAGTGTTGCTCAGATAGATGATAAGACCTATACAGAGATGATCGATGATGTCAATCATCTAGCGAAAAACTCTTTAAGCACTACATCTGCTTTTTCCACATCTTTTAAAGTAGTAGCCAGTGTTATTATTGGAGCTGCCATTGCTTATACAGCTGTAAAGACCTATCAATATTTCCACTCCAAAGCTCAAAAGACGAACAAAAAAGAAAAATCTCTAATTTTAGGAGAGAAAAAAATTGTAGAGATAAAGCATGGACTAAATATATCGAAGAAAGCTACTCAGGGAAAATCTTATCTCCAAAAAGCTAGCAGCTATATCGTTCCTTAACTTAGGTGGACCTAAGCTCTTGAACAAAAGCATACACGTTTTCTAAAGGAGTTTTGGGAAGAACTCCATGTCCTAGGTTCCATACAATCTTCCCTTTTCCTTCAACAGAACTTTTCATCTCACGTGTTGCTTTCCGAATTTCCTCTTCGCCTTTTTCCAAAAGAAAAGTGGGAGAAAAATTACCCTGCACTACGATGTGAGATGGAACTTTCCATCTAAGCTCTGCAAGAGACTTTCCCTCATCAAAGCTAATACCTGAAAAATCAGCAGGAGCAATTAGATCGACATATGCGCTATTAGCTCTGCTAAAAAATAAAACAGGAACTTGTAAAGGTGCAAGTGCATCTTTCATTTTTTTCCAACAGGGAAGTACAAAGGCAGCAAATTCCTCATTGGAAAGAAGATTGGCCCAAGAATCAAAGACCTGAAAAGCTTTACATCCTGCTTGGATTTGTAAGGCTGCAAAGGAAATGCATGTTTGGCATACGATCTCGAGCATTTGGACAAACTCTTCTCTGTTATGGTCGATCCACACTCTAACCTGCTCAAAACCCTGAATCCCTCTGGGCTCCAATAGATAACAAAGCAAGGTAAAGGGAGCTCCACAAAAACCGATGAGAGGAACGTCAAGCGTAGGAATTAGTAGTTTTATCGTGGCAAATACGTAAGATAACTTGTCTTGAATTTCTTCTTTACTTGGAACGTAGAGCTCTTTTGCATGGAGCAAGGGAGGGGTGATATAAGGAGTTTTCCCTTCTGGATAACACACCTGTTTCCCCCAAACTTCCGCTAAAAGAAGTATGTCCGAAAAGACAATAGCCGCATCTAGATCAAACCTAGTAAGCGGCATATGCGTAATTTGCGCTGCAAGCTCTGGCTCATGAAAACAGGAAAACAGCGAATTTTTAGCTCGTAAACCCATATACTCTGGAAGAAAGCGCCCGGCTTGGCGCATGAGCCAAACGGGACGCTTTTCTAAAAAATCCTGAGAAAATGCATCTAAAAAAAGAGTTCTCAAGCAAGAAGCCTATGCAAGATTGAATCGACTGTAAAGCCGAATTCAGAGGCTAGATCGCTTTGGGGAGCTGACTCTCCAAAAGTATCGATTGCAATAGAAACGCCATCCACTCCGATCCATTTTGTCCAACCAAAAGAAACTCCTGCCTCAATGCTAACTCTAACTCCAATGTCACCACCGACTATAGAGCGCTTATACTCTTCTGACTGCTGCTCAAAAAGTTCCCAACAAGGCATAGAGATGACGCGAACTATGCGTCCTGTTTTTTCTAAAGCTACAGCTACATCTAAAGCTAAAGAGACTTCAGATCCTGTAGCAAAGAGTGTAAAATCTGGTTTTTTATCCGCTCTTCTCAAAATATACGCGCCTCTTCCCATTCCTTGATCATAAGGAACATGAGTCTCTGCTAGATCTGGAAGATTTTGACGAGACAGAATAAGCGCTGTAGGACCTCGATAAGAGATCGCAGCAAGCCACGCCATCTTCACTTCCCTTGCATCAGCAGGCCGGATAACTCGAAGATTTGGGATCACTCTTAAAGCAGCCAAGTGCTCAACTGGTTGATGCGTTGGGCCATCTTCTCCTAAAAAGACTGAATCATGCGTAAATTGATAGATCACTTGCACTTTAGAAAGAGCTGCTAGACGAATAGCATTTCTCATATAATCAGAAAAAGTCAAAAAGGTACCAACATAGGGAAGGATCATATCGGTTTGACTTAATCCCGATGCAATACCCGCCATTGCAAATTCTCTCACACCGTATTTAATATTGCGCCCTTCAAATTGGTTTGGAGCAATGAGAGGGAATTTCTTCATCATGGTCATATCGGAAGAGGAAAGGTCGGCAGAGCCTCCGTATAGCTGTGGCAACATCTCCCCTAAAGCGTTTAAAACCACCTGAGAAGAGCTACGAGTAGCCATTGGAGATTTGACGTCTACTTTCACAAGTTCTTGCTCTAAATGCTCTGGAAGCTTTTTCTCAGCCATTTGCATAAACACTTTGTATAGGTCTGGCTTGGACTGGGACCATTCCTTAAACATCTCTTTCCACTTACGCTCTAAAGCGATATCTTTCGTTAAACGCTGCTGAAAATATTGGTACACAGATTGTGGGACATAAAAATCTTCCTCTGGAAGTCCTAGCGCTTTTTTTGTAGCCGCAACTTCTTCTACCCCTAAAGGAGATCCATGCACTTTGTGCGTTCCTGCTTTATTGGGGGACCCTTTACCGATCACTGTTAACATGTTGATAAAGACCGGCCTTTGCTGCCCTTGCTTGATCTGCGTAAATACTTCTTGCATCTGATCAAAGTTATAGCCATCTAACTCATAGACATCCCATCCATAAGAACGATAACGCATTTTAGTATCTTCTGAGCTTGCGTCTTTTAAGAAACCATCCAATGTGACTTGGTTCGCATCATGGATCACAATAAGGTTATCTAACTGCAGATGTCCTGCTAAAGAGGAAGCTTCGGAGGAAATCCCCTCCATCAAACATCCATCCCCTGCAAGGCAATAGACTTTTGCAGTGAAAAGAGGAAATTCTGGAGTGTTAAACTTTGCGCCGAGAATCTTTAATCCTAGAGCTTGCCCTACAGCATTTGCAATCCCCTGCCCTAAAGGTCCTGTAGTTGCTTCTACTCCATCCGTCATATGAAATTCTGGGTGACCTGGAGTCTTAGAATGCAGCTGTCTAAACTGCTTAATGTCTTCCATCGACACGTTAAATCCTGAAAGATGAAGCAAAGAGTAAAGCCACATCGACCCATGGCCTGCAGATAGTACAAAGCGATCGCGATTCAACCATTTCGGATTTTGTGGATTGTGTTGCAATAGCACTCCATAAAGAAACGCTCCAAATTCTGCACATCCCATAGGAAGCCCTGGATGTCCAGAATTGGCCTTTTGGACGGCCTCTATAGAAAGTTCTCTAACGGTATTGGCAATTTTATCGAGTTGCTTTTTCAGCTCTGCATCCATCATGGAATTCTCCTAAAAATAAGAAATTTCCCCTATTCTGCTTTCTTAGACAGGAAAAATCAAGAAAAAACAGGGAAGTTAAAATACCCAGCCTTGCTTACTTACAACGGAGTAAAAACCTATGCCAATCATGAGAAGCAGTAAAACTGTAGAAAAATATACGACGCCTTTCTTCTCACAAAGTGAAGAATCGCTCTCTTTTGTATTAAAGCAAAGGAGTGCCGCAATGCCAAATATTGAAAGAAAAAAGACAAGAAAAGACCAAGTATAAAGTCGATAAGGTCCGAAAAAAAAAGCATCAGAAGGCACGGGCTTACATACATTCAAAGCAATATGCCTTAAAGCAACAGATAGCCCTAAAAGGGCCCAGATCAAAGCAAATCCATAGTACCGCTTACAGACCCCGTACAGCAAATTCAAATAGAGGCTAAAGGCTGTGCCCATCATACAGATCCTTTGCAAAAAGCAAAGAGTACAAGGCACCTGTCCCTCACAAAACTCCATAAAAAAACCCATACTCATAGAAAAGCAAAGAACGCAAATGGCAACTACATTCAGAGATCTTTCTTTTAAAAAAGGTAGTATTTTTCTCATAAGTTTAAGTTCAACTGTATGGTCATATGATGAATAAAAAGCCAAAGGACTAGAACAAAATCCACCCACAAAAGCAAGTACATCCACAAGCGGTTGCGGATAAAGGATAGTCCAATCGTGAGCATCAGAAAAAGATATGCTAAAGCCACAGTCAGATCTCCTCATTTTCAATCTTTCATTGTTGACACAGATCCTGCTTGCGATCAAGTGTTTTTTTCTAAAGGAGTAAATATACCAGCCAATAAAGACTTCTCGCTTAAGTCTCACACAAGGCAACATACGCATTAAGTCGATCTTTTGCCATCGTAGCTATATTACGTAGCAGGGTAGACTCCTCTGTGTTTATTTTCTCTGGATTCGTCAACCTAAGAATGTTTTGATGTGCAGAGGAAATTCGTTTCCTTACTGCATCTGCATCAAGAACTCCCGCGAGTAAATCGCTGGGAAGATTCAGAATTTGCAAATCTATTTCGTTATAAAATTCTTGCAAATCATAAGATTTATGCCCCCTAGAAATGCTTGCATATGTTCGAAAAGGAAAAATATGTGAAAACGTCTCCGGAGGACATATCGCGATCTGTTCAACTGTAAGTTTTTCGGTTTCCCCATCAGGATAGGAAACTTCGTATTGCTTTTGCAAAGAAGTTAGCAGCTTCTCTATTCGATTACTCCGGAAGGGCTCTAAAGAAGATGCAACATTACGCTCCATAAGATTTTTATAAGATTGCAGGTTTGCTGAAAAATCCTCCGCACTATTCGATAAACGGATGATTACGGGCACATCCTTTTCATTGATCAGACAATGCAAATGTCCCGGCAAATTGAGAACAACTTTTTCCCAATCTTTCGCACTCAAGTTCGGATGAGAGCAAAACTCTTTACATGCCGCTATTCTTCGCACTCCTGCATTATACAGGCCCTCTAATATAGCTATCCCCTCTTTGGAAGAAACTCCCCGCTCAACCATTTCAGGCAATAAATCAGAAAAAAACCAAGATTGAAGCGACTGATCATATGTATTGTATTTTCTGATGGAAAGACTAGAAAAAGCTAAAGCAAACTGCGCCGTGGCTGCTGGACCATAAACATAGTCCTTAAGCGGGAACTCCAAAAAAGCCTTGAGAACATTCAAGGGAGATATCGCATAGGGATGCGTGATCAGATTAACGATCCTTTGCACTGGACTTTGATCAGACACATCTCGCCCACTCTTAAGAAATTGCATAAGCTGATCATACACAAGACCATTTTTATTAAGTTCTTTAGCAATTTCTGCATTTTTTAAAAATGCGGGAGCATGGCGCCCTAATGGAGAAAGATCTGGGTACGCAAATATTTTACGACATACATTTCTGGCGACTTCAGGCGTAGAGGAAGATATCGCACATGTGCGAGCTAGAAGGATTGCAGCAAGTGCAACAGCGGCTATTTTGTATTCTGTTCGGATGGAATGAGCTTGCAAAGGCTCTGGATTATAGGCAAAAGCGGCAGCTGCAACAGCTAAGCAGGTTGCTGGGAAAAATTCAGAGAAAGCACGGTAGTTGTTAGTGCGTATGTCTGGCATCATGAAATCCTTGGTTAGTTTTTACTTTCCACCACTTGGCTCTTTCGAAAAATATAGATCATAAGTCCTGCGCAAACTTTACATCAAGAAACATGCAAGATTTCACAAAGATCAACTTAATCTGCGTGAAAATCCAAATGAGTAAGTCAAAAAGACACGCTAAGAACGCCGTAACCCATGAAACTCCTAATCAGCTAAAAGCTAATAGCTTGCAAAAAAAACACTTGCGCGCACGCATTAACAAATTCAATATTAGCATGTTAGGAAAGATCGCAAAAAACCCCACAAAAAAACAAACTGAAACTATCAAACATAAAAAGCTAAAAATTAACACAATACAAAAATAAAAACAAGTTACACTATGCAAATAAAAACCGAACAAAATAAATTAAAACATGCAGAAAGCCAAATAAAAAAATAAAAAAAAGGAAATAATCATGAGCAAACGAATCGTTTTTTGTGCAGATGGCACATGGAGCACCTCCGAGACCAACACCAACGTATATAAAATGTTTAAGGCAACCCCATCCACTCCAGATCAAATCGTATTTTATGATGATGGACTTGGAATCGATGGACAACCTCTTGAAAAACTTACCGGAGGAGCTGTCGGCGCCGGAATCGACAAAAAAGTTCAAGAAGGATACACAAAAATCGCACAGGTTTACGAACCTGGAGATGAGATTTTTCTTTTTGGATTTAGTCGAGGAGCTTACACAGTTCGATGCTTAGCTTCCGTGCTATGTGAATGTGGACTTCCGAGCCGCCCCTTTGATAAAACTATAGTCGCCTCTATCTGTAAAATCTATCGTAAAGCGATCAACCAAAACTCTTTAGCCGAAGATTTAAAGAAATATAACCTCTTCAAGCCCACCATTAAATTTATTGGAGTTTGGGATACTGTAGGATCTGTTGGACCTGTAGCATTTTTTGGAAAAGTTAGTCCTGCCATGGGCAACTTTGCAGATACAAAATTGCACCCTAATATTTTAAATGCTTACCATGCATTGGCCATCAACGAACGTCGACAAGAATTCCCCCCTACCCTTTGGGAAGTTCCCTGTCCTTCAATAAAAAACCAAACCTTAGAGCAAGTTTGGTTTACCGGCTGTCATGGAGATGTCGGAGGAGGAGGGCCTGATGGAGAAGTTTCTCTATCGGAAATTCCCTTCAAATGGATCGCAGAAAAAGCAAGCAGCCTTGGAATGCAAATCGATCCGAATGTACTAGCTCATTGCTCTGAAATCAATACGAAACAAGCGCTTAGCTCTATCCACAAATCATGGAAACTATTTTGGAGACTCCCGAAATGGAGAACAATTCCCCAAAATTCGGTTTTGAGCGACAGCGTTGCTATACGTTGCGAATACGACTCTTCTTATCGGCCCAAAAATTTGACTTTTATTAAAGGGAAGCTAAGCCCTTCCTATCGAATAAAAAACATATTGAGCAAGGGTCCCAAATCTTAAAAGCACGTAAAAGAGTTGCAAGATCAGCTATTTTCCTAATCTTGCAACTTTCTTTCTTTTAATCGACTTTACAGATAAAATCCCCATCAACCTCTCCTTGGAGCTCAATATGACTGCGATTGAACCCGACCTGGAAAACTGGATCAGACACATCGAAGATGGAGTAAGAGAAGAGCTCATAAATACCTGTAGCGACGATGCCTCCCATGACATTGGACACCTACAGCGTGTAAGCGCACTGGCCAGGCAGTTTGCCAAAGCAGAATCTGGCAACGAGCTAGTTGTTTATGCAGCAGGAATGCTCCACGACATCGTAAATCTCCCCAAAAACCATCCAGAAGCCTACAAAAGCTCTCTTTTAGCCTCTATACGTGCAAAAGAGCTCTTAACCAAGTGGAACTTCCCTGAAAATCTCATAGCAAACATTTGCCACGCAGTCCACGCCCATAGTTTTTCCGCAAACATTGAAAC
>JAIETG010000033.1 GCA_019745395.1 Rhabdochlamydiaceae bacterium | reverse complement strand
GATGAATTCGTTGCAAAGTAGTCGCATGTACATACAACTTTATAGATTCCAGCTTTTGTAAAAGTGTGAGAAACTGGATTTAAATTCTGCTGAACCAGAGCATTACCATCCCCGAGCTCCCATACACAGTTAGGGTAATCATACCCTTTGGCCAAGTGAGGCGTAAAGGTAAAGACAGTGCTAGTGTCCCCTTTATGGTTGATAGGTGAAACAGTGATTCTGAATTTTTTTTTGCTGCCCATAATGTTATTTTCCTTGTTTTTATTTTATTATTTATTTTACTTCTAAGCATTCTTTCCATGGTTTTTATTGGCTTCCCATATGCCTAAGTCTTTTAGCAGTAATCCTTGGCTTTTAATATTGCAGAGAGAAATGGGCGCTAGATTGGTCACGAGGATTACCTTGCGACCTATATAGGAGTTTGGATTGAGTTTTAGATCCTCTCTAACTTTTGCCACTACTGTTCTTTTTTTAGAGCCAGTAGATACATGAAGCTTGAAAAATTTGTCGCTTTCAGGGATCGGATCTGTGCCGATAACCGTCGCGATACGAAGGTTCAACTTTTCTACGTCAAGATTCAATCCTTCGAAGATGTTTTCGTTAATGTTCTTCTTATTATTTGTAGTAGTAAGTTGTTTGCTAGAAACATTGGCCATACGAATGTCTGTGGATTCTTTGGGGGAAACTGGTTTTTGAGTGATAAAAGGGATTTCTTTTAGCTGAGCTTTTTTAACATCCACAAATTGAGAGGGGGCTGATACGGAAACGGAGTCCCCAGAATAGATTGTCGCAGTTGCTGTAAGAGACACTGTGTAACGCCCTTCTTCTGCATAAGTGTGCTGCGCCCAGAGCTGAGATCCTATGTAGGAACTTCCATCTCCGAATTCCCAAAAAAATGTGTAGGGGCTATCGCAGCCAGAAGGATCTGCTAAAAAAGTAAACATTGTGGGAGTGTTGGGGAAAATGGCAAAGGTTGCCTGTAAATCCCCGGGTTTGTGGAAATTATTTGGGCCAGTCATAATATTCTCCGTATTTTTATTTCGTATTATCTTAAATTAAGGCGGTTTATATATTGATCCGCTATTTTTATAATAGTTTCGATCTTTCAATAATGTATATTATTTTTTTATTAATTTTTTGGATGTGTGTAGATGGTAATGTTGTTAATTATTTAACGTGTTTAAAGTAAGGGTTTTAGTTTTTATTTGATTGTTTTTAAAATGTGGAGCTTTTTGAGTCTAGTGGATGAAAGTGGCAATGTTTGACTGGAAGAGTGCGCGCAAGGATATGTTTGAATACTTGCGCGTAGCGTATTAGTTTATGGGTTATCGTCTATCTGTTTTCTTCACGTTACTATTTAAAATTGTGATCGCTTCCCATACTGCGAACGTTCTTTTTTTATTTGTTCGTCAGAAAATCTTTTGTGGGATGGAGTATGGACATTTATTGTAGCTTTTGAAGAGGAGGACTTTGCAGTCTTGCCGTCATTTGAAGTTGCTGTCAATGTAACATGATAATCTCCCGCTTGGGCAAAGGTGTGAGATACTGATAAAGGACTACTTGTAGTATAGCCTTCCGATCCATCTCCGAAATCCCAACTGAATGTATAAGGAGCCTCTCCGCCTGAAGGGAGTGCGGTAAAATGAAACTCGGTTTTAATGGTCCCCGTTGCGAGGAAGGGGTCAACGGTATAGTCTATAGTAAATGTTTCATCCGCTTTTTTTTGATTTTTCATAATATTATCCTGGTTTTTATTTTTTATAAATTGCTTTATTTTAGTTGCTTGCAAGCGGCTCTATAGAACCATTTGCAAGCAGAATATGTAGTAAATGTAAGTGGTTATACTACCTAGAAACGCTGTTTCTTGGTGAGCTGCCATTGGCGCTTTTGTAGGCTGCCATACGTCTTTGTTTGTATTTGGCAACAACCTCATTAACGGTGGCTCTTTCGACATGTATGATTTGCTTCGCAAAACCTACCAGGGTGTTATCTGTTCCAAAAGCTTCCACTGTAACAAGATATTTACCAGGTACTTTATACTGATGCTGTTCGGGTATTCCTAGGTGATCTCGATGAGCACTAGATCCATCGCCAAACATCCAATAAAAACCCATGGCATTGTCGCAACCTTTGCCAGAAAAAGTAAATAAGGTGTTGATGGTCCCTTTTTTGAAGTTAGCATCAATGCATAACTCCGCGCTGTTTCGCTTTTTCATAATTTATTCCTTTTTTATGTTTTTATTATTTTTTTATATAAATTATTAGCGATTTGTATGTTAGTCGCTATTTTTAGATTATTTTATATCTATTTTTATGTAAATATAATTTATTTTGTGTTTGTGGGGGTATAAGAGCTTAATGTGCTTGTAATGAGTGTGTTGAGATCTTGTAAAACTAATTTGCATGTTGTCTTTTATTCTAAGGTACTTACGGAAAAAGCAAATGGATGAGCTGTTTTGTTTAAAGGTAAATTAAGAAGAAGTAGGTCTTTTATATTGGATGCTACGTTAAATAAGCTCTTGAGAAATCCTGTGTATCAGATCTCTTACTGAAATTTCCTGACAAAGAGGATAGCCTTGACCTGCCCATAAAGAGAGAAGATCGGGACGATTTTTTTTGCTTGCCAGCTGTCTTAGATTGGATGTTAAAAAATGGGAAGTTGGATAAGAGGGTATGGGTACCTCTTCGAGTGTATGCATAAGTAAGTTGGGTATGGCTCTAGCTACTTTTCCTGTAAAAGCTTTTGTTAGCTTTGTAGGAACTTGTGGTTTTTTAAGAATCGCCTCTTTGTAAGATGAGGAGGCCCCACTTTCTGTTGTCGTAAGAAAGGCAGTTCCCATTTGAGCTGCAATTGCTCCCAAAAGAAGGATCGCCTTCACAGCATGACCATTCATAATGCCACCTGCTGCAATAAGGGGAGTTTTTACAGCTTGTTTGGTAAGAAGAAGCAGTGGCATTAAGCTATAGAGAGGATCGTGGGGTGAAAAATTCCCTCTGTGCCCCCCTGCTTCTTGTCCTTGGCAAACGATTGCATCAACTCCTGCTTGTTCTAACTGTTTGGCCTCCTCCGGAGTTGTCGCAGTCCCTAAGACTAAACATCCCTGTTTTTGAAACCGCTGTACCCAATGAGGGGAAAGGCAGCCAAACGTAAAGCTGAAAATAGGAATTTTCTCCTCTAAAAGAGCTTCGGCTTGTTCTTCAAAGGAGGGAGGCGGTGTAGATTCTTCTGTCCAAGAATCTTTAGATACTTGAGCCCATAAAGGCAGAATTCGGTTTTTCATGAGGGTGATGTTTTCATCAGCAGGAGTGATTTCGGGGATAAATAAATTCACCTGAAAAGGTTTTGAGGTAAGAGCCTTGATTTTTTGTATGTCAGATTTGATCTGTTGAGGCGTCATATAACCCGCTCCCATAGAGCCAAGCGCTCCAGCGTTACAGACTGCTGCAACAAATTCTGGTGTTGTAATACCTCCAGCCATAGGAGCTTGAATGATCGGTAGTTGTAGAAAAGAAAATAGGCTCATCCGCCACCTGTGACGATCATCCGATCTTCTAAAAAACTGTGGATTTGATGGATGAGCTCTAAATCTACAGAAAAAAGAGAGCAGAGAACTTCAGGAGAATAGGCGCTAAAAGCGCCAGAAAGACCAATGTCGCTTGGGCTATTATGATTGAAATAGATAGCCATATGTAGTTCTTCAGGGCCGATATTTTCAATGTAGTGTAGGTATCCTGCAGGAATAATGCTTCCGTCTCCTTCCTGCAGCTCAAAGGTGTCGATGGTTCCATCTGGACTTAAAATAGTAAGCAGCGCTTGGCCTTGCAGAACGTAATTGAGTTCTGTGGCATTGGGGTGCCAATGTGGTTCTCGGATGGCTTTGGGATATAATCTTAGACTAAAGAGTGCTAAATTCTCTAAAATGGGAAAGCTTGCAAAAGATGCAATGCGGGCGTTTCCAGCTTTTGTTTGGATTTGGGCAGTTATGCTTTCTAAAGAGAATTTATGAGGATTTGCAATTGAGGAAAACTCTGGATTAGCAAGAGTTTTTCTCTGAGATATGAAGGAGTTTTTAGAACTGTCTTGAAGATCTTGAAAGACTTTTTCCGATGATCCAAAAGTCTTGCCTAGAGTATGCGCTGTCATGCAGCGGATCGTACTAGATAGGTCTAGATCTTCTGGGGAGGGGTGGTTATAAGCGAGTATAAGTTTGCTTTTTCCTTCAAAAATGTTTTCAAGATGATGTAGATATCCTTGAGGAAAAAAAACGACTTCTCCGGCACTTAAGGTAAACGTACTGCGTAGATTTTGAGGGCTAAAGAGAGTAATTAAAACTCTACCCTCTAGACAATAGGTGAGCTCTTGCGCATTAGGATGCCAGTGAGGTTCTCTAAATCCTCCTTTTTCTAACTCGATCAATCCAAGGGCCATCGAATGAGTTAGGGATGAGAGAAGGCGAGATCCTCCCGGATATTTTTTTAAGGTGCCCTGCTTTTGTAACGTAAACTTGTGTTTGAGTGACATAGTTCCTGCCGTCTTAAAGTCTTGCTTTTAACTCATAGAAAGCTGGGACTTATTAAGCAAGTTTTTAGTTGCCTACACCCATTTACTTCCATCAGAGTACAGTTCGTTCTCAGGTAATATGCAATCTACGCTTGTTTTAAATCTCAATTCTCCTTTTTGTATCCAAGGAGAGTTATTGGGAAATTGGCGATGTAGCCATTGGATCATGGGTTCTGCTGTCTCATTGGCTGTGAGTTTTCGGAAAAGTTCTCCATAATATCCCCCGTTATAATGGTCGGAAGTTTTATCTGAATATCTCTCTTGAATAGATTCACAATCTTTGTGTTTTACTGTTATTTCGCATACTGGGAAAGGCTCTTTTTTAATGGATACAGAAGATTTCCATATTTTAGCTATGTCTTGAAGAGTTTCTGTAGGATTTTGCAATTCAATGTTTCCTACATTTTTTATGCACTCAGTATTGAGGAAATCATGGAGTCCTTCTGGCATATCGTGTAAAGGGTCCATAGGAAGAGAGTTGATAGGGTCTGGGTTCAAGGCTCTATAGGTGGCAATACCTGCGGGAATGCTTGCAAGTGCTATAAGGCTTACTACGGCAATCCGTGCCCAATTCCAAGAAGCTTGTTTAATTGTAAAAACGTTTTCAGTATTAGGGGCTTTGCTTTGTTCAAGCAGATTTAAAGATTCTAGTTTTCTGCCATATAGGTAGGATAGTTCATTGAAGCTTACAGGCCCTGGGAGTTGATGTTTTGGCAAAATATGAGATGCGATTTTTTTTGTGAGATCGTTTGTAGTATTTAGTTTTGAGGGGAGCGTTTGAGGTAGGAGATTGGCATTTTTTGCTAGCTGAACAGCTTTGTCTAGTTGCTGATGCAGAGCATCAGATTCGATGTTTTGCAATAGTTTTATGGTATAAAAGGCCACAAGTCTTTGATCGGTATAGTTAGTGCCTCCAAAAAACTTTTTCGCATTTTCTAGGAAAAAGGTTTTTAGGGAAATTTTTTGGATGGATCCAGTTTCTGTACAAGCGAGTCTTTGGAATATGTTTTGGGTGGAAAGTTGCTCTAAATTTATCATAAGTTGACCTCTATTGCTTGATCAAAAAAGCAGTATACCAAGAATTGCTGTATATTTGTAAAGATCTTATGAAGAATGAGGAGAAGCGGTATAAGAATACCGCTTCTGGAGAAAACTTGTTATTCAGATGTTTCGGTGTTCTTTTTTTGTTTGATAGGTGGCTTTTGTTTAAAAAACTTATGTTCTTTAAAAGGCTTTCCCCAAAAAAATAGAGAGTTTCTATCGAGCAGCTTTTTAAATTCTTTTTTATCGAGTTTTTCTAGCTGCTCTTTTGTCATATTATCTGTTCCTGGAATGAAGGTTCCTCCAAGAGTCCCATAAACAATGTGACCTAAAGGGGTAGCTTCTGTTACTTGAAGACATTTAGGGAACATGTATACATGCGCTTCTGTCCCATCGGGATTTTTCACCTTGGTATAGATCATATATTCCATGTGCTCGCTGCCAGCTTCTGCATTTAAGTTGGCCAAATGTCCTCGAACGGCAATCATTTGATTATCGCTATTGAGTTTTTTTCCTCCAAGACCGCTGCAATTGAACACAACAGATTCTGCGATCTCCCCAAAAGAAGTAAGCTCTTTGTTTTCGATAGGGATCCCTAAACGATCCACCTCTTGACGCAATTGAAGCATAACGCGAGTTGTATCCATAAAATAGGTCATGAATTTGACGAAATTAGGATGACGTACACCATTTCCAAAATCAAGAGTCACAAGTTCTCTTGGGGGAATTAGCCCTTTTTGTTCCAGATCTTCTACTCCTGCATCAGTTTCTTCACTAGCATATACAGGGATAAAACGCGCGCAGTCCGAAGAAATATAAGGATGGGTTCCGTCGCTAATTTTTTTGTATTCTAAAAACGTAGCAACACCGATGTCATCTAAGTTTTTTTGTTCTACTGGGTCTGTTTTTACAGACACTAAAGCAAAATATCCTGCATTTTTCCAAGAGGGAATTTCGTAGAGTTCTTTTGCTGTAATTCCTGCTACTGTATATCCCATGCGAGTGAGCTCAATGGCTGTGGTAAGACCGATAATGCCAGCTCCGATGACGCGGATGGGAGTGTCTTTAGCTACGGTGAAATTCTTTTCGTAGAGGTCTATTGCTTTAAATACAGATCCCCAGCTCGTTGTACACCCAGATCCACCATGGCCATAGCAATGGACAAGTACTTTATCTTCTTGTTGCTCTGCGGAAATGTTAAATTTCCCTTCACGCATAGGCCGTGTACAAGTGATTTTCTGGTCAATCGTACTTGATGTGAGAATAGGAGGCGTAAGACGTTCTATTTTTTCTGCTATTAGCCCGTGAGATAGAGTAACCATCCCTAGACAAAAGCTGAACATGTGTTGAGAAATTTTCATAAATCATTTTTCCATTTATCGTTTGAAAATAATTCTATATAGCTTAAGTTAAGAGTTTTAACTTAAGTTGGGAACGGATAGTAGGAAATTAAAATTTTTAGGTCAAAGTGTTTAGTTTTACCATGGAAAAAATTTTCTATTTTGCCTATTCTCGAGAAAAGGCTGGTACAATATGAACACAAAGCAATTTGCGATAAGATCTTTAATCCCACGTGATCTTAGAACTAGTGGAGCTTCCGTGTTGCTGGATGTAGATCGGTTTTTAGTAGTTGTTGATGGTGTTTTACAGATAATTGATAAGGAAAAATCACTTGTATTTCAAAGCGGAGAGCTTGCTTGTATAGATATGGAAATTTCTCATACCTTCGAGTCTGAAGATGGAGCAAAATTTTTAACGTTTTCCTCCGATTTTTTTCTTGCCAATGAAGAGGGGATTTGGGGCCCTAAAATTGCCCTACAAAACTACGACGTGTATGAGATTGTTCAAGGACATGATACCCAAGGCAAATGGAGCGCTGCCCTTATTGATATAGGCGATTCTCCGAAGCATTTTCATCTAGTGGAAAAAGAGCATTTTATTGTTGTTAGAGGCAATCTTCACATAGAAGTGGATGGAATACATCAAGAACTAAATGTTGGGGAGCATATCTCAATCTCTCCTGGACAAATTCATAAACTCACTTCTACTGGACAAGACCCTGTCAGAGTTCTTTGTTTGAGCATTCCAGCGTTTACGCCTCAAGATATGTTTTTGGTCGAGGAGTAAAGATGCTGGTAAAAGCGATTCTTTTTGATTGCGACGGCACCTTAGTTGATAGCGAATACGCTCACTATTTAAGTTGGAAAAAAGCCCTTGAGCATGTTGGGGGTGATTTTTCTCTGGAAGAGTATTATCCATATGTTGGGAAATCTGCTGATATCAACGCCTCTTTACTCGCAAAAAGAGTCGGAAAAGATTGTTCTCATACAATTCTTCAAACCAAAAGCGCTCATTACAAGGATCTTTGTATAGAAAAACTTCCCTCAATTGATGCTACTGTAGATTTTTTAAGGCTTTTAGGAGCAGAAAAACAGAAGCTGAATATTAAGCTTGGCGTGTGTTCTGCTGCAGGTAAAAAAGAAATCCTTTCCCATTTGCACCATTTAGGGGTGTTACCTTTATTAGATATTGTTTTATCAGGACAAGAAGATCTCAAGGAGTATGAAGATCCTGAGGGTGTTAATAAGCCTAAGCCCTACATTTATCTTGAGGCCCTTAAACAGTTAGCAGTAGCTGCTAAAGAATGTATTGTTATCGAAGATAGCGCCTCTGGCATTGCATCTGCGATCTCAGCAGGATGCTTTGCTATAGCAGTTCCTAATGACTATACGCGCACGCAAGACCTATCTGGGGCCAATTTGCGTATAGACTCTTTTTTAGGAATGGATATCTCTTCTTTTTTTAGGATCGTTTCAGGAATTTAAAAAAGCGGAATCAATAAGAGGCCTGGCTAAGCTAATATTCGTGGGGATTTGCGGTAAATTGGTATGCTCAAACCATCGGGCATCTTCAATTTCTAAAGGATCGGTTTGGATCTCTCCGGATGCCCATTCACAGGTAAATCCGATCATAAGAGAATGAGAAAGAGGCCATGGCTGGCTGCCAAAGTATTGCAAGTTTTTTACTTGAAGGCCTACTTCCTCTTGTACTTCTCGGATCACGCATTGTTCTAATGTTTCTCCCGGATCTACAAATCCCGCTAGGACACTATAGAGTTTTTCTGGAAAATGGGGGCTTCGGGCCAAAAGAATTTTATTTCCTTTTTTTACTAGAGCCATAATAGCGGGCGCCATTTTAGGATAGGCAAGATGACCACATGCGCTGCATTCTTTGCATCTCTCCTGCTTTCGAGAGAATGTAGGGCTACCACATCTGCCACAGTATGCATGCGTGCGGTCCCAATTTAGAAGGGATGCAGCGCGTCCGGCAAGAGCATAATATTCTTCTGGCAAGCAGCCGTGTAAAAATCTCAAAGGAACCCAGAGCCATCCAGGCTGAGCGATCTGTTGCTCTGTTTCTGCAGCAAATAGGTGTTTATCTTCTAATGTTCCCATATAAACACTTCGAAGCAAAGGAAGAGTATGTGTAGTGGGAATGGTTTTTTTATCAAAGCTCACTAAGAGCTGATCTCCAGAAAAAAGGAACCAAAGAGTTTCTTTTTCCTCTTGTGGATGTAGGGCATTTTTAAAATATTGCGGGGCTGCAAATGCTATCGTCATAAGACCTCCTTGGGATTTTCTGGAGCTAGTATGAGGCATTTTAGCTCATAGAAAGGATAATATCCATTCTTTCCAACCAGTAAACAATTTGACTAAACTGAAGTTTATGTACAGATTGTGCAGTTTTTTAAATGCTGAAAATAACACGTATTCGATACACTTTTTCGTGTAGAAAAATCTAGGTAAAAGCCCATGTCTATTAAGGTCACCATTGTATACGACAATCGTTGCGATAATTGTCATCTTCAGGAAGGTTGGGGATTTTCTGCTTTCCTAGAATATCAAGGGTGTAAAATTCTTTTCGACTCAGGAGGGGATTATGCAGCGTTTACTTCCAATGCGGATAAACTAAACATTTCTTATCAGAAAATTTCCCATGTGCTCTTTTCTCATAGACATTGGGATCATATTACAGGGTTTGAGGAAATTGTAAAAAAGGTTTCAGAAAATGCCTCTTTCTATGTGCCCAAGACCTTTCCTAGGAAATTATTAAAAAAAGCAACTACTCATCTTAAAAATGTCTACGTGATACGCTCTTTCCAACAAATAGCGCCAGATCTGTATTCTTTGGTCCTTCGCGGTGGATTTTGGCTTTATGAACAAGCGCTTATTGTAAAAACTCCTAAAGGCCTTGGCATCATTACTGGATGTGCACATCCAGGCATTGTGCATATCATTGAAGAAGCACAAAAGCATTTACCTATGGATATTGCTTTTGTACTCGGAGGATTTCATATGTTTTCTGCTAACGCCCGGAAAAGAGAGTGTGTAGTAAAAGAATTTCAAAGGTTAGGTGTTCAAAAGGTTGCTCCTTGCCATTGCTCAGGAGATCCTTTGATTCAGCAGCTGCAAGAGGTTTATGGACCTTCTTTTGTAAAAGTTGGGACAGGCTCTATTCTTACATTTGGTTAAAATAAGGAAAAATCATGAAATCATGGATGGGATTGTTTTTTTGTTTTTCTGTTTTTGCAAGTGCCCATATGGTTGTACATCCTGTAATCCCGATAGAGGCAAAACAATCTTGGACGATGAAACAGTATGATATTACGGAAACAGTCCCATCGCACTATCAAAAAGTGCGAAGGCAATTTCTTGTAAGTATAGAGGGAAATTTACAAGTTTCCTGTAATGGACATGTTCAGCCTCTTGCAGTAGGAGAGCTGATTTGTATTGAACCGGGAATTAATCATGAAATTTTTACAGAGGGATCTTCCCGTTTTTTTTCTATAGATCTTCCCGGCTTCCCTTTTCCGGAAGACGTGTTTGAAAATGAGCTATCTCAAGGATCCATTGAGTGGGAATTTGCAGATGCACCGATGGCTTCAGACTTGGAGGAACGGTATTTTGGACCTAGAATGGAAAAAGGCTCTTATGCTGTATATAACCTAGTTTCTAGCCAAGAAACAAAAGGGAAGTATGGTGTAGCCTTATTAGAAATTTTAGATTCTCCGAAGCATTTTCACCATAGTAAACTGGAGCAGTTTATCGTAGTAAAAGGACTTCTTCAAATTGAAATAGAGGGAATGAAATTTTTATTGAAAACAGGGGACTCGATAGCGGTATATCCAGGACAAACTCATAAGCTGAGCTCTGCAGGAGCAGATTCCGTAAGAGTTCTTTGCTTTAGTTTTCCAGCCTCTAGCTCTCAAGATCTAGTGCTTGTAGATTAGAATTTCTAGGTTGGAAAGCACATCCTGGTAAGATTTTCTCTAGCAATTTTTTTTATATACAAGGATTTGATGGGATCCATCGTTTCCAGCCTATGAGCCTGTTGATTTCTGTTTTAGTTTGCGTTCTAAGATTCCTATCTCTAATTTGATTGCAAAACTCATAGGCGATCTTAGAGTTTCCAGATTCAGGACTTGCAGCAATTTTAGCGATTGCAGCATAGGCTCGATCTTGAAGGGCAGGCCTGTTAATCTGAGATATAATAATGTGCACAGATTTCCATTGTCCCTCTGAAGCCAATCTTTGTGCTTCATTTTGTAAGGCATTTGCTGCAATTAAAGATCGCTTCTCAATATCAGTTTTTACTTCGTTTCCCAATGTTGCTTCAACAGTCTCAGCAAGCTTTATTGCTTGTGTTTTTTTGTCGATATCGGAAATTTTATCGCAATATCCCCGACTGATTTTTGCAAATTCTATGTATTGGTATTCAAGGGCTTTATTGGCAGCTATTTTAGCAAGCATGCAATAACCGCGGTCTCTGAGTATTGGATTTTGTATTCTGGCGATACAATTCTCAGCAGGGGGCCAATAATTTGATGAAGCATAAGACCTTGCTTCCGCAAAAGGGGAGATATTAGGATCTAAGGAAAATGTCTCAACTTCCGTTATGCTGGTTTTCATTTCGTGGTGCAGCATTGTTTCTACAAGTTCTGTTACTCGTGTTTTTTGTTCATCATGAGAAATTTTATCGCAAAAGCTAAAGCTTATATCCGCAGCTTCCTTAGTTTTGGCATCAATCGCAGCATTAGCTGCTAACTTTGCGCAAGTGCTATAACCCGCATCTCTCCAGAAGGGGTTTTGTATGGTTAACAAGGTGGTATGAGCTCGTTCCCACTGTCCTTCACTCGCAAGTTTTTGAGCTACAGCCATAGTTTCCCACGCTAGCTCCATATCTTCTTGAGTTTCTATAACTTCTTCTATTTCGTTCGTGTCGTCTTCTATTTCTAGAGTTTCTCTTTTTGCTTTAAAGTGAGACTTTCTCTCTTCAATGTTCCTACCAGAGGTTTGTTCAGAGTAACTGCTGATATTGTCAACTAGGGGGGTGTTGTCTCGGCTGCCGAGATGTGTTGGCAATCTATAAGTTGGTATTTCTGTAGAGGTGCTTTTTGAGGATTTATCCTCGTTTATAAGAGAGAGCTCTGTTTGACTGTCGAGCCCTTTTGATAATACGTAGTCGCTTACTTTTGTGGTGGGGCCTTTTGAGGAGCGACTATCATTGATAGGTGCAGCCACTTTTCCAGAGAACGTAATTTGAGGTTGTCTTTGAATATATATCATTTCTGAAGATTTGTTTATTTCTGATATATTCATTTTAATCCTATTTTATGTGCTGTTAATAATAATTATAGCTCATTTTTGTATGAAAATCAAATATTAATTATAATGTGTTTTGTTGTGAATTTTGATTTCTTTAGGTGTAAGCGCTTGATCTTTAGGTTTTAGAGATATTTGCGGGAATTAGATGTTGTATTTGATGTTTGTAGTAAAAAGTGTTGTTTATTGATGCTTATGTTTTTATGGTAAATGTTGGTTTTACCAATAGTGCGCTAACTTGCAATGCCTTGACTTTTTGAGTAGACATTAGGTGAAGAATATCTCGGTCTGTTTGTTCTTTGAGATCTTTGTTGAAAATGAGATTTGATAACTCATTGATCAACTTGGGATACGAAAAATGTTGGCTTCTTTTTCCATTTTGTAAGAAAACGGTTGCTGCGGTCTTGGCGAGCATGACATAACCTCGATCTCTCCAAAAAGAGCCTGGGGAAGTATCGTTTTCTATTTGCATTCGCGCTGTATCCCATCGTCCATTTAGAGCGCTATCTTTTGCCCCCTTGAAGGGATGATCATCTTGTATGGGATTATAAGTATCTGATTCAGCAAATGAAAGTGTCCTGGGATGGAATAGCATGCATTCAATCGTCCATTCCAAGGTCATTTTCTCTTTAGCGTGATGGATTTTATTGCAAAAGCTATAGATGATATTTTCAGCCTCCTGGAATGGGGCAACAATTGCTGCATTAGTTGCCAACCTAGCGCAGCTGCTGTAGCCGGAATCACGCCAGAAAGGATCTTGGATGGTTGAAAGTGTGCGATGAGCTGCGTCCCACTCTTTTTGGTGAGCGAATTGTCGAGCTAGTTCTATAGTATGGAAAATTTCTAAAAGAGTATTCTGATTGTCTATTCCTGGATGCCTTTTAGAAGGGGTAAGCTTTGTTTGGGGAGGAGTGCATGTATTTGCAAAACCTGTTTGAAGAACGTATGCGTTTGTTTTGTTTCGCGTTTCTTCTAAAGGTTCCTGTAAATAAATGAGTGGAGACTCTGTATATGATTTTTCTGATACTTGCATGTTAAATTCTTTTTTTTGAGCATTATCATTTAAATGATCGTAAAATTCAAAGGAATTTTCTTGTTTTAATTGTTAAATTAAATGGTGAAATGTAAAAAGTTAATGTATTTGAGAGAGGAATTTTTCTTTTTGTTTTAGGCTTAAAGGAAGTAAGGGAGGTCTAACTGCGTGCCAGATGTCGCCTCGTTTTCTTTCTAGAACAGCTTTAAAAGCAGGAATGAAGTGACACTCTTTTAAAGCTGTACAAATGGCATCTATTTGCTTTGATGAGGCTAGGGGAGTGAGTTTTCCTTGAGCATAAAGATGGCACAGCTCTTCTGGGTATAGATTAGCTATTCCGCAAATAGCTCCAGATCCTCCATGATACACGCTTTCTGGCATTTGCTTTTCATTGCCGACAAAGACTTCAAAGCCGGGAAATTTTTCTAAAATAGCTTTGGTAAAAGGAAGATTTCCTTCGCTTTCTTTAATTCCGATAACGGTATCTGGAAATTCAGAGCGTAACGTTTCGATGATTTTTAGGGTGATGGGAACTCCGCTAAACTGGGGGATATGGTATAAAAGAATCGGAAGATGGGGATGATCAATCCTTTGAATGATTTCTCGATAAAAAGCGGTCACACCCTCTTCTGTAACGTTAAAAAAACTGGGAGGGGCTATGAGAAGCGCTGCGATGTTATAAGGCAACGCTGCTTTGGCAAGCTCTACTGTGTCTGAGAGGTTTGAGCTGCCATTTGCCAAGATAATGTTTTGAGATGGGACTCCTAGATCTATTACTTGTTTGAAGGTGTCTATACGCTCTTGCAGCGATAAAGATGCTCCTTCCCCTGTTGTTCCAAATAATACGATGCCAGAGCAGCCGCGATCTAAGAGATCTAAGCAGTGGGATGCTAGCTCCTTGGCAGCAACTGTTAAGCTGGCATGCATGGGAGTTAAAGCCGCTGCATAGATGCCTTGAAAAATAGTGGGAGCTGTTTTTTGTATAGCCATAAGATAGGGGGTAAGGGGATAAAAATAGGCAAAGTACCTTTTTCCTGAAAGAACCTTTAAAAAATAATCCTAACTTAAGAATTGGATTATTTTCTAGCTCAAGGCCTCAGCGAACCTGCGTTCCCCGGTAATTTCAGGTTAAAAGAGCAGAGTCTTTTAGATGTGGCGCTTGTGTTTTGCGTAGTCCAAACTTAACTCTAATTGAAGCGTTTTGGTTCCCAGCGGCGATTGTTAGTCGAGACTGACCGGGTAAAGATCTCTTTATACAATTCTTAGCAGAGGAATATCCATCATGGACAAATGGAGCTGTTGCAGCCGAGTTTGCGGAGTGGTTCGAAGAATAATTTCTAACCGGTTATCTTGACCTCTACTTTTGCGCGCAAGTACTTGACTTTCCCGCAGATATTCAAAGGATTTGAGTTCCAGTAAAAGATGGACATTCTGGAAGATCCCAAAGAGCTTGTTTTTCTCTGTATTCTTTAACGGGTAGTTGTACTAAGTTAGGACGCTTTTTTGCATCTAGCCAAGACACTATTTGCTGTATATGCTCTTTCTCCATAACAGTGCATCCCGCAGATCCCTCTCCTTGCTTTCCCCAAATATGCATAAATATCGCAGACCCTAGGTTTGGTAAAGTCGGATGCATGTTGTGCTGAACTACGATACCAAGAGCGTATAAAGAACCGATCTCTTGCATTTTTTCAGAGCTTTGCCAATCTTTATGAGGTAACGAATTTGCATTGACGAACTGATTGTAGTACGAAGATGCGGGATCATCTACACACTCCAAATCCTCTGTGATGAGAAGAAATGGCATGTGTTTTGCATACATTTGGTTTTCTTCATCTCCAAATACAGGCCCTAAAGCAAAAAGACCTGCAGGGGACTTCCCGTCGCCTTCTTGTTTTTGCCTATTATCTCCAATTGCCCAAGTCATTCCAGTTCTTCCAAGGTTGATTTCTATAGGGGAGCCTACTTGTTCCCAAGGATGCGAGGACGACGCGCGCTCGTAGCGGTACAAAGCCCCATCTATAGCATCCCAATCTGCAGATAGAACAATTAGAAGTTGTAATATAGAGCTCATCGATTTCCTGAATGGTTTTTTAGTAAGAAAAGGTATCACACAGAACTATTAGAAAAAAGACGGTTTGCACACACTGTATGATGGAGCCTTCCTCTTGCAAGCATAAATAGTTGGAAATGTGCTATTTTTTAACCCCATAGACGATATCGATACATTCGGCTTCTCCTGGAATTAGTGGGAGACTTTCTAACGCTTCTTGAAGCGTAAGAAAGCGAAAATCTGAATGTTCATCTTTTTGGATTTGAACTTTTGGGGAACTTTCCAAGGTGTACTCAAACATGTGGTATGTAAAGTCGATTGTGGGATGGCGGAAGTACACTACTTTACAGTCTCGGATCTTTGAACTTTGCAAAGCGATCCCTGTTTCTTCCAAGACTTCGCGGATGATAGCCTCCAGGGCTGTTTCTCCCTTTTCACATTTTCCTCCAGGAATCCCCCAAGTTTCTCCATGAGCTTTACTGGTCAGTCCTTTTAAAAATAAGAACTTATCCCCAACTTTTATAAAGCAGGCTGCAACGTCCACTTTGGGATGGAAATTCTCTGGTGGTGAGGTAAAGACAATTTGCGCTGCAAATGAGTATATAGGAAGCAGCACCAAATAGAGTAGAGTCAGAAAAAAACGGTCCATAGTCGTATTAATTCCTAAGTCTAGTGAAGAGAAGAAGAACATGATCCCTAAAAATAAGAAATAGTCAATGATTAAAGTATTGGACAGATAATTCTGGCTATTTATGAGGGATTCCGTAGGATGTAAGTTTAGAGATGAACAGGAGTCTTATGGTTAGCTTTATAAAAGCTCAGGCTTTTGCAGTTGTTTTTTTTACACTACTACAAGGACAAGAACTCATGAGCTTTCAGTTAACAAGTCCGTCTTTTAAAGAATATGAGAGAATTCCCACCAAGTACACCTGTGAAGGAGAAGACATTTCTCCAGCTCTTACATGGCAGTCAGCTCCCGAGGGAACCAAAAGTTTTGCTTTGATCGTTGATGACCCGGATGCTCCTGGATGGACTCGGATCCATTGGGTTGTATATAACATTCCACCAACAGTGTTTTTCTGTAAAGAAGGGGAGGCTCCAGAGGGTTCTGTTCAGGGAGCAAATGACAAAGGTGATGAGAAATACCGAGGGCCTTGTCCTCCTCCTAAAGCTGAGAAACATCGTTATTTTTTCAAGCTTTATGCATTGAAGGAAATGCTGGACTTGCCCAAAGGCGCTACCAAACAGCAAGTTGAGGCCGCTATTGGGCCTTTTATCTTGGAAAAAACACAAATGATTGGGACTTATAGTCGGCAGTGAAGGTAACGATGAGAAAGAAGCCTCTAGATTTTCTCTAGAGGCTTCACAGTTAAGCAGCTTATTCTTGCTGATTTTTTTTCCAAATAGAATAGGTCTTTTCTACAGGTTCTGCAGCAACGCCAGCTTCGACAAGCTCCTGAATCCTTTCCAAAATTCCTGAGTTTTTCTCTAGCTCTAGAAGACTTGGGCTTGCAAGACCAAGCTCTCTTAGGCGAGAGGCTAGGAGCTCTAAACTAGAGGCTTTAGGATATTGACAGACTCCTCCAGTGAGATCGATGCAATGTTTCGTAGGATCCATGGCATCATCATCTCTAGGGTGGATGAAGTAGACTATGGAATATCTTTCCGTATGGGGTTTGGCAACGACTCTGTGTAAACTACTTTTAAAATACCCGTTGGTGAGGTTTTGTAACTTATCCCCGCAATTGACGATGAAGGCATCTTCTGGCACTTTGACGTCGATCCATTGCCCTTGATGGAAAACTTGTAATCCCTCTTCTGTTGCCATGGGAAGAATGGTGAAGAGATCGATATCAGTGTGCTGAGCTGCCCAAACAGTCCCGGGAACGGGGCCCGCAGGGTAGTGCAAAGATCTAAGTAAACATTCTCCTGAAGTTGTCATGCGAACGAAATAGTCCTCTTCTTCTCCAATCGCTAAAGCCATAGCTTTTTGAAGTACATAGCCATGTTCATCTAAAGCTGCTAGAAGTTTGTTCAAGGGATTGTGTAAATCCATCCAAGAAGGCCAAAGGTTATTTTTTTTCCCAATATGCAAAAACTCTTTGCAGTCTTTTTGCTGAAATCCTTGAGCCGTTTCTCCTGGGACATACCCTCTTTGTCCATTTAAAGAAGGATCAAAGATTTCTTGTTTAAGACTAATGGGTTTTGAGAAGAATTCTTTCGATGCATCGTAGGCGTTTATGAGCGTTTGAGCGTTAACATGAGGGTTTCGTACGGCAAAAAATCCTACTTCATGCATGGCTTTGGCCATTTGATCGATAAATTTTTGTTTAGTCTCTGGTTTATAAAAATCGTTCATGTCTACAACGGGTATTGTAGATTCAAAGTCTTGAGCGTTACAGGTTTCAATAGCGGCAAATGTCCCTATCACAAGTGCAGAGAGTCGTAGTATTCGAGAAAAAAACATCCTGTCCTCCTTATTAAAAAAAGAAAAACTTTAAAGCAAACGAGGAAAAAAAAGCAAAACATGTTATGAGTAAGATATGGCTAAAAAATATGATGAAAGTACCGTTGTCTCTTTAGATGCTCTAGCGCATATAAGATTGCGTTCTGGGATGTATATTGGTCGTCTGGGCGATGGATCGCATCCGGACGATGGGATCTATGTTATGCTCAAGGAAGTAATCGATAATGCGATCGATGAGTTTATTATGGGGCATGGTTCTGAGATTCTCATTGAATGGGACCCCAAGACATCTACGGTGTCTGTACGAGATTGGGGAAGGGGAATTCCTTTAGGAAAAGTTATCGAATGTGTAAGCCAAATCAATACAGGTGCTAAATATAATGATGATGTTTTTCAATTCTCTGTAGGACTTAATGGGGTCGGGACCAAAGCTGTTAATGCTCTTTCTTCCCATTTTTTTGTGCGAAGCGTTCGTGATGGAGAATTTTCTGAGGCGCAGTTTTCTAAGGGAGTCTTACAAGAAAAAAAGAAAGGCAAGACCAAGGAAGAAAACGGCACATGGATCGAGTTTACTCCCGATCGGGAAATTTTCAAGAAATTTGCTTTCCAAAAAGAGATGATCTTAAAGCGTCTTTGGCACTATGCATATTTGAATACGGGACTTACACTTCTATTTAATGATGAAGAGATTCGCTCCGAAAATGGTCTTTTAGATCTTTTAAATGCAGAAGTTCAAGACGACCGTCTTTATGAGCCTCTTCATTATAGAGGAAAGCTTGTAGAATTTGCCTTTTTGCACTCTTCTAGTTACGGTGAGACCTATTTTTCCTTCGTCAACGGGCAGTATACGCAAGATGGGGGAACTCATCTGTCGGCTTTTAGAGAGGGGATTTTAAAGGGCGTTAACGAGTATGCGAAGAAAAACTTTCAAGGAGTTGATGTTCGGGAGGGAATTGTAGGGACGATCCTTGTGAAGATCAAAGATCCCATATTTGAATCTCAAACAAAAAATAAACTGTCGAATAATGAGATTAGAGCCCCGATTGTCCAAGAGGTAAAAGAAGCTGTTCAAAACCTTCTTTATAAAAATGAAGAGGCGGGAAAGAGAATCTTAGATCGCATTCTTTTTAATGAGAAGTTGAGAAAAGAATTGTCCGCTGTTAAAAAAGAAGCGAAAGAAAAACAGAAAAAGATCTCTTTTAAAATTCCGAAGCTTCGAGACTGCAAATTTCACTATGATGACGGGTCCAAACAAGGGGAAGATTCTATGATCTTCCTGACAGAAGGGGACTCTGCTTCCGCATCGATTGTCATGACCAGAAATCCCCTAACTCAAGCTGTATTTTCTCTTCGAGGAAAACCTCTTAACGTGCATGGAATGAAGCTCGAACAGCTCTATAAAAATGAAGAGATGTATAACCTCATGTCAGCGCTGAACATCGAAGATGATCTAGCGAACCTGCGCTACAATAAAGTGATTTTAGCAACGGATGCAGATGTTGATGGTATGCACATTCGCAACTTACTTATCACTTTTTTTCTTACCTATTTTGAAGGATTGGTTTTGCATGGCCATTTATACATTTTAGAAACACCTTTATTTAAAGTGAGAAATAAAGAAAAAACGATCTATTGCTATACAGAAGAAGAAAAACAAAAGGCGATGGAGCAGTTGAAAAAAGGGATTGAAATCACCCGTTTTAAGGGCCTTGGAGAGATTTCTCCTGATGAGTTTCAACAATTTATCGCAAAAGATATCCGATTGAATCCCGTAATGATTCAAAATCTGTCCGACGTCAAACCGACTTTGGAATTTTATATGGGAAAAAATACTCCGCATCGAAAGGCTTTTATTATGAAAAATCTTGTGAGTGAGAATGGATGATCTAAAACAACAGATGAAGGATCACTTCATCCAGTATGCTTCGTATGTTATTTTAGACAGAGCAATTCCTCATGTTATTGATGGATTAAAGCCGGTACAAAGACGTATTCTCGAAATGTTATGGAGACAAAACGATGATAAACTCCATAAGGTAGCAAACATTGTCGGGCAGACAATGCAGCTGCATCCACACGGAGATGCGCCTATTTATGAAGCCTTGGTTACTTTGGCTAATAAAGGATTTTTGCTAGACAGACAAGGGAACTTCGGAAACATTTACACCGGAGATCCGTCTGCAGCCTCAAGGTATATTGAAACTAGGCTTTCGCCGCTTGCTCGAGAAACGCTGTTCAATCCAGAGATCACAGAAAAAATCCCTTCCTATGATGGAAGAAATACAGAACCTGTAGTTCTGCCTGCCAAAATTCCTATTTTGCTCATGCAGGGGGCTGATGGAATCGCTGTCGGAATGGCAACGCATATTTTACCTCATAATTTCACAGAGCTTTTGGAAGCAGAGATCGCTTTTCTTGAAGGGAAATCTTTTAAACTTTTTCCTGATTTTCCCACGGGGGGAATTATGGACAAAAGCCAGTATGATAAAGGAAAAGGAAAAGTTAAGCTTCGAGCAAAAATTGAAATTAAGGATCCGAAAACTCTGGTCATTCGAGAGATTTGTTATGGAACCACTACAGAGAGTTTGATTCGCTCTATTGATGAGGCGGCTAAAAAAGGTAAAATCAAGATCGAAGGCATCAGCGATTATACAGCGCAGAAAGTAGAGATCGAAATCAAATTGCCACGAGGTCAATACGCGGAAGAGATTTTAGACGCTCTATATGGATTTACGGAATGTGAAGTGACTTTGACCTCTCAGGTTATTGTTATTAAAGAAGGATATCCTTGGGAAACAGACATCCATGAAATTTTAGCTTATAATGCAACAAAGCTCGTAGAATTTCTCAAAAGAGAGCTGGAAATTGAACGCGATCGTTTGATGGAAAAGATCTTTTATAAAACCTTGGAAAGGATTTTTATTGAAAATCGCCTCTATAAGAAAATTGAAACCGTCAAAACCTTAGAAGCAATTCATGAAAAATTGGAAGAAGCATTAAAACCTTTTCAGAAAAAACTTTTACGTATTCCGAACTACGAAGATCGCGAAAGACTTTTACAAGTGCCCATCAGAAGGATCTCTCAATTTGATATTGATAGAAATAAAGATGAGATTGCCGTTTTTCAAGAGACGTTGAAAGATGTGGAGAAACATCTTAAGAATGTTAAAAAATATGCGATCGACCATTTGAAAAAACTTATAACAAAATTTGGACAAGATTATCCAAGAAAAACACGGATTAAAGCGATTGAAGAGATCGATCGCCGAGCGATCGAAACAAAAGACCTTAAAGTAGGTTTTGATCTAAAGACAGGGTTTGTAGGCACAAAGGTTACAGGGTCCATGCAATTTCCTTGCACGAACTTTGATAAGGTTCTGCTATTTTCTAAAGATGGCTCTTATAAAGTTATGAATATTCCAGAAAAGCAGTACGTGGAATCTCTTGTATGGGCAGGTATTGCGGATAAGAAAACCATTGTAAACGTTTTGTATAAGGTCAAAGAAACGCAGCAAGTATGGGCCAAACGTTTTATCGTAACCCAATTCATTCTAGATAAAGCCTATCGCTATTTAGAGGAAAATGCCGAGCTACAATACATTTCTACGAACTTAGAAGACTCTGTAGAGCTGCATTTTGCTCCTCAATCGGGAAAGAAAAAGCAGCAAATGCAGTTTGCTTTTACAAAAGTCCCTGTTAAGGCAGTCTCTACTCGGGGCGTTCGAGTAGCAGTTCAAAAAGTGAAAAAAGTAGTCAGCCTTTTAGAGGAATGATCGATTTTTCTAAAGCAATACATTCTATTTTAAACAATGAAATTAATGTTTATTCGTGTTAAAATTGTGTGTTGCTTTAGATTAAATTTTGGTTTTTATGGGCGCTATCAATGTTAATGTTGGATCTAGTCAAATAGCAATTGCGACTGAGAACTTTAAACATACTCAGCAATTGCTTCAACGGTTTACTCAATGCGCAGCAGCGAAAGATTTTTTAGAAAATGTGGCTGCAAATCTAAATATTTTCTTGCAAACAGGCGATTTTGATCGGTCTAATGTTGAAGAAGGGGATGCATCGGATAGTAGGATTATTTCCATTTCTAAAACACCTAGAACGAAGAATGAAGACACGGAAGTTACCTCTCTTGCCTTTGAGCTTTTTAATGGTAAAAATATGAGAAATTTTCGCGCCCTAGGAGACCTTGCGGCTGAAGGGGAAGTGGGAATGGATGCCTATGCCACACAAAAAGATTCTCTTGAAGCAGATGCGGAGCTGGGACGTTTAGATTTGAAAAATACGTGTGCTAAGGCTTGGAAAATTAGAAAGCCTAACGATAACCCCTTTTCTATTGATGCCCAAATAAAGTCTGTTAAAGATGTAGTTTGGAAAGGGGAATGGATGTGTCATGCAGATGCTTATCGAGAAGAATGGATTGATACCTATAAGTCTAGGTATTGCAAAAAACATCCAGAAGATAAGGCTTCTTGTAAGGCTAGCAAAAAAAAGCTATGCTATGCAGAGTATCAAAGCTTAGAGCCTCAAGAAAAGCGTCCTTATTTAATGCAGCGTTTATGCCGGAAATTTTTCAATAATGCTCCGGATCACATCAAGCCAGTCTTAGAGCCTATGGTTAAGCAAGCTTGCCCAGATGTTCTAAAAAAATCAAAAAAAGTACCGGCTTCTACATTTGGATTAGATCTTTAATGTGCTTAAAATTGAAGCGTTACTCCTGCGTTTATGCCTTGGGTCCAAAATCCTGCCGTTTTCATTAAAGGTTTAGGGCGAGCCTCTCCAACAACCGCAAGAGAGGGATTGACAGAAATGGCTGGCGCTTGAGAGGGGTTGATATTGCTGTCGATCTGATTGCTAGCCCACATTACGTCAGTTGCATATAAGAATGTGTATCCTAGATGGATATTTAACCATTTAGCTATTTGACATCCGATTTGTGCATTGACCTGTGGAATGATAGAAAATTGTGTCTGATTAAAGGTGCCTGTATTGGTTGGCATTGCAGTATAGCCAGCTGCAAATGTTTCAGGAGATCCAAAGCCGTTAAAGTCGTTTGTAACAAGCTTTCCGTGGATGTTTAGCTTTTGATCTATTGCTCCTAAAGCAACTTGTCCTTTGCATAGAAAAGAGAATTTTTTCCATAGATACTTTCCTTGGAATCCAATCTGTCCTCCATAAAAGTTATTGGTAGCTTGGAAGTTGTCTTGAGTATTGAATACATCGATAGGTGGGTTTACATAAGGACTATCTGTAGTAAATGCCATTTTTTCATGAAAATTCCACCAGAAAAAACCGGATAAAACTCTCAAGTCAAATTGATCGTGGTAATTAAATACTTTGAAGGATCCATTGAGCTCTGCATCTTGCATAGAATTTTCTACTTTTAACGTAGCAAGACCTGAGTAATTGTCAGGATATGATATGCCACTAAAATCTTCTTCAGACGCTACAACATTGAAAAAAGGAAATGTTAGTCTGGGAGATCCTATGAGGCCGCTAGAACTGACCGTTTTTGAATAACTCCCACTTGTTAAGAAGAGATATCCCGCATCTATTTCAAATACTTGGTTTGCATCAAACCAGTATCCTGCGCTGAACTTGCCGCCAGATCGAGCTTCGGTATTAAGACTGTTTCCGCCCAAGACCGTTGTTTGCACGGTATTGATTGGCCCTTCGTTTACTAAAGGAGCTGGAGCTGGAGAATTTTTGACCCACCAGTATAGATATTCTCCATCGAGCCAAAGATGAGGCAGTTCTTGTTTTTCAGTGGGAGTCTCTTCTGCTTGCATAGAAGCTAAGGGAAGCATTGCAACAGCAAGGTATGCCAGTAAGCCTGTAGCACCTGTCATAAAATCTCCTCCGGCAACATAATATTCTTCAGCATGCATGGGCGCCAAAGGTAGAACTGAGAGCGCTATGTGTGTTAAAAAAACATTCGTCTTTTTCATGAAAATTTCCCTTGATGAAGTGTACGGGCAGCTAAACTTGTTTGTATGTTTTTTAATATTTTATGACAATAGAATCGCTGAATTTAAGTAGAAAAAAATGAATTTTTTTTCTAGCATGTGTTGTAAATATTTCGGCTTTTTAATGGATAATTGTCTATGAATTCAGACCTTTTTGTTGCGCAAGAAAATATCTATGAACCAAGCGGTTTTTTTATTAGCAATCTTGCAAGAGAATCTGAAAGCCAAGAATATAATGCGTTAAAATTTGAAATGAATGACAAACACATTCAATTTCGCACGGCAAAAATTACTCCAACAAAAGTAGGACAGTTTGTCACTTTATGGAAACGAATAGGAAAGGGTCCTATACAGCCGTATGATTTGGCAGATCCGATCGATTTATTTGTTGTGAGTGTTCGCAGTACTGAGCATTTTGGACAGTTTGTTTTTCCTAAAGCCGTACTTTGGGAAAAAGATATTGTATCCAAGGAAGCTGTAGGGGGTAAGAGGGCTATGCGCGTGTATCCTCCATGGGATAAAACTGATAATCGGCAGGCTCAAAAAACACAAGCGTGGCAACTTTTATATTTTTTTGAAATTGATTTGAGCAGGCCTTTTGATGTTGCAAAAATTCAACAGCTGTTTAGATGAATTAATGGAGCGAATACTATGCGTTTTCTAGTGTGTTTTTTTCTTTTCCTTTCGAGTTTGTTGTATGCTGGAGAAATTCTTACGGTTAGTGATTGGAGCTATATTGAAGAAGAAATTGAAAAGTTGGATAGTAACTCTTTGGTGTTATTCGATGTCGACGGTACTTTAATTGTTCCTGATGATGCTATTTTGCAGTTAAAAGGAAAAACTCTATTTAAACGTCTTATTGCAGAACATCTAGTAGAGCGTGACTTGTTTCGCGATATTCGTTTGCAAGCGTCGCATTCACTTACTGATGTTAGAATTTTGGACATTGTTCAAAGGCTGCAGCAAAAAAATATCCAATCCATAGCTTTTACCGCAGCTCCAGCTAAAATAAACAACATACAGCAGCCAGGAGATTGGCGTGTAGAGGAACTGCAACGGCATGGACTTGATTTCACCTACTCTTTTTTAGACCGTAATTTTTTAGAGATTCCCAAGAGCGTTGATCAATCTCGTTTTCCTTTGTTTAAATCGGGGGTCTTATATTCTTCCCTTCACCCTAAAGGGGATGTTTTAACACTCTTTTTGGTTTTGATGGATCTTAAACCCTCCAAGGTGGTTTTGATCGATGATGAACTAGAACATCTCCAGTCGGTTGCTGCATCTTTAGATAAATTGGGGATTGCATGTTTAGCAATTCATTACAGTGCCGTAAATGATTTTCCTTGCGCAGTGGATCCTAAACTAGCGCGTTTTCAGGTAGAACACTTTGTCAAACATAATATTTGGCTTAGTGATAAGGATTGTCAAAAACTTTTTAAGGATTGGGAATCGGAGAAACATTGTGAAAATACGGGGCTATTCGAAAGCCCCTATTAAGCAAAAAATAATCCCAGTTTTTTCTTCTAAAGAGTATGCCTCGCCTCTGTTCAAAACAGGTCGCTAGATTTTTTTCATCTTCTACAAAAGTAAATGTCCAGATCCGTCAGGTTCTATAAAAATGTCATGAAAAAATAACTTTTATTAGAAGCGTCTGAAGCATTTGTGCCGATATGAGGTGCTAATTGAAATCCTTCCTCGTAAATTTAAACACCAACATCGATAGTTTTTTTCTGTTTAAAGAAAAAATGTTGGAGTTTTTCTGTTGCAAAATACGACTATGGGATCATTGGAAATTTTTTTCAAAACAGGCGGTTTGTAATGGGGGCGTTATCTAGCCATTTTTTTGGTCAGAAGAGATTTAATTTTTTTTCTTTTTGCTACATGAGTTTAATTTGTGTTTCAGCTTTTGCGGATACTGATGTAACAGTGGCAACAGATGATGGGAATACTTCGATCGTAAATACCTTGTCATGGGCGATTGATCAGGTAAATAATGCAGATTCTACAAGCCCTATTGTGATCGAAAGCTCTGCTAGTTCTCTAACTGTTTCAGGGGTAGCTCCTCCAGCCGTGACAACTTCACTTACTGTCGAATCTTATGAAGAAGGAACCAACGTTACTATTACAGGTTGGGATGTTGTTGTGCAGCCTCCGACTGGTTCTTCTACAGCGCCCACTTGTACTTTTCAGAATGTGGTTTTGGATACTTCTTCTATTACTTTGAATAATGGAAATATATCTTTAGCAACCCAAGGTACTTATACCGTTTCTAATGACATTATCTTAGGTTCTGGGTCTGGAAGCATTCTATTTCCCACTTTTGGATCTGATGTAACTTTTAAAGGGGATATTTCGGGAATAGGGCCTTTAACGTTTCAAGGTTCTGACTCTCTTTTTTCAGCTACTTTAACAGGTGTAAACTCCTGGACAGGAGGATTAGTTGTTAGTGGTGGCTCTGTGTCTTTTGAAGAAATAACAGCTTTTCCTGACGGAACTGATATCACTCTAAACAGTGGGAGTGTGCAGTTTGCATTGGTTTCGGGAACGGATTATACGATTTCTTCCACTATTTCCGGCGGGGGGATATTCTTGGGGCCAGGAAATTTCACCTTAACGGGTAATATTTCTAACTTTTTTGTCGCATTGGGGGCGGGGGATAGTACTTTATCAGGTGTTCTTTCTAATCCTGTTGGGTATGTTGTGGACGGTGGATCATTGACTCTATCAGGGCTGAGTAACACGGGGTCTTTTCCTGTAGGGATCTATGAAGGAACATTTACTATGTATTCCGGAGAAGTAACTAGTTTAGGTTTAGGAAATGGACCATCTCAAACTCTAGATGCCACTTTTATTTCTTACACGGATCTTTCTATTTCAGATTTTACTTTGCAAGGGTATGGTTCTATGACAGCTCAAACGGGCGTCACGATCAGTATCCCTGATTTTGCTTTTACTGCAATTCCTCCTAATCCTAATGTAACTTCTCTTACTAAGACTTTTGCATTGAATGGTCCTGGGATTTTTGAGATCGAACAAATTTCTTTGACTAATACCGGTTATGCAGGAACTGCGACACTTTCCATGAGTGGAGCAATTAGCGGAACTAACGGTCTTACGATCACAAATCCTTCTTCGTTAAATTATGATTTAGCTATTTCTTTTCTTCTCGATTACACGGGATCTATTTCTTATACAGGTGGGATAAATATAGGGCAGACTATAGCAGGTTATACTCCTGTAGATGGATACGTTACTTTAACTATGGAATCTGGATCTACTCTGACGGGCGATATCATTACTATTTTCCCTTATGCTGTTTTGTCGGTGCAAGAAGGCGCGACGGTCAGTGCCTCTAGCTACTATACGAACAATGGAACATTGCAAGGATGTGGTACTGTTACGGGGACTGTCAATAATAATGCCATCACAACAGTTGGCTGCTCTCTTTCTACATTGACGATTGATGGAGATTTTATATCCAATTCAGGATCCACGCTCCAGATATTTTTAGAACCAGGTGGTACTTCTCAGCTAAATGTATTAGAAGATGTCGTTCTTTCGAACGATGTTACGTTAAGAATTGTTCCCACAACAGGTTGCTATCCTCTTGCTATTGAAAGCCAATTTCTAACGGTAGAAGGATCTTTTTTAGGAACCTTTTCGACTGTTGAACCAGGGACTTTGATTTTACATCCAGCTCTAACTTACGGAGATTCAGGCGCCTCATTAACCATGACTCTTGCCGATCTATCTAATGTTGTTTCAGGGGAAAATGCTAAAGCTATAGGAAGTGTTCTCAATCAGATTTTGGTACAAGAGGCTGCTACAGACCTTTCAGATTTTTGTAAAGTAGTTGGAGGTCTTATTCTATTGAATGAAACAGAGCTTTCCTCTGTTTTCAATCAGATGCAGCCTTCTCTTTTCAAAGCTTTGACGATTGCTCAAGAAAACAATTCCGTGAAAGTTCAGGATTCTTTGAGCTATCGCTTGAAGCAAGAACTAGATTCTACTTACTGTTTTATTAAATCTAAAGAAACGCAAAGATGCGAAAAAACAACCAAACCTTTCCATATTTGGATCAATGGAATGGGAGATTCCCTGCATCAAAAATCGACAACCTTTGCAGGGAGCCCTCAAATGGGTTATAACGAAAACATGGGCGGTGCGTCTTTAGGAATGGATTATTGCTTTGCAGGTTACCTTTATCTAGGAGCCTTGGGTGCTTATACAGATTCACACCTTCATTGGCAATCAGACGCCGGAAAAGGTTCTATCCAAAGCGGATATGCGGGACTCTATCTTTCTGCTTTAGGGGAAATGTTTTATGGGAACGTTTCTGTGATTGGAGGATGGAGCCATTATAAGGCCCACAGAAATATGTTTTTTCCAGAAGAAAACGTAACTGCAAATAGTAAGCATGGAAGTAGTGAGCTTCTATCTCATCTAGATACAGGCCTTAATTTAGGCGTAAGTGGCTTTACGATCAGACCGTTTGATTCTTTTGACTATATTACGCAAACAGATAATGCCTTCACAGAAACGGGAGCCGGAGCTCTAGATCTTTCGATTAGAAAGAGTAACTCGATTTTATTACGCAATGAATTAGGAATTAATTTTTCTGGATGTTATTGCTTTGATGGGGGCAAATGGACACTTTCTCCAAAAATCAGTTGGGTTCGTGAAGTTCGCATTAAGGGGGCTCAATACACTGCATCTTTTGTAAATCAAGATCAGTCATTTACTGTGACTGGGTATTTCCCTGACAGAAGTCTTGTCTCTCCCGGATTCGATGTTACATGTAGCTTGCTTGATGATCTTTTAACTTTTAGCGCTTATTACAACGGAGAGTTTAAAGGTAATTACAGCGATCATAGCTATGGGGGACAGGTTCGTTTAGGATTTTAGAATAACCAGGCCAAGGGCCTGGTTATAGAATTTCTTACCGGTTAGTTCTATTGAGTAAACTCTTCAAGAGAAAGAGATCCTCTATCCAGAATATAGCTGGTGACGAGATTTGCGGGTGTTACATCGAATGCAGGGTTATATACTGGTGCATTTTTAGGGCTCCAAATCACTTGTCCAAATCCACCTTTTGCCCCTCTGACTTCATCTGGAACTCGCTCTTCTATTTTGATTGCGTTGCCATTAGGACAATTTGGATCGATAGTTGTATAAGGTGCAACCACATGGAAGGGGATCTTATGATGCTTTGCAAGTACTGCTAAAGAGTAAGTTCCGATTTTATTGGCAAAATCTCCATTGGCAGCAATGCGGTCTGCTCCTACAAGAACTCTGTCGATTTTTCCCTGGCTCATTAAAGTTGCAGCCATATTATCGCAGATCAGTGTGTAGGGGATTTTACTTTGTTCCAGTTCCCAAGCAGTGAGCCTAGCTCCTTGAAGAAGAGGTCTTGTTTCACAAGCATATACGTGAATGTTTTTATTTTGTGCGTGAGCGGCTCTGATGACCCCCAAAGCGGTTCCAATTCCTGCTGTGGCAAGACTTCCTGTATTGCAGATCGTTAAAATGTTTTCTTCTGGTGCAATGATTGCAGCTCCAGCTTCTCCCATGTTCGCACAAAGTGTGATGTCTTCTTGGTAAATGGCAAGAGCTGTATCTGTGACTGCTTTGCGAAAATCATCGTTTTGATCCATAGCAGTTAGAATGCGTTCGATATAATGTGATAAATTGACAGCTGTAGGGCGGGAATTTTTCAAAAGCATTGCAGCTGTTTGTAAACTTTCCTTTGAGGCGCCTTGAGTTGCGAGCTGAGAGAGGGAAAAAGCAGCCGCAATCCCAATCATTGGTGCGCCATGCACTTTTAAAGAAGCGATGATTTCTACCATTTGCTCCGAGGTTTTTACATCAATCCACTCCTCTTCTTGAGGCAGCTTTTGTTGGTTCAATATATATAGCTCGTTTTCATGATAACGAATAGCAAAGTCGTCGACAGGTTCTGCTGTTTTTTGAATGGTTGTTGCTTGAAGGCTGATGACAGTAAATATTTGAACTAGAACAAGTAGCGAACGCATGTTTCCTCCTAAAAAAAAGAGAGGAGACTAGATTTTGGATGATTAGATGTCAAGGAGACTGCAATCTTTTTTTCAGGGCACAGAAACGATTTTAGACGAATATAAACTGCTAGCGAGAATCGCAGCTTTTAAAGTGATAGACATGTTTTTAATTCGAGATTTATTTATATGAGCGTGTAAATAATTAAATCTATTAAATAGGAGTCTTTTTAGCTTTAAACATGTTATCAATGTGAATTTATTGTTAAATTTTAGTTTGCGTTTCATGTTGTAATCTTTTTAATTTTAGGGGTGACACGGAGTTTAATGTGGAGAATATTTTCTAGGAAATGTGAGGATGATAGTTCACAATAAAAAGTATTCAATTTTAAATAAATAAGTATTTTATTTTTTGTAAATATTTTTACCACGCCCCCGTTGGGAGCCTAGGTAGTAATTGTTCTCATCTTCCTTTAGCTGTAAAAAAAAATATTGCAATTTGAATTCAAAAATTATCAACTATGTTCAATTGGAAATTATTAGTTTTTTTTAGTAGAATAAAATTCATTTATCAATGGTTCTTCCATTTTTCTGGGATTTTAGGTATAATCTTCCTTGAAATGGAGTAGTTTATATGAGAAAAACAATTCAGCAAAGTCCGACTGCAGTATTTGGTAATCCTACTGCAAAACCTTTGTCTAAAAACGAACAAAAAATCTGGAATGGTCGAACGGTTGCAATTGCGGGTGGGGTTCTTACTCTTGCGGTAATTGGTGTTGTTACTTTTTTATATAGCAAATCCGGGAATTCGCCTCAAACAATGCCAGATTCGCCTCAAACAATGCCAGATTCGCCTCAAATAACAGCGACTCAACAGGAGGAACTGTCAAAAGGATTGATTCCGGTAACAATGTACGATCTTCAAGGAGGTTTTGGGACGAGGCTTGCTTTTTCAAGGAGTTTCCAAGATTCAGTGATCGCGGGTAAATCTTTTTCAGAACTGCTTTCTTTGAAGGGGCTGTTTTCAAACGTGTTAAGCTCTCCAAGATACGCTGTTGTGTCTCCGCTTCAAGGATACAGTTTAACTGGGGAATTTGTTTTTAGTGCGGTAATGGATCTTATAGTTGGCAGTGCACTTTTGTCTACGACTCCAAATCAGCAATATATTATAGATAAAATTTGCAGTGTTTTTCCCAAGACTTGCGAAGAGTTTATGAATAATGATGAGTTTAGTCCACTAAAGAAAGCTCCAGAAGGCGTTTCTCGCCAGAGTCATGAACATGTAGAGCATAGGCGCGCTTATTTGGAAAGTCTTTTAGTTCGAGAATATAAATTTTATGAAAACGAGTGTTTTACTCAGCATCCACATCGAGATACCATTTTGGCCGGGATTAGGTTGATTGGAAACTATCTTTTCGATCCCATAATCGGGACAGGGGATTTACGGGATGGTGTAGATCGTGGTATTTACCATTTATATAATTATGCGGCAGAAGTTCCTAAATTTGCTAAAGCATCTCTGCATATGGTAAAAAATGTTGGGGGGAATATCGGAGGGCTTGCGTTTTATTCTGATGGTGAAAATGTATACAAGAAGAATCCCTTGGATGGGGTTTTTGAGAGACTCTATAATGATGGGCTATTCTCTATTGCAGATAGAACGGAGGGATTACGTCTGCCTGCAGTTAGTCAAAAAGATTTGGCCCTAGATGTGAAAGCTTTGAAAAAAGACGATTTGACAGCTATGCCCAATTCTGTATCGAAGTTAATACTTGCTAGTAGCAGTTATAAATTTTTTAGCTGAGCGGCTCTGATGACCCCCAAAGCGGTTCCAATTCCTGCTGTGGCAAGACTTCCTGTATTGCAGATCGTTAAAATGTTTTCTTCTGGTGCAATGATTGCAGCTCCAGCTTCTCCCATGTTCGCACAAAGTGTGATGTCTTCTTGGTAAATGGCAAGAGCTGTATCTGTGACTGCTTTGCGAAAATCATCGTTTTGATCCATAGCAGTTAGAATGCGTTCGATATAATGTGATAAATTGACAGCTGTAGGGCGGGAATTTTTCAAAAGCATTGCAGCTGTTTGTAAACTTTCCTTTGAGGCGCCTTGAGTTGCGAGCTGAGAGAGGGAAAAAGCAGCCGCAATCCCAATCATTGGTGCGCCATGCACTTTTAAAGAAGCGATGATTTCTACCATTTGCTCCGAGGTTTTTACATCAATCCACTCCTCTTCTTGAGGCAGCTTTTGTTGGTTCAATATATATAGCTCGTTTTCATGATAACGAATAGCAAAGTCGTCGACAGGTTCTGCTGTTTTTTGAATGGTTGTTGCTTGAAGGCTCATGACAGTAAATATTTGAACTAGAACAAGTAGTGTACGCATGTTTCTTCCTAAAAAAAAGAGAGGAGACTGCAATCTTTTTTTTCAAATAGTTTTGCTGAAAAAACGGTTAATTATTAAAAATTTAAATTTTTATTTTTGTATAATTGTTGTCGTTGTAATTTTGTGTTTTTGTTATGATTTTGCTGAATTTTTTTTATGGTTTTTTGATATGTCATTTGAAATTATTTTAAATAAGCCTCAACTGGCCACTCTTTGGAGATTTGAGGGGGCAGACATTAATGCAAAGGCCAAAGTCTTGCAGTCTCTATTTGATCGGAATATAAAGCTCTATGAACGTGAAAAACAAAGAATGGAAAAAGATGGCTCTAAGTTTCAAGTATCAGACAAGAAAGTCTACCAATGTTTTTCTCTCAATAAAACAAGAGAAATACCCATTAAATTCCAAGTAAAGGGAAGTACTATGACTTGGTATTTGATGGCTCCTAAAGATACCACCCTTCAAGAGTTCAGAGACCAACTATACAAAACTGCAGCAAAGGGACATTTGAAAGTAGAGAACCATTGTAGAAAATACTACACAGGAAGTGATTCTCTTCACATTAAGAAGATGCATACCCATAAGGACGAAATAAACTGTAATCATGAGCATTATCGAATTCAAGATGATCAAGATGTGCAACCTGTGCATGTGTATCAACACCTCTCTGGATTCATTGAAGCCCAAAAAGAGTTAGGGTATTCGTATTTAGATCAGCAAGAAGCTTTAGCTATTTGTCATAAATTTAAGGAACACTGGGCGAGAGTAAATTATGTAGGTCCATCAACTAGCTCCTATCCTGCAAGAAAAGAATCCATTCTTTCTACATACAAGCGCTCCCCAGACCAAGTTCTTACTCACCAGGAAATCTTAGATTGGGAAAAAAGTAGACAAATTTGTCAGAGATCAGCTGTTTTATGACCCATGATGTTTTTTTTAGTACTGGCATCCTCTTTTAAAAAAAATATTCACATCTAATTCGTTAAAATATAATGTGCAAAATATAGCTTTTGTAGAAATTCAGCCAATTGCTGGATGTTTTAATGGATCTATTTTATAGGTGTTTTCATGTCTTCAGATCTAGGATTTGGCCCGTACCGTAATGTGGAAGCTGTCACTGATGCTATTTCGATAATTAAAGCAGATATTGACAAATATAAGTCCAATCCAAACGATGTTCGATCTAAGACTATTCGTGCAAAAATAGATCATGTCGTTGCACTCTGGAGAGCTCTGCCAGCTTCCGATAAAGCTTCCTTGCAACAAAATCTTAGTAATGTAGTCGATGATGCGCAATCAGCTCAGATGACAAGAAAGCGTAGTTGGAACGTTTTTAAGAAACTATTTTGTTGTTGTGGTTCGAAAATAGCTCCCAATATTCAAGTCGAGCTGTCCACCAATTTGAGCTCCTCTGAGATGGATCCAGCTCTAGTTCGAATTCGGGAAATTGGAAAAGATCTATATGATTTAATGGATAAAATAGATGAGAGAGTTCAGAAATGTGAGGGTACAGATTTAGCATTGGCAACAAGTGAGAAGCGATTAGCAGCTGAAAAACTGCGAAATCAATTCGATGAGTTAGAGCAAGAAATTTTGGACTGTGTTGCCAAAAAGAATGATCCAGCTAGTTTGCTTCTTAAAATTACCCCAATTCAAACAGCGATAGAATCTTTGAAAAATACCTTCTCAATAGAAGGTTTGAAAACGGAATATTATTCTGATCCTGGGGCTGTCTAAATTTAAAAAGTGTTGATCGCCTCATTGATTGACATTTTCCGCTTTCTAAAAAAGGGGACTCCTACGGCGTTTAGCTAAAAACTAACGGATAAGGAACACATCTAAGGTCCTTTTCTTTCCTCTAAAAATTTACAACTTCAATGAGCAGCATTGTATCCACTGGGAACAGATACCCCAATTGCGCTAAGTACGCTTTATTTCTATTGGTTGAATCTGTAAAGTCGAATTTTGTTTATAGATTTCAAAGGAATTTAAGCTGTTGAAATCATGAAAATGATCTTATAATCAGATGACAAAATGGGGTGTTACATGAAAAGAAAGATGAATTTCAGTAAAGCATGCTATGTGGCTGCATGTGTATTTTT
>JAIETG010000029.1 GCA_019745395.1 Rhabdochlamydiaceae bacterium | reverse complement strand
GTACAGGTAGCCCGATTTAACTAAATGGCTTTTCTTTCATTTATCAAAATTGTCAAATTAAGTCTTGTCTATTACAGGTTAAGCCTACAGAAAAACCTATTGAGCTATCAACTCTAAAACAATCGTCTAGAGTTAGTAATATTGCTAAAACGCCTATGCGGCGTTTAGGTTTAGTGCGCCACTAGTTGTTTGAGTCTATCTTCAGAGATTTGCTTAGAGCTTCTGAGCTTTAAGCAAATCTTTTTTGTTAAATAAAGGATAGTTTTACAGGTTTTTTTCAGTCTGAATGGGTTTTACGTAACGAGTAGAATCTTCTTTTTTCACTTCTTGTAGATAAGCGATTAACTCTTCTCTACTTTCAAAGCTTTTTACCAAAGAATCTTTTCGGTCGATGTTTTCAACTCCTTGTAGGTGGTCATACTCGTGTTGAAATACTTTGGCAGCAAATCCCTCTAACACTTTTTCTACTTTTTCTCCGTTGAGATTTAAAAAAGTGGCTTTGATTGTTTGATAACGGGGCACTTTAGCCATTTGTAAAAGAACGGAAAAACAACTTTCCCATCCCTCTATTAACTCATCACTCATAGGAACAAATTGCGGATTGATTACGACTTCGAAGTTTTTTGGATCGCGATCAAAGCTGAAAATAAATACGGATTTGCTAATGCCAATTTGAGGGGCAGCTAGCCCAGCAGCTGGTAAAAGAGGTTGCAGAGCAGCAAATAGCTTTTCTGCAATCTCTTTAGCTAAGGGGAGCTCGTCTTCGTAAATTTCTTCCGTTTTTTGTCTGAGAACTTCTTTTTCTAAACTATCTACGGTAACAATTTTTATATTTTCTGAAAAAGCGGAAGCTTGAGATAAAAACATAAAAACTCCTAGGGTAAAAAATGGTTTAGAAAAAAGCGTTGTCACTGTTGAAATTCTCCCTGTTTATATCTTTCGATGATTCTATGAATTACATCTGTTGAAGAGATTCCAGGTGTATACGGAACGATGCGCAAAATTCCAAGCTTCATAGAAGCTCCATACTGATCTTCTAAGAGTGCTTGGGAGAAGTCATCACCATGAACTACGTGTTGAATGTTATGCGATTGTAGCCACTCTACAGTCGGGCGAAGAGGGGGAGCTGCAATCACTTCATCTACGTATTTACACGCTTCGATGACTTTAATGCGCTCTTGCATATTCAGAATGGGAGTTCTTTTGTATTCTTCTACAGATTCATCAGAAAGCACACCTATAAGTAAATAATTTCCAAAGGTTCGAGCCTTTTTGAAGAGTTCGATATGACCTTCATGAAACATATCTCCTACCATATCTACATAGACAATGACTTTTTCTTCTTGTTCACTAGCAAATGTAGAAACAGTGCTTAAACAAAAAAGACAAATTAAACATTTTATCAAGCGCTTTTTCAAGGAAACCTCCTTAGGTTTTTTGAGGAATTGGTACTATTTTTCAGTCGCGTTTTTAGTAAGTTGTAATTGGGGCTCTTTAAAAGAAAAAGCAATTCCCAGGGAAATAAGAAATCCTATAGGGAATAGAAAGAAGGCATAGGTGAAGTTATAGCTACCACCTTTAGAAGCTATATCGATCAAAAATCCAGTCAAGGGTTGTCCTACAAATGCAAGGCCCATAATAATTAATGCGGCAACACCCATAGAAGTTCCTTTGAGCTCTTTAGGCGCTGAATCTGTAATCATTGGATATCCCAACACTTGAGAGGCAGAAAAAAATCCGAGAGAAAAGAAGATCGCCATCATTAGGGGCATGCTAGAGCTTTTGACAGTCATGATAAGAAAGAAACTTAGTAAAGTACATATTGCTCCTGCAACCATCCAGATCTTTTTTCTTTGAAAAAAGTCGCTACAAAATCCATACAAAGGAGATCCAACGATTGTACCTATGGAAATCATGCTAGTAATCATAGATGCACTGAGGAGGTCAAAATGTAGCACTTGTGTGAGGTATAAATTCCCGATCATTGCACTAATGATCATTAAAGGAAGATTTAAAAGTCCTGTATAAAAACCACATTTCCATACTTGTAGACTTGCAAAAGCCGGCTTTAAGCTTAAGAGAAATGTTTTAATGGGTTGTTTTTCTGTAAGAGGTTTTTCTTGAGGGTTTTCTTCTATGAACGCGTAATTCAAAAATAAGATTAGGCAGCCTAAAATGCCGTCAAAAAGAAGGGTTTTTTGCCAGCCAAATTGCTGAGCTAGTAAAGTAAAGGGTACTTGAGCAAAAACGCCCCCTAAAAGCCCTATGGTGATCATAACGCTCATTACAAAAGCGCTTTGTTTCCCAAACCAGCTATTGGCAAGCATCATACAGCTTAAAAAGCAAAACGCATTGCCGATACCTGAGAGAAAATGGGAAAAGGCGGCCATGGCAAATGTTGTAGAAACGGCAAACCCAAATGTTCCTAGAATGCAAAGAGCTAGAGCAACTAAAATAACCTTTCTGACGGGAACTCGATCTAGGATGATCCCTGCAGGAATTAAAAATATTACATCGGCAAGAAGGTAGGTGGAGCAAAGTGCTGAAAAATCTGTTGCGGACAAGGAAAGTGCTTTCATGACCATGGGGCAGATGGCGTTAAGCATATGTAGCTGCATAAGCTCATAGCAAAAAAAACAAGAAGCAATTAAACAAACGAGCCAGCCTTTTTTCTTTATTGCTGTGTGCATGGAGTCTCCAAAGTAGTTCTGTCTTGAGCAAACGTTTTATTATCTTGTCTAAAATGCAGCATGCAAGAGGATATATAGCTTTCATTGCCTCCGATCTGCACTTGGTTACCCTCTTCTATAGCTTGTCCTGTTGCATCAATGCGTATATTCATTGTCGCTTTTTTTCCGCAGTGGCAAATGGTTTTTATTTCTATCAGTTCCTCTGCCCAGGCAAGTAAGTAAGAGCTCCCTTCAAACGGCTCTCCTTTAAAATCTGAACGAAGACCGTAGCATAAAACAGGTAAACGTAGCTCCGTAGTAACTTGGGTGAGCTGTTTAATTTGTTTTTTTTTCAAGAAGTGTGCTTCGTCGACCAATATACATTTGAGGTTAGGCAGGTTTTCTTGAAGAGATGATATGCAGGCAAAAAAGTCTGTAGTTTCGTCAAATCCATTGGCCTCTTGAGTTAGGCCTATTCTGGAATGTACGGCTACTTTGTTAAACCGATTATCTATACTGGGAGCGAATAGAAGCGTTTGCATTCCGCGCTCTACGTAGTTATATGCTGATTGTAATAGTGTCGTGCTTTTCCCTGCATTCATGGCAGAGTAATAAAAATAGAGTTTAGCCATAGGTCCTATCCCTGCAAAAAAATGAACAGCAAAGAGAGATATCAGATTGCAAAATTGATGTATAGGCAGAACGCTACTTGGGCGTCTCTAGGGCTACTTGAATTTTTTTCTGATAATATGAATCCTTAATTGTCATCATAAGTTCTTGAGTTGCTTCAGGGGAAATATGGTTGTTTATCCAAGTCATGGCAGTCCTATACTTTAAGAGGTCTGATTGGAGCGTTTGGGGAAGTTTTTTCAGTTCTGTTAGGATTTTCTGTAACCCTAGATCAAAAAGCTCTTTTTGTCCCTCTGTATTCCAGCTAAGTAAGAGATCAATTAGTGCTTTCATGTTGGATTCATATAAAAATAAGTTTTTCATAGTGTTAAGAACAAAAATAGCGTCATCAATACTCCCTTCTCGAAAAAGACGTAAACAGACTGTTTTTTTACAGTCTTCATAGGATTCTAGTGCAATAAGGGGTTTTATAAGAAATTGACGGTTTTCTGAAAAACAAAATTCGTAAAGGGCCTCTCTAGAGTCGTAGGTTTCTATTGTTTTAGATAATTTGATGAAATTTTCAAAAAAAGGACTTTCCTCACTGTTCATTGTAGGGATAGCTTTGCCCCATTCTTTGCAGACGAGGGTTTTTAATGATTCGTGAGAGTTTTTTTGTAAAGCATAGCGAAAGGTTCTGAGAGATTGTTTTATTGTTTCGGGGCTTTGTTGCATCTGTTGTATCCAAGATTGCGTCAGGTCCCGTAAGACATTTTCACAAAAACGAGAGCTTGGGGCATCGCTGCTATTGTAATGGTCGATTAGCCTTAGTTCTCGAATGATTTGATTGGGATTTTTACATGCTACCAAAGAGCGTTCGATTTTCTTTTGTAATCGATCAAAGTAGACGGAATTTGGAGGTTCTCGGTCTAAAAGTTTCCAAGCAAAGGAAAAATGTCCTTGCGCAAGGAGAGTGTCGTAGAATGCTTCTCGATAGGAAGACTGCATTATTTTCCCTCCTAGCTCAAGAGCTTGAAGTTCAAAATCATTGATTAGTAGTAGACATAGGTAGCTTTTCCAGGGGTCATATTCCCAGGAAGAAATGTATCGAATGATTTCATTAATCATGTCTATTTTATAGGCTTTATCAATGAAGGGATTTATTAGAATGCTTCTAAGGATGATAGCGAATTTTTCAGATCTTTGTTCAGATGGACAATAAAAACTATGGATTTCAGAAAGTTTTGAAATAAGATGAGATTTTCCCAGCAAAGTAAAAATACCTTCTGAGACCTTTTGCCAGGGGGTTAGGTGCCCGATTTCTTTTAAGTTCTCGTAAATCGCCATAAACTGTCTTTTCTCAAACAAGGTAATGATGGAGCTCCAACTCCCTGGCTGCTTTTTTAGCAGTTGTTTTGCAGTCTCTAGTTCTTGAGCTTCTAAAAGATCCCAGACTTCTAGAGGAGGGGAGTTCAATTTCAGCGCAAAATTTGGTTGTCCCAATAATAGAAATAGGCGTGCCCCGATATCTTTCCACGAGTTGGGATTTTCGGTCGATTTTAGTATCTCATAGATTGCTGTAAATTTCCTTTGAGCTAGCAAGGGAGCGATTTCTCTCCAAGTAGCTCCTTGGTTTTGCATATGTTCTGCTGCTAGATCTAGTTGCCTGGTTTGCAACAGATCCCAGGTTTCTTGAGGAAGAGAGCAAAAAGAGGAATATCGAGAGTGGATGGCTCGTTCTTCTGCTCTAGCAGGTTCTAGTACCCATTCTCCTTTTTCCGGATGAAAAAGAGCTTTTTCAGACACTGTGATATCGTATACAGGGAATTTTTGTTGTAATACCTGTATGATGATTTGATGTTTTTCCCATTCTTTTTTTGTAAAAAGATAGTGGGCTATTTGCATGAAAAGTTCTGGTTTTTTGATTTTTTCAGCAATTGCTAGCAGATCTTTTTCAGGATCGGTAGATTCTAAAAGAGCTTCTTTGATAGACAGAATTTGGGTTCTTAATGTTCCAGTATGGGCAAAGTGTTCTTTATTTTTGCTGGCGAAGGTTTGCTCGATGGTAAGAAAGGCTAGCTGTTCCATGAAATCGAGCCTATCTATTTGTGGATCATTAACAGCCCTTTGGATGCAATTTTGATCTTCTGGTGAAAGAGCTGCTAGAGCTAAATATTGCCAGGAGTTTCTAAGGAGGTTTTTCTTAAAGGAGACCTGAGTCAGAGTTTCGATGGCTCTTTGAGGTATAGAGCTTATGCGTCTTAGTGGATATACTATGTTTTGCAGGCATTCAGGGTCCTGTAATGTTTTAAAAATCTCTATGAGCTTTTCTGGGATTTGAGAGGGAGACATTGTCAAGATGGCCTGTTGGGTGTTGATGCAAATTTCTAGAGTATTTTGATGCTCTTCATCAAAAGCGCATCTTTTTAAGGTTTCTTGCAAATGAGGACTTATATGAGGTTGCTGAAATATGTATTCCGCAAAAATTTTCCCCATCGTTTTTTGAAATGTTTCCCAAGAATCTTCTGCAATTGGAACGGAAGATTCAGAATGTCTCTTTAAAGCTACTTGTAGTTTTTTTTCTCCTAGGCTCTCTGATAGGCCAGCATACAGTTGTTTTTTTCGTATTATCTCTTTCAGCTCTTTGAAAAAATGGGGATCGAAATCTTTTTTGTGTTGCCTAGTTAAGTAATAAGAAAGACTGCGTAAGAATGCAATATTGTCTGAACTTGAGAAAAACTCTTTGAGTTTTTTAGGGAAGTTGGCTGAATCTTGATCTTCAAATAAGTGCTTGATGCAAAGAGTATTGTGCACAAACTGATGGTAGCCTGATAAAAAGGGGTGATTTGCTACAGCTCGTAAAAAGGATTTTTCCTTAATTCTATCTTCTAAAGAGACGATATGACTAATAATAAAAAAGGATATAAAATCCTGGAAATCATCAAAAGACGAATGGTAGTCCTTGATTTGTTGTTTAATTTCTTCTTCAGCTTCTTCAGAAAAAGAGATCAATCGAGCAAGTTGTCCTTTGAAGGTAATCTTGTCCATAGCCGATTGAACTGTTTTGACGAGTTCTTGATATCGCGGATCATGTCTATAAATATCTAGACTATAAGAGAGTGAGTCTCTAAGGTCTGCATTATCAATTGCACAAAAAAGTTCTATGAGAATTTCTTTTTTCCCTTCTTGTATGGGGTGGAAAAACGCTCTCTTAATTTGAAGAATCGTATGTATGCTGGGATCCGTAGCTCCATTTTCGGCTAGAAATTGCTCTTCTGCAACAGGATCTTTAAGATCAAAAACGCGATATATTGTACAAAAAGTCAAGTCTTCTTTGAGGGCCTCCAAAGAGATCGCTAGTGGACCGAGATTTTTTGGAGAGGATACCTTTTGATTAGTACTTAAATCTTGTGGAGATGATTTGTGAGAAGGTGTATCCAAAGAAAAGGAAGAGCGGAGAGAATTTACTGTTATTTTTTGAGGAGAAGTCTTTCCTATTTCAAAGCGGGAAGGGGCTCCGATCTGTTGAAAGATTGGAGCTGAAACGGAATCTACAGTGGTAGAGTTTTGTCGCGAATTGATTTTTAGGTTGGGGTGGAGAGGGATCGACTTTCTTGATTTTACTTCAGTGTTTATGAAAAGGGATGTCCTAGATCCTGATCCTTGTGTTCCTGTTAAGCTGGTTATACCCACATTTCGAGTATCCATTAGAGCGCTAGTTGGTTAACGTTGTTGGAAGCAGAATAGATCTTCTTTGTTTTAATCGCAACAAGCCAAAAAAACTTATGTCACTTAGTTTGTCTAAGATAGGTGGAAAAATAATGAAAATATGTTTACCTCTTTTTTTTTATTCTCAGATTAGATATAACCCTAAGGAATTTGCCTAAACGTAGACACTGGAGAAAAATGACACAGAACAAAACAAAATTTGGAATCTTAAGGACCATATTATGGCCGGTACATCGATCTGAACTAAAAAAAGTGCTCTCGATGTTTGGACTTATTTTTTTGCTCTGTATTTCCTATAGTATCTTGAGAAACTTAAAAGATACGATCATCTTAACTGCTAAGAATTCTGGGGCAGAGGTAATTCCTTTTTTAAAAGTCTGGGGAATGCTTCCTGGAGCGATCTTAGCGACTTGGGTCTATACAAGGCTTGCTCGACGATTTTCTAAAGAAGCAATCTTTTATATTGTAATTACGGGATTTATAAGCTATTTCTTGCTGTTTACTTTCTGTCTGCATCCTAATAGTGATGTTCTTCATCTAGATCGTTTTGGGGATTGGTTAGGGCTGCATATGCCAGCTGGATTCAAGGGAATGATTTCCATGGTCCGTAACTGGACTTTTACTACGTTTTATATTATGTCTGAATTGTGGGCTCCTGTCGTGTTGGGAATGCTCTTTTGGGGATTTGTTAATGATCATACAGAAGTTTCTCAAGCTAAAAGAACTTATGGGATTTTGAATCAAGGATCTAATTTAGCTCCTATTTTGGGAGGAGGTCTTGGGATTCTCTGCGCTAACACATTCTCCGGTTCTTTTTCTACCTCTAGTGAAGAGGTTTGGAAGCACACTTTAACGAATATTACCTTGGCCCTTACGGTATTGGGTATCGCTTCAATGGCCCTGTTTTATTGGATCAACCGCAAAGTCGTAAACTCTCAAAAACCTTTTCAGAAAAATGATTCTGTAGAAGAACGGGGAACTGCAAAACTATCGATTCGAGAAAGCATTCGTTATATCGCCAAATCTAAATACTTACTTTGTCTTGCTCTAATTTTTCTAGGATACAATATATCTATTAATTTTACAGATGTACTGTGGAAAGAACAGCTCAAAAGGTTTTTTACCAATCCCAATGACATGCTGGCTCATATGAATATGATCACTATGGGCATCGGGGTAGTTGGAACTATTTGTGGGACACTTTTCTCTTTAATGATCAGCCGACTGGGTTGGACATTTACAGCTCTATTAACTCCAGCTGTCATGGCCGTCATGGCGATTGGGTTTTTTGTCTTTTTATTTGCCGGGGATGCCTTAGGACCTTTTGCGTTGACGTTCTTAGGGACCACTCCGCTTGCTTTAACTGTATACTTTGGCTCTTTGCAATATTGCTTAAGTAAGGGTTGTAAATACTCTGTATTTGATGTTTCCAAAGAAGTTGCTTTTTTACCCCTTTCCTCAGAATCTAAGACCAAGGGAAAAGCTGCCATTGATGGGCTAGGTTCTGCGTTAGGAAAGTCGGGGGCGTCCGTTACTTATCAAGGTTTGATCATTTTCTTAGGAAGCGTAGCTGCATCTACTCCCTATATTTCTGTGATCTTGTTTGTTGTGCTCTTTGCTTGGATTTTTTCCGTATTTTCCTTAGGGGTCCAATTCAAAAAAGCCAGCTCTCCAGAAAACCTTCTCGCTAAAGACTCGGGATAGTGGATTTCCTTTTTTTATAAAGTCTGCATGAGCTTAAGAAAAGACGCTCATGCAGCAAGAAAATCTCAATCTAATTGTGGCGACACTATGCTTGCCATCCCGTCAATTGGTGCTTATCTATGCAGGCAAGTCGTTTTCTATATTGCAGAGAATCCAGGATAAAAGAAAATTTTTTGTCTTTTACTCAATACTCCCATGAAAGTTGAATTGAATTTTAAGGATTTTACGTAAATAATGCGCCCATAAAAAATTTAAGGAGTTTTAGATATGAAACAGTCGATCTTCACTTTTGTTCTTGGTGTCAATTCGCTCTTTTCTTTCTTTGCGGTAGGAGAAAATTATCTTTTTTTTCCTCCTCAAGTTATCGAATCTCATTTAAATGGATACAATGAAGATGAAAAGACGGCAATTGGGAAAGATTTAGAGGTTGTTAAGAGTGTGTGTGCAAGTAACACAAATGAATCCCAAGAAAACGAGAAGCCTTTGTATTTGGCTACAGCAGGGGGGCCAGGATCAAGAAAAACAACGATATTAGAAAGATTTTTAAGAGATAACTCGTTGCTATCCAAGACTGTATATATCGATCCTGATCAAAGAACCCTAAAATTTATGTCTCACACTTACTATAGCCAGTCGCTTTCTGCGCTTGTTATTGGTGATTATGAAAATTATTCAATGGCTGTAAAAAATGCCTATGAGAAATGGCGAGGCGGATCGAATTTTATAGCGCTCACACTCTTAGAAGACGCTTTCCTCCACAATAGAAGTATTGCTCATGGAACCACCTTGACCGGTGAGCATGTTCCGAAGTTTTTAGCTAAAATAAAAGATGCTGGATACGATATTACTCTTCTTTTGTGCTCCTGTGAAGATAGCTTTCGAAAAAGAGCGATCGAATACAGGAACGAAGAGCAAAAATTTTATCAGTCTAGCCCAGAAGACGCAGTCAGTAAGGGAAAGTTCTTCCCGGAAAGAATGTTCTCTTATTTCACCTATGCAGACACTCTTTATCTTTATTGGAGTGATGATCTTGCAACTCGGGAACGTCTGGCTGCTGTTTTAAAAGATGGAGATTTGACGATCCTTGACATGGAAGCTTTTCATTTGTTTATTCAAAAATTTGAAAACGATCGAAAGTTTTTAAATGCAGAGGGAAAGCAAATTCCTTCTTGGGATGAGCTAGTGAATCTCTACTGCAATCGCTTTTGATAGTAGTAAATATTTTGTAGAAACGTTGCATTAAATCACTTCAGTTGCTAATTGTTTCACTAAGAGAGATATTGGGAGCTTTGGATGGAAACGCGCAGAGAAGTCGATAGTCTAGGAGAAGTTTTTGTTCCTGTAGATAAGTACTATGGGGCTCAGACGCAGAGGTCATTGGAAAACTTTTTAATCGGGCAAGAAAAGATGCCGATGGAAGTTATCTATGCCTTAGCAATTGTGAAAAAATCGGCGGCTATTGTCAATGCTGATCTGGGTCTTTTAGACGAGAAAAAAAAGAATGTTATCGTTGAAGTTTGTGATGAGATTATTGAGGGAAAGCTTGATGATCACTTTGATCTAGTTGTTTGGCAAACGGGATCGGGCACACAGACGAATATGAACGTCAACGAAGTGATCAGCAACAGAGCCATTGAAAAATGCGGCGGAGTTATTGGCTCCAAAACTCCTATCCATCCCAATGACGATGTCAATAAATCTCAGTCCTCTAATGATGTCTTTCCGTCAGCTATGCACATTGCAGCTACCTTGGCTATTAGAGATCGCTTGCTTCCCTCTTTGAAAAAGCTTGCGGATAGCTGCTCGATCAAAGCGAAAGAATTTGAACACATTTTAAAAATCGGAAGAACGCACCTGATGGATGCGGCTCCTATTACACTTGGGCAAGAATTTTCTGGATACGCCTCGCAGATTGAGCATGGAATAAAAGCGGTTAAAAACACTTTGGCTGCATTATCTGAGCTTGCATTAGGAGGTACTGCAGTAGGGACTGGGCTCAATACCCATCCAGATTATAGTCAGAAGATTGCTGAAACAGTCTCTAAAATTACGGGGATGTTATTTGTTTCTGCCGAAAATAAGTTTGAGGCGCTGGCAGCTAACGATGCTATTGTAGAGGTAAGCGGAGCTTTAAAACGAGTTGCCTGTTCTTTTATGAAGATTGCAAATGATATCCGATGGATGGCCTCAGGTCCAAGATCCGGTCTTGGCGAGCTCATTTTACCAACCAATGAGCCGGGGTCTTCTATTATGCCAGGAAAAGTAAATCCCACGCAAAGTGAGGCAATGACAATGGTTGCAGCGCAAGTGATGGGAAATGATACTGCAATTGCAATTGCAGGGTCTTTGGGCAATTTTGAGCTCAATGTCTTTAAGCCCTTAATGATTTATAATTTGCTGCAATCGATTCGCCTCCTTGCCGATGTTTCGGTCAATTTTCAAGAAAAATGTTTGGTGGGTATTTTGCCAAATTCCAAAAAAATTCAAGAACATTTGAATAACTCTCTCATGCTTGCTACGGCTTTAAACCCTGTTATTGGCTACGACAAAGCAGCTAAGGTCGTATTCAAAGCTTATGCAGAGGATAAGACCCTTAAAGCGGTGGTCCTAGAGATGGGGCTTTTATCTAGTGAAGAGTTTGATCGGATTGTGGATCCTAAAAAAATGATCCATCCAGAGAGGCCTGTAAAGTAAAATATTAGCCTTAATATTTAATTAAAGATTGCATGTGGACATGTATGTGATCCTATAATAAAATGTACGGCTTAAATTATTTTTTTGAGCTATATGTTATCCACTTTAGAATCGAGACCTTTAGATGTACTGTTTTCGCAGCATCAAGACTTGAATGAGTCCAGTATAAATGCTCTAGTGCAAAACTGCAATTCCATCTCTCCAGAGGATGATGAAAAGGTAGTTTGCGTGATTCAGAGCCTTATCCAAAGATGTTTTCTGCCTTCAGCTTCTCAACTAGCAGTTAAGATTAATAATCATGTTAGAAAGAGCCAAGAGATAGAAAAGATCCATAAAGTGGTTGCGAATATATTGAGAAAACAGCCAGATGGTGTTGCTCAAGCAAACCTTTTAGCCTCTATTAATAATCCTAGATCTCCTTATTGGCAAAACTATGGAACTTTTTTTGATAATCTAGTGAGAGGAGGGCAATTTTGGGCCGCAAAAGCACTGCTCCCTTTGATCTCAAATCCTGGTTTGCAAAAAGTTCAGCAAAGGAACTTAAGTTGTCTACTCGCTAAAGAAGGGCGCATTTCTGAAGCCTTATCATTAAACAAAGATTTGGTAGCAAAGGGCATAGAAGTAGGGGAGCTACAAGAAAAGTGGCAATTTCCCTCAGATCATTTGCCGATCGGGATGACTCATGATGGGGATCATTTTTTTTCTTGGAATGTCCTAGATGCTAAGTATATGTCGTGGATTACTACCAAGAATACGATGGGATTAAGTCGCTCTATGATCGCTCAGGAACATGATATTTCCTATAATCCGAAAAGACCATCTCTTACCCCCCGGGACATGCATGTAGCTAGCTTAGTTCTTGATGCAATCCATCATCCTACGCATCCTCGTAGTATTTTGGCTTTGCAAGAGTGTGGTAGGCCTTTTTTAGAGCATCTAAAATCAGTTCTGCCGCCTCACTTTGAATTTTGTTCTTATGGAGGAAATTCGATCTTAATAGACACGAATCATTTTGAACGTATAGCCAGTTCTAACTCTGTGATCTTTAATCAATTTCTCGACTCTCCTGATGTAGCTTTTCAAAATATCTATGTTCGGCGTTTAAGCGATGATAAAATCCTACGTCTTATCAACATTCATATGCCAGGTAATCCAAGTCTACCCAGTCGTTTTGAATTTGCTAAGTATTTACAAGAAAGCTTTACTCCAGAGGACTCTATTATTGTTATGGGGGATATGAATTTTAACGAAATAGAGATGTCTGAAGCTTTAGAGTGGGCTTTTAAAGGCGAAATAGAGATGTCTGAAGCTTTAGAGAAGGAATTTAAAGGCGATTCTCCTTTTTCTTTGTACGCTCCTTACTGCACAAATATTTCTCCTGGCATCTTGAAATCAAAGGCTATCGATCATTTCTTAGTATATCCGTCAAATGAGGATACTGTGCAGGTTAATGGTCCTAATGAAGTTTTGCCAGACTTGCAAACACATGTTTCTCTTCTGGGCAGAAAGATTAGTGTTTAGCGTTAAATCGAATTCCAATTTTTGTCAGAAAATATCTGACAACTAAAAAGGGATGTTGTATGAGAAGCTTCACAAGTACCCAGTAATTTACCCCCTCAGTCGGTTTTACAAGCACGGTTTTATGATTTGCTAAAGCATCAGCAATCCACCCTGAGAACGGGGGAGCAAGGCGGGAGGGTAGGTTCTCTAAAGGAAAAAAGGCCACTTTTTTTGCTTCTGGATTGGTCGAAAGCATTCCTCCGATTGCACAGCACTCAAAAAAATGGGTTCTTTGTGTCATTTTATTGACAGGGAGATACTCTGCTATTTTTCGAACGATTGCTACTTGCAATCCTGTTTCTTCTTCAACCTCTCGAATAACGCCTTCTTCCGGAGTTTCTCCCACATCGAGCCCTCCTCCGGGAAGTACCCACACGGGAAGGTCTCTTCTTTGGACGAGTACGATTTCTTTTCTGTCTTTGCTAAAGACAATTCCGTATATTGCCTGTTTTTCCACGTTTTTTCCTTGATAAAAAGAGGGAACTCCTTCTCAATAGAAAAGTCTACTCAAATGGGTGATATTGTACATGAAAAAAGGCAGAGCACTTCTTTTTCTTCTTCTTTTAAGTTGTGGGTGTCAAAAATACTATCTAACGCTCTATCAAGAGAAAGTAGATGAAACAAGCTTGGCTAGCACTTATGTAGGAACGCCAGATCCTAGACAAAAAGATCCTCCTATAGGACAAAAGCTTATCTTAGAATGGCAGATTCCTAAAGAACTTATTGCAGAGCATCCATCTCTTCATCTTCAAGTGATCTATCGAAATTACGCTGAAGCTCAATTTGTTTATCCTATTTCCTATAAGTCGGGATACATTGTGTATTCTCTGGTAGGAGAAGAGTATAAAAAAACAGGGGGGCTTTTGTCGTATAGAGCTCAGATCCAAAACCAAGATGGTGTTGTCTTTCGCAGCTGGCAGCATCAGCTGTGGGTTCAACTACTTCATTTAGAAGAACCTGTTCATGAACAGCCTGAAGAAGAAGAAGTTCCTCAGGAATTAGAAACAGAAGAAGAGCAATCTGCTACCTTTTTTCCTCCGAATTAGAGACCAGTTTGTTTCTTTATGCTCGTCTAAGAGTTGAAAGATCTCATAATTTGTATTCTTTACAGTTTAAAGGTGTTTCTAAGCGGAAAGAAATTGTCCATAGGTTCGAATCCCACCTCGTCCGAATGCGCAACGAAACCGAACTCTTAGTTTAAGGGTTCGGTTTTTTTGTTTTTAGAGATGCTAAGTTTGAATTAGCGATCTTTGGTATTTGAAAGCTAAGAGGTCTACTTATAAGTTTTGCTAGCTAACGTAAAATAGATCTGTGCATTAGCGATAACGGGCTTTGTCGGATCTCCATTTTGCACGATTAGATAGCACGCATAGCGAGATAGTCGTATATCATCAATTTTGCGTTTCCCGCCTTTGCCAAGTTCGATCATTTCGGTGAGATCAACGAAATCGATCCACAGTAGCGTGTGAGCTGTTTTTACAGGCTTCTTTGGCCTTTTCGATGTTGCGATATTCTGAATATTCAAGAGCCTAGCTAGTTTACGGGCACTCCAAAATTCCGATTCTGATCCCTCCTGTTTTAGAGATTCGAGTGGCTATTAGCATTAGGAGATTTAGACTCAAGTCGAAATACCCTAATTTGCGACTAAAGTCTTTCATGTGCGATTGATGATTCCACTCATCTATTCTATTAAATTTTTCACTTGATGATAAAAAATAAATAAGATTAGCATGTTTGTTGCGTAAAGATTTTATTAATCTTGTGGGTGATTTTGAGATTCTTTTTTCTATTGCTTATCGTTCCATTCTATCTGCTTGCCGAATGGGACTCTTTGTTTCCATCCGATGAAGATCCAGCTCTTTTTCATCATGTTCATGTCATTTCGGGACAATTGTGTCTTGCCGTAGAAGACACGGTATTGCAGGGAGCCTATCCTTTTTCCTTAACCCGTACTTACTCGAGCAGCGGAGCTTTGCAGCGTGGACAAATTCATAAGAACGTTCGATTGGAAGATCTAAAAAGAGATTTTCTCACCCAAGGTGCATGGGAAATTCTTCCCCATACGAAGCTCTTGGTGATGTTTAAAGATACTTCGAAGATCGAGAAACAAAAATTTAGTCAGATAGAATTTCATGCAGCAGAGCCCAATGGGGCTACTTTAGCTTATAAATGCACTCGCAAAGAAGATCTCGGGAACCATGCTTATCATTACTATTATCAGCCAGAAAAAAAGGCGGGGATTTATTCCGGAACGTTAAGTGCCAAATCCAATCCTCAAAACAATCTCCTCAGAGTCTATGTAAACAAAAAGTCTCCAGGAGATTTCGATTTATCCATTTTTCCTCCTGGAGGAGGGGAAAGACATTATGAAAAGCTATCTAAGCAATTTGATCTTGAGCTTTCGGCAAGATGCTATTATCGGCTTGCTTGGGAAAGACTTCCCTCTGGGCATATGCTGATCTATACCTATGTAAAAGATCAGCTGCATTTACTCGATATCAAAAACCCAGCATCGACAAAAACTCTTTCTTGGATTCGTTTTGATCTGCTTAGAAAGGATACTCCCTATCATTTTAAGGCTTCAACATCAGATAACAATTCCGTTACTTATATGACGCAAGAGCTGGAGGGAAGGCAATATTTAAGAGAAACTTTGACTAATTCTCAAAAATCGGAAGTCTGTAGCTACTCTCAAGGCATACAAGGGATGGGGTATCGCTTAAGTGAGATGGTTATGGATGGGCAGATGCAGGTCAAAGTGCATTATTATGGATCTTCCAAACCCTTCTATGATCGAGATGAAAAGTTCTATCGAAAACACCCTTGCGTAGACAAAGTACAAAAGCTCGAAGCTCCCACAGGCCCCAACGGAGAAATGCAAACCCTTGCAGAGTTTTCCTATGAAGACGGTAGGACGGATGTTCGCGATGCGGAGGGAGCCTTGACCCGTTATTTCTATCACGGGGATCAGATCACCCAGATTGAGCATTTCCAAAAAGACGGAGGACTCTATTCTATTTTAAAATTTGTCTGGGAAGACAAGCGTTTAAAGGGCAAAGTTTTATGCGATGGAGAAAATAGGCCTGTTTTTTCCAAAACGTTTTTTTATGACACCAAAGGAAATGTAGTAGAAGAAGTCCTTTGGGGACAGGTCACAGGGGAGGCGAGTCACTCGTTTGGGCTGAATGGCGATGGCTCCTTGCTTGGCGCCGACCACATTCACAAATGGTATCATTACGACTCTTGGTGCAATATCACGGAAGAGGTGCAAGACGGGGGGATCTCTTACCAATACAGCTACAAAGCAGGAACAGATCTTCTCGCTCGTAAGCTGTCCCTCTATGAAGGGAAAATCCTCAAAAGAGAATTTTTCCTCTACAATGAAGATCATCTTCTCGTAGAAGAAATCGTAGATGATGGAAATGAGCGCGATCTAAATAATCTATCGCACGTCTATCAAAGGAGTGTCAAACGCTATGAAAGAGATAAACTAGGTTTTATCATAGCGGTAAACCATCTTTATTTCTCTTCATCCTCTGGTTCTGAATGCTTAATAGAAAGGCATGTCTATGAATACGACTGCCATCACCAGATTTGCAAAGATATGGTCTATGACGCGCATGGCAACTATCGCTATACCTTAGAAACGGAATATGATGATAGAGGCCATGTTACCTCTCAAAGCACTCCACTTGGCATGAAAAATCTCTATCGCTACAACTCCAAAGGCCAGCTTTTGGAATCAGAAGAAGTGGGGCTGCTCAAGAAAATCTATACGTATGATCCCATGGGAAGAATGCTCTGCTGTGAGGAGGTCGATAATGAGAATAACAGAAAAACCTCTTTCAATACCTATGACTCTAAGGGAAGGATTACTTCTCAAACTGACTTTTTAGGCAGGACCACTTACCAAAGTTATGATGCATTCGGTAGATGTATCCAGACACAATTTCCTGAAACTAAGGATGAATCGGAGCGCGTCTATACTCCTCATGTAGATTTTACTTACGACGTTAGCGGCAACCTTGCCTCCCATACCAATCCCCGGGGAGAAACAACTCGGACAGAATATAATGTCTTTCAAAAACCAACCCTCACAACTAGCGCAGATGGGACAGAGATTCTTCATACCTATTATAAAAATGGGATGCTCGCCATGAGCCTAGAACCGGATCGCACGGAAATTCACTATGGCTATGATCCCTTTTTGCGAATGACCTCTAAAAAGGTTTATAGCGCGCACGGGGAGATTCTTTTAGAAGAATCCTGGAACTATGATACATTTCAACTTCTTTCTCATACGGATGAAAAAGGTCTGACGACCACATTTTCCTATGATGGAAGCGGTAAGAAAATAGCTGAAGTTACAAGCTCTGTGGACTGTTCCAGAGCCACTTTCTATTCCTACGATTCTCTCGGCTTTTTACAAAAAGCTACTTGTGAAGATATCTCTCAAGTAGAGATCCACGATGAGCAAGGCCATGTCTTAGAAAAATGGGAAGAAAAGGGCTCTCATAAAGAAAATCACACCAAGTTTTTCTATGATGATAAGGGGCTTTTACGTGAAGCAATGCGCATCACCTCTCAAGGAGAGGCCTGTGATATCTTTTCCTATAATTCGGAAGGGAGGCTTTGCCAGCATGAAGATCCTACTCATGCTATCACCCAGTTTTTGTATCATCCTGTCCGTAATGATTTAGGGCAGCTTGTTCTTTGTAAAATGACCATCAATGCACTTGGGGTCAAGACGATTGAAATTGATGACGCTACAAATCGGCTTATTTCCCGAGAAAAGCAAGATGAGCAAGGGAAAACTCTTTCCTTAGAAGAGTATTTCTATGACAGGGCCGGGAACAGATCCAAAATGATTTGTACGGTGTATCTGAAAGATGCCCCCTTAAAAAAAGTCACCTACCTTTCTGAATACGATTCTATGGGAAGAATCGTTAAAGAAATCGAAGCAGGAAAAAAAATCACCACGTATTCTTACGATGAAAAAGGCCGAGTAAAGACAAAACTTCTGCCAAGTGGAGTTTGTTTAGAATACCGCTATGATGGGATAGGGCGGATCCTTTCTATGACAAGCTCAGATCAAAGCGTTCAATATCTCTACACCTATGAGACCGATCATGGCTATAGCATGACGGTCGATGACATCATTTATGGCCGCACATTCCAGCGCTTTTATAACAGTTTTGGAGAGATGATAGCAGAAACCTCTCCTTTATGTAATATTTCCTGGGGCTACGATTCCATGGGGAGGAACACGAGCTTTACCCTTCCCGATGCTTCTTCAATCACCCGAGAATATTTTGATGGACATCTTTCCTCTGTTACAAGAAGAGACGTCCAGGGCAATGCTCTGTATGCTCATACGTATCTGACAACAGATGCCAACGGGCATGTAGAAGAAGAAAGGCTCATCTATAACTTGGCAGAGGTCCATACAAAACATGATCTTTTAGAGCGACCCTATTTGCAGACCTCACCATGGAATACTTATCAATTGGGCTATGATGCTTTAGGAAGAGTGGAGTACATTAATCATTCCTTGTTCCATGAGAAAAAGATCTCCTACGATCCACTCGATCAATTAAAGCAAGAAGGGGACAAAGTCTATCTTTTTGATTCTATCGGTAATTCTTCTTTTTATGAGACCAATGATTGCAACGAGGTGCTAGCAACACCTGAGAGCAAACTCTCTTATGATCCAAGTGGCAATCTCGAAGAAAGAATCCTTTCTGACCAAACAATCCAATACTCTTACGATGCCCTGGGGAGACTGACTTCGATTACCTATCCCCAAAGTAAAAAAATCATCTATTCCTATGATCCGTTTTCTCGTCTTTTTTCCCGGGAGACTTATATATGGCAAGATGGGTGCTTTCAAAAAGATACTCCGCTTTTTTTTCTCCATGATCATGATAAGGAAATAGGAGCACTTAATGAACGTAAAGAGCTTGTACAATTAAAAGTTTTGGGGCTTGGCCTTGGAGGAGATATTGGAGCTGCAATAGCCATGGAGCTGGAGCATGAGGTCTACGCTCCTCTTCATGACTTTCGAGGAAGTTGCATCGCTCTGATTTCCTCTATAGGGATCATTGCCGAGACCTATCAGATTGATGCTTTTGGAAAGGAGCAAACCAATCCCGCTTCTCCTAAAAATCCCTGGCGTTTTTCTTCGAAAAGGCAAGAAGAAGGCCTCGTGTTTTTTGGTCTTCGCTGCTACGACATTGCTTTGGAACGGTGGCTGACCCCCGATCCTGCAGGGCATGTAGATGGACTGAATCTTTATGCCTATGTGCTAAATAGCCCCTTTAATAGGTTGGATCTTTTTGGATTGGTGTCGGATCAATGGGGGCAGGAACGCTCTAATATCTTCTCTTCACTACCACAGTATCCCACCCCATCTTGGGCAAGTCTTTCCATAGCGCAAATACACGAGGCTCAATCAGGGCAAAGACGCATACTCAATATTTATGAAAAAGGAGCGAAAACAGACTGGTTTGTGATTTGCGATCATACGCATGAGATGCAGTTTTCAGCTCAAGAGCTCGAAAAAGGGAGCGTCAAGCTATTTGATCATTTTGCAGAGCTTGTTCCCAAAGATGGGAAGGTGGTCGGGCTCATTACTGTACAAAACGGGATTTATACCCCATCTCAACCCTTTCAAAAGATGGGGTTGTCTGTTGCAGATAAAGTTCCAGAGGGAACTTTATTAATAGGCATGCATAATTCTTTTGGAACGATGACAAGGACATTCATGGAAAAGATGGGATATCCGTCCAAAGTCATTCGAGCCACTTCTCAGATGATGGGAGCAATAGCTGACAATCTTCACAAGATTAACCCAGATTCCCTCTGGCTAGATATTCGTCATAGCGAGGGGGTATTGATTGGAAGAAGGTCAACTGAAAGAGTAACTAAGGATCAACAGCAGATTCTTAAAAAAATATTTATCTGTTTGGCTTTTGCTCCTGCAGAAATGATGCCTAATGAATGTGGGCTAAAGGTGATTAATTTTTTTTCTGAGAAGGATCGCATTACTGGGTGGGCCTCCAAAAAAAAAGATGAGTTCACTTATAATGTAAAAATGTTGGAGTGTACTACTCCTGGTAGTGAACTGACCCTTTGGCTCACTGAGCACTATTTTATGGGGCCTACGTATCAAATGGGATTGGATGGTGAATTGGAAGGAATACGCAAAACTATAGGATTTTATAATGGCAATTCGCGTTAGTTTTTGGTCGTTGGCTTGTTTACTAATTTTTGGGGAGCCCGGAATGGCGGAAGAGAAAAATTATTCTAAAAAAGAAAGAGCCGTTATTAATCGCTCTGTTAATGAAGTTGTCGATGTACTAGAAAAAGAAATGAAAGAACAATTTGGGCTTCGGTGTACAGGGCAAGGGGGATCCATGCCTTATGATATACAAGAAATTTCCGTAAGATTTGTTTGTCGTCAGCAAGTTACAGTTGAAGAAGCTAGAGAATTGGAAATTCGAGTTACAGAACGATTTGTAGAAATAATTAATAGCCATGAAGCCATTAGACCCTTTTTACGAGATTACCCATGGGATCATAGAAGAGCTGACATTATGATTGCTTTTCGTGATGAGTATGGAGAGGATTATCCTGAAGGGGTTAGACTTATTCTCCAAGGCAAGGATCAGGTGTTCTATTATGGTCCTAAAAAACACCCTAAAGAGGTGGGTGTTACGATAAAAGATGAACCTTACGAAGAAGCTAAGAAGATTGTAAATAGCACTCCCTCTTGTCTTAAGTCTATGGAGCCAAAACCGGTGGAAAAATCAGTAGAGAAGAAAAAGAAATGGTTCGGCTGGCTGTAGAAAGAAAATATACTGTAAAAATTAACAGGAATTTCATAATTAGACATCAATTTGAAATTTATTTTAGAAAATTACTTGAATATTGCAACTTGTCTGGCTTTTAGATCTCAGGGAGTAGAGTACTTCTGTTTTGAAAAGCTAGCTTTATAGAATTAATCCTTTGGCCACTGTTTTTCTGTCGATTTTTAGCCGAGAAGCAATATCGCTATTGGTCATTCCTAGAACCTTTAATTCTCGAATCTTTGAAGCCCAAACTTCATGAATAGGCAAAGTTTGATGACAGGGGATTTTGAGCTGCATCGGGATCTGGGAAATGGTACGAATTGGTCCCTCCCTCGTCCGAAATTATAGACGAACCCTTTTCTTGGTAACAGGAGAAGGGTTTTTTTATAGATTTATTCTTTGTATAACTCTAGCTCAGTAAATTGAATATGATTACTACTAATGTATATTTTCGAGTATTTCATTTAAAAGCTGGAGGTAAAAGTGGCACCTGCTTTTCTTTAGATGTTAACGGAAAACAGTATATTGTTTGCGCAAAACATCAGGTTGAGTATTGGGATTTTAGTAATTGCATGGAGATTTTTCATGAAGAGCTCTGGAAAGAAGTTAAATTCGATTTAGTTGGGCATTGTGAAGATCCTATTGATATCAGTGTTTTGGCTCCTTCTTTTCAAATTTCGCCTCCTTACATTCTAGAAGGTAGTCATAAAGGGTTAATCAATGGACAAGATGTATATTTTTTAGGATTCCCATACGGATTATCTGGAGAAATGGGCAAAATAAACAGAGGATTTCCTCTTCCTTTAATAAAAAAGCTATAGTTTCTTGTATGTATCCTTTAGAGAATGCTAAGGGGATTCTTATTTTACTTGATGGGCACAACAATAAAGGTTTTTCAGGGGGGGGGGCTGTTGTGTTCAAAGAATTTGGAAAAAATGAATTTAAAGTTGCTGCGGTAATTGCTGGATATCACACTGTTCAGGAACCTATTTTCGAAAAAAATGGAAAAAAACTTCCTCAAATCTATAACTATAATACAGGAATCATCGAAGCCTACGGAATTGAGCATGCCATAGAACTTATTCATAAAAAGCCAATAGGTTTTTCGGTTCAGAAATAAAAAGCAGAAAAATAATCATGTCTTGCTAAATTTATCCCAAAGATTTCTTTTAAACCAAATGGGCATTTGATTTGTTTTCATCTCTAGCTTTTTACCATTTGTAATTTCTGCCAAACATAATGGCTTATCTGCCATAGAATTATCGAAAATATAAGCACGATTTGTGACTTGAATCGCGTCCATTAATAGATCAAGCGACTTCTGGTACCGAGTTCTGATTTTATTTTCCGGTACAGAATGACCTCCCATTTTTATGCGATGGTGCACTCGTGAAATGTTAATATCAGGATCTTCTGTAGCAATATAATATAGATAAGTACGATAGCCAGCATTTTGTGCTTTTTGAAGAAGCTCTATCTTGCCAGGAAATGACATTACTGTTTCAAAAGTAAAAGATTGACAAGAGGAAATGAGTTTATTGTGGATAAAATCTGAAATTACAGAAGGAAAATAAGGATTTACCTTGCTATCCTCGAAATTTAGTTTACCTTCACTGAAACGTAATTGATCGATGCTGTCTATGGTCTCATTTTCTTTTAAAAGAGTGGAGGCCTTGATGAAACCTAGCAATTCCTCTTGGGTCGTATTGATTCCATAGAAACGAAGATCAAGAATTTTATGTTCTAAAATTTCTTTTTCGATTTCGTCAGGATTTACATATATCCCGAGTAGTTCGGGGTTAATCATAGCTTTTAAAGTGCTTTTGCCTGATCCGTTAGGTCCAGCAAACATTCGAAGACGTGGGATCTCTTTATTCATGAACGTTCCAATATCTTACCTGGATCTACTGGTATGTGCTTTGGAAGTTGTTTAATAATTTTGCGAGTGCCATCAGGGTATACTTCTACTAAATTTCCATTTTCAGACACGAGCACAGTACTTCCGGATGCCAGAGCGCTCCAATAAGCTTGTTTGAATGCCACTTCAGCGAGCTCTGGGATATGCTCTTCCAAAAAGGTCATAGCTTTCTCACTAAGAGTCATGATTTGCTCCTATTCCATTCTTGCCCTTAGGATAACGATAGACTTTTAAAAGTTCACGATATTTTATACTAAATTTTATAAAGCAATCCTTTTGCTACAGTTTTCCTGTCGATCTTTGACCTTGTTGCAATATCTCTGTTGGTCATTCCCTGAACCTTCAACTCTCGAATCTTTGGGGCTAAGACTTCATGGACAGCTAAAGTCTGATGACAGGGGATTTTGAGCTGTATCGAAATCTGAGAAAAAGTACGAATTGGTCTCTCCCTCGTCCGAAATTATAGTTGAACCCTTTTCTTGGTAACAGGAAAAGGGTTTTTTTGTTAATATGTTGATCCCTTAAATATCAAAAAATTTTTTGGATTTTATAATGTATAAAATTCGAGTGTTGATTTTTCTTTCTGTATTTTTGTTTGCGATAACCGGATGTCAATCGTCAGCGGTTATTTCAAAAACGGAATCCATTAAGGAAGAGAATGAAATACGATCAAAAGACTATGCTTTTTTGGCACTTCTAGTTACTCAAGTTGGTGGTTTTGTTGTTGTGTGGCGGCAAAATCGTGCAAATAAAAAGAATCTAGATAGGCAGTTTTCTTTGGAAAAGCGAAAAAATGATGTCATAGCCTACGCTCCAGTTCTTTTAGAAATTCTTAGAGATTTAAATATTTTGTATTCTGCTCTTGTCTATAAAGGTCGCTTTTGTCCAATTATTGAGCATCGTTGTCCCAATATTACGAAAGAAGATCCATCCTCAACTTTGGACAATACCAAGACTCATTCAATGTCTATTGCCCAGAGAGGCTTCCAGTTTTTTTCGATAGGTCTGCGACTTGTTGATAACTGTAAAAAAATCATCTTTTTAGCAAAAAAAGAAGAGTTGCCTATCACTATTGCTTTGTGTAGGGAAATCAAACAGTTTTTGTTTTCGCTTGAGCAGGGAAAAAACACAAAATTGCAAAAAATTATGACCGGTATCCAAAGCTGCCTCGTTGGTACTGTTTCAGGTGAAACAATGCCCAATTTAGCGCATCATTCTCACGATGCACTCCTTACTGAAGATCAAGAGGCTTTATTGGCTTTTTATCAGAAACTCGAAGAGGCTGTAGAACAAGAACTTCCTTATTTAGCAGATCTTGAATCTGCTTCGATTTAATAATCAAAGTGTTATAAAAAATTCTGATTTTTGTTCTAAAAAAGCTTTTTATTGAGAATTTTGTTTTGATCATTTTCGAGACATCATAAAAATGATCTTGTGGCAGAAGTCGACTTTTTCGGGCTGTGCATACGATTTGACTTTTAAAATGGAACTGAGTTACATTTGAGTTGAAAGTTAGGTTGACGAAATGGTAGTTAAAGCAGAAAAGCATGAAAATTTGTTGGAACGAATTGCTTACTGTATTGAGAAAGATCGGTATAAGTTCAGCAATCATGCCTTAGAGCGAAAAGAGCAAAGAAACTTTAGTTTATCTGACATTCTGTATGTCTTAAAACATGGACGTCATGAAAAAGCTAAAGACACGTGGGATGAGCAACGAAAGATGTGGAAGTATGCCATAAGAGGAAAAACTATAGATCAAGAAGATGGTAGAATTATAGTAAGCGTAGATAAATCTGGAATGCTTATTATTACAGTAATTCGTTTAGAGGAGCTATAAAATGAAAAGAAAAAAAATCAAAAAATTCACATATGAAGGATTAGGATTTCCCGTTATTTTGAAAAATGTACCCGTTATTAAAATGCAGGGAGAAGAGGTTCTTGATATCAATTTTAATGCTCTTCAAAAAGCCGTCCTGTTGATTCTATGCCGCAAAGATAGCCCTCTGACTGGAAATGAGATCAAATTTATTAGGAAGTATTTTGAAATGACCTCGACTGAATTTGGGATGAAATTTGGGTGTTCTCATGCAGCTGTTTTAAAATGGGAAAAATACGAGAATCATTTTGCGAAAATTGAGCCCACCACGGATATATGTATTCGGCTTTTTATTTTTAGTCATATAAGTAAAAGAAGCGGAGCTTTCAAAGAGCTTTATGATGGGTTAGACATAGAACGTCTTGTGAGAAATCGTACTCAAGAAGCTGCCTATGTTCTTTCTGTTGATTTGGAAGAAGAAGTGGGGATGGTTGTTTGAGAAATTGCTTAAATATTTAGTCCTTTCATAACGGTTTTTCTGTCGATTTTCAATCTCAATGCTATATCTTTATTGGTCATTCTCAAAGCTTTCAACTCTTTAATTTTTTCTGACAGCACTTGATAGATTGGAACAGTCTGATGACGGGGGATTTTTACCTTTATTTCCAGCTGAGCAATGGTTCGAATTCGTTGCGACCGCGTCCGAAGTGTTTCTAACCCCTTAAGATTTAATCTTAAGGGGTTTTTTACTAATGCTCTGAATTCGAAATTCTTTTTTTTTGTTGACTGTCTACCTATTTTATCGGTAATATAACCTATTATATAGGTGTCTTATGCTTGAATATCTTTTTTCGAATAAGAATGTAGAAAAGGTCTTAATTTATCTTTATCTGCACGAGAAAGCTAATGCTTCAGAACTGCGAAGTTCTTTTGGTTCCGCATTGGATCCTATCCAGAAAACCCTGCGTAAATTGGAAGAAGGTGGTTTATTAGCTAGTTTTTTAGAAGGAAAAACTCGTGTTTTTCAATGGAATCCTCGTTATCCATTTATCAAAGAAATTCAAGCTCTTGCTGGCAAAGCGTATGAATATCTTCCTTCTAATATCCAAGAAGAATGCTACCAGATAAATAAAAGAAAACGTCCTCGCAAAACAGGAAAACCTTTATAAAGCTATGGAAATCGATTTTTCAAAAATAACTCTTCAAGAACTTGCGTGTTTTGTCTATGAAACATTGAAAAACCATAAGATTGAAGTCGTTTTGGTGGGTGGAGCTTGCGTATCAATTTATAGTGAAAATCGTTATCAATCTATGGATGTTGATTTTGCTACCTATGAAGAACTAAAACCTATTGAGAAGATTCTTCAGAAACATGGATTCAAAAGACTCGGTAGAAGTTTTAACCATGACAAGTGCCCTTATCTCATCGATTTTGTAAATCCCCCTATAACCGTAGGGCATGCAGCTGTTCATCGATTTGAGAAACTTCAAACGATTTCAGGTTCATTAGTTCTTCTGCTGCCTACTGATTGTGTTAAAGATAGACTTGCTTCGTTTTTTCATTGGGATGATAAGCAAGCCTTAGACCAAGCAGTTTTTGTAGCAAAGGCTCATCGAGTAGATGTACAAAGTATTCAAAAATGGGCTGAGACCGAAGGGTTTTCAGAGAAATTGAATCGATTTTTGAAACTCTTAAATATTTAGTCCTTTCATTACGGTTTTTCTGTTGATCTTCAATCTCAATGCTATATCTTTATTGGTCATTCTCAAAGCCTTTAACTCTTTAATTTTTTCTGACAGCACTTGATAGATTGGTAAATTTTCATGACAGGAGATTTTGAGCTGTATCGAAATTTGAGAAATGGTACGAATTGGTTCCTCCCTCGTCCGATTTCTTAAAGAAGGCAAGCGTTAGAATTATGCAGAAGAGATTCGTGCAAGAAGAGCACGAGCTCTTCTGTAGTATCCCAATCTAAGCAGGGATCGGTGATAGAGATGGAAGGATCTAGTAGGGGAGAGTCTATAGATTGACTTCCAGACTTGAGATAACTTTCCATCATAATACCCATGATTTGCTCATTTCCCGATAGATACTGTTCTACAGCAGATTGAAATACTATCTTCTGGTCTAAGGGCTTTTTTATGCTGTTATCATGAGCGCAATCGATTAAAATCCGTGAGGAAAGACCGTGTTTTTTGCAAAGATGCACAGCATTAAGTAAACTTGCGGGATCGTAATTGGGGGCATCAAAAGAGCCTCGTAGAACAATATGGGAATAAAGATTTCCCATACTTTTTGCCATTTGTATTTTTCCTTGTTCGTCGATATGGAAGAAAGAATGGGGACTTTGCGCTGCAAGAGCGCCTTGAATGGCGCTTTCGATATTTCCGTCTATGGGATTTTTAAAGCCTATTGGCATGGGTAAATGAGAGGCTAGCTGCCGATGGATTTGAGAGGAGCTAGTTCTTGCTCCAATAAATCCCCAAGAGATTAGGTCGGAAAAATAAGCAGATGCAATAGGATCTAAAAATTCTGTAGCCATGGGTACTTGCATTTGCGCGATCTCTAATAAAAGCTTTCGGCAGATTTGCAATCCTTGGGTCATTTGGTCGCTTCCATCAAGATAGGGATCGTAAAGAAGGCCTTTCCATCCGAGACTAGACCGAGGTTTTTCCATATGCGAGCGCATGACAAGTAGGCAGGTTTTCTCTACTTTTTTTTGGAGGTTTTTGATTTTTGTCGCATATTCTAAGGCCATTTGCGGGTTATGTAAAGAGCAGGGGCCTAAAACCAAGGCCCAAAGAGGAGAGCTTCCTTGTAGGATTTTTTGAATAGTATTTCGGTTTTTGTGAATATCCAAAGAAACATGCGTATTTAAGGGGAGTAACGTTTTAAGATCCAAAGGAGAGGGAAAAGACATAGTTTCTCGTAGATTGTTTTTGCATGAAGCTACCACACTCCACAGAAAATGTGCAATCTTCTGTAAAAAAGAGCTGCTAAAAAGTCTATTTTTTGTGTATTATCTCGCGCTTTTTATCTGTAAAATTGTTTTCTTATAAGGATTTAGATAATGATGACATCGGTGCAATGGCCAAGTGAAATGGCCCACTGGACAATACATAAAGGTGGAGGGGTTAATCATCCTAATTTTTCTGAATCATATTTACTTACACAAGCAGGGCAACTGCAACAAAACTACGTAAGCGCTAAAATAGGCAAAAATGAATCTAGCGTTACAACTTCCATGGATCCCTATTCCTCTAAAGGTGTGGATTTTTTACTCTCTATTGGAAGTCAAATTTGTAGTTATATCAGAAAATTGCCCTATCAATCACCATCCGAAGCTCAAGAGAGTTTGAAAAATGTAGTGCAAGATCTTTTACAGAAAGAACAAACAGTTCTTACAGAAGGTTTACGTTTTCCTCAAGCGCAGCATATGACCTCGCAAATTAAGACTGCTCACAAGGTTATTTTACTCTTTCAAAAAGAAATGCAAGAAGTACTACCTGAATTTTTTCGAGAAAGAGAGGAGTCTTTTTCTGCAATTGATTTCGCCAGAGACAAGATTAAGAAGTTAGAGCTTGTTTACGCTAAAAAGGTGAAGGCGCATTACGACAAACTGAAGACCATGTTAGAAAACAATCAAATGCTGATTGAAGATCAACGTCTAGAGGAGAAAACACAGGCGACAGGAGCTTTGATGTTCCGAGAAACGGGAGCAAGGACTCTTGTAAATAAGGTAGTGGAGGAAGTAGAGCACTTTTACACTTTTTTTGCGAATAAATCTCTAAACGAAATTTCTGAGATTTTAGAGTATTCAACCACTCGAGAGGGTTTTGAGAGTGCTATTTTGAATGTCTCAAATACTAAGAAAAAATTCCCTGTAAACAGCTTTCTTTTTGTTCGATTGGATCTAGCTGAAGAAATGTTAATTGGCGTAAGAGATATCTTAGATCTGATGAGTAGTTATCAGCCAGAGATGCTCAATACGCAGAGTATAAAGGAAGACAATAAGAGATATATCTCATCCAGACTTCCGAAGGTAATAATCAAAGATTTTTTTCAGAAGATGTTAGACATTAAGATGGAAGTGGCTCAAGACGATGACGAAGAGTATTTGCCTTTTGAGTTCGAACCTATTTCAAATTTAAGAATAACTCCTCCAAGCGCAATTTCCAGAGCAATCAATGGGCATTCTCAAAAATCAGCAGCCCGGACAGGCGGGGGAGCTCTAGAGGGCCGAAGTGATACTTCACCTGCGAGAAAATTAGATATAGCAAGTGAAGGATCTAAATCTACTGAAACTCCTGCAAAAACTGGCTTCCAAGTAGATTCAGATTCGTTTAAGCCTTTATCTTTCAAAGCAATGCCAGTTCCTGTAATAGATAGGAGTAATAAAAAAGAGTCAGCTCTTGCGATCTTGCTTAATAAAGAAAAGACAAGGGATTTTCACCGTCTAAAAGGTAAAGCGCGTAATGATGGGCTTATGGTAGAAATGACTTAATTTAAAGCTCAGAGGTTTTTTTGGTCTTGTCTACAGAAAAAGAGCGTTTGCAAAAACTTTGTTCTCGTGATGCTCTAGCTTCTTTTCCCTTGCATTCTAGAGCACACCTCATGCAAAAGGCAAGATGGTATGTCAAGAGAGATGATGAGCTGGGGTTTAGTATCAGCGGTTCGAAGTTAAGAAAATATGCATCGATCCTTCCTTTTATTAAAAAAGAAAAAAAGCCGGTAGCTCTAGTTGGCTCATTTTCTTCAAACCATATTTTATCCTTAGTGCAGCTTTTAAAGCAGGAAGGAATTTCCTATCAGTTGTTTTTAGAAAAAACTCATGGGGCAAAAGGCAATGCCTTTTTCCTTTCCCTTCTTTTACGAGAAAATGAGGTCATCTGGATTGATCAGGTCCCATCTATTTTAGAAAAGACTTGGACTCAAGCCTGGGAAGAAAGGTGTTCCAGAGAATTTGTGTGGATTCCTATGGGGGGGTGCATGAAAGAGGCGCTTGTTGGTAGCTTGACACTTGCCTTGGATCTTTTGCAAAACGAACAAGATCTCGGAGTTTTTTTTGATCATGTATTTGTTGATGCAGGAACTGGGATGAGCGCGATTGCTCTAATTTTAGGAATGTCTTACTTGCAAAAAAAACTTCGTATCCATGTGGTTTTAATTGCTGGAAGCTGCGAAGAATTTTCTAAAAACCTCAGCTATTTTCATGAATATTTACAAGAACTTTTAGGGGTTTCTTTTCCTATACTGACGTATGAAACTCATCAGCCTAGTATTGCAAAGAGCTTTGGATCTTTCAATGCTTCTGTGCGCAATTGTATTAAAAAAACAGCAGAAATGGAAGGCATTTTTCTTGATCCTATGTATACTGCAAAGCTTGTAACGAAGATGCAAGAAGTGGTTTGTAGGGATAATTTAACAGGAAATATCATATGGGTTCATTCGGGAGGAGCGCTTTCTTTATCAGGTTTTCAAGAGGCGTTTTCGCAGTACTTACCAGCTGCTCTTTTCACTCCTTAGAAGCTCGAGATCCTTTAGATTACGCAAGCATCAGTATTTATGCCGTTCATATGCCAAGTGGTAAGGTCATAATTGATGAGAATGCAAGTAAAAGCATGATTCCCTCCTCTTGTATGAAGCTTGTAACAGCTGCTGCCGCTTTTCATGTGCTGGGACCTCAAGCGCGCTTTTCCACACAGATTGCTTATGACGGAAAGATTGAGAAAGGTATTTTACAGGGCAATATTTATATCATTGGCGGAGGCGATCCGTGCTTAGGATCTGATCGAATAGCATCTTCTCTGGCTTGGGATAAACAATTAGACGCTTGGAGCTCTGCCGTCTGCAATTTAGGAATAAGGCACATTCAAGGAAAGATCTTAAGTGATGCTTCTCTTTGGGAAAATGCACTTGCCGTTCCAGATTGGTCATGGGAGGACATAGGTAATTACTACGGAGCTGGAGCGTCCGCTCTTTCTTTTCATGAAAATGCGTATGAGCTCTTTTTTGCTCCAGGTGCAGGTGTGGGAACGCAAGCCTCTATCGTTAAAACAGTACCTCAGCTATCGCACTTAAAGCTGCAAAATGAGGTGAAAACAGGAACGGTGGGGTCTGGAGATCAAGCTTGCATTTATGGGTCTGAAGGGTCTTTTGTGCAAAAAGTCCGAGGGACAATTCCTGCGGGAGTATCTGAGTTTTCGATCCGTGGCGCTTTGCCAGATCCTGGATTTGCCTGTGTAGAGCTTTTTAAGCGCTCTCTAATTGCAAATGGGGTTTCGGTGGAAGAGCAAGAGATGGCAGAGCAAAGTCGTCAGGTATTTTACTGTGTGAAATCTCCTACTGTTTTTGAGATTGTTCAAGAGATGCAAAAGACAAGTCTTAATTTATATGCAGAGCATTTATTCAAAAAAATGGGGGAGCAAGACTTAGGAGATGGGTCGACTGTATCAGGTGTTGCTTCCGTGAAGAAATTTTTAGAAAAACAAGGGATAGACATTGCTGGATGGCGGATTGCAGACGGATCTGGCCTTTCTCGAAAAAATGTATTAACGGCAGAGCAGCTTGTAAAGCTTTTGATTACTATGAAAAATTCGGAATTTTTCCCGTTGTTTTTTGAATCCCTATCAAGTCCAAGAGAGGGGATTCGTGGTAAATCTGGCCGTATGACGCTTGTAAGTAACTATGCAGGATATTCTAAGGATATTGCGTTTGCCATTTTGATCAATCAATGTACCGATTCTCAGAGGGCTCGAGAAAGAATTGAAGAATTTTTTACCTTTATTGTTAATTATTCATTAACATCTTTGTAAAGAGAGGTAGTGTAGCTCCATTTTCTTCCTTTAATTGACACTCTCCGTTATAGTTGTGTCTTGACGTGGGAGGATAAAATGAGCTTTCGGAAAGCGTACACTTTTGATGATATTGCTTTAGTTCCGCAATTTAATAATATTCCTTCTCGTACAGAACCCTCTTTGGACTCTTGGCTTACTAAGAATCGAAAAATGCAGATCCCTCTTGTTTGTTCCAACATGGATACAGTAATAGGGGAGGATTTAGCCGATCTTTTAATCGATCAAGGTTCAGTTCCCATTTTTCATCGTTTTACTACTTTCGAAATACAGATGAGCTGGGTCAAAAAATATCAAGAGCGGATGTTTATTTCTTGTGGAATTCTCAAGATCGATGAGACGAGAGCTTTATTGGATGCTGGGGCTGCCGGAGTCTGTATAGATGTAGCACATGGCCATTCTGATCGCATGTTTCATTTTATCGAAGCTTTGAAAAAAACGCACCCGAACAAAGATGTAATTGCAGGTAATGTCTGTACTCCTATGGCCTATCATGATTTGGTCAATGCAGGCGCTGATGCTGTGAAAGTAGGAGTGGGGCCTGGGGCTGCTTGTACAACACGTATGGTCACAGGATTTGGCGTTCCTCAATTTTCAGCCATTTATGAGTGCGCGAAAATTGCGGAGAAGCTTAGAGTGCCTTTGATTGCAGATGGAGGCATTCGCAATAGTCGAGATTTAATTTTGGCTTTAGCGGCCGGAGCTAGCAGTGTGATGTTAGGAAAGATGTTTGCTATGACCTTGGAAAGCGTTGCGACCAAAAGACCTTCAGAAAAAGATCCAACCCTTATGGAAGCTAAATATCGCGGACAGGCCAGTATTGATTTTCAAATTGATTTTTACGGAGCAATGAAAGATAAAACTGTAGCTGAAGGTGTTGATTTTTGGGGCCCTGTTAGCGGAAGTGCCATCGACTTGATTGCTCAGCTCATGGGAGGCCTACGCAGTGGTATGACCTTTGGGGGAGCCAGAAGTATTAAAGAGCTACAGAGAAAAGCAGAGTTTGTGGAGGTATCCTCAAACTACCTTCAGGAAAGTAGACCGCGTCCGGGAGGCTAGGGTTTTTCATGCATAATCTAAAAAGAATCTACGACTCAGTTCATGGGTTTATCTATTTTTCTCCTTTGGAAAAAGAGCTTATTGACTCTTATGTATTTCAAAGATTGCACGCCTTGCATCAGTTAGGCGTTGCCTATTTAGTCTATCCAGGGGCCACGCACACAAGATTTGAACACTCCATAGGAGTGATGCATATTGCGACAAGAATTTTTGATCAGATTCTGCAAAACTATGAGGAGCCGTTAGATCCTTCTTTTCGGATCTATTGGAGACAAATCGTACGTTTTGCAGCACTTTGCCATGATCTTGGCCATCTTCCTTTTTCTCATGCAGCGGAAAAAGTTCTTTTAGGGGAAGCAGGTCATGAGAAATGGACGAAGCTTTTGATTACAAGTTCTTTTTTACTACCCATTTGGGATCAGCTACAAAAGCAGTTTCCAGACAACTGCGTGGTGGATGACATCGTAAAAATTTCTCTAGGAGAAAAAAAACTTAACCAAATCTTAGGAGAAAAAGAAGCTGTAGTTTTTACTCCCTGGGAGCGTGTTCTTACGCAGATTATTACGGGAGATTTTTTTGGAGCAGATCGGATTGACTATTTGCTAAGAGATGCAAGATCCACAGGGGTTTCCTATGGGCTTTTTGACTACCAGCAGCTGATAGAGACCCTTCGAGTTTTGCCCTCTCCTGAAGGTCTTGAGGGTGAGCTCATCTTAGGAATTGAAGAAAATGGGATGGCCTCTTGTGAGGCACTACTTCTTTCTCGCCATTTTATGCATAGACGTGTTTATCAGTATCCTTCAGTAAAGGCATACTCTTTTCACATGACGAGATTTTTACAAAAGCTCTACAAAGAGCACAATCTTTTATCTTCTCTAGAAAAATACCTTTCCTATTCGGATTGTGAAGTGCTTACAGAGCTGAGAAAAGCTTTTGTTACTCCCTCTCATATAGGGCATGAAGATGCGCTTTCTTTGCTCGGAAGGGAGGATCGATACCTTGCTATAGAGCTTTCTTCTGAAATTAGCAGAGATGAGATAACACGTTATAAAGAACGTTTTCCCGCTGTTTTTGTTGAAGAAAAAAAAGAAGATACTCGCATTTCTTTTCCAGTTATTCGACGCGATGAGAAAATTGTAGATTCATCATTTTATTTTTCTATTGAAATACCTTCTTTTGCCTCTACTTGGATGTACATATCTCCTAAGTATCAAGAATCTGTTCAAGAACTTTTAGAGATGTATCCTCTGAAAAAAAACTATGAGGATTCCGCATGCCAAAAGTAAAGCAGTTCTGGCAACAAATACAAGCGCTTTCTCGCAAAGAGAAGCTGTTTTTATTGTTCTCTATGTTTTGCAGTTTTTTGATTTCTGCTGACTATGCCATTATTCGTCCTGTAAGTAATTCTTTGTTTATCCATACTTATGGAGCAGATTTTTTTCCTTACGTGTGGCTCGTCTCTCTTCCATTCAATTTGGCTGTCGTTTCTTTATATAATTATCTTTTGCCTAAAATAGGTTGTTTTAAGATTTTTATCATCTCAACCGCTGCTGTGATCATAGGCAATGTGTTTTGTGGAATGTATATCTCTGAAAGTACTTCTTTGCCGTTTGCTTTTTATATTTGGAAAGATGTGTATGTTCTTCTGATGTTTCAGCAGTTGTGGTCTGTAATTCATTCGACTATGAAGATGGAAAATGCCAAATACCTATATGGATTTTTATTTGGAATTGGTGCTTTAGGTGCCTTTACTGGAAGTTTTATCCCTGGATTTTGCGCTGTACAAATGGGATCCGAATCCTTGCTCTATTTTACGGTTCCTATCTATTTAATTCTGGTAGGAGTTTATTTTGGGTTGCTCCGCCACTCCAACCATGTAGAAAAAAGTGTTAGTGAAAAGACCAAGCAAAGTGCATCGCTTCCTCAGGGGTGTAAGCTTATTTTTTCTTCCCGGCTTTTGACGGCTATTTTATTTATTACTGCTTTTATGCAGATTACAGCTACCTTGACCGATTTTCAGTTTCAGCATTTTTTAGAAAATGCCTATCCGGACAAAGATTTAAGAACAGCCCTATTTGGAAGGATCGCTTGTCTCGGAAATATATTGACGATGTTTTTTCAGTTTGTTGGTACTTATTTACTTATCCACTTTTTTGGTCTGCAAAAGTCTCACCTTTTAGTTCCGATCTTTTTAGGGATCAACGCTATTTCTTTCCTTGCTTTTCCCGTAATCGGGGTTGTGGCTTACTCATACCTAATGATCAAATGCTTTGATTTTTCCGTGTTTTCTGTCATTAAGGAGATGCTCTATATTCCTTTGCGAATCGAGGAAAAGTTCCAAGCAAAGGCCCTTATTGATGTTTTCATTACAAGAGCCTCTAAGGCGATTGCCTCGTTTTTTATCCTTTTTTCCCAGACTTTTTTTGTTACTTATTCGATATTTTCCCTTACCTGGATCAATTTGTCTTTATTTTGCATTTGGTGTTTTTTGATCGCTTCGATCAAGTCGAGCTACCAGCAAACTCCAGAAAAGGTTTCGAGTAATTAAAAAAATCTTGTCTTTCGAGCTCGGGCAGCAGAACCTTTCGCTTAAGAGTTTTTGTGTGTATACCAAATGCCTCTTTTCAACTGCTTTTAATAAAGCAGGCTCGAACGATTTTTTGGTAATCTTCTTTTGGCATAATACTCTTCATGATACCCAAATCTAGCAAAAAATTCTGATGTTTTTTTGTGGGGGGTATTCTTATATTGTTTCCTTTTCTGATTAGTTTTTTTATGTTTAAAGTTTTTATTTTGTTTTATGTTGACGTTGGTTTTTATTTTTGTTATTATTTGCTTTAATAAGGTGGGGCGCTAATTGTATGGATATTGTTTATCTGAATATGCCTGCAGAACAGATTTTGCATACGGCCCTTTATAACAAAGGAAGTGCATTTACCGAAGAGGAGCGAACTGAATTAGGGCTTCATGGCCTGCTTCCTCATCATGTTTCTTCTTTAGAATCTCAGGTAGAGCGAAGATACCGAAATTTCTTATCCCAATCATCTCAACTCTCTCGCTTTGTGTTCTTAAGCGCTTTGCAAAACCGTAATGAGGTCCTTTTTTACAGTTTAGTCAGAAAGCATGTTTCTGAGATGCTCCCATACATCTATACCCCGACGGTTGGAGATGTATCTTTACTGTATAGCTCTATGCATCAAGAGCAAAGAGGTCTTTATTTATCTTATCCAGAAAGAGACCGCATCCCTCAAATTATCGAACAGTTGAAAGGAAAATCCATAGATGTTGTGGTAGTAACGGATGGAGAGAGGATTTTGGGTTTGGGTGATGTAGGAATAGGGGGGATGACTATTCCTATTGGCAAACTTTCTTTATATACGCTTTTTGGGGGGATTCATCCCTCTCGGACTCTTCCGGTCTTTTTAGATGTGGGGACCAATAACTTAGAGTATTTAAATGATCCCCATTATATGGGATGGAGACATGAGCGCATCACAGGTGAGGCCTATGATGATTTCGTGGACCTTTTTGTTAAGGCTTTGAAAAAGGCATTCCCTCATGTTTTATTGCAATGGGAAGACTTTGCTAAATCTCATGCAAAACCTCTTTTAGATCGTTATAAAGACGAGATCCTATCTTTTAATGATGATATTCAAGGTACGGCTTCTGTTGTTTTGGCAGCAGTACTTTCTGCTACTCGAAAGCAAGGGATCTCCTTGAAAGATCAAACTATCGCTGTATTAGGTGGAGGCTCTGCTGGACTTGGGATCTGCCATAAATTGGTTGATGCAATGGTTGTAGAGGGATATTCGCGTGAAGAGGCCTACCGTCGTTTTTATATAGTTGATAGACAAGGTCTTTTACAAAGCAATTGCCCATACGAAGATGAGCAGGCGCCTTTTGTTCAGCCCTCAAAAAATATACAGGGGTGGAAAGTAGAAGATGGGAAGAAGATCTCTTTGCTCGAAGTTGTTTGTAATGCAAAACCCTCCGTTTTAATTGGAGTCTCTACGCAAACCGGAGCCTTTACAGAGCAGATCATAAAAACCATGGCAACTAATTCTGCTTCTCCTTTAATTCTGCCTTTATCAAATCCAACGGTTCGATCAGAGGCAAAGCCTCAAGACGTGATTCAATGGACGGAGGGAAAGGCTTTAGTTGCTACCGGTAGTCCTTTCGCTCCTGTAGAGTATAAAGGAAAGCTTTATCCTTCTGTGCAATGTAATAATGCATATATCTTTCCAGGCGTCGGACTTGCTTGCATATCTTTTCGGGCAAAAAAAATTACAGAAAAGATGTTTGTTGCTGCAGCTCAAGAGCTGAGCCGGCATTCTCCTATTTTAAAAGATCCTCTAGGGTCGCTTTTTCCGTCTTTGGAAGAGCTTCCAAGGATTTCTCAAGATATCGCTTTAGCTGTAGCTAAGATGGGAATTGAGGAGGGGGTTATCCCTCCTCAAAAGGAAGAAGAGCTTAAGGAGATCATAGCGAAAAATGCCTGGACTCCTCATTATCCTATCTATAAAAGAAAGTTATAAAAGAGCTAAGACTTTTTCGTAATTCGGCTCTGAAGTAATTTCGGTAACAAGTTCTGTATAAAGAACGTTGTCTTTCTCATCTAAAAGGATCACAGCACGGCTGCAAAGTCCTTTTAAAGGTCCATCTTGGATAAGTACTCCATAGTCGGTTGCAAAAGCAGGGCCTCTCATAGTTGACAGAGTGTTTAAGTTTTCAAACTTTTCTGTGTCGCTATATCTTTTTTGCGCAAAAGGAAGGTCTGCGGAAATCACTAGAAGGGCTAGATCTTGCCGTCCTGCTGTTTTTGCATGAAAGGTTCTTGTACAAGTAGCGCAAACGGATGTCTCTAAGCTCGGAACAATGAGTAAAAGCTTTTTTACGCTTCCAAAACTTTTGAGAGATTTGTCTTCTAAAGATCCATTTACAAGAGCGAAGTCAGGGGCTTTTTGTCCAACTGCTGGAAATTTTCCTGATAGATGCACAGGAGTTCCTTTGAAAGTTACTGTAGTCATGAAGTTTCCTTTGAGATTACTGTTTCATTTTTTGAATCGTTTTGACCAAAAGCTCTGCGAGCCCTTCTACTTCTTTTTGATCTTTGGGGTTTGATAAGTTCCCTTTGTCATCAAATGCATTCCAAGAGTCAGGAATTACTTTTTGCTTAGGAAGAACAAAGGTGAAAATGTTTTCTAAAATACTGCGTAAGTGAACAAGTCCTCTAAGCCCACCCATAGGAGATGGGGATGCACTGAGAATTAGAGCCATCTTATCGATAAAACAGCTCAAATAGACTTCCTCAGTAGTTGCCTTACGAGAAGTCCAGTCGATCATATTTTTTAGCGCTGCGGAAATGGAACTATTGTATTCAGGCGAGACGAAAATAAATCCATCAGTTTGAAACATAAGCTCTTTTAGCTTAATCGCATTTTGAGGAAGTCCTTCTGAGTCTTCAATATCTCCATCATAGATAGGAAGAGGATAGTCTTTGAGATCGATGTAGGTAACATCAGCTCCAGCTTTAATAGCAGAGCTTGCCGCAATTTTAGCGAGCTTTTTATTGGTTGAGCCTTTACGTAGGCTACCGGCAAGGACTAATACTTTAGGTGATTTTGACAAAAGATCCTCCTTTTTATAGAAAAAATTTGCGTCCGAGAGGGATCGATTCCCCTTGCAGATGCTTTGTTTGTAGTTCGTTGTATTTTTGAACGCGATCTAAATATACCTGAGGTTTTTTCATGAGAGGATCTTTTTTATGCCACTCATAGATTTGCCCAAAAGATTTCGCATAGGTTTCATAAGAGGCTTGAGAGCAGAGCCCATTGCCTCCATATTGTTGTCGATAATGAAAAAGAGATTGTGGAATGTGAAGAAATCCCGGCTCATCTAAAACGGCCAGTTGCATCAGAAATTCTAGATCTTCTATATAAATTCCTGGTTTCCAGAAAGCTTTTTGAAAAAAAGGCTTTCTGCGGTGGAAGAGCCCAGAGCTGGTTGTTTTGACTTCCCAATCATAAAAATGTTGCAAAGTGACTTGTTGATTTTGTGAGGTTCCATCAATTCGATAGGCTTGTGTTTGATGAACCGAATTAAGTTGTTCTAAAGATCTGTTGTGATTACAGACTCCATAGTTTTTTGTTTTATTATGACTTAAAGAAAAAAAGAGGGTGCTTAAGAGGTGGGGGTAGGGTTCATCATCGCTATCGAGATACAGAATGATTTCTCCAGTCGCCTTTTCAAGGCCCGTATTTCTAGCAGATGAGGGGCCTTGGTTGTCTTGATAAAACGTCTTGATACGAGAATCCCCTTGAAATTCTGCTAGGAGCTTTTTAGTGTCATCTGTAGATCCGTCGTCTACGATAATAAGTTCCCAGTCGTTACAGGCTTGATGTTGTATGGCTAAGATAGTTTTCCAAAGGACATAAGCACGGTTATATGTGGGAGTGATGATTGAAAATTTAGGGGTTGTCATAGTGTTTTTTTCGAGGGGGGTTGATATAAAGGATAGATGTAAATTACAGGTTCTTCATAAGGGTGTGCTTTATACACTTCTTCTAATACAGAATCTACGAGGTGTTTTGGGCAAAACGTCTCTATGCGTTCTTCTATTACTTCTTCTAAAGTCTCTAAAGATCCCAAGTGAGGATTTGCACCTTCCTGAGGCAAAAACCTTCCGATTCCATCCGTTGAGTGGCTGCAATGAGAGTAATTCCCGATTTTTCCAGCTCCAGCACTGCCTAAAGCTTTTCTTACCAGATCAGTATGTGTTTTAGGAACCGTGATGACTAGAAGCACAGAATCTGAAAACTGCATAAATTTCTCCTAACTGCAAGGATCTGATCTTACACAAAATAAGATTTATGACAGCACTATATTCTTGAAGTTCCCCTTGTAAGAGCATAGAATAGACCTACCAAAAAAGGATCTAACATGTCTCTTTGTAAAGCAGATATTGAAAAAGCACTTTCCCGAGTACACTCGCATCTGCAGCCCACATCCCTCATTCGATCTCTAGCTCTAGAAAAAGAGATATCCTTTCCAGGAAATATCTTTCTTAAATGCGAGTTTGAACAGCCAACAGGAAGTTTTAAGGTAAGAGGTGCTATCAACGCCCTCATGCAATTAGATCAGGCAGAAAGATCTAAAGGGGTAATAGCCCGCTCATCGGGGAACTTTGCGCAAGCCGTCGCTTTTATAGCGCATAAGCTTGCTATCCCAGTAACTCTAGTTCTTCCCGAAAACATTCCAGCCATCAAGCTCCAAGGGATTCGAAAATATCAACCGACAATTGTCTTTGCAGGAACGACCCATGAAGAGGGTAACTGCAGGGTAGATACCCTAGTGAAGGAAAAAGATCTTATCCCTCTACATGCGTATAATAGCTATCGCACAATGGCAGGGCAGGGGACTATCGGGCTTGAGATATTGCAAAAACTTCCTAAAATAGAACATTTTTATTGTCCGATTGGAGGGGGAGGATTGATGAGTGGTTGTGCTACGGCGCTTAAAGAAACTCATGCCAATATTCAAGTTCATGGGGTGGAACCCCGAGGCGCTAGCGATTATTATGCCTCACGCTTATCTGGTACTTTAAAGCATTTAGAAAAAGCCGATACCATAGCAGATGGTTTGAGAGCTTCTTGTGTGGGGAATTTGAATTACCCCATTTTAAACGCCTACGTTGATGATGTAGAAGTTGTTAGTGATGAAGACATTATTCAAGCCATGAAGTGGCTCTACGAAAAAGAAGGTTTTGTGATAGAGCCTTCCGGAGCTGCTGCTTTTGCAGGTTTTTTACAAAACTCCCAAAATGTATCGGGAAATGTAGTAATTTTATTAAGTGGTAAAAACGTGGACCCAGAATCTTTTCAAAAATGGACAGCAAGCTAATGATTTCCTCTATCCCTACAATGTCAATGCGCCAGCAAGAATTTTTAGCAGATTTTAAAAGGGATTTAGATTCCCCTCTCAAAAAACGTATCGAAAAGCGTGTAGATGTAGAAAATTGGCTCACAAACGTGAGAGATATTTTAAAGAAATCCGTTCCTGAGCATTCAAAAGATCCCCTTGAAGTAAAGGCTCTAGCGCTTCAAGAACAATACAAATGGCCCTTACTAGATAAGAGAGCAAATACCCATGTTTTAGGCATATTAAAAGGTGAAATGCAAACAGCTTTGGAATCCAAAGCAAAGCAATTAGGCTCCATACTTTCTTTCCAAAAAATGTTTTCCGTGCTTCCTTCTTATCAAATTGAGGATTTTCTAACGGTAATACGCTCAAACTGCCAACGGCATATTTCAGAAGGTGTTCCTCCAGAAAAAGCCTTTGCTCTGGCTTTGTCGTATGCGTTGAGTAGATCTCTCATTCAAACCAGTGATTTGGAAGGTGAAGAAAAATTGCAACGTTATGTCTGTGTGTTTAGAAGAGATATTGTAGAATCGCAACCTGCGTATTTAAGAGTAGATAGCCAGGATCAGCCTCGCGAAGTGTATCACGAAGACGATATAACGACCTATCTTGCCGATAGCCGTAAAGATCCTGTGACAAGAGATAGGAAAACTGTCAAAGATCTGCGTAAAGATCCTAAGGAAAAAGAGATCGTAAGGTCCCTTATTTCTTCGTTTAAGTATCCTCAAATAAGTAGTTCTACAGTAGAGCCAATACAAACACCTAATCCACCTGCTCCATCGGTTTTTTTTGCAGCTCGTATAGGATATCCCTTAGCCAAGGAAGCTTATCAGCAATCCAGAAAAGATGTAGATTATAATCTAGCAGCGTTAAAAGCTGAGGAAGTACTATCTCTTGCAATCGATCTTTTTGAGCCTTTTTTACGAGACGCACGAGAAGAAGATTTTTCCTTTTTACCATGGAGCCCTAAGCCTGCCAAATTAGAGCGAGAATTCACAAATGCTCAAAGATTGTCGTATTCTTGGAGCTTTAATACGCAAAATTCGGCTAGCGGAGCGATAAATATATGGGAACCTCAAACGCAGTTTATGCAAGAGTTTTTGAAATTTCATATGGGACAATCATCCTCTTCAATGTCTATAGAACCTCTTAGAACTAAGCTTGAAAGCCAAATGCAGGAATATGTGGAATATTTTCAAGAAGTTCAGAGTTCGGATATCGCAGACTATCAGAAAAAGGATCTTCAGGAACAAGCCTTAAAACGGATCATTACAGAAGAGTCTTCTAGTTCTTCTTCCTCATCTAAAAAGCGCTCTTCAAATCCTTTACATGCCCCCCATGTTAAAAAAGTTAAAGGGGATCCGTCACATGAAGATGTCCAAATGCAAATGTTGAATGACTTTTTTATGTGAGCCTTTTTCGTAATTGCACCAAGAGGTCTTTTTAGGTCTCATGGTTTTTCAGGAGAGTCATGTAAAATTTAAATTGACTTGGAAAAAAGATCTTTATAAGTTTTTTGGATTGCAGCCGGTTCCATTTACAAGGTTATTTGCTATATGAAAACACGTTTTTTTCTTTTTTCTATTTGCTCTACGTTATGTGCTTTTTTATCTGCAGAGAGTCGTTTTTTTTTCGCCCCATTGGCCGATTGGACTCAGCTGAGCTCTAAAAACACTGGAACATTCCATGGAGGAGCAGTAGGGGGAATAATTGGATATCAGTATAGAGCGCCTATGGCGCTTTTTGTTAGAGCCTGCGCTACAGGAGATTGGTCTGATCTCAATCATATTGCAAATTCTTCTCAGATTCATGTAACAAACCTTGCGGCGAATGCGAATTTGGGATTTAACGCAAATTTCGGTAGCAGAAAGCAGTATACCTTAGCTCCCTATTCAGGCTATGCGTATCGCTACCTTCAAGAGCATCGAAGCATTGCAGGATTTGACTCTTACTATATTACGTACAAAAAGCCCTTAATTCCTTTGGGGATTTCTTTTTTGGTCCAAATATCCTCTTTTTTTTCTTTGGGATTGGACTATCAGTATCAATTCGATATAGACCCTTCGGCCAAGCTCAATTTTATGAAAGGCGCTTTTTGGGAGCTTAAAAAAGCCAACGACCAATCCATCGAAGCTATTTTGACCTTTAAAATATGCGAGCATTGGGATGTTCAGGTAGTTCCTTATTACACCTCCATAAAAACAGGCAGATCTACCGCAGTGACTTCTGATGGAGCTTCTTTAGGAATTCAAAAGCAAACCTATCAAATGTATGGAGGATCTTTTGGCTTTTCCTATTTTTTCTAAAACGATTCTTTCGGCAGCGGCATTTTTTGCAGCATCTTACCCTATTGCGAATGAAAGCTTTTATAAATCTATCATCCAAGAAGCAAGTCAAAAAATTCCCAGCTCTAAAAAGCAGTCAACTGTAAGTCCTGTCGATGCTTTTACTCAGCAAGGTTTTTTGCTGTGGGACTATTTGGAGGGAGTTGGCTCAGATGCAGATTGCGTTCCCCACTTTAACAACCTTATCTCTCTATGCCAGCAGAGAAATATCCAAAGAGTGATCCTTTTCATACCAAGTCCAGCTTTGCCAGATGGAACGACAAAGTATGATTTTTTTCAGTCTCAAAGTGCGATGGCAGATAATTTTGTTACGATGACGCAAAAACTTGTAAGTACTATGAGATCCAAGGTTCCTAACTTTGAAGTTTCTCTCTTGTTTGAGTCAGGATCTTTTGTCAGTGATGTGACGGTTTCTCCCTCTTTGGTAAGTCCTTATACAAGTGTAAGCGCTCCTCTTCCTTTTTCTCGCTTTGCAGGATATTTCACCAACTTGACAAACATGTTGAACTGGTCTTCTTATATGATCACTCAACCAGGGATTGGCATTACAGAAATTGTTTTCGATCCCGAGTGGGCAGATCCGAATGGGGATCCAGCAGATAAGACAGATCAGCAGATGGTCTATAACTATAGCGACAACTATAAATATGCGTATGGACTTACGTATACCCCTTACGGGACAACAAATTCTACTCCGATTAAACTTGGAACAACAGTTGGCATTGATGAGTCTAAAGTTACATATGCAAATCTTTTCACTTTCCCTGTGAACTCGGTTTTTACAGCTTCTTTTGAAGATAACATTTTCCCAAATCCTCACCCTTCTTGGCGTCTTACAAACTCAGAACTGCAAGATTTGACTGTTCCTCTTTTACAATCGGTCTACATTCAATGCTATCAAACCAACATGCCTGCGATGTTTGCTGCAGGGGCTACTTCTTCTGGGGGACATGATGGAACGCTCGCTGCTCAATATTTTAATAGTCTTCTTCTAGATCAACCGTATATCGCCGGGACTGGCCGTATTTCTTGCATGCTGGGAAATCCAGATGTAACAGGAAGCTCTAACTCTCAGTTTTTGACATTTCAAGGGGGGGATCCTTTTCTTTTCACTACGGACGCTCCACCTAAAAAAATTGGGATCGTAGATACGGTAAACAGCAATACGGATCTGACGCTTTCTTATGGTCCGACCATCACGGCAAGTAAAATCCCTTACCAGCGAACTGAGATCATTACGGCTTGGGATTCTCAAACGCCAGGGATTAGTCAAGAGGTCATTGATAATATCTATTGGATGTTTGCTTTAAATTATGAAGAGGTCCCTCCCCATCCTCCAGCGCCCCCTTATAGATTTTTTGGGAACTGGAACCTGGCAGATTTTATGACTTTTATCACAAGTTTGAATCAGGAAAACAAAACAAATCCGCCATTTCCTGGATTTAATTTCCCAACAGGCAATTATGTCATTTACGATTACGATCTTTTGACAAGTACTGCAAACACAATTCCAGCGATTCCCTGGGATGTTTACGTGCCTACTTCACAGTGATCACCCGAAGTACCCCATGTCTTCGACATCGACATCGGAATCGGAGTTGTAATCGCAATCTGTCCTTGGGCTAGGGCCTTTAGACATGCTTTCCTTGGATTCAACTGAGTCTGTATCTGTTCGAGGGCTTTCGACAGGCTCCTCAAAAGAGGGGTTTTTCATCAAAGGCTTTTTGATCTACTGCTGCGGTGCCTGTTTCTGTTCTATTTACAGGCTGGCAAGTAAATAACCATCCGGGACTTTTTTGGCATGCGTGGCATTTCATAGTCATTTTATGCCTCCTCTACACGAGGATTGTAGTTGCCGTATAGCTCTTGAAGTTGCTCTGAAGTCAGACTCCTTGCTAGAGTTGTGTACAGCTCAGTAGGAGTCATCTTATTTAACATAGTATCTATTGTAGAATCCTCCATTTTCATCCGAAGCTGCTCGTAAGTTGTGGACTTGATTAAAATTTCTGTCTGCGTTTTTTTAGGACTGAATTGCATATGATGTACTATCTCTTGCCGATTCATACGATCTACCACATATTTGGTTAATGACGGAGATCCTTGCATTGCTTTGAACCTCTGTGTAGAATTCTGAGCCATTCTGAGTTGCATAGATACTGGAAGAGAAAAAGAGTCGTTTTCGAGACCTTCGAGTAGAATTTCGTCCGCTTTTGATAACAGAGTTACTGGCAAGTGTATATTTGTTCGTTCATCTGTCAGAATACTTGTTAGTATTGAAGGTGAACCTCTCACAAACGCATCTGCCAGTTCTTCGTGAGTCGAATTGCGGAGCGAATTTCTTGCTACGGTTTGTATCTGTTCTGCTGTGAGTTTGGGTGGTGCGGGTGGGAGTCTAACGACTATAGTGTCTGAAGGAACTTGATCTGTAGCGGAATCTTCCAAGCGTGGAAGATTAGGAGGGGATAGATCGGTGCTTGTTTCTTCTAAAACAGGTTCTTCGGTTCTAATGACTGTAGGGTCTAGCACTTGATCAGAAATGGGATTGTCCACTTGTGTGGGTGTTAAGCTAATAGGAAGGGGAGAAGATCTCTCGGATATTCTATCGATTTCGTCTTCTTCATTCACATTTTCATCAGAATCTGATGCAGTATCATAAGGCCCAGATCTATATGCTTCTAATAAAGCTGCCATGTCATGTTGTTCGTATTCTGAAGATCCACAGTACTCATCCTCTGAATATTCAGACCCTGTAGAATAAGGAGAAGGGCTAATGCTATTTTGAAATATATCTAGAATAAGCTGGTCATCATGAAGTCCTCGATAATCGCTAGAATTGTCAGTTTTTCCTTCTCCCTCTGTAGAATAAGCTGGGGAACTTTTTCCGCTGGGAACATTATCTTCAAATGGTATTTTTTGAAATATTTTTAAAGCAGGAGACGTTGAACGCTTCCCGTTTTCCGGTGGGGATTTAGATTGTATAACTGAACTGTCTCCAATGCCTTGAATGTTCATATTGTTCCTTGTTTTGATTTAGTTAAAAATTAATTATATCATAATTAATATTTTGTTTAGTAGTTGTAATTTATTTGTGTTAGAATTTTTTTAAAATGACACTTTTTTGTTAAGTTAAAATGACACCTTTTTAGTAAGTGTAAATCATTAGCCTACAGGCTAATGACAAACATTTACAAGGTGGATACAAAATG
>JAIETG010000024.1 GCA_019745395.1 Rhabdochlamydiaceae bacterium | reverse complement strand
CCTTTGTATTTTTTTTGCCACCCACTCTTATCAAACTTCCTATGTACAGGTAGCCCGATTTAACTAAATGGCTTTTCTTTCATTTATCAAAATTGTCAAATTAAGTCTTGTCTATTACAGATAATTATTGGGGACCGCTCGCAGGCTATCGTGTGAACACAGGACTTCTTACAGCGGGTATCGATGGGATGTTTTCTAAGTATTTCTATGCCGGAGCCATGGGGGGATATACGCATTCTCATTTTCATTGGAAGAGCGGTAAGGGAACAGGGGATATTAACTCTGGATACGCAGGGCTTTACTTTTCTGGGTTAGGCAAGTTGTTTTATGGTAATGCCTCTATTATCGGAGGCTGGAGCCAGTATAGTGCAGACAGACATATTGAATATGGTGCTGTGGACTTGATTGCTAAAAATGACCATGGAGGCGCACAGCTTCTTTCTCACGTAGATACGGGATTGAATTTCCATTACTATGGACTTACCATTCGTCCTTTTGAAAGCTTTGATTACATGACTCAAGTAGAAAATGCCTATCAAGAGCATAATGCGGGAGCGTGGGATCTTGCTGTTAAGAAAAGAAATGCCATTATGATGCGCAATGAACTTGGTTTGCAATTTGCTAAGTGTTATTGCGTATCGAAAACTAAGTGGATCCTTTCTCCAAAGCTTAGTTGGGTCCGAGAAGTAAGGGTGAAAGGATCTGATTTTACAGTCAGGTTTGCGCAAGCAGGTCCTGATTTCCGCACGCAAGGGTATTTTCCTAACAGAAATATTTTCGCGCCAGGTTTAGCCATTACGGTATATGCTTTGCAAGATACTCTCAAAATCGATACGTACTATAACGGAGAGTTTACTGGTAAATATGATTCCAGTAACTTTGGAGGGCAGCTACGTTACTCTTTTTAAAAGTTTGGAGCGGTCTGTGTTGGAGGCTCGCTATCTAACTTCTTAGGAATGTAGTGCGTGAAATCTTTGTCTTCGATTTAAATACATAAGTTGTAGTTATGTGAGTTGGGCTCAAGTTTTCCGTAGTTGCTACAGGTATGTATACCTTTAAACTCAGCATAAAAATAGAGTCGTTTGCTGTCGTTTAATTGCATTTAGCTATTAGTCAGTAGCTTAGGAGCTTTATTCGGACCCATTTTTTCGCCACATGCCTTTGTAAAGGCGTGTAGCCTATCTAATTCTTTTTCATTCAAATACATACGTCCCATTTTTCTGCCATCTCCCAGATGTTTTGTTATTAACTGAAGACTAATAAGTTACAGTTGCTAAAAAGGTAAAGTTTTAAATAATTCAAAATGCGTTTTTTAATTTTGTTTAATTTTAAATTTAATTGTTGTATAATTAAATTTCTTTTATTTTTTTGGTGAGTTATGGCTTATTTGCGTGTGAAAGATGAAGACAATCGATTCTTATCCCCTATTCGGAGCGTTTTCTCCAAAAAAAGCCCAGAGCGTCGTAAAAAGGCTTCTGTTGCCCAGGTGAGAAAAATTACATCTGTAGCCTCTTCAACAATGGATAGAGCGCTTCCCGCGGGCGATGTATCTTTGAAAGACAAGAACGTTTCTATAGAAAAATCAGATTCTTCCTCTGCAGCCCTACTTTTGCCAATAGGAGCTCTACTTGCTGTAGCAGGAGTTCTTTATTACTTCCAAAAAAACAACCAAACTTCAGCTTCTGATTCTAAAACTTCTTCTAATCAAAATCATCAAGAAGAAGTAATCGATAAGGATCCAATACTCGAAACACCAGTACAAGAAAATGAGCCACCAGTTCAATACGAGGAGATTAAACCTGATTTTATTCCCAAGGTGGAAGTGACAGAAGCTGAATGTCAGCAGCTATGCATTTCTATAGCAGACGCTTTTGCAAGTGATAGCAAGGATATGATAGCCCTTGAAACAAATGCAGATCGAGTGGCCGCTTGTGAAGTGCTTCTACAGGATCGTTTTTGTGCAGACGATGAGAACAGTTGATGGACAATCTATCTAATCATGGGCGTTTTAAGCCCCAACCTCAGCCATCTTCAGAAATGTCGATTTCTTCGGCAGATAGATCATCTGCTCAACAATCGATTTTCCCTGGAAATTATTTAGGTCTACAGAATGATTCTTTGAAAAAACCTTTTTATCCAGTAGCTAAAAAAGATCCATTAGAAATCCCTTATCATCAAAAAGTTGCTTTTGCGATGACTGTACTTTCTTTAGCAAGCACCTGTCTTGGTGGAAAAAATGCTTCTTGGATAGGCAATGTGAGCCTAGCTTGTCACGTGGGTCTTTCTCTTATCAATTTTGCGCAAAATCCCAGTATTTCTGCTGGAATGCCGCTTGGTATGATGGGACTGCAGAGTGCACTTGCTTTTACCCCTTTTAGACCAGTCCTTCCTTATTGGAACCTGTTGTTGCAAGGAAGATCTACTTACACGATGGGAAAAGATGTCTGGAATCAAGTGGGCATTTCTCTTCAGCATGTAACAAAAGACAATTATCTAACAGTTGGTAGGAATCTTTTCGTTTATGGAGTTAATGCGTTAAGTTCTGGCTACAATCTGTACCGTGGATATCAAAATACCAACGTGCAAAAAGATCCAACATCAGCGCCATCTCCAGAGGATATTGAAAATGCCAAAAAGGTGCTTTGTCAAGGACAGAAAGAATGCCCTGCAGATTGGAATCCGAAAGAAATTAAAAAGCTTTTTAGAAAGCAGTCGCTATCTGCTCATCCTGATAAAACCGGTACAAATGAGGCTTTTGATTCTCTAACACGAGCTCGAGATCTTCTTTTGTCTATTTTCAAAACAAGTTCGGAACAGCCCAACACCTCTTCAACGGCACCTGTCGCAGAACCATCGGGTCAAGAAGCTTCTTCATTCGGACTACAACAGGTTCAGGAAAAAATATCTTCTTGGGGAGACTCTATTTGGGGTTTTCTTACTGCTTTTGATAAATATTTTAGCTTGCCAGTTGCGGGAGCCTATGAAGTAGAAAGAAAAATCTCTCCAGGCCCCGTACTGACTAATAAAGAGTTAGCACACATCTTAGGAGATCCGTACATTCAAGGAACGTCTTTAGAAGGGTTGAATTTTGAATCTTCAACCCGTATGCTCGTGGATTTATCTGCAGATGCATCTGCAGCCTTAAGACAAGATATCGAAAGTCTTGCTAAAAAGATCCGATACGTTTCTGAATCAAATGCAGGTTTTAGTCGTTTATCCGGACGTGATATCGCTTCTAAAGTGAAAAACCTACAAGAAGGACAAGACTTTTGGTTGGAGGGAGGATGGACCGTAAAGGGTGGCACAGGTCATGCTATGCTCTATCAGTGGGTCAAAAGAGAAGATGGCAACTACGATGTTTACATTTATAATACAGGAGATGGGCTTGAATATCATTATCAAGAAACGAAAACAGAAGGATCTTTTTCAAAAAAAGTCGTCTCACCTTTTGTGAAATTCAAAGGGGTCCCAGGAAAAGCTATGGGACTTGAAGAGGGTTATAGTAGTGGTGAATTATTTGACTCTCTTATTTCTGTGAAAAACGGAGCTGATGAAAAGGATCCTGCTAAACAGATTTATTTAGAGATATTTGGGGCTTTTAATGAGTACAGGGTAACAGAACCAGAAGAAGGAGACCTACTGATTGCTCCTCAAACATCAGGAACTTGTTCTTGGTATGTTCTTATTTTTGCAGCTTTACGAAAACGCCTTCAAAGTGTGAGTTTATCAGACAAAACGGACTTTGAAAGAGAAGAAAAAGCCTTTCATTCCTCTTGTAGTCCAAATCAAGCATCTAGTGCAAATCCTGAACGAAAAGAGATTTGTATTAGTGGGGCGCATAAGCTTTTATTGGATCTGGCAGGGCTCCATGATAATGGGATTCGTCATGAAGATGTGGAAAATTATAGAGAGAAGATACAAGAGTCCTTGGATGCCTTTACAGAAACACAAGGCTCTATCCCATCTCTAGAGGGATTGAATGCGGTTTCTTATGTAGGAACTGGCAAGGCCTTTCCTTCAGAGACTTGGAGGCTTTGGAGCCCGAATAAGCCATCGAAAGAGACGGATCTGCAAACAATCCCATTTTCTTCTAGGTTTTTAGATGTGAAAAGAATTGGCGATTTAATCCAAGAAACGCAGAAGATTCTTCAATTTTCAGAAGATGTCCCGCATGATGTTGTCATGAGGATAGAGAGTTTTGTCCAAATGCTTCCAAAGCCCTCAGAGCTCAAAGCCGCTTGGAATGGAGCTAGTTTAGAGCAAATACAACAAACTGTAGAACTTCTTTCTTCTGTTTTAACCAAATATGCTACGAAAACTCTTTCTAATGAAGGCAGGTTACTAACAGAGCAAAATACCGCTTGGGCCCTAGTTGCCACAATACATCAGCTTTCTACGCGACTAAATCCAGATTTAGGTGCTTATGGCATCTTTCATCAATCCTTTACCGATTTGATCAAAAATCCCTTATTTACGAATTTTCGTCGGGAAGATTTAGAGCGATATCAAGAACTTTCCTCGTATTTTACCTCGCTTCCTCAATCGGCTATTCTTTTCGATCCTAATCAAGCTGTTAGGGGTTTCCAAGAAGGAGACATTCAAAAGAAAACTGTGGATGACGAATTTTTGGAGAAGGTCTCTTCAAAACATAGAAAAATTGTAGAAAAACTTCAATCGAGAGCTGAGTCAGAAAAAATCTCTGATAATTCGATTCCAGAATGGATGATCAAAAGAAAAATTCTTCGAACCGATAATCAAATACTAGGAGCATTTCCAGAAACGGCCTATCTCTCTTCGCTCAGAATGGCTACATATTCGGCTCATGCTTTCACTCGTCCTCTAAGTAAGTCTTCCACTTTTTCTTCCTATCCGATGCAAGGATTTATCGATGTAAAGAAAAAAACAGCCTATTTTTCTGATGCTTGGGAAATAGAAGAGAACAGAAAAGGGGAAGTTATCTCGATAGTGCCTGATAGTAATAGTTTTTCTCGTTTATCCAGTTCTGGGCAATGTTTGTTCAGTGCAGAATCCCATGAAAAAGAAAATTCTGCCGTATTACAAGCTTCGTCTTGGAGGCCAGAGATCGATCCGATCTTAGATTCAACGGGATGTCAAAAAACATTGCAAAGTCAGTTGATTGTCAATCATTTTAAAGACAACATAGACACTCTGACTGCTGTTAAAAATCAAAACATTTTGCTTTTGCAGTTGTTCAAGTCGCACCCATCTTCGACTCCGATCCACGAAGATATGCAAAACCCCCATTTTATATCCTCTGTTTCTGAACTCATTGAAAAAGGGGTAGGAAGATTTTGCTACAATCGCAAAAGGCCTGACATAAAAATGACGCTTTTCTTCTTGCAGATCGCTCGAAGAGTTCGAGAGCTTGATCCTCAAGTGAACTTAAGAGACTTTGCAGCCGATATCAATCAACTCTTAGCACGTCAAGACCTGACGGATGAAGAAAAACGCTTACTTCATATGCATAGGATTTTGCAATACACTACGCAGAAAAATACTTTGCTTATGCTGCAAAAATCGAGCATTACAAACAATGCACCCTTGAAAGAGATTTTGATTAGCTGGATGCATGTAAGTGCTCACAAATTTTCTGCTTGGCATGATTTTCATAGTCAGTCTGAGATGGTTCATTTCATTCATGATCTGGCCCCTGTCTTTGAAAAGCTTCCGGATGATTTTTTACATGCAGTAATCTCAGATCTTATTCCTACACATAGAAAACCATTTACCCGAGTTCTCCAAGCCGGAAATTCTCTAGGTTTTTATACGGCTGTAGATCCAGAAACGGAGATTTGGTCGATCATTCCACTTCATGGGAAAATTTTGAAGAACGGCCAGCAGACGCAGTTTGGAGTGCAAAAAGATTTTACGCAGTTACAAGAGTATAAAAGACTGTTTGGAGATCAGAAATTTTCTTTCACAAAAGATGGGAATTCCTATTTATTTCAAGACTCTCACCAAAATACTTTTCGTATCTTTGAAAGTGGTCGAGAGCTCAAAGATCCCGAAGCTGCTAGATGGGAAAAGGGGCGTAAAGAAGGTATTGTGCAAATGCAATTTGAAGGGCAGTGGTATCAATACGTTACTAAAGATAATGGTCTAACAACTCATCAATTAGCAGAGCTACTTAAGAAAGTTCCTAAATCTTTACTTGCAGATCATTTCGTTTTTAGATCTGAGCACAAGACTCTCTTTGTTCGTAAAGATAACTTTGCTATTGATTTCGTTGATTTTCAGGCAATTGCTGAAGAGGGGAAAAGTACTTTGCAGGAAAATCCTACTCTCGATCCATCGATCGAAAATTTTGAAGGAAAATCTTGGGTTTTAGAAAGAGGTTATGATGATGGCTCTTTTAAGCTGGAAATGCCCCGATTTGTTTCTTTAACAGCAATGCCCTTAGAATTTAAAAGGGCCTCTGGAAAACTTGCTTGGAGTGAAAATCCTAGATTTGTACTTAAAAAAGCTCCAGAGGGGCTTTTAGGTCTTTGTAAGAACTATCTTCTATTACAAGATGAGGAGAAAAGTAAGCTATTAGTGCCTCTTAAACCTGTCGAGCCTTCTGAAGAATTTGCTCCTCACTGCACGTTGGACATCCAAGATGAAACCCGCAAAGAAGAGTATTTGAAAGCAGAAAATTCGGGCCCTTTTACGGGAGAATTAAACAGCCCTCAAGAGAAAAAATATCGATTTATAGATTACGATTTAGAAAATGGAAAACCAAAGCCTTTGAATATAGAAGGGGCTCTTTTTTTGAGTTATTTGTCTTTGGCTCAAAAAGACTACACAACTGCGATCAAAATTTTGCAAGAAGATCTCAATTTAAAAGCGCACTTTACGCATACTGATTTAACGAAACAGATCCTTTTTTGGATCATCAATCATCCAGTTTCTTCTTATGACAGATCTGCCTCAGCTGCAGCTTTTGCGTTAAAAGCTCTCCTTCTTCTTCCGAAAAAGCAAGAAGATTGGGACATTGAATACAAGATGATCAATGTAGCCAAGCAGTTGCGTTCAACGTATCAAAATGGCTTAGATCGAGTCCAAGCAGATCTTCGTCTTTCTACAGAAGAATGGGAAGAGATTTCCAAAAGATTTTCTGAATATGATCAAGAAAAAACAAATCAAGACGATGTGTGGAACTGGAAGAAAGAGAACGCTCGTTCTAGCGGCTGGTCAACGCAAGAAAGCAGTTATTCTAGAATGATACGTTACTTGGAAGATGGTGGGCCCTTTCGTGAATTTGGCCAGGTGTATGAGGCTTTTCGGCAAGCTAAAACAAAAGAAGAAAAGGCTTTTCTTAAACTTAGATATAGAGAGTTCTTTAAGAAAGGGGATATTATATATCCTGCCATACTTCAAGCTGTAGTATCAGAAAGAATTGAAGAGGGCAAAGAGTCTAAATATCCACCGCTTCCTAAAGCAAAAATGGATTACAACGCAGCAAGGGAATGGCTAAGAAAATTTAATACTGAATCAGATCTGATTTTAGTAAGCCCTCGAAAGGTACCGGCAAAAAGCAGTAAAAGAAGCTCTCCTTCAGCAAGGTCTTTGACGCAATCCCTTAAGAAGATCGAGTCTGTAACCCCAAAAGCGCCTTTTCCTCTTTCTCCTATGACATTTTCACGAGAACCCTTTTTGCGGAATTTAATTCAAAAATCTTTTCTGCAAGAAAATGCGCCTATACGTAAAAGTTTTCTAGATGAGGATCGACTCTTAAATCAGCCTATAACAGAACTTTACGAGGCAGCTGTTACAGAAGAAAGATCTGCTTTTATTCAAGAATACCAGAAAGGATTGGAAAAAAACCAAGCAGAGCCACAATTCACTCTTAAGAGCGGGGTTAGTACAGAGCAAGTTCATGCAGAGCTTGAAGCTCGATTGGCAAGTCTTAACCTACAAGAAAAAAAACAAGAAATTTTGGATTTAGTAAATCGTCTTCCTGATGATGAGCGTCAAAAGACGTTGACTCTTTTACTGGAAGGAAGTCAGGCTAAGGCTAAGATCAGAATGCATGAGGTAATCAACAGCTTTTTAAAAGAAAAATCGGAAGGGTATCTGGCGTTAAATTCCCATCTGACAAAAGAGGAAATTCAAAAGTTAGATAAGCTTGCGAAAGAGTTTTTAGTAGCAGCCATAGAGGCTGCTCAGCTGGAAAAAGCCCTGAAAACACAAGATCCACAAGAACTAGGCCTGCTCTTGTCGGCCGAGATGGCCTACACATCTTCGGAATACGATATGTTGCAAAGGCAGTTTTTAGTTTATGAATATCGAGCGGGTCTTAGAATGAGAAAAGAGCAAGTTGCTTTGATTTTGCAAATGGCTCAAAAAAAGAGCTGCGTGACTCAGCTCATGATGGGAGGCGGAAAAACAAGCGTTCTGGCCTCTAACTTGCTATATTTTGCTGCAAAACCTGGAAGAATTCCTTTTTTTATCCCCCCAGCATCTCAGTTCAGCACGCTCAAAGAAAATTTGGGTAACATGCAGAAAAAGCATTTCCATCAAGAAGTTATTCCTATTCAGATGAAAAGAAGTGAATTAACGGAAAAAAACTTGATATGGATCAAACAGCAGTTTGCAGCCGCAAAAACGGGTAAAGTGATCTTAACAACAAGGGAAACGATTGAATCTATTGTTCTAGAATATTTGGACTTACTAGGGAAAGTATCGGAGGAATTGAAGTCTGGAAATCGCAAAATTGAAGATATGGATTTTTCTCATATAGATGAAAATGAACCACTAGTTCTGCTTTCTTTTTTGGTTAAAGAAATGAAAAATTCAGGAGATGTACTTGTCGATGAAGTAGATCTTATTTTAAATCCGATGCAAGAGACTAATTTTCCATTTGGCCAAAAAACTTCGATAGAGCCAGCTTTAATTGACATGACTCGTCAGATGTTTACTTTGTTATCCTCTCCTAAGTTTGATGAAAAAATTCGGATGCGAAGCAATCAGCAAGCCGTTCTTAGTGAAAAAGAGCATAGGGAAATCCTTTTAGATGTCATGAAAGACTTTTTCGATCAACGCCAAGATCTATCTCTAACCGCTTCGGAAAAAGAAGCCTTTTTGGAGTTTATTTCAGGTCGCGAAACGGGTCGGGCTTTTAGGCAGCATTTAGAGTTTATGTCCCAAAAAGAGACGCTAAAATCCTCCGCTGCACAAATATCGCTTCTAAAACATCTTTCTAGCGATATTTTACCTCTTACTCTTTCTAAGAGTACAGGAGAAAATTATGGGCGGGTACTAGAAGAAGTTACCGTTGGCCCATATCATGGAGTCAATAGTCCTTCTTTCACAGAATTTGGATCACAGTGGGAAGCTATGATCTATCATTTTCAAACGGCTCTAGCGCGAGGTGTAACATCTAAGCAAGTGCAAGATGTATACGATGTGTTTTTTCAAGCTGCAGGAATGTCTGCAGATCTTCAAGGGATTGCTTTTGAAGAGACGGACGAGGCGAAGGCATTCAAAGAGTTAACTGGCTGTACTTTTGCAGAATATCCAGCACATGCACAGCAAGTATTAGAACATATCAATAAAAATCCCCATCTACAGCTTCAGATTGAGGCAAATAGCATAGCAAAGCTTGTAGGTTATTATTCAAAATATTTTAGAAGTACTTCTCAAAATTTTGCTGCCAGCTTTTCTGGATTCGATTCCTTTTCAGGAACTCCTTGGAACCCAGAATCCTTTCCTAAAGATTTAGAAACGAATTTTCATCCAGATGAAGGAACAGAAGGCAAAATTCTTGATGTTTTTTTAGAAAGAGCAGCGAAGAAATCTTTAAAAATACATACAACGACCAGCATAAAGCCTAAAGAAACGCTTAGCCACGTTTTAGGGGCGATGACACTTGATAGAAGAAATCGAGTGTCGGGTTTTATTGACTCCGGAGGGCTTTTTAAGGAAAGTTCAGGATTGTCGGTGGCTCAAGATGTTTTAAATTATTATAAAGATGATCCAAGAATTCAGTCTGTTTTGTTTTTTGACCGCCCACAGCCATCGAGTCCTATGGTTTTAATGGCGCTCAAAAAAGGTTCTAAGAAACCAGTTATTGTAGGTGGGACGCAACCGGGGGCCATTGCAAAACACGGCCTTCAGCTCAAATCGACATTTGTTTATTACGATCAGACGCACTGTGAGGCGACAGATATTCTTCAAAAAGCGGATGCAATCAATTTGATTTCTGTAAATCATCGTACAATCAAGCGAACCCTTACGCAGGGAATTCTTCGTCTAAGAAACTATTTTAAAGGGCAAGATGTTGAAGTTGTTATTCCTCAAAGTGAAGTGACGCATTTTTCTACGGAAAATTCCCGTCCTTCTCATCAAGATGTCCTTTTAAAGTCTATAGATAATCAGGCTATGCGTAAAGCTGACCAGACATTTAGATCTTATCGACAAAAAGCTGATCATGCCTTAAGAGAAATTGTCATGGAAATGCTTCGTAAGGCAAAGAATTTAGGCGGAGAAATTCAAATCTTTAGGCGGTATGAAGAGGTTCTCATTACTGCAAAAGATCACGATTTGTACTCTCAGTTTGGAAGTCCTGAGGTTGTTGTCGACAGCTTGCAGTCGTTAGTAGAATACTGTAACCAGAAAAAAGCGTTATTCGAACGTCTTTCTGGAGCAGATAAAGAAACATACAAGAAGGCAGATCGCCTTTTATCTGAAATTATACAAAGCGCTAGTAATTCTCCTTATCGACCTTCTATGGTTAAGCAGTCTGTGAAAGATGATGCCGGAACAGAGCTGGAGATTGCTCAAGAAGTGGAAGTGGAGAATGAAACCGATCATTCGATCAGTCGAGAGCTTCAAAGAGAACTAGAATCTTATCAAACGAGCAAAGATGCAAAACAGGTTGCAGAATCTTCTTGGACAGTGGGACGAATCAATCAAGGTTTTAAAAAGGGGAAATATACAGATTTCTTGCAAGATAGTAATGCTATGTACTCTCTAAAAGATGTTCTATCTTATAAAGGAGATCGAAATAGTCAAATACCCAGTTATTTAAGAGACTACTCCTCTTTATTTGGCGACAATTTTTTAGTCTCTCGGAATTTCCTTCGAAATCACGATAAGGCTAACTACATCTTTGACACAGCAAGTAAAGCTGGTAGACAAATTCTTATTGTCCAAGAAAAAGGCGAACTCAAATCGATTTTACTTTCTACAGCAGAAGCTGATTTTTTCAAAGGGTACATCAAAAATAATAAACCACAAAATATGTGGCTTGTGCTTCCAACGGGAAGGCCTTATATAGGAAATGCTCCGGAAATGTCTCCTGCTCTCAAAGACTTACTCTGGCAAGTCAATCTCTTTAATGGAAATGTGGAAGCTCTTATTAAGCATGATTTGACACCATTAAAAAGAAAAAAGCTCAATGCAAAACTTCTTCATGACTTTTTGTTCTTTAAGATCAGGAATCCAGGGCAGAGCTCACTTCTTCAGGCTCATTTTGCAGAAGACGGTCAAGAGAAAGAAAAGGATTCTTTAAGTGTTTTTCGCTCAATGTCTGGGTTAACCACAGAGAAAGAGCATTTAGATGATTATGAGCCTTTAGTTGAGCTTGGGATCACCCAAGTTGAGCTCGAAGAGAAAACTAGAGCGGTTCGGCAGATCCTTCTTCATCATATTGAGGCGGTGCGTAAATTAAGAACTCATAAAATCAATATCCCTAGCATAATGAAGCTTCCAGCAGGGGATTTAATCAAGGTACTGGAAAATGTGGACTCCTTAATTATTACTCTGCAAAAGGGAGTCACTTTGCCAACAGTTTTAAAAATCATTACAGGATCTAAAAAAGCAAAGGCTGCTGCAGCTTAAAAGGTTTATACAAGTGGTCTCTAGGACTCTATTCCTAAAAGTGCCTCTACATAGGCCTCGGGTTCAAAGGGGATCAAATCCTCTGCTTTTTCTCCGATGCCGATCCAACGGATAGGAATCTTGAGCTCTTGATAGATTGCCAGGAGGATTCCTCCTTTGGCGGAACCGTCAAGTTTCGTAACGATAAGTCCTGTCAACGGGACGTGTTTATGAAAGACTCGAGCTTGATCTAGTGCATTTTGTCCATGGGATCCATCGAGTACAAGCCAAGTCTCATGAGGAGCTTTAGGCATTAACTTCTTACAGGTCTTTTGGATTTTTTCCAGTTCCATCATCAAATCGGTTTTATTTTGAAGCCTACCAGCTGTATCTATAAGAACAATATCAGTACCTCTTGCTTTTGCTGCAGAAATGGCATCAAAGGCAACTGCGGAGGGGTCTGCTCCTGGTTTGGATTTTACGATATCTACTGAAAGCTTTTCTGCCCAAAGTCCTAACTGGTCAATTGCTGCTGCTCGAAAAGTGTCGCCAGCTCCTAATAAGACCTTTTTCCCTTCTTTTTGAAAATGGGAAGCGAGCTTTGCAATTGTCGTTGTCTTGCCACTTCCGTTGATTCCGACGATGAGATGGACGAGAGGATCTCCAGATTCTGGGATAATAGGTGCTGAAATGGGGGGGGATAAAAGGATGTCGAGAGATTTTTTTTTCAGAAGCTGTAAGATCTCTGCAAGACCCTGTTGAGGCTTTAATCGCAGTTCAGATTGCAGGTGGGATACAAATTCTTCGACGCAACGTGTTCCGAGATCTGCTTCGTAAAGAATTTGTTCTAAGGATTCTAAGGTGTTTTCATCCCAAGGTTTTCCCAGTAGCGCGCCAATTCTTTGCGCTAAGACAGATCGAGTCGCCGAAAAGGCTTTTTTGATTTTTTCGTAACTATTTTTTAAAAAGCTGAACATTATCGTTAGTTTTAGGTTGCTGGAAAAATGAGTCTATCAGATAAGTGAATTGAAGAGAAGATGAGGTATTTTATGGACATGCATGAATTTCAAGCTAAGACAATTTTGCGCCACTATGGGCTTCCGATTCCTCCTTGGAAAGTAGCCTCTACCCTTCAAGAGGTAGAACAAGCGATCTCAGAGATGTCTTTAACGCAAGCGGTTTTAAAAATCCAAGTTCATGCGGGAGGACGGGGAAAAGCTGGGGGAGTAAAGTTTGCTAAAAATAGAGAAGAAATCCTTTCTGTAGCCAAGCAATTGATCGGCATGAAGATGGTAAACAATCAGACAGGCCCTCAAGGAATTATTGCGCAAAAAATATTGATATCGCCTCCTTTAGATATCAAAAAAGAATATTATATAGGAGCGGCTATTGATCGCATGAATGCTGAACCTATTTTGATTGCCTCGAAAGAAGGGGGAATGGACATCGAAGAGGTCGCTGATAAATTTCCAGAAAAGATTTTGAAGTTGCCCATAGAAATTTCTGGAGAAATCAAGCCTTTTCGTTTGGTGCGTCTCATGGAGTTTATGGGATGGAAAGGAGTGCAAGCTAAGGAAGGGGCTAAGATCGCTAAAGCTATTGCTAAAGCATTCATCCAAACAGATGCTTCTTTACTCGAGATCAATCCCTTAGTAGAAGATATGCAAGGAGATCTTTGGGCACTTGATGCAAAACTTAGTGTCGATGACAACGCCTTATTTCGGCAGCCTGAACTAGCAGATTTTTACGATCCTTCTCAAATGATGAAAACTGAGGTGGAAGCAAAAGAATTTGATCTTGCTTATGTAGCGATGGAAGGAAATATTGGGTGTATGGTCAATGGGGCCGGACTTGCCATGGCAACTATGGATCTGATCAACCTATATGGTGGAACTCCTGCTAATTTTCTGGACGTAGGGGGAGGAGCTTCTAAAGAAAAGGTTGCAGCGGGATTTAAAATTATTTTAGAAGATCCTAAAGTCCAAGCGATTTTAGTGAATATTTTTGGCGGTATTATGGACTGTGCGGTTTTAGCGGAAGGGATTATTGCTGCAGGTCGAGAATCTGACATTCGAGTTCCCTTAATAGTTCGAATGGAGGGGACGAATGTCCAAGAAGGGAAAAGACTTTTAAAAGACTCAAATCTCAAAATTATCACAGCAGACACGCTGAAAGATGCCGCAGAAAAAGCCGTAGCTGTCTTAAAACAGAAATAAAGGAGAAGCAAGGATGTCCATTTTAGTCCATAAAGGCACAAAAGTTATTACGCAGGGAATCTCGGGGAAATCAGGGCGTTTTCATACTGAGCAAGGACTTGAATATGGATCGCAATTCGTAGGCGGTGTCACCCCGGGTAAAGGAGGCCAGGAAATTTTAGGACTTCCTGTCTTTGAAACTGTCTATGATGCGAAAAAAGCGACAGGGTGTGATGCTACTGTAATTTTTGTTCCTCCTCCTTTTGCAGCAGATGCAATTTTAGAGGCGGAAGATGCAGCAATACCTTTGATTGTTTGTATCACAGAAGGGATTCCTGTCCGAGATATGTTAGAAGTAACCAGAGTCATGCGCAATAGTAAAAAAAGTCGATTGATTGGTCCAAATTGTCCCGGCGTAATCACTCCAGGGGAATGTAAGATTGGTATTATGCCAGGTTATATCCATAAAAAAGGAAAAATTGGAATTGTTTCTCGTTCAGGAACTCTTACGTATGAAGCTGTTTGGCAAACTACTCAGTTAGGGCTTGGGCAATCTTCTTGCGTTGGGATCGGAGGAGATCCTCTTAATGGAACGAACTTTATTGATATATTAGCTCTTTTTGAAAAAGATCCAGAAACAGAAGGGATCCTTATGATTGGAGAAATTGGGGGCTCTGCAGAAGAAGAAGCCGCTCATTGGATCCGTAAGCACTGTACTAAGCCTGTAGCTGCATTTATTGCAGGCTCCACAGCGCCTCCTGGAAGACGGATGGGACATGCTGGAGCAATTATTTCCGGAGGGAAAGGAGCTGCTAAAGATAAGATAGAGGCCTTGCAAAAAGCTGGGGCCTTCGTTGCCTTGTCTCCGGCTGAAATGGGTATAGCTATGCAAAAAGCGATAGAATGTTCCTTGAAAATAACTTGAATTATTAAGGGTTCTTAATGTTTTAAAGTTGTTGACTTTTAGTTGTTTATGTTTAAAATAGATCGCTCTATTTTATTTATAATTAACTAATTGAATATCTATGATTGCTGCTGGTCAGTTAATAACAAAATCTCCGGTACTTCAACGCTCCCTATATTCCAGAAGTGGGATGCAACCGAAAATTACTTCCAGTAGTGCAATTTCACCTCCTCGGATCTACGTTGTTTGTCAAGCATGTGATGATGGATACGGAGATTATGTCTTTGCTTGCAGAATGGGCAATGCCATGAAAAAAGTGGCTTCTAAGTGCCAAGTAATTCTTTGTGGTATTGACGATTCTACTCATGAGACACTGTCTAGGTTTGTTGAAAACCGAAAACTTTACTGCACTCTAGCTGAAAAAAGTATTGATTTTCGAAGAATGCGTCCTGAAACTCTGGAAAATACACTGATTATTCATGGCCCTGTTCTTAAAAAACAACTCTTGCTTCCATTTGATTTTCCACAGCAAAATATTTGGCATATTGGGGAGTATTCTAATTGCGCTCCTGTTCATGAAAATATTTCCAAGCCGCAAAGCAGCGGCTTGGGAGATGATGAATGGGGCATCTTTAATATAGAGAATAAATCGGACCGCAACTTAAGGATGAAATCTTTTCGTAATTCTATTCTAGCTGAAAATATTCCTAATCTTTCTCAAGATCCCGTCTACTTAGCTTATTGTTATGACTACCGTACTATTCTTTCATTTATTCAGGTCATCATCAATGCTCATAAAGATAATGAGGAAACTATCATTACTCTTTGCTTGCCTGGAGATCGCAAGAAAATAGGATTTCAGGAACTGCTCAGATCCATTCCTCGAATTCTTTCAGAAGAGGTAAATACGCCATCTTGTTGCGAATTTGTTTGGAAAAGCAATAACATTGTGGCTGTAGATACTAGTAGATCTCTAAGTCCTCCACCGATACAAATATCGAAAAAACGAAAAGATTTAAATGCTTATTGTCATTATTTTGAATCAGATCAACAATCTTTGCTGCAGTGGCAGTTTTCCTCTAAAAAATCTTCTTGTACTTTGAGGGTTCTTTTCCCAGGATTTCTTTCGCAGGAGGATATGCAGAAATTACGCGCGCATAGTAATTGTTCTTGCATTACAGGGGATCAAAGTTTTAGCGATCATCTAGGAAAGGTTATTCTTTATGAGCGCCGTCCTCATAAAGATAAATTTTTTACTTATGCTATAGAATTAGCTCAAAAACACAATCTACAACATTTAGCTAGGTTTTGGGAAAGAACTCAACCTATTATCAATCCTAATTCAGACTGTGGAGGATCACTTGCGTCTACTTTAGAATCTATTCCCTCGATCTATGATCCTTTGCTTCAGCAACAATCAAGAAAATTTGGTCAAATTATCCAACAGAATCACAATCTTGTTAAAAAAGTTGCCAAAGAATTTCAAAAATGGGAAAGGAGCAAAACTTTCCAACTTCCTGGTGCTGATTTTGAAAAAACAGGGTAAATATTTTCTATAATCAGCAACTCGTGTATTTTTTCTTTATTTTTTTAGTGAACTCGTCCTATATTGTCCGGATCTATTTTTAGCCAAGGATTGTAATTTATGAGAAGACGTGTGTACGCATTAGAGGTAACCTTAACAGAGGGTATGGTAGAAGAGGAGTTTTGTGAGGAAAACCCGATAGTTTCTCGGACCATTGAAATCCCAGGACACCAAACATTAGAGCAGCTTCACCGCGCTATTTTTAGAGCTTTTGATCGAGAAGAAGAACATTTATATGAATTTCAGTTAAGTGATTCTGCAGAGTTTCCTGAAAAGCGTTATGTTCCAGCAGAAATTCGAGACGAAGAAGAGGATGACTGTGGAATCACAGAAGATGCAACGATCCAGGAGTTAAAACTCGAAAAGGGAGACGTAATGTTGTATCTTTTTGATTATGATGACATTTGGGCTCATCAGATCACTGTGAGAGAAGTTCTAGAACTGGATGATACTGTTCGTTATCCACGTATCACAAAGAAAATTGGGCAAAGCCCCCCTCAGTACGCTGAGTGGTAGAAAAAAGGCCAAGAGTGAAACTCTTGGCCTTTTTTATTTATTCTGGTAGGAAGCCTCCAGCTTGCATTTGCCACATCTTCGAATAGTAGCCTTCTTTAGCGAGAAGTTGAGCATGAGACCCTTCTTCTACGATCTTTCCTTGATCAAAAACCAAGATGCGATCCATTTTAGATAAAGTAGAAAGGCGATGCGCAATGACGATGGTTGTGCGTCCTTTAATTAAATTATCTAAACTATCTTGAATATAGTTTTCTGTGACAGAGTCTAACGCAGAAGTTGCTTCATCTAAGATCAAAATAGGCGCTTTAGTTAGCATTGCTCTGGCAATAGCTATTCGCTGTCTTTCTCCCCCGGAAAGTTTAGCTCCTTTTTCTCCTGTCAGCGTTTTGTAGCCTAGAGGGAGTTTTTCGACAAATTCTTGACAATGTGCTTTTTTTGCAGCTTGTATCATGTCTTCATAAGAAGCGTCGGGTTTTCCGTAGCAGATATTTTCCTCTAAGGTACGATGGAAAAGCGAAGGGTCTTGAGGAATTAAGGCGATTTGGCTACGAAGAGTGTCTAAAGTTACTTCTGCAACATCTTGCCCATCTATGAGGATTTTCCCTTTTTCTAAAGGGTATAATCGTAAAATGAGATTGACAAAAGTGGTTTTCCCAGACCCGGAATATCCTACAAGGCCCACTTTTTCGCCGCCATGAATGTGGACATCTTTATTTTGAAAAAGTGTTTTATCTCCGTAGTGGAAGGAAACATTTTCAAAGATGATCTCTCCTTGAGTTACTTGTAAAGGAAGAGCGTTAGGGATGTCTAGAACATCTTGAGGATCTTTCATAATGCTTAAAGCTTGACTTGCAAGTCCAATGGATTGGAAAAACTGGGGCATTTCCTCTCCTGCAAACCAAAGAATGAAGATCAAATTCCATGTAGTATTAAAGACTTGAATTACTTCGCCTGTGGAGATTTTTCCTTGAATCCAATAAAGAATCATAAATCCGTTAAGAGAAAATCCTCCGATCAAAAAAGCTGTAGATACAAAAAGGAACATCATCTCAATCGAACGCTTAGATTGATAGTATTTGGATTTTTCTTCTTTTTGATACATCCCAATTCTTGCTTTTTCAAAACCAAAACGAGCAAAGAGGTTCACGGCAAAGTTGTTGGTCAAACTATCGACGATTTTTCCAGCCAGAGCACTTCTTGTTTCTCCATGGATGTAAGAAAAACGAGCGCATCTACGGGTAAATGCTAGGCAAATGGAAATGTGCGTTAGGATCCAGCAGACTGCGATAATGGCAAAAAGACTATTAACTTGAGCAAAGAAAAAAATAGTCAAAGCGCAGGTGGCAAGAGCTGGAAGAAAGAGGGTTAGCATGTTTTGTAAGATCAGAGTGATCTGTATCGTCATGTCATTAATTTTGTTGGAAAGGCTCCCAGCAAAATGAGAATTAAAATATTTAGGAGAGTGACGTTGGATGTGGTCAAACATTGCCATCCGCACATCTGCTTCGATTTGTGGAAATGCTTTTGCTTGTAAAAATCCCTTACATCGAAAGGAGGATTCTACAAAAATCCAAAGACATGCTCCTGAAAGTACAGGCCATTTGAGTGCTTGCCAAGCAGAATCTCTAATTAAATCATATTCTGACAGAATATCAATAATGAACCCTAAAAGATAAGGCCATAAAGTTGCATCTAATGCCCAAACTAAGGACAAAGCAAATACAAAGAAAAAGACCCAGCGTTGAGATTTGACAAAATGCCAAATAAACGCAGGAAGATGCTTAGAAAATGAAGAAACGCCCATTTTTTTTGTTAGATCCTATAATTGCAATAAAGTTGCTTTTAAATTCCGCCCATTATTTCATGGGTTTTTCATTTTTTTCAATCTTTTTAACAAAAAACCTCTTGAAGTGATATCTTCAAGAGGTTTTTCAAAGCTGATTTTCTATTATTTGTTACAAGGAGCCTGAGCTGGAAGAGTTGCTTTATGGCTAAGGCGGATTTGTCCTCGGTCATTAGTTTCAATGACTTTGACGTCTATCAGATCTCCTTCTTTGACGATATCTGTTACTGCTTGCACACGTTGGTGCGCTAGTTCAGAAATATGGCAAAGACCTTCTTTTCCTGGTAGGATCTCTACGAAGGCTCCAAAGGCGACAATGGAGACAACTTTTCCTTTATAGACTTTTCCTACTTCTGCTTCCGCTGTAAGACCATGAATAATATCTTTAGCTTTCTGCATAGCTTCTGGGCTTGTAGAAGAGATGCTGATAAGACCATCGTCACTGATGTCAATTTGCACTCCTGTGGTCTCAGTAATAGCCCGAATTTGTTTTCCTCCAGGTCCGATTACTGTTCCAATTTTGCTAGGCTTAATCTGAATGGTCTCAATGCGAGGTGCATAACGAGAGAGTTGCTCATTGGCTTTAGGGCAGGATTCTAACATTTTATGTAGGATGTGGGTTCTGCCTTCTTTTGCTTGTGCCAAAGCGACTTTCATGATCTGAGGAGTGATTCCCTCGATCTTGATATCAAGTTGAAAAGCTGTGACGCCTTCGGCGTTTCCTGCGACTTTAAAGTCCATGTCGCCTAAAGCGTCTTCTGTACCTAAGATATCTGAAAGAACTGCATACTCAGTTCCTTCCAAGATCAGTCCCATAGCAATACCTGAAATGGGATGTTTAATAGGAACTCCAGCATCCATCAAAGCCAAGCAACCTCCACAGACAGAAGCCATGGAAGAGGATCCATTGGATTCGGTAATGTTAGATTCAAGGCGTATTACGTATGGGAAAGCTTCTTGTTGAGGCATTGTCATTAGTAAAGCTCTTTCTGCAAGTTTCCCGTGACCGATTTCTCTGCGTCCTGGGGTGCCCATGCGGCCGACTTCCCCAACGGAAAAAGGAGGGAAGGTGTACTGTAGGTAAAATCTTCGTAGTCCATCTCCGTTATCGAGGTCTTCGTAACGCATTCCCATGGCCTCTCCGCCTAGGGTGACTACCGCTAAAGCTTGAGTTTCTCCTCGTGTGAATAAAGAGCTTCCGTGGGTTCTGGGAAGAAGAGATTGCTCAACGCTGATAGGTCTAATTTCTGTACATGTTCTTCCGTCGATCCTGCGATTTTCTTTTAAAATCATGGAACGCATGACGTTTGCTTGCGCTTGTTTGAATGCGTAGGCGACAGTTGTTTTTGAATGGACTGGTTCGGCTCCTTCTGGGAAGTAGTCTTTTTGGATGCTTTCTGCGATGCTATCCATTGCTATTTCTCTAGCAAGCTTTTCTTTAATCCGAAGATCTTTGTCTAAAGTAGCTCCATATTTTGCGGAGATCTCTTTGATGAGGTCGTGCGGAGTTGCTCGTAGGGCGCTGCGATCTTTTTCTTTTCCAGCTATTTTTTGCCAATCGTGTAAATGTTGGCAAATTATTTTAATGGCTTGATGCCCTTCATTAATCGCCTCTAAAATCTGCTCTTCTGAAAGAAAATCTGCATATCCTTCGATCATTAAAATTGCATCTTCAGATCCAGCCATTAAAAGGTCGAGCTTTGAATTTTTTTGCTCTTCCATGGTTGGGTTAATGATGAACTTGCCTTGGATTAGTCCTACACGCACTCCGGCGATCGGTTTAATGAATGGAATGTCTGAAAGAACTAACGCGGCGGAAGCTGCGCAGATAGCGAGCGGGTCGGGAGCGTTAACTCCATCATAAGAATAGACGTATGATAGAACTTGAACTTCATTGAAATAACCTTCTTCGAAAAAGGGACGGATAGGACGGTCTATGAGTCTACCTATTAAAATTTCTCGTTCGGTAGGTCTTCCTTCTCTTTTAATGAATCCTCCCAGGGTTTTTCCTGCAGAGGAGAATTTTTCTTGGTAGTCTACGCGAAGGGGAAGAAAGTCTATTTCTTCTGCGGCTTTTTTTGCGCTACATACGGTGGTCAGAAGGATGGTTTCTCCGCACTGAAGTGTGACTGCGCAGTTAGCTTGTCTTGCGATTTTTCCTGTTTCAAAAGTCAGCGTTTTGCCGCCAACGGAAATATGTAGTTGTTTGAGGTCGCTCATTCGAAAATACTCCTTTGTAAAGTAAGAATTGATTACCCACAGCAAGTGAGATGAACTGACCCATTTGGAAAGAAAAAGGTTTTTCTGCCCAAATGGACCTTTCATCTAGTGGACCTTATGATCCAAGGCACCTACTATGGTTAAGAGTCTTTTAAGCTCTTAAGGCTAGTGAGTGTATAGTGGAATGAATAGAAAAGCAAAGGGAAAGAAAAAACCACTTTGAATCTATAAGACGCAAAGTGGTTTTAAAAAGAAAAAATGATTCTTACTTTCTTAGATTTAGACGGACGATCAAACTTTGATATCGCTTAGTATCCGTTGAGTTCAAATAGTCGAGAAGTTTTCTTCTTTGTCCGACTAATTTGAGAAGGGCCAGCCTGGAGCTATGGTCCTTTGGAGCGACTTTCAGATGCTCTGTAAGTTCTATGATTCTCTCTGTTAAAATAGCAATTTGAACATCGGCAGAACCTGTATCTTTATCATGCAACTGAAATTTTACTGTGATTTCATCCTTGGTACGCTTATCTAAAGGCATCTTATATATTCTCCCTGTAATTGAGAGTTATGAAAAGGTAGACAAAACTTAAAAAATATAAAACATAGTAGGTAGTATACCGTAAATGGCAAAAGCGATCAACTTAAACTTTTTAACATCTCTTGCCGTTCTATATCGACAAACATCCTAACAGACTTACTCTGTCCATAATCGTATCAGAAAGAAGCTTAAAGGGGAATGGTTATAAATTTATCTAAATTATTGATCGTTTTAAGAAAATAAGTAGACAGGCTTTGTGGAAAGTGAAAGAATAATATTCTTTTAATTTTAGTGTAGGATTTTTTGAGAAAATATGGAATCTGATTTTGATCGTCAGTTTATGGAAGAGGCTTTAGAAGAGGCTAGGAAGGCTTTTGCTTTAGAGGAAGTTCCGGTGGGATCTGTAGCTGTGCGAGAGGGGAAGGTTATTGCAAGAGCTTTTAATCAGGTTGAATCTTTGAAAGATGCTTCTGCTCACGCGGAACTGCTTTGCTTGAAGAGGGCTGCAGAAGTTTTGGGGAGATGGCGTCTTTTTGATGTGACATTATATACAACGTTGGAACCGTGTTGCATGTGTGCGGGAGCACTTTTTTCCTTTCGTGTGCAACGTCTTGTCTGGGGAGCTATGGATATTCGTCAGGGGGCCGATGGTAGTTTTGTTTCTCTTCTTTCTCAAAAACATCCTATTCATGAGTTTCCTGTTTCTAGAGGGGTGTTGGCAGAGCCTGCTTCTCAACTCATGAAAACATTTTTTCAGAAAAGGAGGGGAGAGAATGCTGGAAATGGTATTTGATGAATTGGCGCAGCAGCAAAGGGAGAGGGTTAAAAATTTTGCTCATAAACTTATTCCTTATCTTACGGACGATGATTTGTTGCAGCCAAATGACTTTCCGGAATTGGAGCGTCATCCTCACTTTCGATATGAGGAAGGGGTGTTAGAAGGGATTTTAACGGCGAGGATGGCTTATCTGGCTTGGAAAAAAGAGCAGCCAGTGTGAAAAGACTTGTCTTTAATAGTATAGTGCGTTTTACTATCTGATTTTTATTGCATAAGGTCATTAGGAGTATATTTATGAAAAAACAAGGACATCCTCCCTATCAAGATATCCTTTTTGTGGACTCTTCCACAGATTTTAAGTTTGTTTGTGGTTCAACGCTACAACCTAAAGAAAAACAGATGTATGAAGGAAAAGAATATCCTGTGTACAAAGTGTCTGTTTCTTCTGCTTCCCATCCTTTCTATACGAAGAGCAATCAGCTTATTGACTCTGAAGGTCGTGTTGATAAGTTCTTGAAGAAGTATGGAAAGAAATTGTCCGATGTTGAGCCTGTAAAAGCTAAAGAATCAAGCGAAGAGAAAGCTCCTTCAGTGAAGGCCCCTTCAGCGAAGGCTCCTTCAGCTAAGAAGGCGACGACAGCTAAGAAAAGCGATAAGAAAGCGAAGTAGGCAAAACAAACTTTATGGAAGAGAGAATACGCGACCTGTTATCCCGTCTAGAAAAAGTGGAAGAGCTTTTGGGACAGACGCATGTTCTCTCTGATCAAAAAGAATACCGTCTTTTAACGCAAGAGCATGCGTATCTGTCAGAAGTTAAGGAAGCTTGGACGAGCTTTTTTGAGTCGAAAAAACAATTAGAAGAAAATCAGATTCTCTTAAGGCAAGAGGAAGATGAAGAGTTTTTGCAAATCGTAAGAGAAGAAGTGCTGCGTTTGCAAGAATCGATTCCTCAAACCTCTAAACGCCTAGAAACCCTTCTTGTTCCTCCTGATCCTCGGGATAGTCGTAATTTTATTTTGGAGATAAGGGCGGGAACTGGAGGCGATGAAGCGGCTATTTTTGTTGGTGATTGCGTTCGGATGTATAAATGCTATGCCGATCAAAAGGGATGGAAATACGAGCATTTGACGGCTACTCCTTCGGAAATGGGTGGGTTTAAAGAATATATCATGTTGATCTCTGGAGTTAATGCTTACCGTTTTATGCAGTATGAAGCGGGGACTCATAGGGTTCAAAGGGTTCCTAAGACTGAAGCTCAAGGAAGGGTTCATACCTCTGCTGTAACTGTGGCGGCGCTTTTAGAGCCAGATGAAGAAGAGCAGATCGACATCGACGAAAGAGATTTAAAAATCGATACCTATCGAGCTTCTGGAGCTGGAGGTCAGCACGTTAATACAACGGACTCTGCTGTGCGTATTACGCACATGCCAACGGGAACTGTTGTGTATTGTCAGGAAGAAAGAAGTCAGCATAAAAATAAAGATAAAGCTATGAGGCTTTTGACTGCAAAGATTTCTGAAGAAAAAAGAAGGAAGGCAGAAGCAGAAGTTGCAAGCCTTCGTTCTTCTCAGGTGGGAAGTGGAGATCGTTCAGAGAGGATTCGAACTTATAATTTCCCTCAAAATCGCGTAACAGACCATAGAATCGATCTTACGCTCTATAAACTTGATCGTGTTATGGATGGGGACTTGGAAGAGATTACAGAAGCTTTGGTTAAGCACTATTATGAGCAAAAACTGTCTGGAGCTTCTGAGTGAAACTTTTAGGAGAAGTGCTCCGTCTGTCGATGCAGTATTTGCAGGAGAAAAATGTTACAGCTCCTCGTCTTGTAGCAGAGACTTTATTGTCTTATTCCTTGGGCGTAAAACGACTTGATCTTTATATGCAGTTTGAGTGTCCGCTGCAGGAGCCGGAACTTGCTAAATTTCGTTCTCTTTTGCAGAGGGCGGCTAAGCAAGAGCCTGTGGAGTATATCCTTGCTAAAGTGGATTTTTATGGTTTAGAGCTTCCTGTTACATCTGATGTGCTCATTCCTCGTCCGGAAACGGAGATTTTAGTGGATCGTGCTGCGCATATTTTAGGATTAGAGGATTTGAAGGGCAAGGTTCTTTGGGATTTATGCTCGGGATCAGGGTGTATTGGGCTCAGTTTGAAAAAAAAGTTTCCAGATCTTTCTGTTTCTCTTTCTGATTTGAGTGAACCTGCCATTGCTGTGGCTCAAAAAGCTGCTAAAGCTAATCAGTTAGAAGTGGATTTTTTGCAAGGGGACTTGTTTTCTCCTTTTGAAGGAAAAAAAGCACATTATATTTTTTGCAATCCCCCCTATATTTCGGCGCAAGAATACGAAGAGTTGTCCTTCTCTGTAAAGGGATTTGAACCGAAATCTGCCCTTGTGGGTGGGGTTACTGGATTGGAGTTTTATGAGAGGCTTGCGTTGCAGCTTCCATATTATACTAGCCCGGGTGCTAAAGTGTTTTTAGAGATTGGGTATTTGCAGGGAAAAGCAGTTAATGAAATATTTTCTGACTCTTGTTGGATTCAGAAGAGGTTGGAGCAGGACTGGTCTGGAAAGGATCGCTTCTTTTTCCTTGAAAGAGAATAACTTTCTAGTTTATCCTATGCAGCAACCTAAAACATTGCCAAGGTAAATATTTATACTATGTTAGGAAATTTAACAGAGAAATTTCAGCAGCTTTTTAGTTCCTTGGCAGGAAAACGTACCCTGACAGAGGAAAATATTTCCGATGCTGTTAGGCAAGTACGCCTGGCTTTACTCGATGCGGATGTGAACTATACGGTTGCAAGTCAGTTCATTAAGCGAGTTAAGGAAAAAGCTTTAGGGGACGCAGTTATTAAATCTGTATCTCCCGGGCAGCAATTTGTGGAAGTTGTGCATAGAGAACTCGTAGAGCTTATGGGAGCTGAAGAAGTTTCTTTGCATCTTAGGAAAAGTCCATCTGTGCTCATGCTCTGTGGATTACAAGGGTCAGGAAAAACAACGCAAGCTGCAAAGCTTGCTCGCTATTTGCTAAAGCAAGATGCGAAAAAAAAGATTTTATTAGCGGCGTGTGACTTACAACGACCTGCAGCTATCTTGCAGTTGAAAAAACTGGGAGAGCAAGTAGGGGTCTCTGTGTTTTCTATAGAGGGAGAAACTTCTTCGAAGAAAGTTGCCGCGGCTGCTTTAGAAAAAGCACAGAAAGAAGCATACGATTTACTTATTGTTGATACCGCAGGTCGTTTGCATTTAGATGAAGCGTTAATGCAGGAACTAGAAGAGTTAAAGACCCTTTTAGATCCTCAAGAAATTTTATTTGTGGCTAGCGCTAGCACGGGACAAGATGCGGTTAAGACAGCTCAAGAGTTTGATCAGCGCATTGCGATAACTGGTACGATTCTGACGATGTTGGATGGTACTGCTCGAGCAGGAGCTGCTATTTCTATTCGTGAAGTGACTGGTAAACCGTTAAAGTTTGAGGGGATCGGAGAGAAGATTGACGACCTTCAGCCTTTTACTCCTAAATCGATGGCAGATCGCATTCTTGGAATGGGTGATGTAGTTAATTTAGTTAGAAAGGCTCAAGAACATTTTAGCGAAGAAGAAGGAAAAGAATTAGAGAAAAAGTTGCTCAAAGCTTCTTTTACTTATAGTGACTATCTCAAGCAGATGTCCAATATGAAAAAGATGGGATCTTTTAAGAGCTTACTCAAAATGATTCCTGGAATTCCTTCTTTGGATGAGCTCAACATTGATGAGAAAGAATTTCAAAAGACAGAGTCGATGATTTTATCGATGACTCTGGAAGAACGAGAAGAAAAAGTTGATCTGATCCCGGGGCGTAGAAGACGTATCGCTCAAGGAAGTGGAGTGCACATCGATGATGTGAACCGTATGGTAAAAGGTTTCAAGAAAATGAAACAATTTTTTAAAGATATGCCCAGCATGAAAAAGCAATGGCAAAAAGAGGCTGGAAAAAAGGAGAATTTTTTATGGCGTTAAAGATTCGTTTAAGACAACAAGGAAGCAAAAACAGACAAACCTACCGAATTGTTGTAGCAGATGCTCGCACAAGACGCGATGGAAAGTACGTAGAAAAACTCGGCTTTTATCTGCCTCATTTGACAGAAAATGCCTGCGCAATGGATGCAGATCGAGTGATGTATTGGCTTTTGCAAGGAGCTGAGATGTCTGATCAAGTGAAATCTTTGACTGCACAAATAGCGCCTGCGGTGTTAAAGCAGTTCCAAGAACACAAAAAATCTCTTCGCATGAAAAAAATTGCGAAAAAAAGAGCGAGTAAGAAAGCGGAATGAAGATCCACATTCTCTCTTTATTCCCCGATTATTTTCGGGGGCCTTTTGATGTTAGTATGATCAAAAGAGCAAAGGAGAACGGGATCTTAGATATAGAGCTTGTCGATCTCAGGGATTTTGCTGAGGGAAAACATAAAAAAGTGGATGATCGTCCTTACGGAGGAGGCCCTGGAATGGTACTCATGCCAAGACCTCTTTGTACAGCGATTCGATATTTGAAAACTCCGAAGACTAGAGTCATCCATCTTTCCCCGCAAGGATCGCTGCTTACTGCGAAAACCTGTGAGAGATTAGCTGTAGAGGACCATCTCCTTTTGGTGTGTGGTCATTACGAAGGAATCGATCAACGCGTAATAGATGCGGAGATCGATGAAGAGATCAGCATCGGAGATTATGTCCTTACCAATGGATGTTTGTCCTCCATCGTGTTGGTGGATGCTGTATCGAGGTTTATTCCGGGGGTAATTGGAAATGAAGAGGCGGCCTATCAAGATTCCTTTCAAGAAGGAGTATTTGATGGCCCCCACTATACAAAACCCTATGATTTTGAAGGATCTGTAGTTCCTTCCGTTTTATCGAGTGGTCACCATGAGGAGATCCGTAAGTGGAAGTACCAGCAAGCATTACAAAAAACAAAAAAGGTTCGTCCTGATTTATTATCAGAGACTACAAGTTAGGTAAGGAGAGAACATGCAACAGTGTGAATTGATTCAGTCGATAGAAAAGGAGCAGCTTAAGTCCGATCTTCCCAATTTTAAAGTGGGAGATACGATTTCTGTGCACACTCGAATTATTGAAGGGGAAAAAGAAAGGATTCAAGTTTTTACCGGAACTGTGATTTCCCGTAAAGGAAAAGGACTTTCTGCAACGATTTCATTATATAGAGTATCTTATGGATCTGGAATGGAGCGAGTATTTTTACTGCACAGCCCCCGTATTGCTAAGATCGAAATCCTCAAATCTGGAAAAGTACGTAAAGCGAAATTGTACTATTTAAGAGGCGTTTCAGGAAAAGCTGCGAAAGTTAAAGAGCAGATCATGAAAAAAGACAAGAAAGTAGTAGCAGGACCTGTTGTTCAAGAAGGATAGTACCGATCAAATGGTCTTTTCTTTTTACCAACCTTCTTCCTTGCAGGGAGCTCTTTATTTTGAGAAGACTGCAAGGAAAAAGGGGCATCGCAAGATAGCCGGGGTAGATGAAGCTGGAAGAGGACCTTTAGCGGGTCCTCTTGTTGTAGCTGCTTGTATGCTTTCTGAGGGGCTTTTTATTGAAGGGGTAGATGACAGTAAGAAACTTACTCCCGGACAAAGACAAGCTCTTTATATTCAGATCAAAACCCATCCTAAGATTATCCATTCTATTGAAGTCATTGAGCCTGCCGTAGTCGATGAATTGAATATTTTCCAAGCAACTCTTCATGGAATGAGAGAGGCTGTTTTGCACCTTTCTGTCCAACCCGATTTTATTTTAGTAGATGGCACTCATTCTCCTTTTCCATCCGATCGCTCCCAAGCGATCATTAAAGGGGATCATTTATCTCATTCTATTGCCTGCGCATCCATTTTAGCAAAAGTTACACGTGACGCTATTATGGAGGGGCACGATCTTCAGTGGCCTGAATATGGATTTGCCAAACATAAGGGTTATCCTACTCGTCAACATATCCAAGTTCTTCAAGAGATAGGACCGTGTCCTATCCATCGTAAAAGCTATGCTCCTGTAAGAGAGGCTTTAAATCGAGCTCAAGAAAATACAGCCCATTCTGCGAGTCTTAGCCAAGTCTAATAGTCGTCATTTTCTATAAAAATATTTTATCTTTTTGATGAGTAGTACTTTGCGCTTCTGGTGTGGATAAATAATTTGACCAAACTCTTATTTTGCTTTCATAATGACTTTAGAAAGCGGTATAGGTTTGTGGGTTCAGAAAGTTCCCCCTAAAGCGAGTATTTTAAGTTAGCTTTTTTCGTTATAGGAAATCTGTAATAGGTGATTTTTTTAAGAATTACTAGTCGCTTTCTTGTTGATGATAATTTTTTAATATTAAATAAGGAGTATATTATGCAATTTTTATTTATGTTTCCATTGCCTATTTTCGTGGTTCCTCCTATGCTTCTATTCTATTTGCAGTCTATGGGCTTTACGCCAGCTGAAGTAGAAGCATATATCCAGGCGTTTTTGCAGAATACGGGCGTTACAAAAGCTGAACTAGAAGCAGATATCGAGAATTTTTTGAAGTCTAATAACATTACAGCAGCTGAAGTAGAAGCAGATATCGAGGCGTTTTTGCAGAATACAGGCTATACAGCGGAAGACTTAGAAGATTTCTTGGTGTCGAAGGGGCTGATAATGAGGGTGTAGGATTAGGAGTAATCCTGAATCCAACGTATCCTTACAATCGAGAGAGGAGATTTTTGCAGGTGTTCTAAGAATGATTAATAGAATGCTTGTTACTCGAAGAAGCTGGCAAGCTCTTTACAGTCAGTATCCATTTTATTGAATTTATTGAGTTTGCCTTAGTCGATGAATTTTATGTTTTTTAGTAAGTCTTTAAGGAATGAGAGAGGCTGTTTTACGCCTTTCTGTCCTATCAGATTTTATTCTATTAGATAGCGCTTATTCTTCTTTTTCATCCGATCCTTCATTTTAGCTAAAATTATACGAACTGCTATTAAGGAAGGGCACGATCTTCAGTGGCCTGAATATAGATTTGCTAAACATAAAGCCTATTCTACCTGGCCAGCAAATCAAAAAAACTATGGTTCGTGGGAAGAGGATTTAATCTATATCTTGGAAAATAAAGTTTTTTAGGTGGGTTTTGCTAGCTCTAATAGTGATCACTTCATCAATAAAAAAAAAATTTATCTTTTTGATGTGTAATGTTTTATGCTTTTAATGTAAAAAAATAATTTGACATATCTTTTGATTCGCTTTCATAATGACGTTAGCGTTAATTGTGTTTTGTTGTTTGTTTAATATTTAATAAAATAATAGGAGAAGTTTGTGAGACATTCTAAGAAAAGTGAAAAAGAAATTGCGGAGAGTGTTCGTGATTTAATGGCTAACTTACCAGCTTTAGCTTTACACAAATTTCTGACAGGAACAAAACCACCTGTTTGGGATTCAGCTGTTCGTAGCGAAAAGTCAAGAAAACGAAAAGATCAGAGTTTGCCGATTCGCTCTATGGTTAATCATCCTATTCTTCCTCTAGCAATGGAAACCGTTTTATCAAGTGAAAAAAAACGTACTCGACGTGCCTCAATAAAAAAGGCAGCTTCAAGTAAGTGTAAAAAAAATAAGTGTGTGTTTGGATAGCTAAATTGTTTAGCTATTATTAGTAAATAAGCTGTTTTTAAAAAAATAATAATGGAGAATTTATGAGTAATAATAGACCAAGTAAAAAAGCCGTGTTGATTAAAAAACGTAGAGAAAATGAAGTTAAACGTCATATTGGAGATCTGGTCAAGAAGGCTCCAGCTATAGCTTTATATAAATACTTAACAGGAACCAGAAATCCTGTTAGCTCTCGCTCTCCAGAGCCAAGACCAAAAAGAGATCCTGAACGTCTTCAACGTCTAGAACGTTTGATCGCTCTTTATATAATACTTCAGCCGATTCTTTCTTCTAAGGGATGTGGCGATAAAAAATGTCCTTTCCGTACTGAATCAAAAAAACGTACTTCTAGCAATTCAAAGACGTTAGAGTGGTTTTTTGGAAATGAAAAAAAGAACTCTAGAAAGAGCAAATAGTATTCTGTTTTAGATAAGTAAAAGCACCTTGGAAAAATAGTAGGTTGAACGTTTTTTCGAGGTGCTTTTTTGTTTTATTTTTTAATTAGATCGTTTGTGTAATTTGTAATTTTCTTGGGTGACTTATGAAGCATGAAAATCATGTGAAAGATGCTTTTTTATCGCAAATTCCTTATGGGAAATTTGTGCGAAAAATTTTACCAGAAAGCTGCTATAAGGAATATATATCTACTCATGCAGCTTATTTAGAAGAGGCAATGGAGAAAGCTTGTGATAAGTACATCCTGCAAACAACTACAAAAATAGAGAACCTCTTCCCTCCAGAGTCCGGTATTGTTGCTCTTTTTAAAAAGGATGAAAAAGAAATCCGGCTTCTTTGCTTTCCCAATGATCTCAAAAATAGGCAAGATACTTTGCTGGAAAGTAATGGTCTACAAGAGATGCTCGCATCAGAGGCTGTATTTTCTTTAGATTCGAAAGAGACTTCTTGCTATACATCTCACGTTGATTGCGGAACAAAAGATTTATACGAGCAAGAAGCTCAAGGAAGAGTGCTTTTACAGGAAAGAGTTCCTTTTCTCTATAAGCGATTGCTTCCTCTGTCTATATATGAGCATCCAGATTTTACGCTCTCAAGCAAAGGCCCTTATTACAAAACGTTAGGAAATGAACTTGCGAATAATCAATTTTCTTTATCGGCTTCTCAGATTATAGCGATTTTACGGCAAGTTCTTTCTGAAATCGAAATTCTGTCGATCCATGGTTTAGTATATGCATATATAAACCCTACCTCTATTGCCATTCAAAGGTCTAACGGTCAGGTTACCTCCCGTTTAAATGAGTTTATGTACCTGACTACTAAAAATGGGCCATGTCGTGCATCCCATAGATGGATGAATGCGTTAGCTTATGAGAATTTTGCGTCTTTAGATACGGATCTTTTTGGTTTGATTCAGCTTATGGCTATGCTGTTTTCATTGGTATTTCGTCCCAGTGACACTTGGGATGTTGAAAAACAGGAAAAATGCGCTTTAAATAGATTAGAAAAGGAGCTTTTTCCTCTACATTATGGGAAAATTCTAGAACTTAAGAATCAGTATGGAGGATTTCATAAGGAATTTTCTAAGGCTCTTTTAAAATATGTAGATTTGTTGAAAATTCAAGAAGAAGAGGGGTTTCAGATTTGTATTCTGGAGCAGTTTGCAGAAAAAATGGCTGTCTTTCCCTTAGTTTCTTCAGTGTTGAAAATGGCCATAGATGTCAATGCAGAGCAGCAAGAAAGGCTGCAAAAAGGGGAGACTCCTCTTAGTATTCATACAACAGGACCTCATATGCCTTCTTTGCAAAAAATTGGGCAGGTTTTGCAAGAGGCAGAAAAAATACTACAAGAGCTTCGCCTTTGCAGAAAAAGCGTTCCTACTCAAGTTTTACAAGTAGATAAAGATCTCCTTCGACAGTTTGTAACACATCTAGTAAAACGCCCATCTCTAATAAATACTTATACAGATCAGCTTCATCAAGTGCTTTGTCGCTATTTGCAAGAGAGTCCGGAAGTGGGATCAGAAAAACGGTTTCATAAAGAGCCTTTTTCTTTTCGGGTTTGTGTGGGGTTAAAACGTGTTGTTATTTATTCCATAGGATCTTTATTAGGAGGGGGGAATTACAAGACCGCCAAAATAAGCTTGCGTGCTGAAATTTCCTTAGAAAGGATTTTGCTGGAAAAGCAAATGCTTTCTCGAAGCCGGAAAAAACATCCGGAAGATATTCAAATGCACTATGCAATTTTACAGCTTCCAGAAGCTGAAAAATACTTTGTACCTCTTCCTAGGAGGCATGCGGGGTATGTGGAATCTAATGGGAAGATGAGGTGGGAGGCTAACAGAGCTTTGTATAGCAACACCTTGGGGGAAGCGATCGTAAAAGACGGGATTTATATAGATCCCTTAGATGAAAAAACTTTTTATCCTTTAACGATTTTCGACTTTATTTCTTTTTTGGTAAATATCGCTCAAGGAATTGATCTTATTAGACAGCATGGGATTTCTCATGGAGATATCAAGCCTGAAAATGTAGGGATTTTTGTTGGCCCTGAAAAGTTATGTAAAGCGCTCTTAACCGATTTTGATACGAGCTTGTATTTTCCCTCAGAGCCAACCATCAGCTCTAAGACGTATCGATATTGGGACTGTTCTAGGAGAATGCGTGGGGAAATTGGCGAAAGAACGGATCTTTATGGTTTAGTTCTTTTAATTGCACAAGTGTTTCTTTATGGGTTTAGGGAGGTCTTTGCTTTCGAGGAAGATGAGGCCATTGAGCAAATGGTTCAACGGATTTGCGAAAATCCTAAGGAAATTAAGAAAGAATTTTTAAAAAAACGTAAAGAGGTCTTAAGGAAGCTTTCTTGCCGATTTAATAAGACTGTTTCCAGGAAAACGTGTGGCTCTATCTGCCGGAAAATCGTTTCTTGGCAAAATACGGAGAAACATCAAAAATCGTTAGCTTTGAAGACATGGCTTTCTAAAGCGTTATGTTTTGATCTTGTTTATTCTTTGGTTGAGCAAGTATTGAAAGCAGATCAAAATGATAGTGCAGTTGCTTATCCTAAAATGGAAGATATTCTAAGAGTTTTAGAGGCGTGCAAGCTAGAAGCGATATGGGTTGATGAAGAGTGTCAAAAATCGTGAGATGATTTTTCTGTTTAATGTGATGATTATTTGTGCGAATTAGCATTGAAAAAGATTTTATCTTGCTGTTTATTAGTTGTTAATGTCTTTAGTGGCAATAAATAATTTGACATAACTGCGATTTCTCTTTCATAATGAAATTATAAATAAATGGGATGATTTATGAGACGAGATAGAAGGGTAACAAACCCCTTGTTTGGCAAGTGTAGAGATCTGCCCTGGACTGTATATAATACGGATGTTTCTTTCATGTGGCAGGATGATGTGGGAGTCTTATACTTTATAGAAGAAGCTCAAGATAAAAGTTTCCCTCCTTCTTTTCGAACTAATCGTTATTTTTTATTAGCTCCCGGTTCCAGTCTATATTTATAAAAAAGGGATGCTTAAAGCTTGTTCTTCTCAAGTAGAGAAGATCTATATGAAAGAGAGCTTTTAGTGAAAGTATTTGCTAATCGTTTTCTTTGTTTAATTTTAATAAATAATAAGGAGAATTTTATGAATAATCGTAAACCTAGTAAAAAATCTGTGCTAATAAAAAGACGTCAGAATAGTACTTTGAGAGATCAGAGTGAACGTTCTTTATTAAGAGCTCTAGTTCTAAAACATTTGATGGAAAGCCCTAGAAATCCTGTTTGGGGAACTTCTTCTCGTTCTAGATTTCCATTGCTCCAATTGTGGTTAGCTCTGCATCCGATTCTTCCATCAGCGCGTTCAGGAAGATCAGCGCCTACATCTACTAGAAAATCTGCTCCAAGCAAGAAAAAAGTTTCATGGTTTCTTGGGAACAGAAAATCGAGCGGTAGAAAAAGCAGATAACATTCTGTTTTAGCAAGTAAAAACGCCTTGGAAAAAATTGTACGAACAGTTTTTTTTGAGGTGTTTTTCTACTAATTGAGGATGATCTTTACCTAGGCGTTTCCGGCCTTTCATGAAATACGTTCGCTTAAATCACAGTCTGCATTTTCCTTTGAAAAAGATTTTATCCTACTGTTTAGTAAGCTTTAACGTAATTAATGTGAAAAATTAGTTTAACGTAACTGTCGTTTTACTTTCCTAATGACTTTAGGGTCGAAATGGGGCCATTTACGAAGCGAAATAAAAGGGTATTCCTTACAGCAGGAGTGCTTAGGGGATATTTAGAGTTTGCTTTTCTCAAGTGCAGAAGAGCTGTAAGAAAGAAGGTTTTTGGTGAAATTTTTCGCTAGTTGCTTTCTTTAATTAATATTAATAAATAATAAGGAGAAATTTATGAGAAATCGTAATAATTCTAAAAAAGCTTTAGTTTTGAAAAAAAATCGTGAGCATGATGCTGGAAATCGTTTTCACGATTTGACAAACGCGATCTCTGTTTTAGCTATGTATAGAGTTTTAACAAGAGAATTTACAGAAAAAGTTGGTCGTTACCATGGATCAGCTTTACGAGGACGTGGAGAAGATACTAATCTAGACTTTCCTTTTGTAGCATTATCTAAAGCTGCGGGTCGAAATGATCACAAAAAAGCTAAAGTTCACGCTGTTGCGAGCCGAAAAAAAGCTCCTAAAAAAAGCAGAAAAGCTGGACGGTAGTTTATTCCTATTAAAAGCTGGACAAAAGTGAGGGCGACTTAAGTTAAAGGATTCTCTTAATTTTTGTTCTTCTTTGGGGGCGAGGGCTTTCTGCCCTCGGCCTTTCATTGAATTGAAAAAATTGATCTATATTGCTGTGTAGTAATTATTAGCGCTGTTTAGTTTAAAAAATGAATTGACTCTTCTTGTTTTATGTTTAATAATAACAACAGATGCTTGGAGGGATTTATTTATGAGACAAGATAGAAAAGCGCTACTTCCGTTCTTTTGGGATGATGAAGAGGAGGGGGGAGCATTAGATCATTATATGGATCATTCGGATGTTTCTCTTTCAGAGGACCAAGATCATATCTACATAGAAGCGGCGGTTCCCGGTGTTACGCCAGATGAGATCGAAATCAATTATGATAAGGGAATCTTACGGATTAAAGCAGATAAAAAAGAAGAGACCCAAGATAAAGATCGTAAGTTCTATCGCAAAACCAATCGCCATTTTTTCTATCAAATCCCAGTTCCTGGCCGTGTTAATGAAAAAGAGTCTCCAGAAGCTACCTGTAAAGATGGAATGCTCAAAGTGTGCTTTTCAAAATTAGAAGAGCCTCAGAAGAAAAAGATCTCTGTGAAAAAAGGGTGATTTTCCTTTTTTTGTATGAAGGACGTGATTGTTTTTATAGGTCAGAAATATGTTACTTCCACAAATAGAAGGTTGTATTCAACGATGTGAAGAAACATTGCTGACTGAACGTATAGATCAATTAGGTAACTTCAATTGTAATTCCAAAGCCGAAGCGCCTCCTCAAGTACAAAAAACTTGGGAGGAATGCCAAAAACTTTTAGTGGAATTACAGTCCAAAAAACAAGATTGTAAAGGATCTGCACACGAACATGTTTTATCGGGAGAAATAAGCAAGTTAGAATCTCGAACCAAAGCATGTATGGATAGTATTAAATCTCTTTATTCAGGATCTTGGATTGAAAGCCTTCCTCCATCTCGGACTGAGGCAATGGCTATGGGAAGAGAATATGCTCAGCATAGAAAAAGAGAGCAAGATATTAGGGCAGGTTTATTATCTTTTGCAATATCTGAAGGTTCCTCTGGTATGCTAGAAAAGTTTATTCCGAAAGCTCCTCAGATGCCTTCTCAGGCTAGAGCTCCAATAAGTGATACTTCTGCCGGTAAAGAAGAAGTGGAAAGTTTACAGCGCGCACAGCTGCAATATCATAATATCAAGCAAAATCTAAGCATTCTTATCGAAAGATTGGAACTGTTAAAGCCTATTAAATGCCCAGAAATAGAATTGAAAATAGGGGGAATATTGAGCAATATCCCTCGATCTGAACAAGATGTTTCCCAATTGCAACCTCATCAAAGAGGACGGTTACCTGGCTATAATAGTTCTCTTGTTCGAATGATTGGAGAAGTAGATGTGTTGTTGTCACAAAAAAATTTAACAGGCTCTCCTGATACAACGTCTTCAGTACGTAGCTCACTATCAAATTTTTCTCAAAGTGGGAAAATTCCCTCGGATGAAGATTTAGTAGATTTATTTGACGAAGATTTTTTGTAAGAAAGAACTACATCCACGTTTTGTGGATGTAGTTCTACAAATACTAAGGCAGTTTGATCGAGTAAAAACGGGTAAGTGATCCGTGTTTGATTAAGAGAAGAACGCGCTGTTTGTTGTCGGGGCTTTTTGCCGCCTCGTCAAACTCATCTATCGTCGATACTTTTTTATGATTGATCGCAATGACCAAAAATCCGGGCTTAATCCCTGCAAGTGCTGCGGGAGAACCTGGCTTAACTTTGGTAATCACAACGCCTTCTTCGCCTTTGGAATATCCGAGCTGTCTGCGCAATTCAGGGTTGAGATTTTCTACATCAATGCCCAGCCTTTGCATACAGGCTCCAGAAGTGGCCATGGAATCATTTGCTGTGCCTAAGAGCACGTTGATAGCAAGGACTTTGCCTTTTCTGTTGATCTTTAGTTTTACAGTAGATCCTGGGGCTGTGAGGGAGATTTCATTCCTAAAGGCTCCTAAAGCTTTTACAGGGATGCCATTGTACTCTATGATGATATCGCCTTGTTTGAGCCCTGCTTTGTCTGCTGGAGAGCCTTTAACAACATCTGAGACTAAAGCTCCTTCAGCTTTCTCTAATTGAAAAGCATCAGCGATGTCTTTATCGACAGGTTGTAGAGAAACTCCTAAAAAGCCTCGTGTTACAGATCCTGTATCGATGATCTGGGTCATAATGTTTTTAGCCATATTGCTAGGAATAGCAAATCCAATGCCCATGTAGCCTCCAGATCTTGAGACTATCGCTGTATTAATTCCAATGACTTCTCCTTCGAGATTGATCAAAGGTCCTCCTGAATTACCAGGATTAATCGCTGCATCTGTTTGAATGAAATCCTCTAGATCTGTGATCTGTAGATCTTGTCTTCCTTTAGCGCTAACAACACCTACGGTTAGAGATGCTTGAAGCTGAAAAGGACTTCCAATAGCAACAACCCATTCACCGACATCTATCGCATCGGAGTTGCCAAGGGGAAGAAATGGGAAATTTTTTCCTTCTACTTTAAGAATAGCAATATCGGTATGAGTATCTGCACCGACAAGCGTTGCTTCCAGTTCTTTGCCATCATCAAAGTTCACGGTAATTTTATTCGCTCCCGATACTACGTGGGCATTGGTCATTACATAGCCGTCAGAGGTAACAAAAAAACCAGATCCTTGGCTTGTTTGAGGGGATTTTTTATGAGGCTTATGAGGAGCTCCGAAAAATCTTTGAAAAAATTCGTCTGTAAAAGGGTCTGTTTGTTGTCTTTCATTATCCGCAATATCATCGGCTCCCTCAGCTCGGATGAAGACAACTGCTGGGGTGCATTGTTTTGCAACGGCAGTAAACATTTTAGAGACGGAAGTAGGAGATGGTATAGAAGCTCCACAGGGGGCGGTAGAGTCTGTTCCACAGCTTTGAGTAGAAGCATAGGAAGGAAGAGCTATGAGAGACGTCACAGCACATAGCGTAGTTATCCAATGTAAAGACATCATGGAGTTGCTCCTTAAAGTATTATAGGGTGAAAAAAAATGATTTTCTCTTGAAGGTCAAAAAAAATCAAATCTAAAATACACACATTCTACAATGGTGATACAGTAAGCTCCGGGGCTTGTCTAGTAAAAAGATCTTTGCCTGCTACGCTGATTTTTACGGATGCTTTTTGCGGAGAGATAAATTCCGATTTTACAGTGTTTTGTACGTCAGCAGCAGTCAAATTTAATAAAGAGGTTCTATAGGCTTCTCGCATCTGTTTGTCTTTGCCATCTCGATATAAATTGTAGGCTAAAATAGCTTGACTGCCCGGAGCGACGGGAGAGTCCATTTGTTGCACGATGGAAATCTTGGCTTCTTCGAGATCTTGATTGGTAAAATCTCCTTCAGCAATCGTTTGGATCGCTTCTTCAAATGCTTTAAAAGTAGAACTGATTTGAGGATCTCGATAGGAATAGAAGTAAAAGTTGCCTGTAAAGGAATTGTAGCTAGCTCCAGCTCCATAGGCTCCGCCAATTTCTCGGATCCGATTGTGCAAGACTACGTGTTCAAATAGCTGAGAGGCCACGGACAGAGCTGATGCGTGAGGATGAATGTAGGGAGCGACGTTATATGCTTGGATGTTATAGGCCACTTGGGATGTAATGATTTTTCCTTGAGAGGCGATAGGGGTGATCGGAAAGTGATGCTTCCAAGGAGAGAACGGCTTTTGAGGAAAAGAAAAAAAAGATTGGGGATTTTTTTTCAAGATTTCTTCATATAACGCCTGATCGCAAGAAAGTACAAGATGTGTGTTGTGAAAGGAAAAGAGTTTATCTTTCAAAGCTGTGAGCTTGTCTATTAAAAGAGGGATTGTCTTAGGTAGATCGGCTGCTAATTGTTCTATAAAGTGAAAGTAAGGGATTCCTGATGCTTGGTTGGAAAAGTAAGAAGCCTCTCCATAACCACTCAAGGCGAGGTTTGCTCCATAACGTAGAGCGCTTTTTGCGACGCGGTTTTGCAAGGATGAATGAACTTGCTCAACGAGCTCTTTCACTCTTTTAGAATCGGTGAAATCTGCAGATTGTGCGATATCATTCATAAGAGTAAAAAGTTTGTCCACATTTTTACCAAGAGCCTTTCCTCGAATAGAAAAAGCTGGGTTTACTGCTTTGCGATCTTTAGCTTGTACATGCAAAGAGGAAGAAGTGTATATGCCTCCTGTATAGGCCATAATTTCTTGCAGAGTCTCTACATAATCTCTTCCTCCAGAGCCAACTGAGGGTAAAAAAGAGAGTAGCAGTTGTACGTAGGGGATCTCTTCTACTTCTATACTAGGCATATCAAAAATAAGATCTGCATAGACTAAGGAATTGGTAAAGCATGCATGATGAAAAATCTGTAGGGAAGATTTTTTTTCTTGGTGTTTTAAAGGGAAGTCTTTGGGAAGCAGAGGCACATCGTCCAACGTGATTTTTGGAAGGCAATCTACATCTTGTTCTTCAATTTCTTTTTGCATTTTTTCCAAAAGATTTGTTTGACGGCAAATCTCTTCTTTTTGTGTTTGAGATAAGCTCTTTTGGATAGTTTGTAAAAGCTTTGTTTCCTCATCGATTTCTTTCTTTTCTAAGCCAGAATCGGGAAGTAAAACTGTTTGTACATGATGAGGGTTATCTAGGAAATATTTCTTGATAAGACCTGGTAAGTATAAGGGGTCTTGCGTCTTCTCTAAGAGTTCTTCAAAAAGTGAATGAATCCGTAGGGCGTAGAGAGGATCTCCTCCCTGCTGTTTAGTAAGGGCGGATCTGAAAAAGAGATTGAGCCCAAAAGGTCCATGGTCTTGAGAGATTTCTGTGCGTGATAGTTCTATTTGATGAATCGCTGCCTGAATAAGCTTATCAGAAAAAGGTTTTTCGCTTAAAAGTCGCAAGGTTTCAAATACAAAATCTTTCAGTTTGTCTACATCTTCTTCCTTACATCCCTTAAAAGTTAGAATGAAGGGCACTTCGCTCAGTTCTGGATCCATGAGAGCATCTGCTTGCATGCAAAGACCTGATTCTAAAAAGGCTTTTTTTAGAGGAGATGCATCTGACTCCATTAGAACGCTATCGAGAACGGAAAGAGCTAAAAGCTCGGCTTGCTCTGTGATGGCACAAGTGAGCCATCCAAAAGAGACCATGGCTTTTGCTTGAGACAGTTGTTCTTCGCTTACGGCATAGGTCAAATGTTGTGTTTTTGGCTGCGTAAAACGGGGTTGTTTAGGAAGGGGAGGGAGCGGAAGTTTTGGTTCTACATTACAGAACACATTCTCTTGAAGATAGTCTAGATGCTTTTTCAAAGGGAATGATCCATAGAAGAAAAAAAGACAACGGCTTGGATGGTAATATGTCTTATGGAAGGCTACGAGCTCTTCAAAAGTTAAATGAGGGATATCTTTGGGGTCGCCTCCAGAGTTATTTGCATAAGGAAGATCTGGGAAAAGGGCCTCTAAAGATAGGTGGCAAAGTTTAGATTCCGGAGAGATGCTTCCTTTCATTTCGTTGTAAACGATTCCTTTAAATTGTAAAGGAGAGTCTAGGTCGTTTGGAGTAGTAAACTCTAAACGGCAACCTTCTTGTAAAAAGCTTAACTGTTTTATCTCCGGATGGAAAACAGCATCTACGTATACGCTCAAGAGGTTGTAAAAATCTTGTTCCACTTGAGTTGCCGCGGGATAGCAGGTGAAATCAGAACCTGTAAGGGCGTTCATATAGGTGTTTAAACTTCTTCTCGTCATAGAGAAAAATGGGTCTTTTACAGGGAACTTTTTAGATCCACATAAAACTACGTGTTCCAAGACGTGAGGAACTCCTCGGGAATTTTGAGGAAGGGTGCGAAAAGATAGACAAAAAAGGTTTTCTGGATCGTCGTTTTCTATATGGATGACGTGAGCGCCAGTAGGCTCATGAACGAGTTCTCGAAAATAGCAGTTTAACTCTTCAATACGGGTACATCGCAAAGCTTTGAAATCTAAATAAGTTTCTTCAGCGTTTTGTAGAAAAGGGCGGTTCATGAGTTTTTTAAGTCCTGTGTTTTTCATAGAGCTTTTTTTGGGTATCTCTACACATTAGCAAGAAAAGATATAAAATCCAAGTTTTGGTGAAAATAAGGAGCTTGTCTGAGTTGTTGGAAAAAGAAAAGCGAGCTCAAATTGAGCTCGCTTTTTAATCGATTTAGACTCGAGTTGTAGTCCACTCTTTGAGTGTTTGTTGTAAATTTGTCTGCCAGTGAAATCCTCTGTCGCAAATTTGTTCTTCAACAATCTCATGAGAGCCGAAAAATTCATTAATTGTTCCCTGTACGCTTTCAACGTTAAATTCTCGACAAGAAAATATGTCGATAAACGCTTCTTTAAGATCAACATAAGTATGGATTGCGGCATGAGATTCATATAGTAAAATCAAACCTGAGCATCCGCTTTTTCCTTCTGTTGAACATTCTTCGGCAACGAGAGGTCCAGCTAAAATGCGCATTTTGATGTCTGTTACAAGCTTGATAAGAAATTCGTGAATTACGGTTTTATCGTTTAAAAGATCTGATTTTTCAACATTTTTTATGCGTAACGTTAGGTGCATGCCATAGCAATCTTTATCCATTCATTATCCTTTGGTGTGAATGATTTTGTTTTTCTTGTTTTATTGTTGTCGTAAACTTATTATTTATTATTTATTAGTTTTTTTGTTTTTAATAGAATCGGAAGGGGAATCTATCTTCCTTGTATGTTAAAATGTTAATGAAATGGTAAATGATATAAGCTGCCGCAACCGCTGAAATTTCAGCGTGATCATACGGAGGTGATAGCTCTACCAAATCCATTCCTTTCCATTGAATTTCTCTCATAATGGGCGCGTTGAAAATTTTCTTGACTTGCCAGGGGGTAAGTCCTCCTACTTCAGGTGTGCCGGTTCCTGGAGCGTATGCTGGATCTAGTGCGTCTATATCAAATGTTAAATAGGCGTTTTTTCCTTTAAGAGAGTTAAGGTCCTCTAAAAGTGGTTGCAATCCTTTTTCATGAATGTCATTTGCGGAATAGACATGTTTTATGTGTTTTTTGGTAAATTCCCAGGTCTTAGAATCAAGGGGGCAGCGTATTCCAATAAGGAAACTGTTGGCACCGTCTATGAGGTTTTCTTTAATTGCATGAAATAAAAAACTTCCATGACCAGAATTCATGCCCCAATTTTCTTCCCATGTATCGGGATGGGCATCAAAATGCACCAGAGGGATTGGTTGTTTATAGTGCTTTGCCATCGCTCGAAGAATCGGAAGTGTGATGGAATGATCTCCCCCTATAGAAACGGGAATGATTTTCTTTTCCAAGACTCGAGTGAGATAGTTTGTGATTTCTTCAAAAGTTTCTTGAGGTGTGTTTTTAAGTCCATTTAGGATGTCTCCAAAATCCAATACCTCTTCTCCTTGGAAGCCTTCACAAAGAAGAGTAGAAGCTTTTCGGATCGCTTCCGGAGCAAATCGAGCTCCAGGTCTGTTGGTTACATTTAGATCGTAAGGAATGCCCAAGATCGCAACTTTAGGGCTTTTAGATAAATCAGGAGAATAAGGGACCTGTAGAAAGGTTTTTATTCCCATATAGGGCGGATTTGCAATAAGCATCATTTACCTCGTTTTTCTTTTAATCAAATGGATTGCTCCTTAGAAAAACTATAAGTAAATTGCTTTTGCCAAGGTCGATATTTCTACATCCTTATGATTTGTTCTTTGAATGACCCTCGCCAACGACGGCGCAGATATTATTACTGCACAGTCTAAAGGCTAGGGTTTATTTTTGGCTATCGAATTTTTTAAGGTTCCGGCTTCTTTCATTTTTTTATGTCAGAGCAGGTGGGGGGGAGGTAAATGGTTTGAATTTTTTAAAGAAATTTCTGCATTCTTCCGGAGAAGAATGCAGAAATGCGGATATTAGTTCCAGACTAGGCTGGCTGCAGATTGATACTCGTTGACTCTGGTTTCAAAGAAGTTTTTTTCTTTGCCGAGGTCGATGGTCTCACTCATCCAAGGGAATGGGTTTTTGGATTTAAAGATCGTTTTCAGTCCAATTCTTTCCAATCTTCGATCTGCCACGTATTGTACATATTCTCGGAACATCGGAGCGGAAAGACCTAAAATACCCTTAGGAAGGCAATCTTGGGCGTATGTGACTTCTAGCTCGACAGCTTGTTTGACGAGATCGATGATATGATCTTGGAAAGCTTCAGTCCAAAGATTTGGATTCTCTTCTTTAATTCCATTAATCAAGTCAATCCCGAAATTTAAATGAACGGTTTCATCGCGCAAGATGTATTGGAACTGTTCTCCGATTCCAGTCATCTTGTTTTGACGGTGGAAAGAAAGGATCATGACAAATCCACTATAGAAGAAGATCCCTTCCATGATGATGTAATATCCGATCAAGTTTTCTAGAAATTTTTGAGCTCCTTCTTCAGTCTCTGTCGTAAAATGTGGGTCTAAGACAGCCTCAGTAAGCTTCATCTCGAAATCATCTTTCGCAGCAATGCTAGGGATCTCATTGTACATGTTGAAAACCTCTCCTTGATCTAAGGAAAGGGATTCTACAATGTAGTGGAATGTATGTGTGTGGATAGCTTCTTCAAACCCTTGTCTTAAGAGGTACTGTCTAACTTCTGGATTCGTAACATGTTTGAAAATCGCTAGGACAATGTTATTTCCAACTAAACTTTCTGCCGTGCTGAAAAAACCTAGGTTTCTCATGATCACGAGTTTTTCATCAGCGCTCAGCTGATCGGACTTCCAAAGTTCGATATCTTTAGACATTGGAACTTCTGAAGGCATCCAATGGTTTGCGCAACCATTAAGATAGTGCTCCCAAGCCCATTTGTATTTTAGGGGCATCAGTTGGTTGACGTCAACTTTAGAGCAGTTGATGAGTCTTTTTTGATCTACTTCAACCCGTTTACTCATTTGATCTTTTGTATCTGACATGTTTTTTTCTCTCAGGTAATTAGTTAATATTATTGGCAGCTCTCACAAGATCCATCTAAGGGACAGCTTGTGGGTTTATCCATAGGCTTGTCATCTGCTCGTTCAACTTCTATGTTGCTAGATGCAGACTTGTTTTTCATCCATCTAGGCTGTAAGCCCCGTTTGTTGATGTCTGTAGTAGACTTTTCAATTTGAGTTGCGGCTAAGGACCTTAAGTAGTAATTGGTTTTAAGTCCTTTGTTCCAAGAAAGCAGATACATCTGATGAAGCTTTTTGCCGCTTGGTTCAAAGAGGTATAAGTTTAATGATTGTCCCATGTCGATCCATTTTTGACGACGGCTAGCACATTCAATGAGCCATTCAGGGTCAATTTCAAAAGCTGTAAGAAATACCTTTTTTACATCTTCTGGAATTCTTTCGATTTCTGCAATGGATCCATCAAAATACTTGAGGTCGTCGAGCATATCAGCATCCCAGATTCCTCGTTTTTTGAGTTCTTCTACGAGATACAAGTTTGGTGTTGTAAACTCGCCAGAGAGATTGGATTTGACGAAGAGGTTTTTGTACATCGGCTCAATGGACTGAGAAACTCCAGTGATATTGGAGATGGTTGCTGTAGGAGCAATCGCCATTGTGTTGGAATTGCGCATGCCGTGCTTGCGAACGCTTTCTCGTACAATATCCCAATTCATAGAGGAATTTCTGTCCACTTCTATAGGAAGACCTCTTTCTTTCTCTAAAAGATCGATTGTATCGATAGGTAGGAGCCCTCGATCCCATTTGGATCCTTTATACGAAGAATAGGTTCCTTTTTCAGCAGCAAGTTCGGATGATGCCAAAATTGCATAGTAAGAAATCATTTCCATACTGCGATCGGCAAATTTGACAGCTTCATGGCTAGCATAGCTGATGTTTTGCATGTATAACGCATCTTGGAATCCCATTAACCCAAGTCCTATAGGGCGATGTTTCGCGTTGGAATGTTTCGCCTCTTCGATGGGGTAGAAGTTGATGTCAATAACGTTATCTAGCATCCGTACTGCTGTGCGAATCGTTGCTGCAAGCTTTTTCTCGTCGAGCCCTTTGTCTGTTATGTGCATAGGTAAACTGATGGAACCTAAGTTGCAGACAGCCGTTTCAGTTGTAGAGGTGTTGAGCAAAATCTCCGTGCAAAGATTTGAGCTATGTACAACTCCCACATGATCTTGAGGAGATCTGACGTTAGAGGGATCTTTAAAAGTAATCCAAGGATGGCCTGTTTCAAAGAGCATGCTGAGCATTTTTCTCCAAAGTTGCAAAGCCTCGATCTTTTTAAAGAGTTTAATTTTTCCTTCTGCTACTTGTTTTTCATATTCTGTATAACGCGCTTCAAAAGCTTTTCCGTAAAGATCGTGTAGATCAGGAACATCACTCGGGCTAAACAATGTCCAAGATCCATTTTCTTGAACACGTTTCATGAAAAGATCAGGAATCCAGTTGGCTGTGTTCATGTCATGCGTGCGGCGTCTTTCATCACCTGTATTTTTGCGAAGCTCTAAAAAGTCTTCAATATCTAGGTGCCAAGTTTCCAAGTATGAGCACATTGCGCCCTTTCTTTTTCCTCCTTGGTTGACAGCTACTGCGGTGTCATTTGCCACTTTTAAGAAGGGGATAACTCCCTGGCTTTTTCCGTTAGTTCCTTTGATCTGCGCTCCTGTTGCGCGGATGTTGGTCCAATCATTTCCAATACCGCCGGCCCATTTAGAGAGCTGCGCATCGTCGGAGATGGTTTTGAAAATGTGGGACAGGTCGTCCATTACTGTAGAAAGATAGCAAGAACTCAGTTGAGAGTGTAGAGTTCCGGAATTGAAAAGAGTAGGGGTGCTAGATGTGAAAGCAAAGGAAGAGAGCAGGTCGTAGAATTCGATCGCTCTTTTTGTTTTTTGCTCTTTTTCTATTAAAGCAAGGCCCATAGCAACGCGCATCCAGAAAATTTGCGGCGTTTCCATTCTTTGTTCGTTATCGTGGATAAAGTAGCGGTCGTAAAGAGTTTGTAATCCGATATAGGAAAATTGATCGTCCCGTTGGATTTGAAGGGCTTGAGAAAGTTTGTCTAAGTCAAACTCTAAAAGGGCAGGAGAAAGTCTGTGTAAAGCAATTCCTCTTTCTAAGTATTCTTTAAAATATTTACGGTGTTGAGAGGCTAAAAGAGGGGAATCTGCAGAAATGTTCATTGTTTCTCGGTACAAAACATCTAAGAGAAGGCGCGATGCAACTTTCGAATAAGCGGGCTCGATTTCGATCTTGGCGCGTGCTGCCATGATGCCTGCTTGATCCACTTCTGTTTCTTTCATTTCTTCGTAAAAATTTTTCACAGACTCTTCTAACAAAAGATCGGCAGAAACGAGATCTTCAAACCCACGGCAAGCAAATCTAAACTGATTATAGATCTTAGATTCTGCGATAAATGTTTTTTGGCCATTTTGGTTGATGGTGATGAATTGTCTTTGCTTGGGATTTTCTTTTTCCCGTTCTTCTAAGGGAGTTTCAGATTGCTCTCCTAAGGATGCTCTATTCAAGATAAAGTCTTTTGCTGCTGCGAAAAAACCCTCTTGCATCAGCTGGTGTTCGATCTCATCTTGAATGGTGTCTACAGGAACAGCTTCTCCAGTTTTAGCAAGAGTCACGACTTTTGCTACAACTTTTTGCATGACGATATTAACGCGTTCTATGGTGAGTTCGTCAGAAGGGCCTTGTGTTTTTTTACTGCGCCGAAAAGACTCTTCTAGCGTCTCTGCTACTTTCATTGGGTTAAAGCGTACAATGCTTCCGTCTTTTCGAGCTACTTTGACATTTTGAGGGGAATCTTCTCGAAGGGCTTTATGCTGGTCTCGATAGATGATATAGTCTTTAGCTACATCGTGATGGTCTAATCGCATTAAAGTCACTTCTACGAGGTCTTGGATCCCTTCTACAGAAAGACAAGTTCCTTGCGAGGCAAGTGTTATTAGCTGCTCTACAACTGCGTCGGTCACTTCGTTGATTGTTTGTAAAACATCATCGGAAGTAGGAAGGTCTTTATTGATTTGTTTTGTCTCGCAGAACGCTTTTTCTATCGCATTGAAAATCCGCTCCCTTCGAAATGGCACAAGGGAGCCATTTCGTTTGACCACGGTAAATGAGTTTTCTTTCGCACCCTTTTTTTGGAGCGAAGCAAGTTGGTTTTTTACAGACTTGGACGTGTCATTCATGGTCAAACTCCTTGACGTTTGCTAGAAAGTTTTTCTATTAGTATGTTAGGGCTAGATACTACATCTAGTAGCATTTATCTTCTATATACACCATATATAGTATGCGCGAGCTTTAAGTCCACAAAAAAAAAGAACGGCTTGAGAAGTTGTTTTCAGGCCGGAAATGACCGTTTTCTCCTCGGAAAGGAAAGAGTGATTTCGAAGATTTTGGGACTAGTCTCTTTAATGGATTGTATGGTAAATTGGAGTAAAAATCAATCCTACAATAAGGAAACTGGTTATGAGGAAGATTCATCTGATCCCGAATATGATTACAGCGTTTGGCCTTGCTTGTGGTCTTTTCGTGATTTTTAAGCTCAATATGGTGGAGCCTGGATTTAGCACGTATGAAGTGCTCTATTCTTCTGTTGTGCTCCTTCTTTTAGCGGCGTTCGCAGATTTGCTAGATGGGGCGATCGCTCGTATTATGAATGCCGAAAGCGAATTCGGTTTTATGTTTGATTCTTTAGCGGATGCAATTTCTTTTGGTGTTGCACCCTCCATTTTAATGCTCAAAAATCTTTCTTTGGAGCAAGGCTCAGGCCTTTCTTTTTTTGCTGTCATTGGTGCGATGCTTTTTTCTCTTTGCGGAGTATTAAGACTAGTGCGTTTCAATGTTAAAGTTTCTGAAGCAAAGGGAAAAACACATATACTGGCTGATCAGAAAAAGCATTTCACAGGTCTTCCGATTCCAGCAGCTGCGCTAGCTGCTGTTTCGTTGAACCTGCTTTTAGAATCCCCATTTGTTATGATTCATTATCCGACATCGCCCGAGGCGAAAGCAATTATTCTTACCATTGCTATGGTCGTTTTAGGCTTTTTTATGATCAGTCGATGGAAGTTTCCAAGTCTTAAAGTTCTACACTTTAGACTTCCTTCCTTTCACCTTGTTTTATTAACTGTCATTCTTGCTTTGTTTATCCTATATGGAATCTTTTATTTCTTTTCGGTCATCCTAATGGTGATCACATGGGGATACATCGTATTAGGATGGATTTTATCAATCATTCGTTTGATTGCCGGTAAGAAATCTAAGACACTAGAGGACTTTGAGCCAGATCTTGAGGACTAAAGAATCCAAGCTTTTCAAAGCTTTGGTATAGGTCTTTGTTTTCTGGTTTTTCAAAAGCTCCTGATTCTCCCAGCCATTTGACATACGATTTGGGAACCTGCGAAAGCGGAGTTCCCACGTGTTTGCCAAAAGGCATTTTGGAAATGACCGAAGGGGCTGACAAAAGCTCGATGACGGTTTCCATAGAAAGATCATCGATCATTTGTGAGAAGATTTGATGTAGTACAATTACGTCATCTAAAGCTCTATGAGCTTGATTTGCAGCTATTCCATAGACTTCTCTTAGAAATTGCAAAGAGTGTTTGGGAAGGTCTGGTCTGTATTTTCTAGACCATTTCAGGGAATCGACTTGTGGCCATTTAGGAAGAGATAGGTTATGTCTTGCGCATTCGTTGTCTAGAAAATGTCTATCAAAAGCGTCGTTGTTATGGGCAATTAGCACAGCGTCTGGGCCGCAAAAATCTATGAAAGCTTGTCCCACTTCAGCAAAAG
>JAIETG010000012.1 GCA_019745395.1 Rhabdochlamydiaceae bacterium | reverse complement strand
AGCTTAATTGTGTCATACAGACTCAGCCACTGCTTTCCAAAAAAATAGCCAATAGAAAGAAAAGAAGAAACCCAAATTAGAGCCCCTGTATAGGCATAGATAGCAAATTGCCGATAAGAAAAATTAGATACTCCGGCAGAAAGCCCAGTAAGATGCCTTACTCCTGGGATAAAATATCCAATGAGCAACGCCCATTTTCCGAATTTTTCAAACCAACAGTGCGCTTTTTCAAAGCGTTTTTCCGTAAGCCCCACCCAACTGCCATATTTGGTGATTAGATACTGCCCTGCCGTCCTTCCCAACCAGTAACTGACTGTAATTCCGCAAAGTGATCCTAAAAAGGCTGCAAGAACAGTAGAGGGAATAGCCAACTTCCCCTTATGCATCAAAATACCAGCAATAACCATGAGCGTTTCTTCAGGAACGGGCAAGGCAATGATTCCAACCGTCAACAAAATGAATAGCACAAAGCTTCCATATTGCATCAACCAAAGAGAAAAAGTTTCTATACCTGGTAAAAAATCCATATGAGTTTACTACTTTTTGTTTGCTTCTATATACCTGGAAATCTCTTCTTGTAAAACAGATAAAGGCAAGGATCCATTTTGCAAAACTTGATCGTGAAAAGCCTTCTCAGAATATCGAGATCCGAGGACGTTCCGCGCTCTTTTTTTAAGTTCTTGGATCTTTAGCTCCCCTACTTTATAAGCAACTGCTTGCCCTGGAATGGCCATATAACGATCGATTTCTGAAATAATATCAGATAGATCGGTAGGCTCATGCTCTAAAGAATACTGTATCGCTTTTTCTCGAGTCCATCCTTCCCAATGAATACCCGTATCGACAACCAAACGAATTGCTCGATGCATTTCTAAGGTAAGACGTCCGATCCATTGATAGGGATTTGTATACATACCAAGCTCTTTTCCTAAACTCTCCGCATAAAGGGCCCATCCTTCTATATAAGCGGTGTTGCCCATAAATCTACGATATCGGCTAAGGTTCGGAAGTTCTTGTTGAATCGAGATCTGAAAATGATGACCCGGAATTGCTTCATGTAAGAAAAGCGTTTCCATGTCTTTGAAAGAATAATCTCTAGGATTGGTAATAGGAACCCAAAAAATTCCAGGACGCGAACCATCTTCACTAGGAGGTTGGTAAGCTTCCGAGGCATTTTCAGCTTTGAAGGCTTCCACCTGACGAATTTCTAAAGGAGCTTTTGGCATCAAGCGAAAGTGCTCAGGAATTTTTTGCATCACTTTTTCGTCAATTAGCCAGTAAGCATCCATGATTTCTTTTGCAGACTGAAAAGGATAAAGCTCTGGAGTTTTCTTTTTTAAGGAAGCAAAAAAAGCAGAGAGGTTACCTTTAAATTCTAACTGATCTTTAACCTGCTCCAGTTCTTTTTCAATCCTTTTAACTTCCCCATATCCCAATTCCATGATTTCTTTAGGAGAAAGACTTGTTGTCGTATATTCAGCAACTAAAGCTCGATAATACGCTTCTCCTCCGGGTATTTCGCATAAACCATCAGTGGTTCTAGCTTGAGGAAGATATTTTTCGCGCACAAATTTTTCTAATTTTTGATAAGAGGGATAAATAATTTTCTGAATCATCTCATCATAAGAAGCATTGATAGCAGCGGCTTCAGAGCCTTTCACTACATTAGGCAGGGATAACACCGGTAGATAAAAAACACTTTCCTTATAGTCTGAAACTAACAAAGCTTGCAGCTGTTTCAGGCCTTTGCCAACTAAAACCTGAGGAGTTGTAACCCCTTTCTTCATCCCTTCTTGCATATTCGCAATCATCGTATCGATGTAAGCTGGGACTATTTGAGCACGTTTTAAAAAATTTTCATAATCAGCTTGCGTTTCAAAGGTAACATAACTTCGTCCTGAAGCTATCTCTGCAAAGTCAGAAAAAAAACTATCAAATTGATTAAACGGCAAAAGATAGCTCAAGTCAACTTTTTGCAAGTTTTCTAATGCTTGCAAATCTTGTACAAACATCTCGTAAGTAATAAGATCTTGGCCGGATAATTTTTTACTGCCAATCTTTCTTACTTGCTCAAGAAAGGTTCGTGTAAGAAGAGCTTCTTTTTCTCTGTATTCTAGACTAATGTCAATTGTCATCTGATCATCAAAGCGGTGATCCCCAATGGATGTTGCAAATAAGGGATTCAGCTTAAGATACGACTCAAAATAAGCATCTACTACCGATTGAAGCTGCTCTGCAGCTTCCGTTTGAGAAGAATCTTCTTGTATGGAGATTGTATGACGTTCACAACTTGTAGAAAAAGCTAAGGTAATAAGAGAAGAATAGGAAAGAAAACTAAACAAAAACCTTTTCATAAAAAAGTGGCCCGGTTAGGAGAATACATGTCTGCATGCTAATGTTTTTCTTGGGATTTTGCAAGAAGTTTAGCAACCTGATGGCAGATCTCCTTAGCTTCTTTAAAGGTCAAATAATGAATGGCCTCAGCTAGAGGAAGCCACTTAGCATCTAAGATCTCTTCCGGCTGTAATCGCAATTCTCCTGAAGCAAGCGCTGGATAGTAAGCTACCGTCTTGTGAACTTTTTCATGAAATTTATAAAAAACATAAGACTCTACATAGGGGACCTCTGAAAGAAGAGTCTCTATCTCTAGCCCCGTCTCTTCCTTCAGCTCTCTTTTAGCCGTCTCTAGATCCGTTTCCTGATGATCTTTATGCCCCTTAGGGAAGCCCCAGTGCTTTCCTCCTTTATGAAAAATAAGGAGAATGAAAACAGCTTTTTCTACGAGTTTTAAAGGAACAACTCCATAGGAGTATTCTCTTTTCATCGATTATACTTTGCAAAAAGCAAACAAGAATTATGTCCGCCAAAACCAAAAGAATTAGAAAGAGCCACTTGAACTTTATGCTCTTTTGCTACAAGAGGAACTAGATCAATTCCTGCAAGAGCCTCTTCTGGATTATCCAAATTGATTGTTGGATGCACTTTCCCTGTTTCAATGGCTTTAATTACAGCTATAGCTTCAAGTCCCCCTGCCGCACCAAGTCCGTGACCTGTCATGGATTTGGTCGCATTAACTTTCATATCTTTAAACATTTGCGGTCCAAAGATCTGCTTCATTGCTTCCATTTCGCAAAGATCACCAGCTAAAGTAGAAGTAGCGTGAGCATTGATATAGTTCACTTCTTCTTTGGCAATATTTGCATCCAGCATAGCTTTTTCTGCACACAATTTAATTCCGAGGCCATCTTGTCTAGGATCTGTCATGTGACTTGCATCACAAGTGACAGCGCCTCCTAAATACTCAGCTAAGATCGGAGCACCTCGAGCTAAAGCATGCTCTAAACTTTCTAAGACCAAGACTCCAGCGCCTTCTCCCATGACAAATCCATCTCTATTTTTGTCCCAAGGACGTGAAGCTTTTTGTGGATCGTCATTTCTCTCAGAAAGAGCTTTACAAGCTACAAATCCAGCCAATCCAATTGGGGTAATAGCAGCTTCACAACCGCCTGTAAGCATTACATCAGCATCCCCTCTACGGATATGCTCTGCAGCTGCATGGATCGAGTAATTGGATGTTGCACAAGCGGTAGAAATAGAATAATTGGGCCCCATAAAGCCGAGATCAATCGCAAGAAGAGCTCCTGCCATATTCGTGATAATAAATGGAACAAAGAAAGGAGTGAGTCTTTTGAACCCTTTTTCTAATATGGTCTGCACTCCTTGCGAGTACACTTCCATTCCACCCATCCCCGATCCAATCACAATTCCACAACGAGTTTTATCCAGATTCTCTAGAGCCTGACCTGTAAGAAGCCCCATCTCTAAAGCTTTCTTTCCAGCAACCATCGCATAACGAACAAAAGGATCGACTCTGCGTGCTTGTTTTTTATCGATATAATCTCCCATATCAAAATCTTGCACACTTCCTGCAAATCGAGTAGGGTGATCCTCACAAGGAAACTGCTTTATCGCAGTAATTCCACTTGCGCCAGATAACAATTGATTATAAAAAACATCTACATCCGTACCAAAACAAGAGACAACTCCCATTCCTGTTACAACTACACGCTTTTTCGCCATACATCCTCTTATAAAAAAGACTCATGAGATTACTAAACAATTATAAATTTAGGCAATGATTTTCCGGGACTTCGATAACCACATCTACAATTTCAGCTTTTTGCCATAAACGTTCTAATTGGTATTTATCGCGCATCGATGGGATAAACAGGTGTATCGCTATCTGTGTGTAGTCGAGTACAATCCAATCCCCCGTTTGCTTTCCTTGCACATAAGTGCAATACCACCCCTCTTCCTCCATTGCTTTTTCTACAGACTCTGCTATTGCAATGGTGTGTTTATCTACGTTACCTTCTGCAATAATCACAAAATCGGAAAAGCTACCACTAGGCCTTACATCTAAGGCTAAGATATTACTCCCTTTCTTATCAAAAATCGACTGAGAAATTTTATTTAAAAGAAAAAAAAGATCTTTTTGCATAATTAATCACTATAAATATATTTTATTTTCACAAATATAATCGAACACTTTTTCAGGAATCAAATGTTGACAATACAACTTATTTTTAATTCTTTCTCTAATCTGTGTACTACTGATCTCTAAAATAGGGATAGGCACCCTTCCCATCTCCATAGACTCTGGAAAATCCCAAGATTTCTTATTCTCTTCTCGAACTCGACAGCCTATTATGGGAGTCACTAAAGAAAGAATTTGTTTATACTCTTTCCATCGAGAAAATTCAGGTACAAGATCTTCTCCTAATAGAAGGAAAAGCTCATCCGTCTCTGCATATAAAGATTTTACATGACGAACTAAATCTATAGTGTAAGAGGGCCCCAAGCGCTGCACCTCAAAATCAATCACCCTACAAGCTGGAACCCCTTCTAAAGCTAGTTTCAGCATCTCCAAGCGCTGCATAGGAGATGCCTGCATTCCGCTCTCTTCTTTGAAAGGAGAAACACGGCTTGGAGAAAATATAACCTGATCCAACTTCCAAATTTCTAGCAAGCTAAGAGCTAAGTGAATATGTCCAAAATGCACAGGATCAAAAGTTCCACCAAAAACACCAATCCTCATAAGGAAAAAAGCAGTTCTCTATACTTTGGCAACGGCCAAAGAGAGTCCTGCACCTTTTTCTCTAAAGCATCAACAGTAGATCTTAAAGCATTCATTCGCGGACACACTAGATCTGAAAAAGCATAAGCTTGAGATCTTGATGTCAGAGAAAGAGCCGCAACAAGCTCTTCTTTCAACGCCTTACTTCTTAGGATCATCTCTTCTATAGACTCACTAACGTGCAACAAAACTTCCTTAGTTTGGATAGAAAGTCCACCCACACTGACGCCCATCCAATGGACATTTTTGGCAAGCAGAGTTTGATATTCTAAACACGCTGGCACAATCTGTGTATCCACCAGATCCAACATTAGCTTTGCTTCGCAAGCAATGGTATGCGCATACACATTTTCCATCACTTCTACTTGCGCACGCCTTTCTTCCAAAGAAAGAATTCCTTCAAAAACCGAATGAGCCTTTTCTTCTGTAAATTGCAAAAAAGCATGAGAAGATCTTTCTATATGAGGAAGAGCTCTTAAAGAAGCCTCTTGCCTCCAGTCTTCTAAATAATTATCACCAAGATATCGGATAGATCTACTTTTCGTTAGTTCCTTTTGCAAAACGCGCAAGACACATTCTTTTAAAGGAGCTCCTTGAGCTCTTTCTTTCTCAATTAGATCCACAAGACGATCTAAAGATTCTGCGACAATCGCATTTAAAACCGTTACAGCCTTTCCTGGATGCGCAGACGCTCCTACAGAACGAAACTCAAACTTGTTTCCAGTAAAAACAAAAGGAGAAGTGCGATTGCGATCTAAAGTGTCTAACAAAAGATGAGGCAACGTAGGAATTTGTAGATCTCTCATCGATTCTGCAATGTATGTATATTCTCTTTGATTTTCTACAGCTTCTAAAAGCTTTTCAAGCCCCTCGCCCAAATAGACAGAAATGATAGCAGGAGGAGCTTCATTTCCCCCTAAGCGATGATCATTTCCTGAAGAGGCAATACTTGCTCGTAAAAGCGATCCATGGCGATGAACCGCAGAGACGATGGCAGTAAGAAAAGAAAGAAACAGAAGGGGCTTTGATTCTAAAAGGATCGGATCTAAAAGATTCATATCTGTATCAGTTTTTAAGGACCAATTACAATGCTTTCCAGAACCATTAATTCCCGCAAAGGGTTTTTCATGAAAAAGACAAGCAAAATCATGCTCTAATGCCGTATAGTGCATAATCTGCATGAGCAGCAAATTATGATGGATCGCTTGAGGAGACCTTTCAAAAAGAGGCGCTGCCTCAAACTGTTGCGGAGCCACTTCACTATGACGTGTTTTTAAAGCTAATCCTAGAGCAAAAGCTTTTTGCTCCACATCTTTCATAAAAGCTAATACTGTAGATGGCACTGCAGAAAAATAGTGATCTTCAAGTTCTTGTCCCTTAGCTGGTGGAGCCCCCAAAAGAGTCCGGCCTAGCATGCGAAGATCTGGCCTTGCCTGCCAAAGATCCTTGGGCAGCAAAAAGTATTCTTGCTCACATCCTAAAGTCGAACAAACTTGCGAAGCCTCTTCCCCAAGCAAATGAAGCAATCTTAACCCAGCTTGCCCAAGCTTTTCCTCAGAACGCATTAAAGGGATGGTCAAATCTAGAGCCTTTCCACACCATGAAAAGAAAACCGCCGGAATACAGAGAGTCACCACATCTTTCACTTTCCAAAGAAAGGGATAGCACTGTGAATCCCAACAAGAATATCCACGAGCTGATGCTGTTTTACGCAAACCTCCTGAAGGAAAAGAAGACGCATCAGGCTCTCCTTTAAACAGCCATTTGCCAGAAAATCTTTCTATGACGTGGCCTCCTGCTCCTATATCTAAAAAAGCATCATGTTTTTCTGCAGCCTTTCCAGTTAGAGGATGAAACCAATGACAAAAATGCGTAGCTCCTAAATCAACAGCCCACTGTTTCATCGCAGTGGCAATTTCATCGCCATAAAGAGGATTGATTCTTCCTTTGCCATCCATCGCACCCATTACATTCTCGAAGACTTCTTTAGAAAGTCTCTTTTCCATGACGCCTTGATGAAACGTCAAGCTACCCAATTGATCCATATATAGAGAAGACGATTGTCGAGAGGTCATCGCAAAGCTCCTTTAACGTTAGATTTCTTCCCAGCTCTTTTCTTTGGAGATTTTTTTCAATTTACTATCGGGATTGACAACTACAGGAACTCCTGCCGATTGCAAAAAAGGCAAATCGAGATAACTATCGGAGTATGCTGTAATTTCTTGCTCTTGGATTCCAAGGTAACGGCTCATAGCACGAACCCAAAAGGCTTTTGTTTCCCCATGCAAAATCAGGGCAATTTGACAGAGTCTTTGATCTTTGTCAACTTTATATTCTGAGGCTCTCCAATCATCTACCTGCAACTTAGAGGCAATCGGACCGACTAAAAAACCTGGGGAATTGGATAAGATCATAGTGAAATGCCCTTCATGTTGAGCAAGTCTAAGTCTTTCTATGGCGGGCTGGTAGAGTAAACTCTCTATCTCTTTTTCTACGAATGAGTAAACATACTCTGAAAGAGTTGTTAAAGACATTCCTCGCAGGAGCTTACGAAAGACACTATGGTGAAGTTGCTCTAATGTAAGCCCAAAATACTTATGCCGGATACAATATAAAAAAGATTGGACAACAAAAAAAAAAGAAAAAATTCGGTTTTTGTACAAGTATTTACAAAATTCAAAACTACTATTCTTAGAAATAAGAGTTCGATCTAGATCAAATACCGAAAATTTCAATGATTATCCTTCAATTTGCTCGATCTTTTCTTCTAATTCAGTGATCGATGCATTCATTTTTTCTAAAACTTCTTTTTCAGATTCCATCCATTCTTGATACATCATGGATTTTTCGAAATCCAAACCAGATCCACCAAGAGCTTTTCTATACACTTGAATCTGTTCTTTAACTTCTTGTCTTCTCGCTTTCTTATCTTGAAGAAGAGCTTGAAGCTCTGCATACTTTTCTTGATCAAGATGGGAACCAAAACTGCGTCTTTTCGCTTCTAAAAGAAGGTCTTTGAACGCTCTCATCAAACGATCAAGTACCATTTTTTCCGTTTTTAATACTACAAGATTTTTGATCTTCCCTTCAATACTCTCTTGCAAAACAACCAAGGCATCAAAAGAGTTGCGTTCACCCTCTTCTAAAGCTTTTTGTATTTCACTTTGCAGTTCCTGAAATTTTTGCAAACGCAAAGCTTTTTGTTCTCTCTCTAGCTTGCCCACCTCTAGTCTTTGCTGTTTTTCCAGTTCTTCAAAAGGTTTTTTACAAGCAATCATTCGCTCCTTACAATGTCTTTCAGAATCTCGACTTAAATCTGGTAGCGCTTTTATCTGGGTAAAAATCTCTTCAAATTTCGACTGGATAAGTGGTAAAGAAGCACTTTCCTTACAAAAGCCTTCAAATTCCAGCACTTTTTCTACAGCTTGTTCATGGCTTTGCTGCTGCTGTTGTTTTCGCTGAACAAATTCTTGCTTTTTCTCTTTTTCTCGTAATTTTAACTGATCCCAATGCTGACTTAAAGTCTTGCGCACTTCCGTAAAGGCTTGAGTATTTAAGGTCAGCTTTTTTGCCAATTGCTGCAATATTTTGATCTCTTCTTGCAAAGAATACAGAGCGATAGATGGTTTTTTTTCTACTGGAAAGTATGTTTCTGCAAACAAAAGAACGTCTTGAGTAAACATATGAGACATTTTCTTAATAAGCTCTTTTCTCTTAGGAAAAATCTGGTTTCCGCAAGCGGAAAGTCTTTCAAAAAGCTTATGCTTATTTCGAACTCTCATATCAGTTTTGATCGCTTCTTTTCTTAACGCGTTTACCTTAGCCGCAAAAACATTGAGCAAATGCATTTCTTTGTATAGATTGCTATACTGATCTCTTTTTGCTGAAAGAGGCTCTAAAGTAACGTAAGAGTCTAACTCTGGCATTTGCAGGGTTTTTTCCGCATAATTCCCCAAGTCTTGCTCCAAAGATGCAATCGCAAGGTCCATTTGCTCATAAGCAAAAGAAGATTTCTCTTCGAGCACTACTTTTAAACGTCTGGCTTTTACAGAAAGATCCACATACTGCTGCCACAGTTCCGTTCTGAGCAAAGAAGGAGGCATTCCTTTAAATAAGGGAAGACAAAGGTTTCTTATTTCCCAAAATTCACGAAATTTAGGAGAGCCATTTTCATCAACCCTGCTTTGCATTGCTTCAATCATCGATCGGATTTTCTCTTCAGGAAGAGTACATTCCTCTAAAGAGGCAATCCATTTTTGAAGCTCTTCTGATAAAGCAGGCTTCTGTTTATCTGGTTTCTTGCAAGGATCCTTGCTAATTTCTTCATCCAATTTCATGAATTTGACACGCAAAAGACTAGCAGTTTTGCACCGCTGCTATAGCGCGCTCCCTTATTGTAAGTTGTTTAAGAACGAGAGAAGTACCCACTTTGCTCAGCAAATCTGCTGATAAGGCTAAAATTCAGCCTAAATAATTAACAAAAAATGCTTTGCATACTATAAACCGGGAGATTATAAGAAAAAAAACTTTTTATGAAAAGCCTTTTTATCACAACATGACAAGGGCTAAAAATCGAAAAAAATTAAATCATTAAAATAAAATCGCGACAACTACAATTTCAGACGAGATCTACGCTTTATTTTTTAAATAAAAACAAATAAATCGAATCAAAAAAAACAAACGAACAACGTATTCGGTAAAATATACTTCACTAAGGTTAAAAAAAGAAATGACAAACCTAAAATCATCATTCCCACCAATTTCTAAGATGAAATATCAAATACAAATAATCACTTACATTGAAGTAAAATACACAAAACAATTTTATTAAAAATAAAATAAGGAAGATTATCCTACAAAAAATAGACAACCACTTCACTGCAAACCATCCTGCATTTGCAGTTGAATATAAACGCCTAGGCAATGGACTTGCCTGCAAGGGAACACCCTGAGAAAACCTGGCTAGTTGAGCATTTCTAATAAGTACTATTGGAGTTGCAACTATCCTCTACAAGATAGAATGCGATCCACGCAGAAGCAATCTTTGCTACAGAGCAACTAATCCCGTAACGACGGTAATCACATTTGCCACCCAGATGATAAGTAGTAGTTATATATTTAGAGAACAAAGAACAGAAAAGCTTAGACAGCGACAAGAGCGCTGGGGCTTTTAAATAAAACCTAAAAAGGCGCTTCAGCATCCTGCAATATGACCTCTGCAGCACGCTGAAGAGAATACTCTTCTCGATGGATCCAACGAAACAAAGACTCTTTACGAAACCAGGTAAACTGTCTTTTCGCATACCTTCGAGAAGCCTGCTTAAAAGAAGATATGAGATGATCTAAGTCTGGTTCAGCTTGCGGCGATGACAAAAACTCTAAGCACTGCCGATACCCAATAGCTTGAGACGCAGAGGAATTATTGCGAAGCCCTTGTTTTTCCAAAGCTTTCACTTCGTCCAAGAACCCTTGAGCTAGCATCTCTTCACATCTTTGTTCAATCTTGCGATACAAAACTTCTTTAGGCATATAAAGGAACCAACAGCGGAAGTTGTATTTTTGGGGCTCTATAGAAGAAATTAGAAAATCAGAAACCTTTTTTCCAGAAATCGCAATAATCTCCAAAGCCCTAACAATTTTCTGCTTATCGTTCTTTGTAATCGTACGTGCATATTCCGCATCGTACACTTGAAGTCTTTTCCAAAGCGCTTCTGCCCCTTCCAAATCCCACTCTTTCTCCAACTGTTCCCTTACCGAAGCCATCGAAGGAGGTCCACTAGGAGGACCGTAAAGCAAAGCGTGTAAATAAAACCCCGTCCCCCCGACAACAATAGGGACCAACCCTTTATCGTGGATTTTTTGAATTGTCTGCATCGCCTCTTCGTAAAAATCTACGACATTAAAAGTTTGATGCAAATCACGAATGTCCATCAAATGATGAGGAATGGACTGCCTTTCTTCCAAAGGTAGCTTAGCAGTACCGATGTCCATTCCCCTGTATACTTGCATAGAATCCGCCGAAATGATCTCCCCTCCCAAAGCCCGAGCAACCTGCAGGGAAAGTTGCGTCTTTCCCACTGCAGTGGGCCCTGAAATCACAATAACCTTCTTCCGAGGATCCGGCAAAGAAATTTGAATTCGGTCGGGGCTAACAATCTGCTTAAGAAAACGTTGCAGATCTTGATCTTCTAGCGATGTATCGTTCACTTACTCTCCAGGGTCCTACTGCAAAAGCTCTAGACGCACTCTTTTTCCAAAGCGCGCACCTATTGTCATAGCAATAGTTCGTAAAGAATGAATCGTCTTTCCCTGTCTGCCAACCACCTTGGCCACATCAGCTTGCGCTACTCTTACTTCGATCGTGGTTCCTTTTTCATTTTCTAACAGCTGTACCTGGACGGAATCGGGTTCGTCTACTAAGTTCTTAATGAGATATGCAATAAATTCGTTCATGAAATTTCCTTCGTTTCTTGGCGCGAGCTCCAAAAGATCTGATGATATTTTAGCATTCCCATCTTTTGCGTCCATTTTTTTTTAAGCTTTTCTCATCCTAACTCACAGAACATGGGAACAATAAGAACATAAAAACGCGAAACAAATAAAAATATTATTAAAATAAATACGCGTTATTATACAATTCTATTATAAGAGAAATAGATTTTAACATTAGTCCCCTGAGACTCTATATCTCTTTAAAACAACTTGAGAATAAAAAACTTACAAACACCTTTTCTCCACAAAGAAGAGGTTTTGTCTCTTAGAGAGGGCAAAATATGGGTCATGAGGCAGAAAAACCTATGTCAGATCTCCACTCCATTGCCGAGGAGTTATACTTCTGGCTTATGAGGTCTACTTCTGAACCTAAAACCCATGCAGATACTTTTCAAATCCTATCTCAAATTCTACGTATCGTACAAATGTCCAATACGGGAGGAAACTACATTACGGCGTCCACAGAAAAGGAAGCCTTTTCAGCTCTATTAAATATCAAAGAGCAAGTACAAGATGGGAAGGTTCAACGACAACATCTTTTCGAAGCGACGCAGCACATTCTACAAAAACTCATTCATGAAAATCCCAAAGCGGAGCTTATTGCCCACGCAACAGAAATCGAATACCTTTTTTGCATTCATTCCAACTATAGCTCTTCTGAAGAAGCTGATTACAGGCAAAAATTTAAGGGATATTTAAAGACATTGGCTCATACTGTTCAAGGCCAACTTTCTACTACAGAAGCAAAGGCAATTGCTCAAATCATGCGTCAGATCGTAAAAAACCCGCAAAACTTTTCAAAAGGCCCACATCAAATACTCATGGACTCTTTGAAAAAGAGCGGGATTTCTATTATTCACCGCCCTCCTGCAGAAGAATCTCAAAGCGCTTAGTGGACAGATTTTTTCTGAATATAATACTCCCACAAAGAAGCGTGAGGAAGCTTATGCCCTGTATCGCTACCAACTAGCACATCAACGTTTCCTCGACTATAGGATTTCAGAGTCTCTACAAACAAGGCATCGTCGCGATTAGACACCACTTCATCAGGAACCTGAAAATGTACTAAAACATTCAAAGACAGCCCTTGCCAATATTTTAGGCTATAAATCGGATCCATCTCGTTATCACGAAATCTTTTACCGATAACTTCTAGCTCTTGAGTATTTCCATAAAGCGAAACAAGCTCGTCGATAGATTTTAATGGGGTATCTAAAATGACATCTCCCAATTGAAGAGCGGATAAAATCTTCTTTTTTTCCACTTCGTAGATTCCAATGCGCTCTAAAGCAGCATCTTGCAAAGAAGTATTGAGCACAGAAATACAATTAATAGCAGCTGCGGCCCCTGCAGAAAATCCGTAAAGACATACTTTTTTAAAACCTTTATCGATCACTGTCTGCTTAAGCACATATAAGGCCGGTAAAATCTCTTCGATTGTACCAAAAGAAGTTTGCTTTGGATCCAAAAATCCAGATCGTTTTCCGTAGTCTGGAAAATTAAAACTGACCAAAGTAGCTTTCTCTTGCATAAATGGTTCTACAGACTCTCCGACTCGATAATCTCCACCAAATCCGTGAAAGCAGATTACTGCAAAATCTTTAGATCCCCCTTGATAGGACAAGTGTAGATCATACGTAAAAGCTGGAGCTTTACGACGAGAATCGGAACAAGAAAAAGCGAAAAAAGCAAGAAGGAAAACAGAAAAAACACGCACGAGCCTCATAAAACAATCTCCTCTTGTAGTAAATGGTTCGCAATCACAGCAAAATCCAAAGACTGTACGTCTTCTCGATTACGATTTTTCGCTAAATATAGTTTACTTTGCATTTTTTCAAAAAAAGGCCCCTTAAAACAGGGTGAGAACTCAACTTTTGGCAAAGAAAGCAAAAGGAGTCTTATCGCCACCTCTATAGGATCTTTTAGATCTCTATCTTTTTCTAAAATCTGCTGACACTTTTCCAGGAGCTTTTCTGAAACAACATAAAAAGAAACCGGAACATGGGTTAAATAAAGAGAATACAAAGAAGAAAGCGCATAGAGAACTGGACTCAAAAGATGTGAATGCACTGTATCTAAGCAATATCCTTCACAAGCTTGCGCCAAAGGTTTATAGGGAGCCTTAGCGTTAAGGCGTAAAAAATACCCCCCCACTACTCCTTCTTTAATTTCTTCTGAAGCTATAGTAAAAGCTGCTCCCGTAATATTTTCCAACTTTTGAAAATGGGCTTCAATTTTACGTCTTTTGGCAACAACTCTCTGCTCTCTTGCACCAGAAAATGTTTCAATAAACCGATTACTAAGTATGTTCATGTAAAGTCTCCCACTCTTGAAATGCCTCTTGTTTTTTTAAAAGAAGCCTTCTCAAAACTCCTTCACAATCAACTCCAGATTTTTCTGCTTTTTCTACGATATCCCAAAGGGATGCTGCAATTTCCTCCTCTGAAGAAATCTCCACCTTGTCTAAGTCAGAAAAATGGGTTTTCTTGAACTCTTTGACCATTTTCTGCGCTTTAGCTAAAGCCGGAAGTTCTTTGAGAAATTCTTTCTTTTTTTTCCCTTCCTGCTCTTTTTTAATCAGATCCCAGTTACGGATCACATCTTCTTCAGATGCTACCTGAGTTTCACCAAATACATGAGGATGTCTTCGAATCAATTTTTCTTTAACTGCCTCTAAAATCTCTTCAACAGAAAATCTCCCTTCCCGTTTTGCTACTTGGGCGTAGAAAAGCACCGTAAACAAAAGATCTCCAAGCTCCTCTACAATCTCTTTATCGAGCCCACGATCTATAGCCTCTACTACTTCATGAGCCTCTTCCAGCACATATGGCTGCAAAGAGAAAAACGTCTGTTTCAAGTCCCAAGGACATCCATTTGGGCTGTTTAGGCGTGTCGCCACTTCCCACAGCTCATCAAACTGTCTCATAAAATTTTTAACCTTTTTAGAATCCTTAACAGTATAGCTTCAGACCAGTAATAGTGGCCAGAAAAATGGGTAAAATCACAGAACAGAATATTCTAATTCATTTATATAAAGATATATAAGATCTCTGAGGAAACAAAATCTTAATCTCTCCGAGAGTTTGAATAAAATATTTAACACCCCGCTTTAAAAAGCTTTACCTTCAGTAGTTAGGAAAGTTATCCTGTATGAAGCAAAAAAAAACGGAGAACTTCCATGGAAAGGCATTTTACAGCTACAGCCTACTTAATTTTTGAACAAAAAGTCCTTCTTTTACTACACCCAAAACTCAAAAAATGGCTACCTCCAGGAGGGCACCTAGAAAAAGATGAAACTCCAGCAGAAGGAGCTAAAAGAGAAGTTTTAGAAGAAACGGGACTTGAAATCGAGTGGATCCTACAGGAAAATGTATGGATCGATAGATGGAACGCGAAAAGCATAGAAAGACCCTATCTTTGCCTTTTAGAAAATATTCCAGAACACGGACAAACTCCCGCACATCAGCATATAGACTGCATCTATCTAGGAAAACCCTCGGGAGGAAAATTGATCTCTAGCCCAGAGATCCGATGGTTTTCTTTAGAAGAAGTTCTCAAAATGCGCCCTGATGAAGAAATTTTTGTAGAAACCCAAGAAACGATTTCCCACCTTTTGAAGTTCTCATTGCAATTGAGCCCTTGAATCGCTATAATGCCAGAGTTTTTTTAAGGTAGGTATGGCTAAAAAACTACATTTCCGCTCCGTAGTAGCGCTCGTTATTGGAAGTCAAATTGGCTCCGGGATTTTCTTACTACCCACAAGCTTAGCACCTTTTGGGGCTGTTAGCTTATTTGGGTGGCTTACATCCGGAATCGGCGCTTTGCTCTTGGCACTTGTTTTTGCTCAGCTAAGCATGCGTATTTCGAAAGGAGGAGGGCCCCATGTCTATATTGAAAAAGCTTTTGGTCGTAAAGCAGCTTTTTTCACTGCCTGGACCTACTGGATCATCTCCTGGGCAAGTAGCATAGCGGTAATAGTTGCAGCCATCGGATATTTATCTTCTTTAGTCCACATCTCAGGACCTCTACTTACCCTAGGACTTGAAATCGCAATCGTTACAGCAATTACAGCAATCAATATTCGAAGCGCTTCCTTAGCAGGATCTTGCGAAATCTTCTTAACCTTTTTAAAGTGCGCACCCTTAATCATCATACCGTTCGCTGGATTTTTCTTTATTAAGGCAGAGCACTTTACCTTTCCTGAAGGCCCCTCTTTTTTCAGCTCTCTTAACGCTTCTTCTGTACTCGCTTTTTGGGGCTTTATTGGGCTTGAAACTGCAACAACAGCAGCGGGAATCATTGACAAACCCACTCAGACCATTCCAAGAGCCGTCATATTAGGAACAGCAATCGTTGCAGGGATTTATTTTTTAAACAGTTTTTCTGTCATGGGAATACTCCCCTCTTCTGTTCTAATAAATAGCCAGGCCCCTTATGTAGAGGCGGCCAAAGTGATGTTTGGAGGAAGTTGGCATTGCATGATTGCGCTAGCTGCTTTCATTTCTTGTATTGGTACACTAAATGCCTGGGTTCTTACAAGTGGTCAGATTGCTGCTGAAGCTGCCAAAGAAGGCTTATTTCCTTCTTTTTTTGCAAAAGCCAATAAATCAGGATCCCCCTATATCAGCTTACTTATCGCGTTAGTCTGCACACAGATCCTTTTATTTCTCACGCTAACACCCAATATTTTACAACAATTGAATACGATTATCGATCTTTCTGTATCGATCTTTTTATTCATCTACATGGCCTGCGGGCTTGCCTTTTTAAAAATGCTTTTTAAAAAGCAAATCCACTCAGAAAAACCAAAACTCTACGGGCTTATTGCTATCTTAGCTTGCTTATTTTGCGTATGGGTTCTTGCCTTCACCTCTTGGGAGAACTTGCTCTTATGCTCGCTCTTTGTGCTAAGTGGTGTTCCCATTTACTTATGGCGCAAAAAAAAGCTTTTAAAAGATGTAGGCACGATTTAGTAGAAGAAAATTAAGATGCAGATTCCTTATAAGAAAGAAAAAAGAGGGAATCCATGCTTTCTAGTTTCTTCATCGCATCTACCGGTCAACATGTAGGAAAGACCACTCTTTCCTTAGGGCTTCTTTCTGGCCTTCGGAAACGTGGCATCGACATCTCTTATATGAAACCTATTGGACAGGAAGTAGAACAAACACAGTCTGGTGTATGGGTAGATAAAGATGCTCTTTTGATCAAAGAACACTTTGGATTGAAAAGTCAAGACGCCTACATGAGCCCTGTACTTGTAACTTCTGGCTTTACCAAGGATTTTTTAGATCAAAAGATCCAAACCAAACCCCTCTTAGACTCTATCCTTTATTCCTATGAAAAGCTCAAAGCTTCAGGCCAAGTACTCGTTGTCGAAGGGACAGGACATATGGGGGTCGGATCCATTTTAGATCTAAATAATGCACAAGTAGCAAAAGAACTCAAATTGCCCGTTCTTTTGATTGCTTCAGGAGGGCTTGGATCTTCTTTTGATGAGCTTACACTAAGCAAAACCTTGTGCGATGTGTATCAGGTTCCTGTGGCAGGAGTCATTTTAAACCGCGTAAAACCAGAAAAAAAAGATAAAATTTCCTTGTACATGAAAAAAGCCTTGGAACGATGGAATGTCCCACTTTTAGGATGTATCCCTATAGATTCCATATTAGGAAATCCTTCTATTTACGATCTCAAATCCTTACTTGGAGGAACCTTCCTATCCGGAGAACAATATCAACTAAGACACTTTACTCAAATCCGTTTAGCCGCGGCCTCCGCCGCTATCTTTCGAGAGAGTATCGAACCACATCAGCTCATCATCACTCCTGCGCACAGAGAAGAGATCATCCTAACAATCCTAGCTAAATACTGGGAGCTTCAATCTTTACAAAAAGATGTCGACCTTGGATTTGGGCTTATTTTGACAGGACAACTTGCTCCTCGAAATTTTGTCATCGAAGAACTTCAAAGGGCAAAAATCCCCGCATTGCACATTCCCCTGCACAGTGACGAGATCTTAGACAGAATTGGATCCTTTACAGCAAAGATTCAAAAAGAAGATGAGGAAAAAATCCAAGAGGCGATCTCTTTAGTGGAACAAAACATAGATTTTCCTCTTCTTTTAAATCTCCTTACTTCCTAACATATTCACATGAATATTCGAACACTCAGATCGCCGCTCATCAAGGCTCACGATTCTTTATACGCCCTTTTGGATATGTGCGTTCCAACCTTACAAGAACAAGAAATTCTAGTGATCACTTCTAAGATTATCAGTCTGACAGAAGGACAAGTTGTTGCACAAAAAGATGTTCCTTCTAAAAAAGACCTCGTTCAAGAACAAGCAGACGCCTATTTACCTTTAAACGCTTTTTCTTTAACAATCAAAAACCATCTGCTGATCCCTGCAGCTGGTATCGACGAGTCTAATGGAGAAGACATTTATATCCTATATCCTCAAGACGTACAAAAGTCTGCTAAAGAAATTTGGAACTACCTTCTTAACAGAGATCAAAAAAAAGAAATTGGCGTTTTGATTACAGATAGCCGCACCTCTCCCTTGCGAGCAGGAGTTACAGGAGTGAGCTTGGGATGGTGCGGCTTTAAGGCCTTGCATAACTACATAGGAACTCCTGATTGTTTTGGAAGGCCTTTAGTGGTCACCCAAACTAATGTCGTAGATGCGCTAGCTGCCTCTGCTGTTTTCTGTATGGGAGAAGGCAATGAGCAAACTCCATTTGCTCTCATCTCTCAAGCTCCTAAAGTGCAATTTTCCGAGCAATCTCCTTCTTCAAAAGAGCTCGAAAACTTTTATCTCTCTTTTGAAGAAGATCTCTACGCTTCGCTTTTTCATGAAAGCTGGGTTTTTAAAAAGTAACCAAACAACAAACATAAGGATATCTCAATGGATGTAAAAGATAGCAACGGAAACCTTCTTCAAGACGGAGACTCCGTACTCGTAATTAAAGACCTCAAAGTAAAAGGATCCTCTCTTGTTCTAAAAAGAGGAAAAACCTTTAAAAATATTCGGCTTACTGGAAGTTCAGAGGAAGTTGAATGTCGAGAAGGAAAAGCCACGCTTGTTCTTAAGACCTGCTTTCTAAAAAAAGCTTAATCTCTTCTAAAGCTTTTTAGTAGTTGTATAAATTCTCAAGTTCCCCTTATATGAAAACTATTATCTAAAATCATATAAAGGTGTCATTTTATGAAACTCAAGGGCAAGGTAGCTTTGATTACTGGAGCTGCCAGTGGACTTGGCAAAAGGATTGCTGAGAGATTTGCTAAGGAAGACGCCATTGTTGTAATTGCAGATCTCGACATAGAAAAAGCAAAAATCGTCGCACAAGAAATCATTGAGCGCAAAGGTAAGGCCATGGCCGTTGCCATGGATGTCTCCCAAGAAGATCAAGTAGATCACTGCATACAAAAAATTGAACAAGAACTTGGTCCCGTAGACATTTTAGTGAGCAATGCCGGCATTCAGCATATAGATCCTATAGATCGTTTAAGTTTAGCTGACTGGAAAAAGATGCTAGCAGTTCACCTTGATGGGTCTTTTTTAACAACAAGAGCCTGTCTTCGATCGATGTATACAAGCGGAAAAGGTGGCAGTATTATCTACGTAGGATCTGTCCATTCTAAAGAAGCTTCTGTATTAAAAGCCCCTTATGTTACAGCAAAGCACGGATTGGAGGGCTTTTGTCAAGTAGTGGCAAAAGAAGGAGCTTCTCATAATGTTAGAGCCAATTTAATCTGTCCGGGATTTGTGAGAACACCCTTAGTAGACAAGCAAATTCCAGAGCAAGCCAAAACGCTGGGAATTACTGAGGAACAAGTAATTAAAGATATCATGTTAAAAGAAACAGTAGATGGAGAATTTACCACAGTTGACGACATTGCAGAAGCAGCTCTTTTTTTCGCCTCATTTGACTCTAAGGCGTTAACCGGACAATCGCTAGTTGTCAGTCATGGATGGTGCATGCAGTAAAAGGAACTTATATTTATGCGCAAAGAAGAAATTCGTCAAAAAGCATTTGCAATGCCTTTTTCAAGCCCCACATATCCACCGGGTCCCTATCGCTTCATCAATAGAGAGTTTTTAATCATTACTTATGAAACGGATATGGACCTATTGAAAGCCATAGTTCCAGAACCTTTAGAGGTCACTCAGCCCTTAGTAAAATATGAATTCATTCGCATGCCGGATTCCAGCGGCTTTGGAGATTACACCGAATCTGGCCAGGTCATCCCCGTGCAATTTAACGGAAAACCCGGCAATTATGTGCACTCTATGTATCTAGACTGCGAGCCTCCGATTGCCGCAGGTCGTGAAATATGGGGATTTCCTAAAACATTTGCTCATCCTACCCTGAAAGTCGATAACGATGTTTTGATTGGACAACTTCACTACCATGGGATTCGAGTCGCTTTAGGTTCTATGGGATACAAATACGAAGTAGTGGATAAAAAAGCCGTAGAAAACGATTTTCTAAAGACGCCCAATTTTCTGTTAAAAATCATTCCTCATGTAGATGGAAAGCCTCGCATTTGCGAGCTTGTCTCCCACAATCTGACAGAAGTCCAAGTAAAAGGCGCATGGACAGGCCCTGCCGACTTAAGCTTGACTGCCCACGCTATGGCCCCCGTTGCTCATCTGCCTGTAAAAAAAGTGGTTTCTGCCATTCACATCATCTGCGATCTAACCCTTCCTTACGGAACAGTTGCATATGATTATCTAAACACACATACAAATTAGGGAAAACATGTCCAAAACAAAACTTCACCGGAAAGCAAAGAATTTTTCTCTCACATTCCTAGAAACTGGCGGAATTTTGCTATTTCCTTTTAATAAAACAAGATGCGTGGTTACTTTAATTAACATTTTTATTTGGGTATGTTTATATTTTACGGTTTCTGCTCCCGGAGCTTATGCTTATGTTATCATTTCCATTATTGCCAATTTCACATTTTTATTCCTCTGCTTCAATAAAAAAGGATTCTATAAAATACTCCTAAAACTATACTCACCTGAAAAAGCATTTCAAAAATACAAAACAATGCAAGCTGTTACATTCTTCCATTATGGGTTTTCTTGGATCATTTTGGCTGTCAATACCAGGTCCTCTGCAATGTTCAATTCCATTCCCTACATATGGTTTCTTGTCATAGGCTCGATAATGTTTCTAGTCGGTTTTTTCGTTCGCTATTATGCCACTAAAACAGTCTCCATGAACGGATATTATTGCCGAGACTTTTTCATTGTTCCATCGAAGAAAAAATACGAAAAAAAAGGCCCTTATCGCTATTTAGACAATCCCATGTATGGAGTTGGCTATCTGATGGCCTACGGAATCGCTATCTTATACGCATCGCTTCCCTTTCTAATTTTGATCGCGATTTCACAATGTCTCATTTACACCTTCTACTATCGCATCGAAAAGCCTCACATCAAAAAAATTTACGGATAAAAAGCGCAGCTTAGTTTGAACGTTCTAACCAACGTTCAAACTAACGGAAACAAGTCCTAAGATATCCAGATTCATGAAAAGGCATTTTTAAAAAGAACTCGACTAAAGGTTACAAGACTAAAGATCCTACGATCTAATAGAAAAGACAGTGTATGCCGCGTATCTAATTACGAACTAACTATTTAAAAAGAACACGTACCGCTTCTTCAAAATCTGAAGGTGCTGGAGCTTCCATCTCTATTTTTTTGTGCGTAAAGGGATGGATAAAACTTAGCTTAGAAGAGTGCAGGAGATGGCGCTTAGCCCTATAAGAGCATCGAAAAGATCTTTGAGCATACTGAGAGTCTCCAAGCAATGGATGTCCTTTCTCTGCAAAATGCACACGAATTTGATGAGTTCTTCCTGTTTTCAAATCACAAAGAAGCAAAGAAGCCTCTTTGCTTCTTTGCAAACAGCGAAAATGGGTTATAGCTCTAAGCCCCCCGTCTTTCACTTCTCCATAAAGAGTTTGCCCTTGATACTGCCCCTTTTTCCCTAAACAGTTATCTATAATGCCCTCTTTTTCTTCCATCTTTCCATCAACAAGAGCAAGATATATTTTCTGGATCTTTCTTTGAGAAAAAAGAGCTATAGCAGCCTCTTTAGCCTTCTCTGTTTTTGCTACAAGTAAAAGACCTGAAGTCTCCTTATCTAGGCGATGCACTAGATGCCATGGGCGCCCCAGAGCCTTTTGGAAAATCTTTTCCTCGCAAACAAGTCCTGCAGGCTTATCGATCATTGCAAAGTACGCATCTTCAAAAACAATAGAAAGAGATTCATTAGAAGTTAGAGCCGCAGATGGCGTAAACTCAATACGATCCCCTTCTACGACCTGATAGGTAACAAAAGATTCGATCCTGTCATTAACTGTGCACCGCTTTGCATGAATGGCTTTTTTGATGCCATTTGCAGAAAGACCCTCTTTCAGCTTTTCTTTTAAAAAAGCTGAAAGAGTCCAAGCATGTTCTGAAGAAGAAACGATCCATTTCATCGAAGATTTAGTAAAAACTCAATCATGAGCTTTACTCCCACTCCTGTTGCGTGAGACGGACTATAAGAAGAAAGATCTGACAGATACGCCGTTCCTGCAATGTCTAAATGCGCCCAAGGAAGATCTTTTTCAATGAACTGCTTTAAAAACATCGCACCAGAACTTGCGGAGGCTTTACGCCCATTACGAGAGTTCTTAAGATCTGCAATAGAAGATTTGAGAGCATCTAAGTACTCTGGATACAAAGGAAGTTCCCAAACCCTCTCTCCTGTGCCTTCAGCTGCTTTTTTGAGCTGATCACACAGCTTCTTATCATTGGAAAAAAGTCCTGCAGCCTCATCTCCTAAAGCGACGATCACTCCACCTGTTAGCGTGGCAAAATCGACCAAGCGACTAACTGAAAAATGTTTTTGCACGTAAGAAAAAGCATCGGCAAGTACAAGTCTTCCCTCAGCATCAGTATTAGAGATCTCAATGCTTTTGCCAGAATGACTGATATACACATCCCCCGGTTTATACGCATCGCCACCGATAGCATTTTCTACCGAAGCAATAACTCCTAAGACGTTTTTTTTCAGTTTTAAAGAAGCGCAAGCTTGTATAAGACCTGCAACAGCAGCAGATCCTGCCATGTCACATTTCATAGTCTCCATAGATCCTGTAGGTTTTAAATTCAACCCTCCAGTATCGTATGTAACTCCCTTACCAACCACAGCGGTTATATCATCACTTTTAGGATCGCCTCGATAATGCATCAGAATGAGAGCAGGATCTTGAGAGGCGCCGCGGTTGACAGCAAGCATCAAACCCATACCTTCTTTTTCCAGTTCTTTTTTCCCTAACACTTTCACTTCGACGGAACTGAATTTCTTTCCGAAATCTTTAGCCATCTGCACTAAAAAGGAAGCTTTAACATCATCGGCATTGCCATTGACCAGATCTCTTGCAAGATTAACACCTTCCATGACATGCTGCATTTTATCAACACTTGGAAGTACGTCTTTTCCACATCCAATCAATGTCACTTTTTTAACAAGGACTGTAGGAGTTTCTTCAACAGTCTTTCTTTTGAGCGCATCATAGGAGTAGTTGGCCATCCAAAGACCATCTAAGACCGCTTCAATTTCCTCTAATTTAAAACCTTGGGGCACAAAAAGATTGAGGTGTACAAGTTTTTTTTTGCGACAGGCTCCAAGAGCTAAAGCAAAAGCTTTTCTCAAGGAGTCTCCATCACATTCTTTGCGCTTTCCAAGACCTAAAAGAAGTACTCTCTTTTCTACACCCTCTGGAATGTAGGAAAGTAAAGACTCTCCGGACTTTCCAGAAAAATCCTTTTCCATAAGAGACAAAAATTCTTCAGAGAACTCTTTTCGGGAAAAAGCCGCAACCGGCTTTTTTCCCTCTTCCCAATAGGGTAAAACTGCAATATCTGCAGCCTTTCTTTGCTTCGCTTCTTGAACAACCTGAAACTGCATAAATATCCCTCCTTAAAAAGGCATCTCTTCATCAGAAAAAACAACATCCATTTGTCCTGCTGTTTCTTGAACAGAATAGGCCATTTCCGGTTGTTTTGCTTCCGAATGAGAAGAACCGCTGGACTCTCCACGTCCAAAAGGACTAAAGCTTAGATGAAACGCTGTAATGTTCATGGACACTTGAGCTTTTCCATCCTTATCAGTAAAGATCTCCGGCTTGCTCATGTCTCCAACTGCAATGATCGAGCTTCCTTTTTTAAAGTAAGGCATGATCTTATCAAAGGCCTCTCCCCATATTGTGACTCTCCACCATATAGTTGAATCTTCTTTGCTTCCTTTACGAACTTTAGCGCCAACTCTTAATGTTGTCACTTTTTGCCCGGAGGAAGTAAATCGCACTTCCGGATCAGCACCTAAATGCCCTGCTACTGTGATATGATTCATTGATGGTCTCCTGTGAAAAATAAAATGTTCTAAAGATATTGCCCATTATTTCTAAGAGTAATCTTAATCCTCAAGGAAAATCCTAGAAAAAGAAATAAGGATTCTGCCATTTTGACTTTTTTGAACGGTTGGAGAAAAACATGAAAAAAATAGAGACCTCAAATGCGCCCGATCCTAAAGGCCCCTATTCTCAAGCTGTAAAAGCAGGTCCCTTTCTCTTTGTTTCTGGACAAATCCCCATTGATCCAAAAACTGGAGAGCTTGCAGATAGAACCATTGAAGCGCAGACAAAACAAGTCTTAGACAACATTGAAGCCATTCTAAAAACTGAAGGACTCGGATTTGATGATGTCGCTAAAACCGAGGTTTTCCTAAAAGACATTCAAGATTTTCCTGTAATGAATGCCCTTTATGCCCAGAGATTTTCCTCCTCCGTAAAGCCTGCAAGGCAGACCATTGAGGCCTCAAAACTGCCATTAGACGTATTAATAGAAATTTCTTGCATTGCTTATTACGAGTAAGTTGTATAAATCCGCTTTCCCCGTTCAACTATTTTTCCAAAAAAATTATTTTGACCCTAGCAATGTTAGATCCTTTTGAGCTATACTATCCTACGTTATTTTGTTTTTTTAAAATATGGAACATATGCTAAGCGCCCCTAAGAACCGAAAGATCTTCCAAATTCCTTTTACTATTTGGATATTAGGCGGCATGTCCCTACTTCTCAATGCATCTTCTATTATGATTTTCAGTCTTTCTCCTTTATATCTAACGCAGGTATTTGGACTTGCTGCTGTCTATTTGGGAATTTTGGAAGGAGGAGTAGAATTTTGTTCCTGGACAATGCGTGTTTTTGCAGGGGCTTTAAGTGACTACTTAAGTAAACGTAAACCCGTTCTCCTATTTGCTTGCGCTCTAACTGTCCTTGCCCGTCCCATTTTTGCGATCGCATCCAGCGCTGGATGGGTATATGTAGCAAAACTACTAGACCGTATTGCCAACGGATTTCAAGCACCTCCAAGAGAAGCTCTAGTTGGAGATGCTGCCCCCTCTCATTTAAAAGGAGCTTGTTATGGTCTACGCCTTTCTTTAGGAGTGATCGGATCCTTACTCGGGGCCATCGCGCTTATGTATCTCATGAGATCTACAGAAAACAACTACACTCTTATTTTTTGGATAGCGAGCATACCACCTTTACTAGCGCTAACAGCACTTACTCTCTTTGTAAAAGACTCCTCTCCAACAAATCTTGAAGAAAAAATCCAAGAAAAGAAAAAAGATGGATATTTTAAGGTCTTCTATCAAAAGGCATCTCAGCTAACCAGCGATTATTGGTCTATCATCTGGATTACAGGTGTATTCATGATATCCAATTACAGCGGAGCCTACCGCATCTTACAAGCACAAAGCACCGGATTTCCCATTGGCGATATTGCATTGATCATGATCGCTCAGAACTTAGGCAATATGATCGCAGCTTTTCCTGTAGGAAAGCTTTCTGATAAGATCGATCGCAGAATCTTGCTCATCTTTGGTTTTTCCATGACCGTTCTTGCTAATTGCTGTTTTGGGCTTGCTAGCGGAACTGTTAGCATAATTCTTGGATCCGCTCTTTGGGGCGTTCAAATGGGAATTACACAAAGCATATTATCTGCCATGGTTGCCGATACTGCAAAGAAAGACCTTCGAGGGACTGCTTTTGGAATCTATTACTTTGTAATTGCATTTTCTTTATTTGCAGCAAATACTCTTATGGGGGTTTTATCTGGACGATACGGTCATACCGCAGGATTCATGGCAAGTGCTGGTATTGCAGCAATTGGCATGATTCTTGTATTTTTGGTTAGAACACCTTATTCCAAGAAAAAGCTTTTAAAACCATAAAACAATTTCCAATTAGATAAATCGGCTCAAAACCTCCACGTCTAAATCATTTTTACTTTGATTTTTTTCGTTTGAGATCGAACACAATCAACAAAAAAACTCAATCCCACCAATTAATCCGCCAACTAGAGCCCAAAAAAAACGGAAAAAATTTCCTTTTGAGCCCTGAAACAAAAAGCAAAAGAAAAAAACACAAAACACATCATTACTTCTGATCTAAAATGCAATCTATTCCGAAAGTATTTTTCTTACAAAATCAATATAAAGCACTGAAAATCATAAAGATAAAAAATAACCACTGTTTATCTTTCAAAAACCCATCTCTTTTTTTGCAATCTTCAAAATAAAAAAAATAAAAAAATCACAAAAATACTTAGACAAAAAAAACGGGTTTACGTTAGACATTGAACTAAATACGCAAAAAAATTTATTTCTGCGTTAAGAGAAAAAGAGCAAAATATGACAAAGAAAACAGCAACAGAATCTTTCTCAGATAATTTCTGGTCTAGTTCTTCTGATTCACATCTGTTTTCTACTCCTTCTTCTCTTTCTTTAAATCTTAAAAAGAATCAAGAATCTCAGTTATTACATTCCGTAGATGAATCTCCTGAATTTCATGATCCTTATTCTGATTTAAGTTTATTTTTATCTCATCGAATTAAACAAGAAATGGATTCTTCAGATCCTTCAGTACGTTGGACTGTTAAGTTGCAAGAAGAACTACTTTCTAAAATTACTCCAGAATTTCAAAAGAAATTCCCTCAATATCGATTAGGTGTTACTGCAGTAAAAAAAATCTGGAATAAGGTTCTTTTTTACACGCAACAAATGCAAGGAAAAACGGAAGCTTTAGATTCTAGCGGCAAATTAAACATCAATTTCTTCATTAAAGAAAACCTACGTCAATACTTCCAACAAAAAGCAGCTTCTTTTCTATCCCCTTATCAAAGTGCATACCAGATCGCTTGCAAAATGAGCGAATGTATCGCAACATTAGAGGGAACAAAGCCCAAATTAGACTTTTTAACTCAAACTATCTGGTCTTTGCAAAAACACCTCTTAAACATCGCTCCTTTAAAGCAAACTAAAAGTCCTTATGACGAGTTCGATAAAATTGACAAACTCATTGTAAAGACCATCTTAGAGAACACTGCAAAGCATCCCCACATTGGACTACAAGAGCTCGAGCATAAAACAAAAGAATCTCTACAAGCCCTACATGATCTTCCCGACTTTTCCTCCACGGCTAAAGTCACGTGCAACGTTTCTGCAATCTTATCAGAAAAGCTCTATGCAACATCTCCCTTTCACTTCTCTTTCTTTGCCGAGCAAAAAGAAGCTGTAGACCACTTCATCTCCAAGCATAGCTCTTTATATAAGAATGCTATTGCCATGCCGCAGCTGCCCGATTTAGTACGAAGGATCTTGGCTTTATATACATTGGCAAGTCAGCTTCCAAAAAGCGTTTCACAGCCAATTTTCTATGAAGCAGTGGAAGCTGTATTAGATAGCTCTAAACCTCGTCCTGAGCTAAACCAAGCAATCTATGCATTTCTCTCTGCAGAACTCCTTTTATTAAAACACCCTACAAACGACGATCTTCCTGTAGAGGAAATCAAAAAACACCTTTTTGAATCTTATCAAAAAGCTCTTCTACTCCCCTCTTTCCAGCAGCTAGGAAAAGAGCAGCTAGAAATCCTCATCTGGAAATCCTTAAGTGAAACAGAAGGCTTCTTAGAAAAAATCCCCTACCGCATTGGACAAAAGATCGAGCAAGAGATCGCAGGGATCTTTATCGATGATCCGACAAAACCCTTCTCCTCTGTCGTTCATGAAACCGTACAATTTTTTCAACAGGTTAAAGAACTGACAGAAACAAAGAAATGGAACGATGCGCATAAAAAGATCCATCTTTGGAGCATTCAAAACGACATGCTGTGCAGATCTATTCGACTAAATGCAGATACTCCCCTTGCAAAGATCATCCGCCAAAAATTTGCAGAAAGCAAACCTCATAAGAGTCATTCGCTTTTCATCAGTGAAGTTTGCCAAGAGTTTGTAAAACAATTTCCCGCAGCTACGATCTATTTAGCGCAGCTAAGCGTGAAAGCTTGGATCTTATATAAATATCTATGGTTTACGATGTTCTCTGAAGAAGGAGAATCTTCTCTCGATCGTTTCTTCAAATGGCATATTCCGTTCCTGCAAAATAATGCAAGTCCAGAAGAGCTTGTTAAGCAATTAGAAGATCTCTGCAAAAAATGTCTTCCTCTAATACCTTTTGATGCTAAGCAAGCCTTAGCTGCCATAGCGACTTTTGAAAAATAGATTTATGAATATTTTCCTCATTATGTCGATTAAAGCTGGACATGCCGAGGAAAATATGAAGATAAACTGTAACATTTCTCTTTTGCTAGCAAACGCTAACCACGCTTACGACTCTTGATAAGCAGAACAATTCCCAACAAGAAAAAAGGGATACTGAGCCACTGACCCATGGTTAGCTCAGAAAAGGCCATCCAAGCGCTTTGCTCCTCTTTGACAAACTCGATCAAGATCCTAAAACCAAAGACCAATACGAGAAAAAGACCAATGATCCTCCCCTGTCTTACAAGGGCTCGGTCTTTCTGCCAAAGCTTCCATATCAAGAAACTTGTGACAAAATAGACAAGGGCTTCATAGAGCTGAGCTGGATGCCTTGGACAACTAAGGCTTCCATCCGCAGGATGGACGAATAAAACAGCCCAAGGAAGAGTTGTACAGGTCCCTAAAATCTCTTGGTTGAAAAAATTCCCAAGCCTGATAAAGCCTCCGACCATCCCAATAGGGATACAGACCAGATCCAAAAGTCTTATGAAAGAAAGTTTTGGGTAAGTCTTTTTGATCCTATGAAAAAGAAGCCAAAAGGCTATGAGAACTCCCAGGGATCCTCCGTGGCTTGAAAGTCCGCCCTCCCAAATACGAAAAATAGAAAGAGGATCTCGAAGCCAAAAGTGCCAGTCTTGATAAAAAAAGACATCTCCAAGTCTTGCCCCAATGATGGTTCCAATAACAGAATAAAACAAAGTCTTTTCCGCTAACAGCTTGGCTCTTACGGGATTTTCTTCTCTTGATAAAGAAGGATCCTGGTCAAAATAGCCCCTTAATAGGTACACTAAGAAGAAATAGGCTAAGAAAAACCCTAACGCAAAGAAAAACCCGTACCATAAGACTGGCCTATTAAGTATCGGTATATTCCAAGGCATCATGGCTCTTGGCGGGTCCCAAGTGATAAAACTAAGCATAGAGAATTCCTCATGTTTCGCATCAAAATCTTTTCCATTGGCAAGACTAAAGAAAGCTGGCTAATCGATGCTCTCTCAGAGTATGAAAAACGATTACGCCCCATAATGCCCATCGAGTGGATTTTTGCCAAAAACAATGAGCAACTAGAGCAGCTAGTAGAAAAAGAACCCTCTTTTATAGCCCTAACACCTACCGGAAAAGAAATGACCAGCGAAGTCTTATCCCACAATCTCTACCAGTGGCTAGAAAAATGTGGAAGCAGGCTCAGCTTCGTGATCGGGGGGGCTGAAGGCCTTCCTCCATTTTTCGCCAATAATGCCTATCAATGCCTAAGCCTATCAAAGCTCACCTTTACTCATCAAATCGCCCGGCTCATTCTTTTAGAGCAAATCTATCGGGCTACAGAAATCCATAAGGGTTCTGAATATCACAAGTAGTTCACCTATAACGAATTAGACAAACACAAAAATAAACAGAAACAAACAAACATTGATTTAATACTAAATTTAATGTAGTTATAGTATTAGCAGATTAAATTACTTGCGAAATGAAAATTTAAAAACACGAAATTCGATTATTACAGATATTTACAAACAGATTATGTCCTTTGAATTTTTTCTAGGAAGTATCCTGTAAAAGAAAAGTTGTTAGATTTTGTTAAAAAATACAACAAGTTTGGAAGTTTTTATGATGAACAGATCTACTCCTACATCAAAGGCTTATTTGCTGAAGAAGCGTGCGTTATGAGTGCAGTCGATCCTATTTCTAATCTACGCACAGCTATTTACGATCTTCCTTCAAATACATATGGATCAGGAGATCAAAATGACAAAGTTAAAAGAGCTGCTACAGCATGCTTAGCATATATCAATAATCCAGGAACAAACTTAACAACAGAGCAAAAGACAAAACTTGAAGAAATTAAAAATAAATACAACGAGATTCTTCGCGAGAAAGGATTTCAACGATGGGGGGGATTAGGAACAAGCACTACACAACAAAAAGTAGTAGAGCTATTTGAACACTTAATGGAGGCTCCTCCACCAGGGTATATGGTCATCGTTACTCCCAAAAAACGCATACGAATGGAAAAAGTTGCTGCACAAACTCAATCAATTTTCTCTCGTGCATCAGCCATATTTTCAACCAGACTTTCGAGTAGCACAAGCGCTGAGCGAGTATCTACACAAACTTGGATGGCAGCCAAACTGAGCTACGGAGAAGTAAAAAAATACTATAAATCGAAAGTTATAATTTTAAATGAACAATCAGAAAATTTAATGGAAGAAATCACAGTCGAAACACCACTAACCCATCAAAATCTAGCTAGCTACACAAAAAGAATTGCAGCTCTTCGAAAAGAATTGAACTATTTACAAAGCGATGAATGCAGAGCCTCTGATAAACAGCGTCATCAAAATACTCTATCGACAATCCAAGTAGCTATCGACGAAGCTACCACTCTCTGTTTGAGTAAAACCATCGAATTTTTAAAGAAAAATCCTGGATCTTCTTATAAAACATCCTCACTAGATCCATCTTGGAGTAGGGTCAGTTTTGACACATCTAGTATCAGAAAACTGTATGAACAACTACCAGCTGAAGCGAGCGATGAAGTTTCCAAAGCTACTAGACCTAAGCTACTAGCTGAAGTAAAAAGAGAGTACGCGGACGCATATCAAAAGCTAGAGGACTGGTTACTAGTGCTATCACAGGCAACTACAGATGAGGCACAAAATCAACTCATAAATGACGCTATTACACGTTATCTTCTTACGCAAAATCTCCTTAGAGAATTAGATCCACACGCTACCGAATTCTCAGAAGCAAAATATAAACTCTCCAGCTCAGATCTAACAAAATTAGTTCGCTACGCAAAACAAATTTACGTACAAAAAAACAGTTTAGAGTACCCTTCAATTATGATAACAGAGGAGCCAAGAAAAATCCAACTTACTGAAATCGCAGGAAATCTCGATACTCTGGATAGAAAAATCCCTATTTTACGGGGAAGATCTCCAAATAATCAACCAGGGAATGTATTAAAAGCTGAAATAAAAAAACTCAGAATATCCGCCAATGCAAAGTTAGCAGAACTATCTGACGATCAAGAATTCACACTAATTCAAAAATTCGACCAAACAGTAAATAATGAAATAGAATTCAGACATTTGAAAATAATCGATACAGTTTGTGATATCATATGTAGAAAAAAACAAAACGATTTAACAACCGCCTGTGTTATACCTTGTTCAGATCTCTTTACAGATCCACCTCCAGAAAACTGGATAACTCTACTACCCGAAGCGAAAATCTGGATTCTTTGGATTCAAAATAAAACCTCAGGAATGAATAAAGTTCTCCAGAGGCGGATACTAAGCATGCCTCCTAAAGAAGCTTTACGAGCTCTATTTTTTTCGCGTAACAATAGCCGATGGCCCTCAGCTCAAGAAATAGCCCCTTTACAAAACAAATTTTCTCAACACTTAAAAAATCGCATACTTAAAGACGTTCAAGACATCCTTTCCGCACGTAATGGGAAAAGCGAAACCGATCTAGTCGCAGAAATCCAAACGAAATTTCCAAGTTTAACTGTTCCTCAAGCTACGCAATTATTAAAAAACGTAGAACAATTGGAAATAAGAATGCAAGCAGCACTAGAAGAAAAAACATCAATAAGAGATGAGCTCATTCCTCATCTTCGTAATTCAGAAGATTTTCATGATTGGAAAATACAAAGCCTTCTCGAAGATCATTTAACAGCAGAACAAATGGGCATAATCCAGCCAGATCTAGAGCAAATTTTAAGGATCAACATTTCAAGAGAGGAACTCGAAGCAGGTTTAGAGATTGATGGAGATAGATACATTAACCTCACAGAAAATGCACAATTGCTTCGTAGAGAAGAGGATTCGCAAGATTCTAGAATGGCTATTAATGCATTAGGTCGACAAATAACACAATTTAGAAGAGAGTATCAAGCACTTTTCCCAGATCCTCAAGATGACGAGGCTCTTATTGCCTCTCTTAAAAGCCCCGGATTTGCAAATTTAATACAACAAGTTTGTATAGCAATAGCAAAACAAAAAGAACTACAAGAAAATCCAGAAAACATTACCGCATTAACAGAAATCAACAGAATCATAAGACACTTGACCTTAAATTTAAAAACAAAAGCAGACAGACTACACGTAGAATCAAAAGTAGGAGAATGGAATGCATTCAGTGAATCAAGCAGCTATCTAATATTAGCTGATGTTGCTTCAAAAATTCCTATAAGCAATAGCGAAATTTTAACCATCTGCAGACAAAACACACAATTAATTCTACATGAAAAAGAAAAATACGAAATTTTATTGCAAAAACTAAGAAATGGAGAACCTATTCCACAAATAGAAGTACTTTCTGCGGTTGATCGCTATACAAGAGCCTGTAATAAGCTAAAAGCAGAAATGGACTTGATAGCTCCCAGGCTTAGCAATCTTGCAAACTGCCATAGAAAATATTCTGAAAATGAAATATCCGGCTGTCTTAGCTATGCACGTCAAATGGCACAAACTTTAAGAGTCGATCAAGAAGAAGCCCTAAGTCCTTCAAATCTAGCCCGAGCAACAACAGCACAAAAAAATACAGTAGCAAATACTCTGATTGACAGACTTATAGGATTCTCTATAGAGGCAATAGAAAAAATAGAATTATGTGATCGTGAAACATTAATTCAAAAAGCTTATATTGCAGAAAATTTAGGAGCATTGCAAAAACTACAAAAGTTAAAAGAGTTCACACAAAATCTATTAATATCAGATTCTGACAATGTCTCCATCTCAAGCAAAAGAACTAATTTGTTACAATTTCAGTTCCAGTTGACTGCTGCACAAAATGAAATAGTTCCCAATTTAAGCGGACTCTCAGAAGAAACGACATTTGTGCTAAAGTCTCAGGCAGATGCGGAAGATGGAAGGGTAAATTTTTCACAAATTTCTACAACATCGCAAAGAGTTCCAGTCCTAAATCCAGAAAGAGCTCAAAGACTGCTAGTAGAAATTGAAGCCTTACAAATATGGGTTGCAGAACAACTGGAGATTTTTTCAGAAGGTGTTCCTCCCACTCTTGCTGATGAATTAACAAAAGATAACACCATTGAATGTCGAAAAATAGCCATTCAACTCTCACGTGTTGAAGGAAATGATGAAGATATACAAGAAAAAATAGATGGAATATCTCAAGCTCAAGATCATTTAATGGAAAATTTTTTATCTCTAGATCTTGTCCCCGCACTAGATCTGTCGCAATTGTCTGAATACGATGGCATGACAGACGAACTTTGGGAAAGGTGGGCGGAGCAAGAATATACGCAAATCCTCAAAGAACGCTCTTTAGAAGGCATAGAAATGCCTAGTGACGGATTCGAAGCCCATTTGACAGACTGGGTTCAAAATGACTATGTGCGGCAGGTTCAAGAGGGCTTGAGACAAGATACCGGAGACAGAGCCCCCCCCCCTACTCGCAAACAAACCCTACAATTTCTATCTGAACTAGCAGAAGGAGCAATTTCTAACGAAAAACTTCTGAATAGATTTCAATGCTATTTACTAAATATCCAAATAGATATGGCAAAAATACGAACTCGCTCAGAGGATCAACTTTCTAGGAATGTAGAATCTCGTTGTTTAGGAGCTGATTGGAAGAAGTGGGCCGATACTAGAATGACAGCTACTCGACGCATCCAGGATGCAACGGCAGCAGAAAAAAGCAGATGGGAAACAGGTGGAATTCAATATCTCTCAGAAATTTCCCAATTCAGAGCAGCGCCTATTGAAGGACGTGCTCACACCCTAACAGGCAAAGCAAAAAGAACGGGTCAGATAGAACTAGAATTTATTACGGAACAATTAATTCCTACTTTTGATGCAAGTGAAAAAACTAAAAAATCCATAGAACAGCTCGTTATTATTATAAAAACTATTCAAGCAGCAACCTCATTCTCTAGTGCTGTCGATATAGCTCTAATGACCTTTCTAAACAACCCACAAAGACCCCCAAATACTGATGAAAGTATGAAGGAAGCTGCACGAAAACTTAAATCTGCAGAAAAACTCATGCAAAAAATGATAGACTTGCAAGCAGAAGGCCAGACTCCTTCCTTTCACGAAGCGATAAAACACATTATAACAGAAGAGACAAGTACATCTACTGAAAGTTTGTCGGTATTGTCAAAAAAAATTGCAATTTTTCTAAATGACATCGGAATAAAAATCAATTCCGCTCAGACTTTCGCATTATTAATTCAAATGCAAGAGTATCGCAGACTCATTTCACGAGCTAACCTTGACGTACAGGCAGATCAGATGAAGGACCTTCTTACAACATTCCTTAACAGAGATACCGGTATAAATCGTGAAGCCGGAACACATTTAGGGTTAACCGATCCTCAAATCAATCTATTTGAACAACATTATATTCCAAAACGCAAAGCTCAAGAACTTCTTAGCGCTGCAAGTCCTGATACACACCCTAGTTGGGATAGCGCAAAAGAAAAAACAAATCAGTTTAGAATAAGACAGCTCTCCCTAGGGTTAAGAGAGCTTGTCCAAGATGAAGAAATTATAGAATAATAGATGAATCTTACTGTCTTAAAAAACCCATCTAAATCTTTCTCCTCACCAAAAATCACAATCATACTGTAATTTTCAATATCCCAATAAAATTTCTCATGAATACGTAGCTTAAAATCTAATAGCCATCCATTAAAAAATTCTCCTCTTCACAAATTATAGATAACGATATTTTTCCTATAAAAATAGTGAAAAATTTAGCAACATCCTCTTAAACTTTTCTATAGAACATAGAAAAATATTACGTTAAAACCTGAAATTATTTTAAGCTTTCAGAGATAATACAAAACCAATATAATAACGAAAGCAAAAACATATTCACGTAAAATCTTAAAAAATAAAAGAGAATTAGAATGAGTTTTACTCTTCAAAATGGATATTTAAAAATTCCTGGACACCAGGGGGAATTTCCTTCGTATAAACTTGAGCGGAGATGGCCTTTGAGCAGAAGAGCTGAGCTCACTAATGGGAATATTTCCTTTGAAACAGGTAAAAACAAACTCTCTATTTCTACACGAGATCTAATTAACAAATTAAAATTAACAAATGAAGAAATAGACTTTATAAGAGAGGAGCCAAATCCATCTCAACGATCGATTATGTTAAGAAATATTGTATCTTTTAAAAACAACATAGAAAAACAAGAAAGAGGAAGCCTTCTTCTATCCTTATTTTCCTCCCCTATCCATGGAGATTTAAGAGCAAATCATCCTGAAACATTTTTTGAAGAAATACAAAAAGTCTTAGACACCGGCCCCATTTCCTTAGCGTTTCTCGTAAAATCTTTTGAACATCTATTAAAAGAAGAATTCTCTGAAAATTTCTTTGTACTTGGGAACAAGCTATTAGAAAAAATTTGCCTTGAAGAGGATAAAACTTTATTACAAAACGGATTAGATAAAATTAGAGAAGTACTAGAGAATATTTCATCTGAAAACACTCTCTCTCAAGATCCTCGATTTTCTCTTATGTTAAATAGTATTTATCGAGCTCACAATGAAATAAGCGTGACTATAGAAAGCTCTGTAGCAAGAGCAGAATCTGAAGATCCCATACAAAAAACCAGTCTAAGATGGCTTGGGAGTGATCAAGCCATTAGTGATTACCTAGAATTAGAAACTTGGGAAACTTATGGAGATAAAGCTGAGGCCTGCAAAAGACTTATTGCAAGCTTCAGAAATCGGCGCGTAAAATTAGATCTTTCTAATTTGAACTTAACAAGCCTACCCTTCAGCTTAAAAAAAATGCCGTGGATTACAGAGCTTGATGTTAGCAAAAACATGATCCAAGATCTCTCACCGATCTCTGGGCTGAAGCGTTTAAGAGCGCTGGATCTATCCTTCAATCTCATCGGAGGAAATAAGGGAATTGCGAACTTCCAGGCACTAGATAAATTAGAGCTACTACAATCTGTTAAACTTCTATACCTTCGAGGCAACCCAAGAATTTTAGAAGATCGACTGAGAGTCGATCTGAAAAATTGCGATCATATTGAATGGACCGATGATTGGGCAAATCACCGTATTTTCTCGAAAAGGCCTAGAGAGCTTTTGAGAGATTTTTGGCAAAGAAGAGAGCAAGAATTTCGCAGGTTACCTGAAACCCTAGAAAGCTTTAGCCAAATGTCTTTATCAGACACTCCAAGAGAGCCCATCATAGTCCTTGACAATCCAGAGGCCCCTGAAGTCTTAGCAAACCATCCTTTAGCATTACAAAGATTGGGGCTTACAGAATTGGATATTACGCCTCTTATAAAAAAGGATCCTAACATCATTTCTTGGTTACATAGACTTGCGATCGAGGAGGGTTTTAAAGGATTTACGAAAGATGCAGATACTCTTGCTATGTTAGCAGAAAAAGTACCAGAAATTATGCAATACGCTTTAGAAAACGAGGAGTTTTTTGAAAAAGTGTTAAAGTATTCTCTTTTTCAATCAGCCATCCACTGTGGAGATCGAACTGTATACTACTTCAATGAGATCGTCCGAAAAATGGAGCTTTTTAAAGCAATAGGCGCTCCCTTAGAAGATGCTCTTCCTATTTTTAGAAAATACTTCTCCATAGCTCTTATTAAACAAGAAGCTGAGCGGTCAATCAAAGAAAGAACTCAAGAGATGTCTCTAGAAGAGAAAAAAGAATTGGAAAATGAAAGTTTGGAAGTAGAACTAGATTTTCTCTTACGGTTTAAAGAGCTGTTTAAAGAGGAATTTACTGTGCCTTTAGCTCTTGCTAAGGGAGTTTTTACGAGCACTGGAAAAGAGACAAGAGAAGACTTCCTTATAGGGGCAGCACAAAGAATCAGAGATTCTTTGGCGTCTCCTAAAGATTGGATTCAATACTTAGCCACTGATTCAGAATGGAGAAAATACCTTCTCAGCTATCGTCCAGAGATGCAATCTCCTTTAGAGCAAGAAGAACAAACCTTTAGAGAAATCGGAATGGATGAATTAAATAGCTCAGAACTAAATAGCGCTGAGCTTATAAAGAAATTCGATGAGCTTAAGCAAAAAGACCATAAAAATACCGCTGATTTTTTAGCAAAAATAACCGAGCAAGTTCTAACAGAACAAGGTCTCCTAGCTTAATTCTTTCATTTTGACCGCTAGATGTTCATAACAAAGAATCCTTCCTTTATATACAAAATCTCTGACCTGAGATTCGCACGTACCGCCGCTAATAACCTATTTAACCAGAAAAATTCTACGCGATTTCGCTTTCTTTTGATCCGACAGGCGAAAACGAATACTACAGAGTATTTGTATTAATTTTAATTGAACATATTGTAAATTGATCCTATACAACCCTCATAGAGGCTGACCATGGATTGCTCCCCTGTATTTTTCACAGGATCCTCCCATAAAGACTTAGCACTAGAAACTTGCAAAGAGCTTGGAATCCCTTTAAGCCCCATAGCTCTTGGAACCTTTCCCGATGGAGAGATCTCCGTAGAACTCTTGCAAAACGTGCAAGGACAAAACGTGTTCGTGCTACAGTCTCTTGCATTAAATCCCAATCAGCATCTTATGGAGCTGCTGATCATCATTGATGCTTTGAAAAGATCTTCAGCTAAAAGTATTACTGCAATCATCCCCTATCTCAGCTATTGCAGACAAGATCGCAGGAACAAGCCAGGAGTTCCCATTACAGCAAAACTCGTAGCAAATCTCCTCTCTTCTGCCGGAATCAATCATTTAATCACCTTTGATCTACATTCTGACCAGGTGGAGGGATTTTTTGAAGTTCCCGTGACCCACCTTCGCTGCCAAGAGCTTTTATCTCAGCAGATCAAACCTCTTATTGGAGACAACTCTATTGTAGTAGCTCCAGACATTGGTAGCATAAAAATCGCAGAGACAATGGCAAAGCAGCTCCATACAGGCCTTGCTATCATCAAAAAGCAAAGAAATAGCGCTTTGCAAGTAGAAATGAGTTTAATCGGCGATATAAAGGGGAAAAATGTGGTGATCGCAGATGACCTTTGTTCAACAGCTGGAACTTTGGTCACAGCAGCCAAGCTATGTCGAGATCTCGGAGCTACAGATGTAATAGCAGCCATCACCCACGGACTATTTGTCAAACAGGCGCTGGAAAAAATCCACTCAAGCAGCCTTTCATCTCTTTGGATCACAAATACGATCCCTTTTTTAGAAGACATTTCTCAATCGAAGAAAATAATGAAAATTTCTACAGCAAAAATGATTGCAGAAGCTATCAAAAACCTATTATAATTCGTAATAATTTTCACTTGAAATATCTCCTCAAAAACAAGTAAATCTAGTATAATAATGCACTTGAGAAAGGATGAAAATATCCTACGTCTACCTATTGGGATAAGTGAATTAAGAAAAAAAGAGCGTGTTTATGTGGACAAAACAAAACACGCACACTACTTAATAACAGAAGAAACTAGAACCTTCCTATCTCGTCCTCGCAGATTTGGCAAGTCTTTATTTACATCTACTTTAGAAGCTATCTTACAAGAGAAAAAGGAACTATTTGAAGGTCTTTGGATTGCAGACAGCAACTATCATTGGCAGCCTACAGGAGTAATTCGACTCGATTTTTCTCAGTTAAGTCTCTTAAATATAGAACAATTTATCAGCAGTTTTACCTTCTTGCTAAAAAAAATTGGAGAAAAAAATGAAGTCATATTAGACGACACTTCTGATCTCAATACACTCTTCATGAGTCTGATTTTCGCTCTACATAAAAAATTCCCCTCTACTTATGTAGCCATTTTAATCGATGAATATGATTACCCCATCTTGCATACATTACACAATCCTGTTTTCGCTAAAGAAATTCGAGAGATTATGAAAAACTTCTCCAGTGTTATCAAAGGACAAGCAGAATATGTGCAGTTTGTTTTTGTTACAGGAGTAAGCGCTTTTAGTAAATCCGGCCTTTCTTCTGGGTTAAACAATCTCAAAAACCTTACCATGTTAGAGAGTTTTTTCGATATTTGCGGGTATACAAATGAGGAAGTCGATCGCTATTTCACAGAACATATGCAAGCATGGTCTAAACTACGCAATATTCCCTATGCAGAGGTAAGAGAAAAACTAAAAGCCTGGTACAACGGATACTTATTTCACCAAAAAACTCCCACAATTTATAGTCCTTTTTCTCTTACTTGCGCTTTAGACATCAAAGAAATCCGAAATTTCTGGTTTGAATCGGCAACTCCCCAGTTTTTATTAGAAGAACTAAAAAAAGCTGAAAGGCACGAAGAATGTAAATTTCTAGACCTGGATCAATTTCAAGGCTCTATGGATCTTTTACAAACCTTCGAAATTGAAAATATTCCTCTGGCAGCACTTCTCTTTCAAATGGGCTATCTGACCTTAGATACTTATGATCCCTTATTTGGGATCTATGCACTACGATATCCAAATCTCGAAGTGAAGACAGCGCTTCACAAGCATCTTTTAATCGTACTGACGCAAATCACTGCATCTCCTTTTGATCAACTCATGGGGCAATTTGGTAAAGCTCTTGTCCAAGAAGATATGCAACTGCTCATCGATTGTCTTTTAAAGGTTTTTGCAAAAATTCCCTATCCTCTATACGACAAGACACCAGAAAAGCTGTACCATGCCGTTGTACAAGCTCTTTTTGTCGCATCTGGACTTAAGTCTCATGCAGAATACTCAACTAGCCTTGGAAGAGCAAATGTCATTGTAGAGCTTCCTATGATCACCTACATCTTCGAAATCAAAGTTGACCTTTCACCAGAAAAAGCCTTAAAGCAAATTGAATCCCAGAAATACTATGAGCCATTTATCTCCGCAAACAAACCCATCTGCGCGGTAGGGCTATCTTTCATTCGCAAAAAAGCCACCTCTAAAAAAGCAAGTTCATTTTCCATCAATTATGCATCCAAAAGAATCGACGCAAACTAACGAGTGTATTCAGAAGGATTGATATAAATACTCCAAGAATACGAATGGGTTTTATTTAGATAAGAATTCCAAGGGGTCATAGGAAAACCAAATCCCGAAGGCATAAGACGCCAAAGCTCAAGCGCATAAGTTCCAGGGTTTACAATAAATCCGAAAAAAAACTGCGACCAATTAGTATCTGCAAATAAAAGAGGCGCTGGAGGAGATAACCCAAGACTTTCTGTTTTTTTCGCTATCACTTCATGCAGATCTACAGAAAGAGACAAACTTTTTTGAGAAAGAAGATATACGGCCTTGGCAAGATTTTTCAATCCTTTGGCCGTGATGTAGGAATCTGATACGTCCGGAAAAGATTCTAACACCTCTGAAAAGTCACAAAGACCAGAAAGGATAGCTCTTACTTGCATCTTCCCAAAAAAACCTTCCGTTAAAGGAAGGCTTTCATAAAGAAAAGCATCCAAAGCATCGGCAGGAAATCGAAAAGATCTCATTTCTAAAATTTGATTACGAAAAGCGGGCACTGAGCACTCTGCCATAAGAGATACCTGAGATGCCGAAATCCCTAGCCTTTCTAATAAAAACAGCTGTTCCGAAGAAGAAAGAGTGATCTTTTCATAAAAGGCTTTTCTAGGTGCAATGATTTTATCTCGTACCCAAGTGTAAGAAAAAAGATCTGTCTGCCACCCTGAGTAAAAAAGCTCTAGCTGAGGGTGGAGAATGAATGCGTGAGTTGGAGAAGAAAAAAGTTTTCTATGATGCGCAGAGGAAAGTGGAGCGCTTTTTAACGTATCGAGTAAAAAAATCGAAAGCTCTTGCGGATCCTCTATTTGCTTGGTCTCTTCTGTTGCAGAAGATTCTCTTTGATAGTAACTTTGCAAAAGAATCGCCATGCTTCCTCCTGAAAGATACGACCAAGGAGTTCTTCCTTCTACATTCTCTCCATAGGCTTTGATAATCCGACTTTTAGAGGTCTCTAAAAATTCTTTTGTATTCAGATGCTCTATCACAAAGGTTGTGATATCAGAAAGCGTTTTGGCAGCATGCTCCCAAGAGGATTCTGCAGCAATTTGAGGCTCGACTAAAAGAAAAAAATCGGTGAGAGCAGCTCTATATTCTTCCTCATCGTAGATCATCGTCCATAAAAAGGCGTTTTTCCTTCCATGCTTATAGACCAAACGAAAGCCAGCGGGACTATCTTCATATTCTTTGATATGGCCCTCTCGAAGATCTGCATCGTAAATTTCCTGAAAATATTCAGGAAATTTCGCGTCGTATTGCTCTAATAAAAAAGAGAAAAACGTGGAGTATTCAGAGGCTTTAGAATGCGCAGTATCTCTGAGCTCTAAACAAGTCCTCATATGGTATACTCGGCTATAAAGCTCTGCTTGAAGCCTTCTTACTTCAGATTCTGATCCAGCATTTTGTAAAAGAAGCTCTGTTGCGCGTACAGCGTCATAAGCAACTTGAGCTTCCACTTCATATTCTTTGCTCTTTTCTTGAGAAGTATCGAGATTTTTCTGTAAAAACCCATAGATTAACTCACCTATTCCCTCTTTTTCCTCAGGATGTAGTCCCAAACTGGAATAGAGATTCCAACGAGAAAAGTCCATCTTACTCTCAGAAAAAGAAGCGAGAGTAAATTCCCAAGCTTTAACAAGAGGATGATCTGTATGGATTTTAAAAGCAGCACATGCTTTTTTTTCTTTTTCTAACATCGAAGCTACGAGAAGATGTTTTTTAGAAAACGCAGCACCCTTACCACTTCTTTCCCATTCTTTGCTCCGAACAAAACGGCGATAAGTCTCTTGATAGCGCAATACATCTTCTTCATTCAGCTCCATCGATAGCAAAAGAGCTTTATGAATAAGATCTTTTACCGTAAGAGATGGGGTCTTTTGAAAAATTGGACCAAGAATTTGAGAAATCTCTCCATTTTTTTCCGAAGATAAAACTCCTGCTACTTCTAAAGCGGAAATAAGTCCCGGAGACATGCAAAGCTCTAGAGAAAAAGAGACTTTCTTATACAGATCCCCTCCTCCGAAACTAGGGCTTAGAGGAACCTGAATCTCTTTACCACGGATCACTTTTTTCATCATTCCTGTCATCAAAAGCTCATAAAGATCTGCTAAAAAACTTTCCAGCTGCTCTTCTTGAATCAAAATAGCAGGAGCTGTAGCAAAGCAAGAACCGACATTTTGTCTTAAAGGGGTTAATAAAGCGGATAAAACGGCCCTTTGAATCTGACAAAATGAGGCTGTAGAAAAATGGAAAGAAGCATTAGAAAGCAAAATGATCTCTTCAGCCCATGCATGACAAAGAGGACTTTGAAATTTCTGAAGAGAACGCAAAAAAGAAGGATCATTAAGAATCTTCTGCAAAACATTTTGCATATGCTTCATGGCTACTGCATCGCAATAGCCATCGGGAGTAAACAAAAACCTCTCTTTCTCTAAGCAATCGATCACACTTTTAAGCCTTGCAAGATCAAACTGCCCTTGTTCATCGATCAAATGGCAAGAAATCAAGTAAGCTCTTCTTTTCAGGCGGAATGTATAGCTATCTTGAAGTTTGGCTCGATCATGCTGAAGAGAGAGTGCAACCTCCCCTTTTCGGTCTAAAATTTGCTCCAAAGAACCCTCCGCTGAAGGAAGGTGGGATAGCTGCTCTACGACAGTTTGCAAAAGGTTACTTTCGTTCAAAGAGCCCTCGCAAAGTAAGAACAAGCTTTTCCTTTTCAAGGACCTCATAAGGCTTTTTTACAGGATGGTCCCAAACAGCGCCTGGCCAAGCAGGATCATCTAAGAACCTTGCAATGACATGAACATGAAGCTGAGGCGTCTTATTACCTAAAGCTGCGACATTGATCTGAGTGGGATGAAACTCTTCCCATAAGATTTTTTGAGCTAAATCCAGTTCTTCCATAAGCTGCCTTTGATCCAAAGGACTCAAATCCATCATGCGAGCAATGTTAGGACGTCTAGGAACCAAAAAAAGCCAAGGATAATGGCTTTCATCTTCCAAAAGCACTTGGCAAAGAGGAAGATCACAAACAAATGTCTTACGAAGAAGATTGGGATGTAGAGTAAATGTCATCTTAGAGTCCTTGGAGGTTCAACCAATACTTAAGTATAGCGTAGCGTTCCTGTTTTTGTTAAGGCTCCTTTAGACGCCTTTTCTTTTTAGAACCTTCTCACGAAGTAGTTCTTCTCTAACTAAACGAGGAATCTGATCGATCACGTACAAGGAACAGACTATACGATCTTTCCAGAGATTTTTTAAGAAAAAATCTTTTTCTATAACTCACAAATGACACCTTTCATGAGCTATAGAATCGAATCCTATAACTGAAAAAGTCGCAAGCTATTTACAATAAAAGAGTTCTATTTAGCAAATTTCTCTATAAAAAGATCCGCAGTGTCTTCATCTGGGCAAGCAGAAATGGCGGCTGAAACCCCCATTTTCTGAATACGGTCAGCCATGATCCCTGTTTGTAAAACAAGGCAGGAGGCCATATGGGCTCTTTTAGCCCCGCGAATGTCTGTTTCTGGGGTATCACCTACCATAAGTACGTTTTCAGGCTTGCTAATCCCCAAAGAGGCAAAATGCTCCATAGCCGCAAGATAGGCCATAGGCTCAGGCTTGCCTGTATAAAACACATCTCCCCCCGCCTCTTGAAAAAGAGCTGCAAGGCTTCCTTGTCGAACGACAGCTCTTGGAGGATTACCCTCATGGGCCCATTTATCGGGATTGGGGCAAATAAGAGGAATCCCCCTTTTTTGCACACGCAAAACCTCCTCTTGAAAATGATCAATGGTAACTTGGTCTTCGCCATTGACGTGGGGAATTGAAAGATAGATAAAATCAGCTTCTTCTAAGTTGGAGGTCTCTTCATAACAACTGCCTTCGAAAAGGGGTTTATGCGAAGCAAAACGGGGATGCTCTTTGCCTAAAAGCCAAAATTTCTTTCTTAAAGTAGGAAATGGGATCTTGCCTTGAGAAAAAATCTCTTTGGCAATCTCCCCAGAAGTAAGATAGAAATGAAAATGCTTTCCTAGAATCAAACCATGAGATTGCAACTTTGCAATCTCTTTAGCAGAAAGCTGCGTAGTATTCGATAAAATGCCGACTTTTTTCCCAGTAAGGACAAGCCTTTCCATTGTTTCTTTAGCTCCTGGATAAGGCCCCATCCCTCCCGACCAAAAAACACCATAAGCATCCAGTAGAATCGCAGGAAACCCTGAAGCAATCTCTTCAAGACAAGAAGCTATGGCAATCTTCATCCTACTTTGCCTCTTTTCTAGGCATAGTAAAATGACGGAAATAAAAAGCAGAGCCATTAACTAATGCTGATCCTACGGCTACGTCAACAAGTCCCTTGATATCGCAAGGAATAGGAATCCACTTTAAAAGCATTCCCAAACTCATCATAACACCCAAAAGAATCAAATAAGAACGCGGATAAATCGAAATTAACGAAGAAGGATTAGGACGAGAAAGGATGCGTCTCATAAGACGATCTGCCGATTTACGAAGAACCATTCTTCCTTTAAAAAAACCAATCAATAGAGCCAAACAGACCCACATAAAAGACGCTTGTTGAGCATCCCCAACCCATTGGCGCAAGTAAGGCAAAAATACCGCGGGAGATTCTGAAATCATCGGCACTAAAATTAAAGTAAAACCTTTAATCATAAGAAACATACCGATCCCCATCCAAGTTATACCGCTTAAAATAATGGCAGAGCTATGACGAATTTTCATAAAATATCCTCGTTAGTAAATAGAAAAAATATCTTAATCCATTTTCCTATTCAAAGAAAATGTCTTTTTCCCATGTGACAAAAAACACCTTGAAAACTACAATGCATAATAACAGCTTTATTCAAGGGAAAACCCATGAGTGTCTCTCTATCGTTTTTAAGAATCTTCTTCTTTGTCCTCTCTGTTTTTTTCATGACAACCTATATGGTTTCTTGGCCAGAAGGAACAGTACACGAAAATGCTTTGATAGGAATCGCCTTAGGAGGAGCTCTAGGATGCCTTTTGATGGGATTTGATCTCCTATTTCGCAAATTCAATTTACGTTCCTTTAATATCGCAGTAATTGGAATTTTTCTGGGATATCTGATGGGACAAGCCCTTGTACTTGTCTTCAAAGCAGTCTTAGATATCAGCGCAGGAACTATCTCTTTCCCTCCTCAAACCATGGAAATGATCGAAATCGCTCTTTTCTTATTCGGAACATATCTGGGAACGATCATGACCCTGAAAGCGTCAGACGAACTATACATTAGCATCCCTTTCGTCAAATTTTCTCCTATGGCACAAAAAAAGAAAGATCTAGTACTAGACAGCTCTTCTCTTGGCGATGCAAGACTCATCGACCTGATTGCCACTGGCCTTTTTGACCATCAGTTGATCATCCCCCGCTTTTTAATCAAAGACCTCTATGCTCAAGCTGAAATCGGCGATGACCTAGCCAAATCCAAAGCTCGAAAAAGTTTAGACCTCATCAAAAAACTGGAAGTGTTAGATAGTTTACATTTACGATTTAGCGACACTGACTTTCCTGAAGTCAAAGACCCTCAAGGGAAACTCATTAGATTGTCCAGACTACTAGATGCGAATATTCTTTCTGCTGATATTTCTCGAGTTCAAATGTCTTCTATCGAAGGGATCAAAGTCATCAACCTACATTCCCTTTCCAACGCGCTCAAACCTCTAACGCAAACCGGGGAATACATCAAAATCAAAATCCAACGATATGGAAAAGAACCGAGACAAGGTGTTGGATATTTAGAAGAAGGAACCATGGTCGTCGTCAATGGCGGCGGAAAATACTTAGGAGAGACCATCGACGCACAAGTACTCTCTGTCAAGCACACTTCATCCGGACGCATGATCTTCTGTAATGCTTGCGATGACGAAGCGCATATCACACATGATTTTGACGATGAGGTAGAAGCTTATGATGACCACAAATAGTCCACTTCCCATTAAAGGGCTTGGCAATGATATCATGGAGATCGAACGCATTCGAAAAAGTTTCGACCTGCATGGATACCGGTTTATCACCCGTCTATTTTCTATTAAGGAACAAGACTACTGCTTGAAATATAAAGATCCAATCCCCCACTTTGCCGCTCGATTCTCTGCTAAAGAATCCATTGTTAAAGCACTTGGCACGGGATTTGGAAAACACGCTTCCTGGCTAGACATGGAAATTTTAAATGACTCTCTAGGAAAGCCCCTCGTAATTTTTTCCGATCACATCAATAACACTTTAAATAACCCTGTTGTTTTAATCACTATCAGCCATTGTCAACTATATGTGTCAACGGTGGCCGTCTGGGTTAATACAGGAAAGTGATCTATTAGAAGAACGAAAAAGGAAGAGTGTAGGAAAACTGAACTGTCTGCTCTCTTTCTGGATAAGAATAGGCTAGCACCCTGCAAGCATAAGACAGGGTAACAGTTCCCCAAAGATCGAAGAAATAGCTGTATTTAGCTCCCAGATCAACCGATCCGTGCCATATCCTTCCCCAGCCTTGAAAAGCATCGATATTAACGCTTTTATGTTGACCGTATCCAAAGTACCCCACCCCAAACATCTCTAGAGCATGCGCATCTTTTATGCGAGCTTCAAAGGATGCTTTGCAGCGGTCCCAAAGAGATCCATGATTGGCCATTCCAATAGAGGCAAAAAGATAACCTCTTGTTTTCCAATCCGTATCTTTCGTAAATTCTTTACCAACGGAAAGAGTTGCTTCCCCATTCCAATAAGAAGCATAAGGACTGCTTACATCTCTGACAGATCGGCCTCCAACAGCTCTTGTATTCAAACCTAGAGCTATACTTAAAGGATCTCCGGCAATATCGTCCCAAAGAAGGTATCTTCCCTGTAATGCTGAACTTCTAAAAGAATAGGGCTGATGCGGAGTACACGCTAGATTGATTTCCCATTGCACATCAATGTTTTCACTGAGAGTCAACCCTAGATCGACATCTGTGACATAATTATTATATGCATAAGATGGTTGCACTACAGCATGATCGATTTTACTATACTGACTATAGATAAAATCGGTGAAAAATTCAAATTCGTAAACATTCCCAAACCAAGGAGCTTCGTCTAAAGCAAATCCTTGAGAAGAAATTATAAGACAGAAAATTCCCCACCGTTTTTTCATTAAGAAGAAATCCCCATGTTAGATAGCCATCTTTCAGCATCTAAAGCAGCCATGCAGCCACTGCCCGCAGCGGTAATTGCTTGTCTATAAACGTGGTCTTGAACATCTCCTGCAGCAAAAACTCCCTCTAAGCTCGTTTCTGAAGACCCTGGTCTAACTTTGATATATCCATTAGGCTCTAAAGCAATCTGTCCACCTAAGAAATCTGTATTAGGACGATGTCCTATAGCAAAAAACACACCAGCTGCAACACAAGATTTTTGCTGTTTTGTCTGAACATTCTCTATGATCACAGAGCGAACTATTTGGTCCCCTTCGATCTTTACGATCTCATGATCCCAGATGACTTCAATTTTCGGATGAGATAAAGCGCGATCTGCCATAATACGGGAAGCTCGAAAAGTATTTCTGCGATGGACAATGTATACTTTACTAGCAAATTTTGTTAAAAAAATCGCCTCTTCAATGGCGCTATCACCACCTCCGATTACATACAAGTCCTTACCTCTAAAAATAGGAGCAGCACCATCGCAAATAGCGCAAGCAGTCACCCCTTTTTGCCAGAACTCTCCATCTCCAGCGCCAGCTATTTCAAGTCTCTTAGCTGTTGCTCCTGTCGCAATAATCACTGAATGCGTTTGGAAAGTGGTTTTAGTTCCCTGAACAGTAAAAGGACGCTCTCCAAAAGTCACCGATTTGACATCTTCCGCAAGGCAAATTGTCCCAAAACGTTCAGCTTGTTTTTTGAAATGGAGCATAAGATCTGGTCCCATAACACCATCGGGAAACCCTGGATAATTTTCCACTTCTGTTGTCGTCATAAGCTGTCCACCTGAAGGTCCAGAATAAAAACCTTCAAAGACTACAGGGAATAAATCTGCGCGCGCTGCATAAATAGCTGCTGTATAAGCAGCAGGACCCGATCCAATAATGACAACTTTTCGTGTACTCATAACGTAAGAAAGCTCCGTGACTAAAAGCTCTTCTTTTTACCTGATCACAAAATTATAAGCCAGTGAAGAATGAAGGTTAAGACTTAAGACAGCAAGCAGTTTGCTTCTTGTTTTTTGTGTCTGATTTCATCTAACTAGACATTAGAAAAGGGATGAATGGTCCCTTTTCCATCAAACATATTAAACGACCACTTCAAGATCGTTTAATATTTCAAAAGAAACTTTTTCTAGCGAGGTAGTTGCCTGAAAAATACAACAAAAGTTCAAGAATAAAATTTTCGATAGTTCAAGGTAAACATCTTACAGTTAAAAAGTCCTAACAGAGGGACAATCACCTCTCCTTTTACATGTAACATTAACCCTTCCACTTGATCGACGTATTTTTGCGCTAAATAGTCTCTACCATCATCTTCTTCGATATGACAAGATACAGGCCGAATCGAAGATTCCTCATACACAAGAGATAAGAGCTCTAAATGTAAAAGATTTTCTTTCCCCTGTAAAGGAGATATTGGAAGTTTTTTAATGTAATTTAACACAATAAACCAAAATGAAACTAAACGGATTTAATTATATCAAATTAAATTAATATTAGTCAATTAATATGAAATGGAAAACACAACAACAACAAAAATAACACATTAAATAAACTATGAAAACCTAAAATAAACATAATTAAAAATAACTTAAAAACGCTTTGTCTTGAAATTTAATTACTTATATAATATAATTTACACTTTAAAATATGCAAAGTTTGGGAATTTCATGTCTTTGGCAACGCATATCGCAATTACCAAGGGAACAGCTCCCACCAATCCCTCAAAAGAACCTGAAAAGAAAACCCTGTGGTACCAAAAGCCCGTAGTCATTGGAGCTATAGCTACAGCGGCGGTTATCACTTTAGGTCTCATTTATCGCAAAGAAATCAGTTCTGCCTTATTCAGCCAGAAAATGTCTCAAAATCGTCCAAACAATCATGACAGTTTTTTTAAAGAAAAAACAATCGGATCACAATCAAATGCTGAAAAAAAAACTGAAACATTCTTTGATAAGATTCTTCAGTTCACTGAAACAGAGAATAAACTATCAGAAGGAGCCCTCGCCTGCCGTACTCTTTTCTACAATCCCGACAGCTGTAAAGATCTACAAAAAGAAGATAGCACCTGTGCTCCTACTTGTGAAAAGCTAACCGAATAAGTAATTGATCAACAACATATTAATCTGATAGAAATTATTAATAAATCTGCCTGCGACGATACTACTGGACACATTCTATGTTCTACTAGATTATCAGGAATGTGGGCTCTAGAAGAGAAAATTGCAGCAGCGGTCTACTTTCTAAAAGAAAAAAGCTGCGCCCAGAAAGACCTCAACATCCATAAACAAGATCTTCTACAGGCTGGAGTCGATGATGAGGCTCTATATAGGCTTACCGAAGGACAAAGACATTGAATGCTTTGCTATTCTAAAGCTCTAAGTACACTGATAAATGAAAAATCGACCAACTTAGAAAATCTTGTACAATTAAGCCCATTTCAACGGAACATGCTCCTTAAAGACTATGCGACTGCTGTTCAAAAGCTTAAAGAACACAAAGTTTCTTTCGACGCTCTTTCCAATCTCAAAACATCTTATCCACAGTATCAGCTAGAAACCATCCTCTCCCAATCTACCAATGTGATCAAATTACTGAATGCAGGCATTACGTTTGATGCGATTTCTAAATTGGTTGGAGATCAAAGA
>JAIETG010000018.1 GCA_019745395.1 Rhabdochlamydiaceae bacterium | reverse complement strand
CCTGAAAATTGTCAAGCTGCTAACGACTTGTGAATTAGCATGTTAGGAGAGTTGGAGTTTTTTTGTCCTGTACAGAGCTGTTACATCGTAGCTACCTTGTTAGCAACTAAAAATTAATGATTTACAGACACTAAAAAGCGACACTTGCAATAAATAAAAACATAAAGTTTACATACAATTAATTATTTGATATAATCTTACTTACAATCTAAACTGGAAATAGCAATGATTGAATTATCTCCAAATTTAAACATCGACCATTCTCACTGGAGACCTGAAACCAAAATCATGGCAGGGATTGCAGCTTTTTTCGTTATTGGATACATCTTCTCTCAATACCCCTCTGAAACATCAAATTCTCTAACAGATAGATCTATTGTCACCGAAGCTACTTTTCTAGCCTTTTCAATCCTCTTTGACGCCGTAGGACTGCCTCAGATTTCTAGAACGCAAACTACTATTCATAAAAACACAGAAGACCATGAGATTCCAACCCCTCCCTCCGAAGATGAGACGACAAGCTTTAGCGCTCACATTTTTAGAACATTAGGCCCAGAAAAGTTAGATCAAGCAATTCAAGAGGATCTTACCAAGGCTTCACAGAGACTCAAAGAAGCTTTACCAGAAAATGAAGACCAAGAGTTTTTCGATACATTTCAAGATGCTCAAGAAGCGGCTAATTTTTTCTCAAATAATGATAATTCTGGATTTATTACCCCTACAGAATCTCTTGATGACGCTCCTGCACAATCAACATCATGTCCTCTAAATAACGCAGAAAAAGCCCTAGTACTGGCAAAAAAAGAATCTATCGGGATAACACAAGAACAGTTTCAAGGCGTTTGCAAAAACGTTCGAAAACTTATCTGCATGGCTCCCTACCTTTTATCGAAAAATCATTTGCAGTTGCGAGGCAGCTCCTTAACGGCTTTCTTAGAAAAACTCCCAAATGATCAGCATAAATTTCTCATCGAAGAACTCTTATTAGAAAAAAATATTCCTCCAGGAAGATTTTGGGCAATGCCCGCTAAAGAACAGCAAAAATTTATTGAAACAATCGAGCAAGAAATGATTCAGAAGCTATCTCACGTTGAACGTTTCACTCGAACTGAAAGGAAGTAAAAAGAATATAAACTGTGTTTCTCAGCATCCGGTCGCGAGAACGTGCCCCGGAAGAAACGAAAACAGCTTTTTTAGCTCGCAATAGCTAAAAATGCCGTTTACCAAACGAGTGGATGCTGGGAAAACTTTATACAAAACCTTGAACCTCTGAGCTGAGGCAGATATCTACGACAATCTAAACAATTAAATATTAATAATTTTGAAGCAAAATAGCCTTAGCTTTTTGTAAAGCTTTAGACTCTTTACGGCGGATTTTTTCATCTGTCTTTTCTTCCGAATTCTTTTCTTTTTCCTCTTCGTCGCTAAAATCTCCAGCTTCCATCGCAGGCTTGTTGTCTGGAGAAGACTCATTAAGCTCCTCTTTCTCTTCTTGCTCCTCAGGATCAGGTGTTTCAGCAAATTCCTCTTCGGAATCTAATCCAGCCTCTATAACACCTTCTACATGATAAACATTCTCTTCTGTTTTTTCTACAGAAGCTTCGCTTCTAAGAGCCGCGGAAACAGGCAAAACAACAGGTTTTGCCGAAGTTTCAAATACACGTGAAAGCCTATCTCCCCTCGCAGCCCCGGAAAGGTTTTCCTTAGGGCCTTGAGAAGACTGAGGAGGAATCAATCCTGCACTGACAGAAGTGGCAAACATATCACTCATCGCATCCACACATTAAACGAAACTGTTAAAAACAATTATATAACTAACCTAAATAAGCATTATACAAAAACAAAACAAAAACAATCAATCGAAATAAAACATCGAAACAAAAAAATAATTGTAGCATTTTTGGGAGAGGATATGCTAAACCAAGGAGCTTCATTGTTTTATAGAGGAAAAATACGAAAATGACCGACCTCTCACGAAAAGAAATCTGGAAAATGTTTGATACCATTTCTCCAACCTATGACCGAGTAAATCGCTGGATGACCTTTGGACTCGACCTCTACTGGAGGGGCAAAATGGCCTCTTTCTTACCTCTAGGCAAGAACCTGATGCTATTAGATTGCGCAACAGGAACAGCAGATCAAGCCCTCTCTTTACTGCAAAAATCCCCTCATATAGACAAAATTGTCGGAATTGACCTATCTGAAGAGATGCTCTTGCAAGCAAAGAAAAAAATCCAGAAAACCGCTTTTGCAAACAAAATAGAACTTAAAACAGCGAGTGCTTTAGAAATTCCCTACGCAGACGAGACATTTCATTGTGTAACCATCTCCTTTGGAATTCGCAACGTCGTAGATGTAAACGCTTGCTTAAAAGAAATCTTAAGAGTCTTAAAACCGGGAGGAAAGGCTCTAATTTTAGAGACATCTCTTCCTGAGAATAAGCTCTTACAAAAGATGCATGGGATGTATTTGCAAAAGATCCTCCCTCGTATTGGAGGATGGATCTCTAAACAAAAAAGCGCTTACGACTATCTTCATCAGACTGCAGAAAGCTTTCCTTCTGGAAATACTTTTTGCGAGCTTTTGCAAAAAGCTGGCTTTGATAAAACCTCATGCAATCCTCTGACTTTAGGGGTAGTATCTATTTATGAGGCAGGAAAGCGTTTATGACTGTGTCTGAGCAAGAGATCGATCCAATCGATTTCCCCTCCTATCTAGCAAATCAACCTCTGTTTCCCAAATGGTATCAAAAATGCAGAGAGACCGGTGATGAAGTAGCAGCTTTGGGGGCTTTAGAATGCTTTTCCCACATCCCCACAGAGCTCTCCTCAGATAGGCTCTACGGAGCAATATCTTTTCCCTCTATCAGGAAAGACCCTCATTGGAAAGATTTCCCCTCTTGTTTCTTCTTTCTTCCCCAGATAGAGATCATCCAATCGCAAAATAAAACCATCAGAAGGGTTCGAGGCAACCCCTCTATTTTAGCCAAAACCTCGCCCCTCTTAAAATCTATAAAATTAGAGCCAGATCCCATCCACTTCCCATCTTATGAAGCATGGCAGACCGCAGTAGAAGACGTTTTGAGCTCGATTCAAAGGCAAGAAATCCAAAAGCTCGTCTTAGCACGCAAAACAAGCTTTATAAGAGAAGGAGATCCTTTTGCCTGGCTTTCACATCTTTTACACACGTCCAAATCTTCTACGGTCTTTGCTTGGCAAATGACCCCCTCTTCTTTGTTTTTAGGAGCTACCCCTGAAAATTTATATCAGAGAAAAAAAAGAGAGATTGAGACGGAATCCATAGCTGGGACACAAAAACGTGATAGCTCTATAAGTATGTTACAAAAAGGAAACAAAGAACATCGGGAAGTAGAATACGTAAAACTATTTCTAGAAAAAATTCTTTCTGCCTGCTGTGAAAGTTTTTCCTCAGAAAAAACATCATCTCTCATCCAGACTTCCCATCTACAACACTTACGCTATCGGTTAAAAGGAAAACTTAAACCCGAAGTTCTAGATAAAGAGTTGCTTACTCTTCTACATCCCACTCCTGCAGTAGGAGGATACCCTGAAAAATCTTCTTTAGAAAGATTGTTTTCTTTAGAGCCATTTGATCGAGGTCTCTACGCGGGGGCTATGGGATGGATCTCTAAGGAAGAATCTTCATTTGCAGTCACCATCCGCTCTGCATTAATCGAATCAACATTTCTTCATGCCTATGCAGGAGTTGGGATAGTTCAAGGATCTCAATCGCATCTAGAATGGCTAGAACTAGAGAGTAAAATCGCACATTGGAGTCCCTCATGTCTTTAACCGCTTTTGCAGCGCAAAGAGCTCGCCTTGTCATTGACACCTTATACCAACAAGGAATCTCCCATTTTTGCATAGCCCCAGGCTCTCGCTCAACTCCTTTAGCTTTAGCAATTGGAGAGCATCCTAAAGTTCAAGCATCGGTTCATTTTGATGAAAGAGGACTAGGATTTTATGCTTTAGGTCTTTCCAAATCTCTTTCTTATGCACCAGTTGTATTACTGGTTACAACAGGAACTGCCGTTGCAAATCTTTTCCCAGCTCTTATGGAAGCTCACGCAAGTCGAGTTCCTCTTCTTCTTTTATCTGCAGACCGTCCCCCTGAACTTAGAGACTGCGGAGCGAACCAAACAGCAGATCACATCAAAATTTTCTCTTCCTGCACAAGATGGGAAGTAGACCTCGCTCTTTGCGATAGCATGGTATCTGACGCCTATATTGCATCCACTCTGGCCTATGCAGTCGATCGATGCTTACATGCCCCCAAAGGACCAGTTCACATCAACTGCATCATACGTGAACCTTTTATTCACACCAGTCCTCTTGAAGAATATTTTCATACTTCTTGCTCCTATGAACCAGGACAGCCAATTCCCATGGAAAGCTCCTTTCTAAAATGGGGAAAGCTTCTTTCTAAAGCTGAAAAAGGTGTTATCCTCTTAGGATCGGATGCTCTTGCAGAGCAAGACATCAAGCCCTTTCTCCAGTTAGCAGAAAAGCTCCAATGGCCCATTATTTCCGATATCATTTCTGGCGGAAGACAAATCGGCAATCATCTCTGTCACATCCAGCATGCCGAGCTAGTCCTTTCCTCTGTGAAGGCTCATGCAGACGTTATTTTACAAATAGGAAATCGCTTTGTCTCCAAAGCAATTCTGCAATGGATCCAAAGTCAAAATGCCCCTTATTTTCTCGTTACCGATCACCCTTTAAGGCAGGATCCTCTCCATAAAGTCTCTTATAGAATGGAATGTAAGACAGATCTTTTCTGTAACCTTATACTTCCCCATCTTTCTTCTGCAACTTCTTGTTCTTGGATTTCTTTATGGAAAAATGCTGCGATCGCAGTTTCCCAAGCTCTACAAATACATTTTGAGGAATCTCAAACCATATCGGAGCCCGCACTTTTTTTCTTCTTACAAGAAAAAGGCTCTGATTATTCTTTGTATCTTTCCAGCAGTATGCCAATCCGAGATGCCGATTTGCTTTTATATCCTGCAAAAGGCAGCTGCCAAATTTTCTCTAATCGAGGCGTTTCCGGAATTGATGGAAACATCGCAACTGCTGCAGGAATTGCAAGAGGACTACAAAAACCCCTCATTGCTTTATTAGGAGATCTTGCCACCCTTCACGATCTTAATTCCTTTGCTTTAGTACATAAAAGCAACTCTCCCACCTTCCTGATTGTAATCAACAATCAAGGCGGTGGAATCTTTTCTTTCTTACCCGTTGCGGAAAAAAAAGAACTTTTTGAGTCACTCATTGCCACTGCTCACGACTACTCTTTTGAACATGTCGCTAAAATGTTTTCTTTGCCGTATTACAAAGTCACTTCCTGGGAGCAATGGCAAAGCACTTGGAATACCGCACAAGAAAGAGGAAACAGCTGTTTGATAGAATATTGCACAGAAAGAACTCTCAACGTAGAACATCACACATTGATTAAAGAAGCTGCTAAAAAGGCCTTTTATGCTTTTTTATGAGACCTTTGGAAATACTAGCATAAAAAAACCCTATCCTCTTGTTTTTTTACATGGGTTTTTAGGGTCTCGTGTAGATTGGATGCCTGTCATTACTCTTTTACAAAAAGAGTATGAGTGTATTGCCATCGATCTTCCAGCTCACGGAAAATCTTCTCATAGTCAAAATATCCATTTAGAAGTAGAGCTTGCCCTACAACAATGGCCAAATGCAATTCTCGTCGGATACTCTTTAGGAGGAAGACTATCTCTGGGATTTGGACAAAAACACCCTGAAAAAATAAAAGGAGTCATCGCGCTATCGGCACATCCAGGTCTTTCTTCAAAAGAGCTAAGAGATCATCGACTGCAAAACGATTTAGCATGGCAAAATAGGCTTATTACTCTTTCATCAAGCGATTTTTTATCTCTTTGGTATGAGCAAAAAGTCTTTGCCTCCTTACAAAAACGCCCAGAACTTTTAAAACATCTTCTGAACATTCGAGCCTATCACAACCCAAATGATCTGGCATCTATTTTAGATCAAGCATCTTTAGCAAAACAGCCTCTGTATCAAAACTTTCAACACCCCCTTTCTTTTCTTTATGGAGAAGAAGATATTTCCTATGTAGAGCTTTATAGGAACTGGCCTGCTTTTGAAAAAAAAACCATCCCATTATCTGGACACGCCGCACACTTAGAAAATCCTTTCCAATGCGCTGAGGCTATCGCTTTTTTTGCTGCAAGATATAGTTTGCAAGCAGTATAGTCAGCCTCCTTAAAAAAGGAGTTTTTTATATGAACACCTTGCAAATATGGGTAGCTGCAAGCCGGCCTAAAACACTTCCCATCTCTATTGGTCCCGCTCTCACAGGAACCCTTCTAGCTTTTTCTGAAGGATTTTTTCATCCCATGCTATTTTTAATGACCATAGCAACTGCTTTAGGGCTACAGATCTGCGCAAATTTTGCTAACGACTATTTTGATTTCATGAAAGGTGCGGACACAAACGAACGTAAAGGTCCTTTGCGCGTTACTCAAGCAGGTCTCGTATCTCTTGATCAAATGAAAAAAGCTCTTATGATCTCTTTAACCATTACTGCATGTCTGGGATGCTGCCTTGTCTGGTACGGGGGCTTTTTCATGGCAGTCTTAGTTGCAATCTCTTTGCTATGTGCAGTTTTATACACCGGCGGACCTTTTCCTTTGGCTTACTTGGGCCTTGGAGACCTCTTCGTCTTTCTCTTCTTTGGACCTATAGCAACCTTGGGAGCCTATTTTTTACAAACTGCTTCTTTTTCATGGGATCCTATTCTCTTAGGGATTGGGTCTGGCATGCTTTCTGTCACACCTCTTGTCGTCAATAACATCCGCGATGAGCAAGAAGATTTTACGGCAGACAAAAAAACCTTGGTAGTACGCTTTGGAAAGCGATTTGGACAAATGGAATATCTCTTTTGCCTAGCACTAGGGGCCTTAGTACCATTCTTATTTTGCAAACAGCACCCTTTTTGCCTGATTTCTCTTCTCTTTATCATTCCTGCATGTTTTTCCGCGCGATCTGTTTTGACCTATACAGACCCTAAAGAACTCAATGCTGTATTAGCCAAAACAGGACAGGTGGTTTTACTCTATCACATTCTCTTTTGCTTAGGATGGATTGCTTTGTGATCACAGAGCTTGCAATCTATCCTTTTTCTTTGCGCATCCGCTCACTGACAAAAGAAAAAAAGGGCTTTCTCCTGCATGCAAAAACAAAAGAAAAATCTGCTTGGGCAGAAGTTTCTCCCCTTCCAGGATTTAGTCAAGAGAGTCTTGAAGAAGCGGAAAAGGAGCTTCTTTTTTTACAAAAAAAACTCCCTTTTTCTTTAGAAAAAGTTCTTCAACAATACTCTTTTTGCCCCTCTGTCGCTTTTGGACTCGACTCTTTGTGCTACACACTAAGCTCTTGCCCTTCTCTCCCTTGCACATATCCTCTTTGCGCTTTTTTAAGCGCAAATTTTGAAGAAATGAAAAAGCAGATTCCCCTCATTTTCTCCCAAGGATATGAACATGTAAAAGTCAAAATCTCTCATCTCTCATGCCACGAGGCGCACCAGATCCTAAATCTTTTGATTGGAAAAATAAAAATAAAAATCGACATCAATCGAGCATGGCCTTTGCAAACCGTTCTTTCTTTTTTTGAGCGCTATTCTCAAGAGACTTTTGAGTACATAGAAGAGCCTGTACAAAACCCTCAAGATCTCTCTCGATTTCCTTATCCTTTTGCATTAGATGAAACACTACGAGAAAACATAAAGCTTCCACACCTTCCACATCTACGAGCGCTAATCATTAAACCCATGCTAGTAGGAAGCGCTTATACCATCCAAAAAATCATAACCTCTTTTGCTGATACAATGCCACAAATCGTGCTAAGCAGTAGCCACGAGAGCGGAGTTGGCCTTTTTCATCTCTGCCATTTACTACAAAGGTGCAACATTCCTATGCATCCTTTAGGGGTTGATCCATATCGCTTTATTGAAAATGATGTACTGAATACGCCTCACATCATTTCTCAGGGTAAACTAACACTTTCTTCTTTGGAGATCTCTGATGCTACAAGCATTTGCTCAATATAATCTTTCCTCCCCAGCCGTCTGGGTAGATCAAAGAGCAATTTCTTATCAAGAGCTTTTCAATGAAGTAAATAAAGTTGCGTTAGAGCTTACAAAACAAGGAATCCTTCCAGGACATCGAGTTGCATTTATCGCAAATATACAGATCCACTCTATCGTTCTTTTTCTAGCCTTGCTTGAGATCCAAGCAACCCCTTGCCTTTTAAGCCCAAGACTTCCCCTAGAGCAAATTCCCGAGTATCTGCAAAAAGCACAAGCTTCGTTTTACACAGATCCCCATTCTTTAATTTCTCAAAAACGAGAAACTATATCTTTGCAAAATTCAGGAGAAATTCTGCTCTTTACTTCAGGTAGTTCAGGGACTCCTAAGCTCGCCGTTTTAAAACCCCAGCATTTTCTAGAAAATGCTGCAGGGTCAGTAGAGCAGCTAGGACTTTTAAAAAAACCCGGCTGCTGGCTTCTAAGTGTTCCCCTTTTTCATGTAAGTGGTCTTAGCATTTTATTTCGCTGCTTACAAACGGCAAGCGCGATCGCTTTACCATCAGACTTTTCGAGAGAAAATATTACACATCTCTCCTGGGTGCCAACGCAATTATTTCGACAGCTCGATGCAAAAACCCTATTTCCTAACTTGCGCTGCGCACTGATTGGAGGAGCTCCGATCGGAGCGAGTTTACTGCAAAAAGCTCAAGAAGCAAATCTCCCTTTATTTCTCACCTACGGGATGACCGAGATGGCCTCTCAGATCACCATGACGTCTAACGAAGACACTCTTCTTCCCCTGCATTTAGGAAAGGCTCTTCCTGGTAGAGAAATACGCTTTTCTCAGGAAGGGGAAATTCTTGTCCGTGGAGCTTGTCTTTTTACAGGATATGATACAGAGCAAGGAATATACAAACCCTTGATAGAAGGCAGTTGGTTTCCTACTGGGGATCTCGGATGTGTAGATCTAAACGGAAATTTACACCACAAAGGAAGAAAAGATCATCTCTTCATCTCTGGAGGAGAAAACATCTACCCGGAAGCAATTGAACGTGCCTTAGGGACTCTTCCTAATGTGTTGCACGCCATTGTCGTCCCTCAAGAGGATGTAGAGTTTGGACAAAGGCCTGTTGCGTTTGTGCATATCCAAGGAGATATGCCGAGCAAAGAAGAGTTTCATGAAAAACTCTCTTCTTTACTCCCCAGATTCAGTCTCCCCGTTCAATTTCTGCCTCTTCCTCAAGAAGAGATAACCAAATCGTTAAAATGGACACGTTCTAGCCTAACGCAAAAACTGCAAAAGATTCGACGCTCATAGATCTTCGATGAAAGAGTCTTCACGCAAACGCAGCGCTATCTTTTTTTGCAAGTGATAGCACTCAAAACTGCGAGGGTTCGTCGCGTCCAAAATTTGCGCTTGCTCTTGAGCTTTTTCTATCTCTCCAATTTGGAGAAAATAGCATCCAATGAGATGGAAAAATTTAAGGCACTCTATTTCATGAAAAGACTCTCTTTCTGGATATAACGCAGCAAGTGACCATGTACTAGAAAATAAAGCTTCTGCTTTTTCCGGTTCTCCTCTTCGAAGAAAATAATGTGCATATTCTATTTTACCTAAGAGATCGTTGGGAAATTTTTCGATCCATTTTTTTAGAACTTGCATCGCAGCAACTTTGTCTTCGAGAATTGTCAAAATGAGATAGAAAGAATAAAGAAGTATGGGGATATCAAAATGGGCTGTAAGCAGCTCTCCAGCTATTTCTAGAGCTTGTTCAGGATCTTCTAAAAGAAGCTGAGGAAGAGATTGGTGTTTTTTTTGCTCTTCAGCAGAAAGGCCTTTTATTTCAAAGTTTGGGAAAAGAATGCGGACATCTTTTTCTACTTCTTTAAGATGCTCGATCTCCTCATCATCTAGATACTCTGATTCTTCCAAATCATACTCCAGAGAATCTTCTTCGATCTCTTCATCTCTTTTAAAAAAGTCGTACAGATGACTACTGGTCACCCAACTATTTACATCCTCTAAACACTCTTCTTTTCCTTCATCATAGGCGTTCAATACGTCTAATAAATCAACAAAATCTTCATCTACAAGATCAAACCCAAAAAGCTCTCGAATTTCCTCCATCGAATCCCCTGGCCAAATACAAAGAGAAGATTCTAATAAAAGCATCACTAATTCAGGATCCTCTAGCTCACCTGATAAAATTTTAGAGTAGAGACTATTAAAATATTCTACTACAACAGAGCGATCTAATCGTTCCCGAACAACAAGTAAGACTAGAGCCTCGAGACAAGCTTCTCGAATTTCCGAATCCACTTCCGAATCTTCAATGAACTGCTTTAGCTTGTACCACTCAGAAGAAATGGTAGCAATTAAGAGATCTGCCCAATAACGAAGAATAAAACAGGAATTTTCATCCTCAAGAACTTCCGGGAAGTCATGTAATTGAATGACCCAGTCAAACGCTCTATTTTCCTCAAAACCTGCCAAAAGTTTTAAACATCCAGATAAGGTATTAAAACTCCAGTTTTCATCCGCTTTTATTTGAGTGATCTCTAAAGCTAAAATAGGAAGGAGTTTTCGTGTGCATACATCTCTATGATCAAGAAGAAAGTCTGCCTCTTCTTTAGAGAGAAATTCTATCTCTTTTGTGAGGATTTTTTCTATCAGTTGTAGGGCATGTGTTGAGTCTGTTTTCATGGGAAGTAGCTCTTTATAAGGTTTTGTGTTTGTGCGATATTATCTAACCGCAAAATTAGATTGCTACGAATTTCACTGTAAAAACTGCAAAAGGTCTGAAGGAATCGGACAAGACTCTTTTTCTCCTTGTCTTACAAAGGCATGGACAATCTTCACGCTTCCCGCTATTTGTTTTGTAGAAGTAAGTTCGATTTGACTACTCATAGAAAAAGACTTAACTCCTACATGGGAAATGGCAAGATGGATTGCAATCAAATTCCCCACTCGCAAAGGCGCTTTATAATCTGCTTCTGCATGAACTATAGGCATAAGATATCCTTTATCAAAAACTTCAGATAAGGAAAAATTCTTACTATGCAAATAAGATTCAAAAGCCTCCAATGCATATTGAAACAAAGAAGTGAAGTAGATGACTCCCGTCGCATCCGTTTCTTTCAAATAAACCGATCTTGTATGTTTGAACATGAGATCCCTATAGGGTGCAAGTAACTACCCAGAAGTATAGCAGAGTACTCATGCCACAGGAAAGCACTACTTAATTTTTTATGGTGTTTTCATCCAAAAATCTCCTCCTTATAAGAGAGCGGCTCAAAAGGCGAAAAATCAACAACTACCCTACACACAATTGATTAAGTTAATTAAGAAAACATTCTTCTATTTTCATTTTCACTGCAAACTTTTCACAACAAAGCAATTAACAAATCAGCGAAACTCTCGCAAGAAAAATTAAAATATTTTTTATGATATAATAAAGTTGTAATACAAATTAAATAAGGAGATATTAAATGCAAGTTCACCCAGAGACACAAAGACCCTACCCCTATGAGAGAGGAAACCTACCTTGGATAAATAAGAGGCATGGAGAATGTCGACAAGCAGCACGTCCTCAAAAACAACAAATCCAAGAAGTTACACAAAACAATATGAAAGAGCACGCTGCGCGTACTGCAAAAATAACTACTACTGAAAACGTTAGAACTCGAAAATACAACAAAGACTCTTCAAAAACAAATCAACATGTTCCCACATGCTTTAGTCGATTTTGCAACATATTCCTCTCAACTATCCCACGAACAGCAAGCGATCTTACTGCAGACTCCTTGGAAAGCACCTCAGGTAAAGTAGAATCGAAACAAAGTAGATCCAGCAAAGTAGCCCCTTTTTCAATGGACTAACGTCCCCCTACATCAATCCCGACAATCCTTTAAGAGCCTGGTTTTTCCAGGCTCTTTCCATTCATTGTTATTAAAATTTCTATATACACAGAAAAGCACCCAGCACATTAAACACATATATTCAAAGCGACTAGCCCAACAAAAAACGACAATATAAATTTTCTATATATAAAAAAAACATAAGACGCTTACAGTAAGCAGGCCAAAAAATGAGAAGGCACCTTTTTTTTATTTTAAAAGCAAAGCCTTCTTTTGGCTGATTGTGAAAAAACGGCCCATTTCCTATAATCCTGACCTTTGGCGATAGCCTCTAGCAAAACCTGACAAGGGCAAAAAGCACATGCATAAAATACTCTCCTCAGCGCCGCATTCAGAAATGGATCAGATCTGTCCGATTGATATTAAGTCTCAAGAGCTTCTGCTTCTCGGACAAACAGCCTTGATTAAAGGTCGCCTAGAAGAAGGATGCAACCTCTTTGAGAAAGCTTGTGAACTGAAGCCCAACAATCCCAAATTATACTTTGAACAAGGGCTGTCTCTCTTTGAATTTGGGACAGAAGAAGGTCTAGAAAAAACCCTATTTTTAGCCAATAAAAAATTAAAAACAGCAACAGTCCTATTCCCTGAATATTTTGAAGCATGGCTTATCTGGGGAATGTCGTTAGCCTACCTTGGAAAAACCCATCAAAAGTATCATTATTTTCTTGAAGCTATGAGCAAGTTACAAAAAGCTTTAGAGCTCCAACAAGGCAAATCTCCAGAAATGCTGGCCGACCTATACCGAGAATATGCACAAGTGCAAATTGAGATCGCCAAACATTCCAAAGAAGCCCACGACTGGTATCTTGCGATGGAGGCATTTGAAACATCCTCTCAGCACACGCTGCAAGCAGACCCTGATTTTTGGAATTCTTTTGGTCTCACCTGCTTTGCCCTAGCTGCACAAGTCAATGACATTCGACTCTGCGTCAAAGCAATCCACCATTTCAAGCATGCTCTTTCTTATGAATCTCAAAACTATGAAGGATGGAAAAATCTTTCTTTAGCGATGAGCTTTCTATATGAATCCACTCATGATGAAGATCATTTCACACAAGCCAATGAGTGTTTTTCTACTTGCGCACAAATCCACCCTCTTGCAGAAACTCTATGGCTGCAATGGGCATCTTTCCTCTGTAAAAGCGGACGAAACGTCTCCGACGCCAAGAGAATTCGATTATCCATAGAAAAATGCATGAAAGCCCGAGCTATTAACAGCGCTTCCTGGGAAAGCTCTATCTGCCTAGGAGAGGCTTTATCGCTTCTGGGAGAGCTGACCGACAATATAGAACCTATCTGCGAAGGACAAAATAAACTTCTAGAGGCCGTCGAGGCACTTCCTGAAGATCCTGAAGCTTGGAGAGCTTTAGGAGAGAGCTACGTCTCTATGGGGAAATACTTCGGAGAACACGACTACTTATATCAAGCCATTGAGCGATTTCAACAAGGGCTTTCTTTAAACAGAGCTTGTCACAGCCTTTGGTTTTCTATGGCAAACGCCTACACTCTTGTAGGGATCATCCTTGAAGACATGCAATCCTTCGAGCAAGCCGTAAATTTCTACCGTAAGGCTATTCATCTACAGCCCAGATCTAGCTACTATCATTTTGCCTATGCTTATACTTTATCGAAACTCGGAGAGATTACGCAAGAAGAGGGCTGGTTTGAAATGGCTATTGCAGAATTTGAACAAGTTCTACAAATGCAAAAAAACGCACTCTATCTGCACCCCGATTGGCTTTTTGAATACGCTAAAACACTCGATTTGTATGCGGAATTTTTTGAAGAAGAACTCTACTATAACAAAGCTATTGAGACCCTATCTCACGTGCTTATGATCGATCCAGACTTTCCTCACATTCATTATCAGCTAGCTCTAGTACACTCCCATTTAGGAGAACTATCAGAAGAGCTAGATCCTTTTTACAAGGCACTTCACTATTTTAAACTAGCAGCTAAGCACGAAGAAGAAAACGATCAGATTCTGGTAGATCTCGCAGTGACGCTCATCAATATCGCGCAAGCCTCCAGCGATGCTTTAGAAGTAGAAATTTGCTATAAAGATGCAGAGGCCAAGCTGATTCAAGCTGTTAAAGCTGGAAACCTACAAGCGTACTATCAACTCGCCGGCCTATTTTCGATTCTCAGACAACCCGAAAAATCTCTAGCTTTTCTCATGAAAACCGAATCTTTTCAAGCCCTTCCTTCCATTGAAGAAATTTTAGAAGATGAATGGTTAGACTATGTCCGCACAACAGAAGGGTTCCAAGATTTTCTACATTATTTAGAAAGAAAATCTAGACAGCACGAAGAGTTATAAGAGCCGTAAATTTATCTTTTACATTGTTTTATACGCGTTTTTTTCGTATATTCTTCCTCCAAAAACTTGTTTTTAACTAAAAAACAACAAAAGCAAAGGAATCTATGCAAAATACACGATTAAATCCCACCTCAGGAGGAGGTCAATCTACCGCTTCCCAAGGATCAGCTCCCAAAAATTCCCACACTCCCCCCCAACGTCGCAACGCCATAGATCCCCGCATAGCTAATCAAACTCTTCAGCAAATGAATTCTAGCACAGCACACCCGACCTCTACAGCGCTAGTGCCTTACAATAGACCACGGCAACGAGCTCTTGAGCTTTCTCAAAAAGATCCAACACTATTAACAGAAGCCGAAGTTACAGAGCTAGCGAGCTTAGTCTACAAATTGACCCTAGAAAACAAGGTTTTAAAAGAACTTTATGACAGATCCTTAAAACCTTTGAGCACCCCCAGAATTCGCCCCCAAGTTACAGACGAATGGGAAACTCAGCAAATTCAGCGAAGAGCTCCACTCCTTTTAGAGGATGCCCCCAGAAGGGAGCAGAACACTCGAATCCCACCTCCCCACCCAAGAGTAGAAGAACTTGCAGAAACAGATACCACTTCGCAAAACAAGACAAAGACCGTTCCTAATAAACGTCTCGGGATAGAACCTTGGAATGCTAATCCTCTTTTTAGCCCACACTGGGGAGATACACATTAATACGTTTGCTTTACCCACTACTTAAGACAAAAAAAGCTCCTTGTAAAAGGAGCTTTTTTATTTTCCCCTTTTTGTGATACTATCGCCATTGATTCATTTCTTTATGTATAAGGGATTCCTCCATGGATAAACGCTCTCTTCTTTTCGTTGTCGGTCTGACCTGCTGCTTATTTTTCATTAACAATTGGTTTCATTCTAAAGAAGAAGAAAGAAAGCCCTCTCAAGCTCCTAAAGTCATAGAGCAAACAGCTACGCCCCCTGTAGCTGCAACAACCCCTTCCGCACCTGTATTCGCGGAAGATTCTGGAGCATTATATGTCCTAGAAAATGATGTTCAACAAATAGTATTTTCCACAGACGGTGGCTCCATTTCAGAGATCAACCTTCCGTTCAAGTCGGATAAACATCCTAGAAGCCTCGTTCTTCCTATTGGATTTGATCGCACGATGGAAAAAGAATACCCTTATAACGATCAATTCCCCTCCAAACCCTTCTATATATGGAAAGATGGAAAAGCACAAAAAGTCACAGAACTTTCTACAGGGGGGTACTACCCACTGCTACGTAGAAACGTGCTGGAAAGAACAAAACACCCTCTTTACCAGATGCCCGCTCAGAATTACGCTTTTCAAGTCGTTTCCGATACAGAGCCTTTTTCTGCCCCGCGCTACCAAGTAACACGCTTTGAAAAAAATCTGATTGAACTTCAACTAGTAGAAGCAGACCGCAAAATCACCAAAACATTCACTTTAACATCTGATCAAACTCCCTACTGCTTAGAAGTAGAGGTTAAAGTAGAAGGCGATTCCAGAGGACTTTGGATGACAACGGGAATTCCTGAAGTCGAACTTATTTCCGGAAATTTTTCTCCTGTTCTCAAATACCTTGTGAGTAAAAATCAAAAAACTCAAGTAGAGTCGTTATCGCTTCCGAAAGCAATGACAACCTACTCCTCTATCGTTCCTAGCTGGGTAAGTAACTCAAATGGATTTTTAGGACTCATCATTCAACCATTATCTGAAAATGTAGCTGGATTTAGAACACGTTTTACAAGTGGGCCTACTGCCCCAACCCGCCTCTCTTTAATCGACGCACAATACAACCTCTATCCTACCGACAAATATCCAGGGTACGAATACTTAATACCTCTTAGACCTTCTCAAACGACAAAGCTTCGATATTTTGCAGGCCCATATCAAGATGGACTTTTTGAACAAATCGACAAGGCTTTGACTCAAACAGATGGCAACCCACACTTTGTCTCGGCATTGAGCTTTCAAGGATGGTTTACTTTTATTTCTGAACCATTTGCCAAGTTCCTCTTTATTTTGATGAAGTTTTTCTACCAAATTACACATTCTTGGGGATTTTCCATCATATTCTTGACAATTGCTTTGCGAGTTATGCTCTATCCTTTAAACGGATGGTCCATTAAATCCTCTTTAAAGATGCAGCAAATAGCTCCCCTTACCGCTGCAATTCAAGAAAAATACAAAAAAGACCCTAAAAAAGCGCAAATGGAAATCGTGGCTCTTTATAGAGAAAAAGGAGTCAATCCTCTAACAGGATGCTTTCCTATTTTAATCCAAATCCCTTTTCTGATTGGAATGTTTGATTTGCTAAAATCTGCTTTCGAGCTTCGAGGCGCAAGCTTTATTCCAGGATGGATTGACAATTTGACAGCCTCAGACGTGCTTTTCTCTTGGAACTACCCAGTCTTTTTCTTTGGAACTAGTTTTCATCTATTGCCTGTCCTATTGGGAGCTGTCATGTTCTTTCAGCAAAAAATGTCCTCTCCTCTTCCTAAGAATGGACAGTTTTTGACAGACCAGCAAAAACAACAAAAAATGATGGGAAACATCATGGTCGTTGTCTTTACTGTTATGTTCTACCATTTCCCTTCTGGGTTAAATATCTATTGGCTCTCATCAACGAGCCTTGGGATAGCGCAGCAATGGATAACAAGCAAGAGGTTAAAGCCTTTAAAAGTTTCTAGCATAAAATAAACATGTACGAGGACTATGCAGGCGTGGGAATCTTTTCTCAGCACCTTACAAAAACAGTTAGGGGATGAAGCCGTAACGAAATGGCTTCGTCCTCTAAAAATCGTACATTTTGATGCATGCAACCTCTATTTAGAAGCACAAAACTCTTTCCAAATCGAATGGTTTGAAGAGCACATCAGATCAAAAGCTAAGGGACAATTTCGCAACAACAATGCCCATCCCATTAAAATCCACCTCACTTCTGCGGAGATGGAACCTAGAGAAAAAAAAGAAAAAAAAGCACTTCCACCTTCTTCTCCTCCGCCTTTTCTTTTAAATAAAAATACTCTACAGCCCGAGATGACGACAGAAAACTTCATCATCAACCCCTCTAATCAGATCCTCGCCTCCCTACTAGCTTCTGCAAAACAAAAAGAATGGAAATCTGAATTTAACCCTCTTTTTCTCTACGGAGCTCCCTGCTGCGGAAAAACACATCTTTTGCAAGCTTTTGCCCATAATTTTCAAAGCCAAAACTTACAAGTCCTATATATAAAAGCCGAAACGTTTACCGAAAACGTAGTCCACGCCATCCGAACCGGGAACATGCAAGATTTTCGTAGAGCGCATAGGCATGCTGACGTTTTGATTGTAGACGATGTAGAGCATTTAGCCAAAAAATCAGCTACCCAAGAAGAATTCTTTCACACATTTAACACCCTACACAGCCAGGGCAAACAAATTCTTTTAAGTGCAGACACGTCCCCTTCTCTTTTACAAGATATTGAACCGAGACTAATAAGCCGCTTTGAGTGGGGACTTGTCTTGCCCATTCACAAACTAGAAAAAGAAGACTTAATGCGAATGCTTAAAATTCGCTGCAAAACCCTTTCATTCCCCCTTTCCGAAGCTGTACTACAATTCCTTATAGAAACATTCTCTTCGAACATTAAATCTCTACAAACGTCCTTAGAAGCGCTTATTCTCCGAACTGCGAACTTGCGATCCTCTGCACTTTCTGTCTCCAAAGTAAAAGAACTTCTCCTAGATTTAATGGATCACGAGAAAAAAATCGCACTAAACCCTAAACAAATAGTACTTTGTGTAGCCAATTTCTTCTCTCTAAGCTCTGAGGAAATCTTAGGAAAATCTCAAACTCAAGAATGTGCCGTACCAAGGCAAATTGCCATGTTTTTATGCCGCAACGAACTAAAAATGCCCTTCACCAAAATAGGAGAGCACTTTAAAAGGGATCATTCTACCGTGATGACAAGCGTGCGATCTGTTGAGGAAAAGATTCAAAAACAAGACAAAGAATTAGGCTCTGCCCTAGTACTGATCAAACAAAAGATGCAACGCGCTACCCATTAATCCCTTACAATAACACCACAAATCCATCGAGCTCCCGAAAACCCTTAAACAATTAAATATAAATCACTTCAAAAAAATCCCAAATTAGCCTCTACACAGAATCATAATCTTTAATTTAAAAAGAAGGAAAACAAAGCAATTATTTTAATCAAAACGGATTTTAACCAACTCTCGAAATTAATTTAAAAAAAAGAATAGACATATTAGCTCATACGAAACAACGCTCAGAAAAAAAACCACAATACTTATAATTTTAAAAACGCAAATTTGTCGCATTATATTTTGAATTAAAATTAAAAATATTACATCTCTCCCATAAAAACAAACAAACACCGTTGAAACTAAATCAATATAATAAAAAAAACATTAACACTCGTAATTTAACTGATAATTTGCTAAAATTTACACATTACATTTAAATTAGGCGATATTATGAACGTTAATTCAGAATTATTTCTTTACAAAGGCAATGCAGCAAAAAATTTAGAGACTCTGACAAGTTTTGATTACGCCGACACTTCCAAAACAAAATACATGACGGAAGAAGTCTATAAAAAAGCGCCTAAAAATAATATTTCAAAAAGCACGCTGAACGAGATTTGTTGGGTTTCTTGCGCATCTATGATTGCATCTGGGCCCTTTCTCTTCACAATCAAGAAAGTCTACGACTGCACTTCTTTAGTTTGGAGTACAGGCTTAGAAGAAGCAAAACAATGCGGGGTCGGGCTTACTGAAGCGCTCGGGAAACCGATTAATCAACTTACATATCTCTGCTTTGCTTCAATGGTGGCACTTGCAGGGGTGGGAGTTTATACCGCAGCTCGCAGTATTTTTCAAGATCGATCTCAAGAAGAAAGATATAGTTTGCTGAGCACAGAATATAATTCTGTAATGAGCTATTTAAAGGATCAATATAACACAGTGGATAAGACATCCGCCACAGATTCTGCCACGAAATTATTAAAGAATGCCGATTGGATTCGAGCAAGTCTCATCGAAGATGCCAAACTTTCCTCATCACAAGCAGACAAGATTATAGCGCAGATAAAACAGACTGCAAACCGTATCCTACAAAACAATTCTACAGCTATTGTCAAGCAGGCTCCTGTAACAACTTTACCAGAATCTTCCACGAAAAAACCTACAGTATCGCCTAAACGACTCTCTCCCAATCTCAGTTCATCGATGATGAATCCTCGAAGGAGAGGTTAAATCTATGATTCAGGTTTATATACCCCCTCCAGCTCTCACCCCCACTTACCTAGAGACGGACAAGCCTTCGGATAATTTGGATAAATTATCCAACTCCAAATACTCAGCAGGACCCTCATCTGCATGCGTAACGCAGGAAGTGTATAGACAAGTCCCCTATTTCAAACCCTCTCATGAAACGATCCGAAACACATCGATCGGTTTGATATCAACGATTGCTATAGGAAGTTTCGCTGGCCGGATTTTCAATAAAACGCTAGGATGCGCTTTTCTAAGACAAAATGAGCTAGATAAAAACTTCTTCCCAATCGCAGCAGAATGTCTCGCAAAATCGTATAACAGCATGGGGCAGCCATCTGCCAAGCTCTTAACTTTCTCTTACTGCGCCTTAGCGATCCTAATCAGTTCAGGATGTTTTGTAGCTGCAAAACTTTTCTTAACCGACTACAAAGAAAAGACGCGTTTAGATTTGCTGAATAAAGAATATTCCGAAATGGCGGGAGTGCTGCACAAATCGTTTGAAAACGCTAAAAATCAACAAATAAAGTCTAAAAACAATACTGCTCTACTCGAGGTAGAAAACAAAGCAAAGCGTCTTCAAGCAAACTTACAAGCTGTTCGAAGCAATCTTATCAAAGCAGCTCGTTTAGATCCTAAAGAAGCAGACCTACTTCTTATAAAACTCTCACATGTCATAAATGAAATATTATCAACTGCAAGGACTAGCTAATGAGCGGAAATTCCCTACAAGCACTCTCATCTTCAGTCAAGAGCGCTACAGATCCTGTTTTACTACAGCAAGCATTAGCAGCATTTGCAACAAAGACTCCCGACCTCAATGCATTCCTGAAAAAAGGGGAGCAACACTGCAGCGCCTTTAGAACTAAATTTCCTGAAAAAGCTGTAGTACAAGAAAAAAAAGTTGGGGCCGTTCAAGCTGCCTGGAAAACCGCTTCCTTTTTATTTCATGCCTTAACAGCACCTCTGGATGAATTTCCAGAAGATGCTCCTGAGTTTATGGAACTTTTCTCATCTTTGCTAGATCAAGGAAGAACGAAGCTTTCTCAAATCAATTCCAACCTCGACCATCTAGAAAACCTTTTGAGCAGATCAAGTCAAGAAAACACAGAGAAAGTTTCTCAAGAAATCCGCGATCTTCGCGAACAACGAATCATATTAGAGTCATGCCTTCCAAAGCTAAATCAAGGAAAAGAAGCGACGAAAGTTTGGTCGGACAACATCGACAAACACTTAAAAGCCTCTAATAACCTCGTTGAGACATTTCAACGTGCCGCAACAGAAAAACTAGCGAAAAATGGGCAAACAAAAGCTGCCCAAGAGCTTCGAGCTATGGTTGAAACAAAGCTTCCAGGGCCTATGAAAGAAACCGTTTTCGCAGCTTTTATTGCCGATGAAATTGGAGACAACACAAACATCGCACTCCCCACTTTCTCACAGTTCACTTCTTTTTTAAAACCCCTAGCATTGGGGTCTAAAAACTCGGTCTTGATCCAAGCTGTAAATGATGTAGAAAAATTCGAATCTTTTTTAGCTCCGTTTAGAGAGAAGATCGCAAAATATCCCTTCGAGCGTTTTATCAAGGATGGAATTGAATACAATGAAATTCTGGAACCTGTCGTTAAGCAATTCCAAGATGAGCTCAAAGCTCGTTTAAATGCCCTCGACGCAAAAAAGACTTCCTCTTTTTTTGTTCCAATTACAAGCGCGAAAATGTCAATAGACAGAAGCCTTAACTTTGACATCAACTCTTTCAGTCTATTCCAATCAGAATATTCTCTTTTCCGAATCGAAAAATCAGGAAACAACTATAACATCCGAATGTATAATAGTGCACCAGAAGGAGAAAAACCGTTCACACCGCATCGCACATTTACAGGAGTTTCCAGGAAGCAACTACTCAATCACGCGTTCATCAAAGAATTACTCCAATATTCAACGCACATTTCCGAAGCTCAAGAGCTAAGAGATCTAAGCCCTCTCATCGAAAACAAATGGAGCGAATCTACAAAAGTATGCTGGTATCGTTCCGGTATAGATTGCTATTTAAGCCGCATTGCAACAACCATTGGCGATACAGTAGCAGAAAGAGCTCAGGATTTCGCAAGAGCTACAGAAGCTATGGTTGGCCTACAATCAGCTCTAAGAACAAAATTCACAGATTTCTTAAGCAGCCATTTAGGAGCTCTTACCAGCCCAGAGACGACAACCTTATTTTCAGGGAAAAAAGCAAACAACCCCTGGGGGGTTTGGGAAGCCTTATTACTCGACGAAAACAAAAAAGACATTCTTTTTGATCTCAAGCTATCAGGGCTTGTCGCTTTAAGTCATACACAAAAAGACACCGATGAGGACACCGAAATTCTATTGAATTTGGGAAAAACTGCTCTAGTCAGCCTAAACCAAGAACTCAGCGATGACACCAGCATTCCCACAGAAAAACTTCTCTTTGCACACTCTGTTCTCGAAGAAGTTAAAGAGCGCTTATCTGCAAGAGAAAGAGATCTACAGATCTCTCTTGCCTCAAAAATTAAACCCGTGGAAACAGATCCTCTCTTCGCTTCTCCATCGAAACAAATTGAATTGCCAAGAGTTGAGTCGGTTACAACTAATGCGCCAAATGTGATTTCCAAAATGGAATTAATCGGCGACTTGAGAAATTGGAATCCATTAGAAGCTGATTTAGAGCCGCTTTACTCATTTGCAGGAGCACTTGACGAATCCTATAAAAAAGAAAATTATGATGGGATTATCGTCTCAACAAAAGCTTTTTTCGAAAGGTTCAATCTCGCAAGACTCGACAGTAATTTCTGGGAATCCCTCGATAGCTCCGATGCAGAAAAAATCTTTCTCTCCTTAGAAAAAATCAGCGAGTTCTATTTCAAAAGCTATTTTGATGCCAATGTCCCCAAGCTGCCCGATGCAGAATCCACTCTGCTTATGATGGAAACGATGGGGCTTGCTGACCAATTAATGAAAAAACTTCCTGAGAGTCATGAATTGCATGATAAGAACATGCCTTTATCTGAAATCTCTGCTTATCTTTTTAATCGAGGTACATTTTTTAAATTTGGAGACCCTAAACTCGACGAGCGACTACAAGCCTTACAAGCACACTGCCAAGCATCTATGGATAAGGGAGTAAGCTCTCTTTTCTCAACGAACATGGCGCCTCTGCCTCAGCAACATCCTATTTTAGGTCTTTTATACGGAGATTTAGCCTCCACACCTAAAATCTTCATGTTAGGGAATGGAGCTTGGACGACTCCCGATGGGCACCATATTCCAGAAAGCTGGAGGCTTCAAGGTGAAAACCATCTTGAAGGCTATATAAATAGATTTATGGATCAGTATGATCAAAAGGCGCCCCTACTAAAAAACTATTTAGGGATGCTCAAAGTAGAAAAAATGAAAAACATGCTTACAGGAGAAGTCGATAATGTACTCCCTCCTACTTTTTATGCCGCACGCAAAATGGCCCACCACGCAGAGTTTTTCTTTCGAGGCACCTTCGTTAAACCTCCCGGCTTCCGCAAAACCAAGAGCTCCTATGACTTAAATTTCAATGCGATTTCCGCATTTGAGCCAATCCCTGGAATGGGATTCATGGTAGGAAGTATCATGAGCGTCAAAGCGTGGGTCTTGAATGCAAAAATCGAAGGCATTGATTCCTCCGTTTTCCACGAAAATAAAGATCTACCAGACGGTATTTCCAGCGCTCACCAGTTTTATCATTTGCAAAGACCCGTCATAGATCCTGTCATCAAAGGAATCCAAGCTCCGCTTCTAAAGCAAGCGGGAAATGCCATGCACGATGCATTTTTCTCAAGCGGATGGGACCCCTACAGCAGTTTTGCTCCAGGTATTACGGAAGCAGGACGTGCTCTTCAGGACTTGAACGTCGTGATGATTCAGCAAACCCAAGACCTGAAAAAATATCTTACAAAACAACAATTTGAACAAATCGCATCTCTACGTACAGAACCTGCGATTCAAGTAGCAAATACTCTTTCTTTCTTCCGTCAAAATTCGATCCTTCTCAAAAATCCGGATATGCAAAGCTACTTTAATCAACTCATTTTCGATCAACCTCTGCTCCTTAAAGAGCTACAATTGCCCAATCGTGGACCTGAATTAGAAAAACAACTGGCTGAATTTGCCAGCGGAGAATATTCTCTGAATGCGCGACTGGGAAATACAGAATCTGCTGATTTTTATCTCGGTCTTATCTCCCGCCTTCGTCAATATTGTCTCTTTTCCCGCAAACAGTACCCTGCTATCTATGCAGGAAAACCAATTCCTGAAATTTTCGACATATTCCCCGATGTTCTCGATAAAGCTATCGACTTAGCAGACGATACATCTAAAGGTGTACTGCATGGTTTGGCCGCTCAACAATGGATGTCTGAAGACTCTTTGTCTTTGGAAGACGGAGAGAAATTTTTACGCCACGTGCTACTCTATAACCAATTCCCTGCTTCTGGAAAAACGATCGATCCCCTCTTAAGCGCAAACATCAAAAGCCTCGTAAGCCGTTTTACACCAGATATCGCACGACTTGAGCTTAGCCAAAATTTCTTTGATTCGCTCGTAAGAGACGCATATCCTCAATTACCGCAAAATGCGGAGTTCATAGCCTCTGCCCATAATCCTCTTGTTTTTTCTGTAAAAGACCATCCAGTAACGATCGATCTCAGCCAAGGGATCGTCATGGCTCCTGGAATCGAAGGGATCCCGCTTCCTGCAGACGGATTGAACAGTCCAATTTACACATCCCTCTATGGGGCCCGTGAATTTCGCTGCAAAGCAATCAGCAATAGCGTCTTTGAATTCAAAGATATGCATGGTCAGGTAAATCGCTTGATCAGACGCCTCGATGGAGAATTTGTTCTACACCGTAAGTTCCCCTCTCGCAGCAAAGGATGGTACCAATACATCCCACAAGACCAACTTCTACCTGGACAAAAAGACAAATCTCAAAGCGCTCTTCCACAAGAGCTCATCGATGCTACTCAAAAAATTGGAATGGAGATCCCCGGCTTCTCCTCAGGTAATTCCTTGCCCATTTTGCCAGCTATGCCGCTCATCGAAGGACATAGCCACTGGCACACCGAAAGTACTCCAGCAGAAATGTTGATTGTAGACAAATTAGGAAGAGTTGCCTACCGAGCTGAAATCGACAGTCCTCAAATCGTAAAAACATCAAGTTCTCCTAAAATCCTTAAAAAGATTCACAGAGTTTCTGCAGAAGGAAAAGATCAATTAGAATTAATCGACTCCACAACCTCATCTTTTTCATGGGCTCTGCAATTCGAAAATCCTGAACAAATTCTTATTTGGAAAAACCCTCAAACTCAGCAACCGGAAAGAATCGAATTCCCCCGTTTTGGATTAGAAGGCCTTTCCTTTACTAAAGATGGCAACACCTTCAAATCAGATCAATTCAGCGGATACACTCTCAAACGAAATCAAATTAATCCTTTGGGAATCAACTGCCCCAACTTCCTCATTCTGCAAAATAAAAAAGGGGAAGAAAAACTCATTCTTGCAGGACAAGCAATCACACAGTCCAAAAAAAGTTCCTTGTCCTCACGTCTTTCTTTCGAAAGAAATTCGCAAAAAGTAGGAACGAGAGTTCCGTTTTACGTGTATGATAAAGTCAGTGGCGATAAAACTTTTGGAAGTCAAGAGATCGTTGCAAATTTTTATCTTGCGACAATCTATGCAGCACAAAACCAATATAAGGATGCAATTAGTCTCTTAAGACAGTTTGGACAAGGAAGCAATCCTTTTACAAATGAGGAACAAGTTGCTCTCTCTTGGATAAAAGATCTTAACGTTAGATTACACAACGATTCCCCCCAACTTACAGCTGTTAGAGCGCTTGCACAGATCACAGAATCTCGAAATAAGAAAGAGCACACAAACGAACAGCAAAAAAAAGAAAAAAAAGAACTAACTGAGCAAGAACGGACAGAGCAACAAAAACTAAAAGAAGTTGCAAAGCAGTATTTTGCAGGAGCTGAAAAGCTTGGACTATTTCGTTTGAATCCCGAAGAGGAATTTTTCCTCATTGAACAAGGACTAATCGACGAAAATGATCCTATATTGTCATTAGTCAGTAGTCTCATAAAAACAGATGTAGACAAAGCGAAAGATATGCTCTTAGTTTTAGGGAAGAAGGCTGACTCCAGGGAAGCTAATGCAGTCTTTGAAATCTCAGACCAACTCACTACGATTTTAGAGCGAGAGACTAAATCCTTTAGCAAGACAGCTTCTACCACCTCCTTTCTTTTAGAACCTATTTTAAAAGATCCTCTAGATTTTGTAGAAAAACTTGCAACTCCAAGTGACGGCAAAATTCAAGAATCCCTCAAAGCTCTATTCGGAGTAGAGGGAGTTTCAGAGATTGAAAGAAAAGGGCTCGACTTTTATCACAAAGACAGCGTCGCATATCTCGAAAAAAAAGACAAATCCGAGTACAGACTTAAAGATAAAACCGCATTCAAAGCCAAAAGGATAGAGCTCGAACAGACATACATCGGAGTAAAAGAATCTCTTGTGCAAGCTGAGCTTTCGATCCTGCGTTTAGTCGCAAAGGCATCGAAAGATCCCGTAGTTCAGGCTCGCACAGCTTCTCAAGCGCAAGGAAATGTCGTAGCCCCCATGGAAATGAATGATATCATTCTTCTTTTCATGAAAAAAGACTTAAATGTATTGAAAAGTATCAACCCAGAACTATCCGATAAAGATATTCTGGAGATCGACGGCCTTATCGATCTTTATCTAGATCTTTCTATTCAAAACTCTCAACGCAAAAGAGTCGTTGGAAAAATGCTCGACATCGAACAACTCGGATCACTTAAAGAAGATGATGCGACGTTGAAGCTCGCACTTCAATCTTTTGTGGCTGAATCTACGACGAAAAGACATTTTGATCCGTCTAAAAACAGATTTCTAAAAGTATTCGAATACCACAACGGATTTTATTATCGAGAAAACCAAATATCTAAATTACAAAACCTCGGAGTTCAATTAGAAGGATCTGAGGCAAATTTTCTAGAAAGTTTAGTCTTAGAAATGATGGTAGGAGCTGGAAAAACAACATATCTTCTGCCAACGAAAGGATTTTGGAGCGCTGATGGAACAAAGCTCTCGATGGCTATCATGCCAGAGGCCTTGATCGGAAACATGTCTCGCGAAGTAGAAAGAATCCTAGGTAAGAGTTTTGCTCAAAAAGTTCGAAGGTTCTTGTTCAGCCGAAATACAGATTTAAGTGCTGCGAATTTAGAAAGCATCTTGAAGATGCTTCAAAATGCCATCGAAAAAAAAGAATATCTGATTACGACCGATAAAAGTTTGAAAGCATTTATCAACCAATACGCAAAAGTTTTTAAAGAAGCTCTAACCGCTAAAGAAGTTTTTTTATCAACTCACCCCGAAATCGACCGAAAAAACTTACCTGCTGATATAAAAGAACAATTAATGGCGTTGCCTGAAGTAGTAACAGCCAAATTGATGAGCGATATCCTCAAGGTATTCAAAGAAAAAGCCGACGTTCTTTGCGACGAAGCAGACCTTATCTTAGATCCTCGTCGCGAACTCAATTTCCCTGCAGGAGAAGCCTCCCCTCTTCCAGAAAACTATCTTGGGCTAAGCTTACAAGTGTACAAATTTTTGATAAGTCCCGAGATCCAACAGATCACAAGTTTTGAGTTTTACCCAACGGGTAGTGATAAAGACTCTTGTACTCCAAAAGTCTATGAGGAAAAAGTAAAACCAGCCTTGGTAAAACAAATCACAGATTTCCTTTCTCAAAAAGGAACTGATACCTCTTTTAAAGATCTCAAGAAGTTCTATACAAAGTGTAATGATGAACAAAAAGAGATGCTGAAAAGTTATTTACTCAGTAGCGATCCGGAACATAAAGCGGAAAATTGGATTCGAGAGCTTTCCGACGATAATATACGTCAGGAACTAGGTCTCCTCCGCGGTCAATTAAACGTCTTGTTACCCCTTACTTTGCAAAAAAACTATGGGGAAAGATACGGGTTTCATACAGAAGAAAGTATCGTTGCAGACCCGTTCTCTGGCAGTAACAACCCCAATTTCGGCTCTCAATTCAGCGATCCGTTTGAAAGGATTGACTATACGATCCAAGCTTATTTGAAAGAACCTGGTATGCGCCGTCCTGTCATCGAGAAACTCGTTCATGACCTCCAAGGTAGAGCTTGGGCAGAAATGACTGAAAATCTCGAAGAGATAAAAAAACTCCCTGCGAATGCTGAGTATAAGACAAAAGCACATAAAGAGTTTGAACAGTATTTCGGAAATAGAAAAAATCTCGGTCTTTTCCAAAAAGATCTCGTAGAAAGACTCATGGAGATTCTCAAAGAAGAACCGAAAACAAAATTCGACTTAATCGAAAAATACGTACTTCCGCAAGTGAAAATTTACACACAGAACTTGAAATCCACATCACAAAGTATCGGATTTTTATTCAGTAATCCCAAAGGATTCACAGGAACTCTTTGGAATAAGGGTACTTATCACGATGCATTCAAAGCGCTATTTGATGATGGAGCAAGAGGACAAGTAGTCACTCTCGCCTATACGCAAGCTAAAGATAAAGTGACGACAATCAAGATCAAGGATTCTACCAGACTTCACAAAGAACTCATCATCGGCAATCCTAAGTACAGTCATATCAAAGCTCTTATCGATGCTGGCGGATCTCTTAAAGAATTCGATTTAGAAACCGTAGCACAAGAGTGGTTAGATTCTCTTGTCAAACAAAAATCTCCTATCCAAGGGGTTGTCTACTTCGACAAGAAGACAGACCAAGCCTACATTTGGGAAAAAGGAGAATCTGCTCCCATTCCTCTGACGAAAAGCTCTTGTCCTCCGGATAAACGGATCACGATCTATGACCAAAAACATACGACAGGAACGGACATTAAACAAGCAATCGATGCTGTTGCTCTCGTTACAGTAAGTAAAGGAATGATCATACGTGACTTCATTCAGGCTGTCGGCCGAATGAGACAGCTAGCTTCTGGTCAAAAAATTGAAATTGCCGTGCTAGAGCAAGATGCTGTAGCCATCAGAGAACAGCTCAAACTTGATCCTAAAGCCGAACTGACAATCGATGATGTACTACGCTTTTTAATTCTTAACGAAGTGCGGCGTCAAGGCGAAGATAACCAAGTAGCAACCTCTCATAAGCTACCTGGAGTTCTTCAAGAATGGTTCATCGGTAAAGTGTTAGCAGCTAGTGATTTTAGCCAAGTTATGCAAGATTTTACCCATCCAGAATTGATCGAAGGATTGTTCTTCCAGACAAGTGAAATTGCGCCTTTCAAAAGTTATGGACAAGGAACAGACTTAATCGAGGCAAAAGCAGCCTACCAAGGAAAACAAGAAAGTTTGATCTCTAGACTCAACCTAGAATCGATCTTTAAGACCGATCGTTTTTTAGGAAACGCTATGGATACAGTTCGAGGTTTAATGAGCGCTGTAATTAGCAAGGCAGATCTTCCATCTTTAGTTAGCGGATCGCTCCACTCAGCAGATACTGAAGAACAACAAGAAGTTCAACAACAGCAAGAAACTCAACAAGAGCAGCAACAGCAACAAGAAGAGATGCAAGACAAGAGTGCTGGCCATAAACCATGGCGCCACTCTCAATGGCCTTTCCTCAATGAAAATACCGTAGAAAAAGCAAAAATCTATGAAGTGACTGCTGGCAATACTGGTAGAAAAGATCGCTGGGGAGATCCAATCGATGAAGATGTGACCTATGCCCACTTTTTGAGTGCCAATGATGTCGTAGAATCTAAAATCTTTAGCGAGGATTTCGAGCTGAGCCATAATTTTCAATTAAACGGTCGCGTGTACCAAGGAGAGCCCGTAAAACCTTTTGGAGAGTTTCAAAAACCCATCCAGAACATACTAATCGTACAAAATAAAAAAACGAAAAAGTTTAAATTGATTGCTATTGAACCTAACGATGCTGTGAGTTTTAAAACAGCCCTACAAAAAAGACAAGGGATCCAACCGATACAAAAAGACCCCGACTTAGAAAAATTAGGAAAAAGTGCCTGGTGGAACTCTGCAAAAGACTATTTTTCTTATAAAAACGATTGGGGATGCTTAGATGGTAAGGAGGGAACGGACAGAAGAGACTGGAGAAGTAGCAGGTGCGACAGCGACACCCCTGGCAAAGTATATGAAGCTGGACATTGGGATGAAGATAGCAATTATTACCATCCCGGAGGGTTTAAAACAGACGATCGGGCTTATCAATCGGGCGATGATGTAAAAGTCTGGATCGGAGATCTTCAATTAAATAGTCTTTTTGAGAGCCGAAACGCTATTGCAAGATCAGCACTTGAAAGCGATGATTTAACAAAACTTCTTATACAAGCCGAGTACTTCAATGGCGTAGTGCATTATTCCGGAAGAAAACGGGAACTTGTAAAACAGTGGCTAAAAACAGCTAAAGGAACCCCTGAACAGAAAGAGCAGGAGTTCACAAAAACCATCATAGCCTTTAACGAACAAGCCAAAAGAGATTACCCCAAAAGTACTCTTCGTCAAATATTTACAGAATTGAAAGAGGGAACATGAGCCAGACCATATTACCCACACCGGCCATTTGCAGAGCGCCGCTAAAGCAAGATCCAAAAGATGCCAAAAAAGGCGATCTCCAAGGACGTTCAGCGACAATTGCAAACATGAGATCTGATTTGGATTCTTTTTTAGGAAAAGGCTCTCTTGCTTTTCAACAGTTCCAACAGGCATTTACTCCAGAAGTCAAGCAACCAGAACCAATAGTGAAACCTGCTGCATCTGTGACGCCAGTTCTTGAGATCAAAGAAACAAGCAACTTTCAAGGGCGTAAAGTAACCATCCAAAGAATGAAGGCCGATCTAGCCTGCTTTTTAGGAAAAGGTTCTCTCTTTTTCCACCAAGGAATCGACAAGTTCAAGGCAGTCTTTACGAAAGGATCAAAACAAACTGAACTCGTAATTGAGCAACCAGAAACTATAAAAGAGCCTTTGACTCCGCTGCCAGTAGTAGATGCTGCGTATTTAAGCCTGAAAGATTCTGCTTATAATCTCAAACGTTTGAGTGAAATGAGCATAGAAAATGCCATTGAATCCGTCTGTAGCGAAGAAGCCTTTAAAATGGTTCCGACAAACAATGCTATGAATTTAGGATACGATGATGCCACCGAATATCAAACAATGCTGGGGAATCAAGCTATTGTCGCCCAAATTGGAGCTACGGCATTAGCCATCCTAGGGATTTCTACAGGCAATATCTTTACATGTCTAATGTCAAACAAGTATTCAAAAACTCAGCACTGCTTAGGCTATACAGCACAGATTTGGCAAGAAACTCACGGCAAGGTCTTTTTAGCTGTAAGTGCAATATTTTTTGCTGCTAGCGTTTACGCCCACAACAAAGGATGGCTCGGAGCTCTGCTACATGATCGTTCGCTAGGTTCAAGACAAAAACACATTGAAACACTTTTCCGCGATGCGGCAAAAGAGCTCTCAATTCAAGGAAAAACAAATCCAGAAGAAGCAAAAAAAACAGCTACAAAAATCCTTAGAAACGCTGAACTTATCGAAACCACCTTACATATGGACCTTGCTCTTCCATCAACTAAAGCAAAAGGTATTGTCGAAGCTTTAAGACAAGAATGCGATAACATTCTCAATCCTGAGTTTCCTAATATAACAACCGAGGAACTTCCCCAAGCTAAGGAGATGAAACTATGAGCTTAATCAGATCTTTCTATACTTACATTATTCTACCTTCCGCTGTCATTGGTACCGTTTTGGGAACTCGTAGACTCTTAAAATATCAAGCCTCAAGTGCAGTCAAATGGGATTTAAAAAACCCTCTACAGAACTTAAAGAATATGGCTCAGGCAAAGCCCGAAGAGCTAGCCCCTCGTATTGCGCCTTTACACTTGTTCAACATGAGTCCTCTCATTAGTCAGGGATTTCTCGGAGTAGAAAATAAAAAAGAAGCAGAAACAAGCGTAAACACATGGAAAGACATCGCAGGACTGGGAGTTGGCCTTGTTGTTGCAACGATCCCCGTCATCCGTTTTTTCCATGGATGCCTTGATCATGCAAGCGTCGGAGTTTGCGCAAAAACAAGCGTTGAAGACTTATTTTCCTATTCTGCAGTTCCTCTTCTTGCTGGAGCTTATCTGGTATCTCAAGTTGCTAAAGTTTTTATTATCAATCCTCTGTTTACCAACTTTGCCACAGACCCAAACCAAAAGATAAGATTTCAATTCCTCTCTTTAGAGTACACAAAAATGCTCACGCTTTTGAATATAATCTTGGATAAACCCTCTGACGATCCTGAGTTCAAAAAAATCGTGCCAATTGTAGAGCAATTCCTCCGTATTTCTCCTATCATAGAAAATGAGCTCCATAGCGCTCTTTCTTTCGATAGAGATCAAGCGAAAGAGCTCCTTATCCCTCTGCAAACAGCCTGCCGTCAAATTCTGGTTAAATATTCACACGCAATAACAATAGAAAAAATTAAAAAAGAAGAAGAAGCTGAAAAAATTCTAGAAGCTGCAAGAATACTTGCAGAAGCTGCAAAGTTAGAAGAGAGCAAAAAGCCTGTCGAGGCTGAAAAAAAATAAGAGAGCAAAAAGCGCTTAAGGATTCAAAAACAGCTGGATAAAAAAAAGGCTTCTTGTTTTCACAAGAAGCCTTTTTGTCATCCTAAATCACTCATTAAATTTTAATGAAACGATCTCCAGGACGATTTTGCATAGGCATAGTAGCTGGAGGAGCATCTTTTACAAGGCTTTCTCTACCTTCAACTATATTACGTACTTTTTCTCTCCATTTTTCGACAGATTCGACAAACAGAGGAGCAAATCTTCTTAAAGAAGACGCATCAGCTCCAAGTCCCATTTCTAAGACGCAATGCATTAGAATAAGCTCTTCTTGTACAGCAACACCTACACCACCGCCAGCCATCTGGCCTCCGAGCATAGAACCTTCCAAAAGAGATTCGTAAAGACGTAGACGTATCTTATCATCTTTAGGCAATCCATCTAAAATAGGAGCATACAGATACAAACGATCAGAATTAGGCTCATAGGTTATATGTAAAGAAAAGGCATTATCGATGCCCAGAATACAAGTATAGTTTTCGTCGAGCACCAATTCTAAGTTCAGCTCTTTCGCAAACTCTTTGAGATTGGCCTTTGCATTTTCCAATGACATGGAAGATCCTCCTACAATATGTTAAATCATTCTTCTCGGGCTTTTAGAAACTGAAAAGAAAAATAGCAGTCAAGCGCATAAAAATCTAGAGCCAACTTCAAAAGCATCCAAAATTCCCCTTTTCACTTAATTAAGGAACTATACAGAAAATAACTTTTCCTGTGCAGAGAAAAGTTGTTGACAAAAGGCTTGTTAAATATTTCCCATCTTTGTAGCTTGACGATTGAGTCGGTAAAGCGAGTAACTTATGCATGTTTTCTCAGGAAATCCATTCCCTTTAGGAGCTACTTACACTCCAGAAGGGATCAATTTCGCTTTTGTTGCAAGCAAAGCTCAACAAGTAGAAATCCTCCTTTTCTCTCCTTGCAATCCCAATCCTTTTTTCACTGCACAACTTACAGAAAACACTCATAAAACAGGCTCGACTTGGCACGCTTTTATAGGGCCAATTACCCCCCCTTTTGAGTACGCCTATCGAACGTTCTCTTCCTCTGAAGGATGGAGCCCCCTTCTTCTCGACCCCTATGCGAAAGGAGTAACATCAGGAACCCACTGGAAAAAAGAAGAGGAATATGCTCCAAAAGCTCGATGCTTCTTCCCTTCCCACTTTGATTGGGAAAACATTCCCAAGCCATCAACTCCCTTTGAGCAATGGATTATCTATGAAATGCATGTTAGAGGGCTCAGCATACACCCATCAAGCCAAGCGCAAAACCCCGGAACCTTTCTCGGTGTCATTGAAAAAATCCCCCACCTAAAATCTCTTGGCATCAATGCGGTAGAACTTCTTCCCGTCTTTGAATTTAACGAACAGGAAAATAAAAATGTAAATCCAGAAACAGGAGAGACGCTCTGTAACTTTTGGGGATATTCCCCCGTTCATTTTTTTTGTCCTATGCAACGTTACGTCCATTCAGAAACTTGGGAAGCTCCCATTTTAGAATTTAAGCAAATGGTAAGAGAGCTTCATCGTCATGGGATAGCTGTGATCTTAGATGTTGTATATAACCATACGGCAGAACATGGGAAAATTGGCTCTACACTTTCTTTCAAAGGACTCGACCCTACGGCGTACTATCTGTTCAATGCTCAAGGGGACTATGAAAATTTTTCAGGAACAGGGAACACTCTCAACTGCAACCATCCAACCACTCAAAAACTCATCTTAGATTCCCTAGTATATTGGGCAGTAGAAATGCGAGTAGACGCTTTCCGATTCGATCTAGCTTCTGTTTTTACAAGAGGAGAAAAAGGGCACGTTTTTTCTTCCCCCCCCATTTTAACCGCGATTGAGCAAGAACCTCTACTGCAAAACACCTATTTTATCGCAGAAGCTTGGGATGCGGCTGGACTATACCAAGTAGGATCGTTTCCAGGAAAAAAGCACTGGTCCGAATGGAACGGAAAATTTCGAGATCTATGCAGATGCTTTATCAAAGGGGATCCTGGCCTTTCTGGAGCCTTTGCAACAGCTATAAGCGGATCGCAAAACCTATACTCTCAAACATCTCCAACACGAAGCATTAATTTCATTACCGCTCATGATGGATACAGCCTTCACGACCTTGTCTCTTACCAGAACAAACACAATAGCGAAAATGGAGAATCAAACCGAGATGGATCTGATGGCAACTGCAGTTGGAATGGTGGTGTAGAGGGAGAAACGGATCAAAAACACATCCTCGATCTTCGAAAAAGACAAATGAAGAATTTCACCCTAACCTTAATGCTCTCTCTAGGAGTTCCTATGATCCTCATGGGAGATGAGTACGCTCATACAAGACATGGAAATAACAACCCTTACTGTCAAGACAATCCCCGCAACTGGTTTCTATGGGACCACTTGGATAAAAACCAAGAAATGTTCTCCTTTTTTCAAAAAGCAATCGCTTTTCGAAAAAAACATGCAGCACTCTTCTGCCGAAAAACCTTTTTCACAGAAAAAGACATTTCTTGGCACGGGGAAAGACCTTTTAATCCCGAATGGCATCCCCCCAATAATCTCGTAGCCTACAGCATAAAAGATGCAGATCATAATTGCGAATACTACGTTTGCTTCAATGCAAGTAACAAATCCATCCACCTGCAACTCCCCCCCTTAAAAGACAAACAAAACTGGTATCTGGTATCAGACACTTCGCTAGATTTCCCGCATGATTTTCAAGAAGACAGCACAAGAACTATTGCGGAAAGCTCCTACCAGATTTCTCCCTATACGGCAATGATCGCAAGATCTAGCTTTCTTTGCTAAGACCAGAAAAATAAAACACTAATCATCAACACATTGCGTCCAAAAAACGAAAAACAGCACACAAGCCTAAGAATATCAAACACATAAAACCAAACAAACAACAAACCTCCCAATCATGAAAATCCTCAAAGAAAACTCATCCCTCTGCATTTAAGAAACTTAAAATCCTTATTAAAACAAATAATTCGACGCTCAAGAACATACATCTCAAAATAAACATTAGACATGTTTTGCAAACTAGCAAATCTGAAACAATTTAATAAATAATAAGGACCATATCATGAAAAAAACAACATCATCAAAAAGACGCTGGAGCAAGAAACCTTCTAGAGCAAAAAAACTCAACATTTTTCTCAGTCAAACATATTTGGATTTCCCTGGTCTTTGCTTATTAATAACACAGTAAAATCCGCTCCAAGCATAAATGACCCTTACGAGATTTATAGCGCCGCTATCGAGATACCTGCCGGGACTTATACTATCCAAGAGCTTGAAAATAAATACCTTAATAATATCACGGTATTTCAAGGGGAAGAAATAGGATTAAAGGGCTACGAACTGCAAATCTATGTTGACACAGAGTATCCGTACAACGAGCAAATGCTACTAGATGAAATATCCCACATGGAAGACGTAACAGGAATTACAATCAATCCAAATGATCGCGTTGAAGTTAGTCATCCAGACAAATCCACTACTCAGATAAAAGGCAAGAATGGAATGATAACACTGACTCAAAAAGAAGGATCTATTCAACTGTTTTACGGAACACCGTATTACATATATCAGACAGATGCTACATAAATAGATCGGAACTTTCTAAACAGCATCCTCTACATTAAAGATTTGGAAAGCTCGATTAATAATCGAGCCTTCCAAATCTTCCTTCTAAAATAAAACCAAAAATGCACCATTTATAATTCTCCTAAAACCCTTAAGAAACTGAAGCTTTTTGATCTTGTTACGACAATTCCACAAAATTTTTCTTCTATAAAACGTTTCTGTTATTTTGATCCTAGCAAAAAATCTATACGGTTTGTTATCCTCCGAGCTTAAAAAGGTATATACTATGAACAAGCAATTCCTCGTTTCTCTGTTCTCTTTAAGCGTCCTTTTGGCAGGATGCCAAAAGGGTGACAATAGCTCTTATGCGACCGCCTCCCAAGTGCCACAAGCGAAGCCTTTGGTTGCTATTGCCCCTGTGGTCGACCATAGCGAAAGCGGACTTGGATGGGATTTATCTGATGAATTCACCTACTGCATTAGCACAAAACTCATTCAAAAGAACAAATTCCGTGTTGTAGATCCACAAAAAACAAAAATGCAGATCAAAAAAGCTAAGATCCACACAAACCCTTTTGGCAGTGACTTATCTTGGGTAAAAACAACGTTTCCAGGAGATGACTTTGTCGTCTTTATGGAAGTTATCGAACATAGAGAGCAGCTTCGAGATACAGACGCTTCAAAAAGACCTGAGCTTTCGCATGCAGACCTCAACCTCGCCTTGCGCTTACGTATTATCGACTTGAGAAAAGAACAACCACTACTTATCCTTCAAGAGATCATTCAAGACTCGCATTTCATTCCGAGACAACTCACTAGCTACAACCAACAGCAATCTCCTTGGAACAGCGAAGACTACAGCATTTCTCCTGTCGGAATAGCTCACGCATCTCTGATCAAAGAGCTTACAGCTCGCATTGAAGATTATATCGTTTTATCCCGAGGATAAAACTTAACCGATGATGCAGACATATTACACAGAGCACATAGAGCTCATCTTAATTTTCGGCATCATCGGGTTTTTCGCTCATCGCTTTGCTTCGCAAAAAAACTTCTACAATCTCCCAGACGTTTCAACAAAGTCTCAAACAAAGCTGTCTTTCATTCATGTCGTTTTAGGCTTTTTTTTATACATAGCAGGCTCTTTAGGGTTACCCATTATATTAACTCCTCTGCTTTCTTCTCTTTTTCCCGCTAAGAACACCGCTATTTCCTGGGGATATCTCTTTTCAATGGTTTCCGTTTTTCTCCTTCTCTGTGGATTTTATTTAACAATATTGCGACGAGATTTTCTGAAAATCTGGAAAAACTCCCTTGATTCTTCTTTTACAAAAGATGCTCTTTTAGGATTTATCACTTGGTTTCTCGCTTTTCCTATAGTGGCTATCGTCGAACAGTTATCAGATCTCTTCGTCTACTCTTTGTTCGGATTAAAAGAATACGAACAGGTCGCGGTTCTTTACTTAAAAACAGCCTTAAATAATCCACTACAACTTCTAGCAGCGCTTCTCCTAATCCTAGTCACAGCCCCCTTATTAGAAGAACTTCTCTTTCGAGGACTGCTGCAAAGTTGGATTAAAAAACATCTTGGAGCTAAAGCAGCTATCTTACTTACCTCTTTAGGATTTGCCCTATTTCACATATCAGCAACCCATGGAGCTGGGAATGTTTCCTTAGTGCTTTCTCTTTTTACATTTTCCTGCTTTTTAGGATTTATCTACGAAAGGCAACAATCTCTTCTCTCATCAGTTACTCTGCACTCCACATTCAATACAGTCACAGCAATCCGCATCCTCTTTTTCATGGACGGATAATCTGACAAGATCTTAACATATCCCCCATTCAACCCTTTGGAGGATTTGAAAATGAAAAAATTTCTACAGATTTGTATCTCTTGTGCGACTCTTTTCCCCTTATGCGTATTTGCTAACGACTCTACCCCTACAAGCATTAATAACTTTGCTTCTTCTTTGTACGAAAAAACCCTGTCCTCTTCCGATAAAAATGAAATTTTCTCCCCCTACTCTCTTTTTCAAGGCCTTTCAATGGTCTATCTAGGAGCTCAAGGAAAAACTCAGCATGAAATGCAAATAGCTCTTGCTTTAGATTCTTCCCAAGAAGAGTTCTTAACTTCGCTACAAACACTCAATCACGATCTCTCTGCAACAGCAAAACTACGGATAGCTAACAGAGTCTGGATAGATGACCGGCTAGAAGTATTTACTTCTTATCAAGAAAAGCTCACTTCTCTAGAAGCTTCGATCCGATCTCTTTCTTTCAGCGATTCGGCAAAAAGCTGCGGCACGATCAATCGTTGGATATCTGAGCAAACACAAGGAAAAATTCCTCGTCTTCTCAGCCCTCAAGACATATCAGCAAACACCCGCATGGTTTTAGTGAATGCAATATCTTTTCAAGATTCCTGGCGAAATCCTTTTCCTCCCAGAGACACTCATAAGGCTGACTTTACTTCTCTATCAGGAGAGACAAAGCTTGTTTCCATGATGGAACAAGAGAAATTATTCCCTTACTACGAAACAGAAGAAACTCAACTCCTTCTTTTACCTTTTAAGTCTGAGCGCTTTGCTTGCTTTATTATCCTTCCCAAAAACTCTCTTCGAGCTACAGAAGCTGAACTGCAACAAGCATCTTTTGGAGACTGGATAGAACAAACCACAATGACAAGAGTTGCTGTACAAATGCCCCGCTTTACTCTGCGATGCAAATACCCTATGCTTCCCATGTTATCTAAACTTGGAATTCGTCAAGCGTTCTCCCGCTCTGCAGATTTTTCTTTGATCAGTAAAGAACATCTGCAAGTCGAAAACGTTTTGCATGAAGCATTTTTTGCTCTCGATGAAAATGGCGTTAGCGCTGCAGCTGCAACGGGAGTGATTACAGGAATTACTTCTGTAGTAGTTCGTCCTACTCACCCCATTTCTTTTACAGCAAATCATCCTTTTCTTTTTGGAGTAGTAGACTTAAATTCAAATGTTATGCTTTTCTTAGGAAAAATAGTCGATCTATAAGAAAAGGGTTGGTATGCATCTTCCTTATGTCGTAGAAAGTTTTGGTATTTCCGACCTAGGCCTCATCCGAGGCAATAACGAAGATGTATTCCACGAAATTCCCATGCACCGCTTTTTCGTATTAGCGGATGGTATGGGAGGACACAATGCAGGAGAGATCGCTGCACAAGAAGCCGTGCACCATCTCTCCTCTTCCATATGCCAAATTTTTTCTCAAAAAGAAATCGAAGATATTCCTTTGCACCTTCATCAAGCTATTATCAAAGCCAATGGATGGGTTCACCAACTTTCAGAACAAAAAAAAGAATTTTGTGGCATGGGCACTACCTTATGCTGCTTACTTCTCCATCAAAGTTCTTTAATCTACGCGCATGTTGGCGATAGCCGCATCTACCGATTCCGAAGCACGCTAGAGCAACTAACAGAAGACCACTCTTCTTCTAAACGACTTATTTCTAGGGCTATCGGCACATCCCCGAACGTAGAACCGGATATTAGCATCTCGAATTTTGCCGTAAACGACATCTATTTCCTTTGCAGCGACGGCCTTACCGACTATGTATCGGATAAAGAGCTGACAGAAATCCTTACAAAGCACACTTGCATTAAAACAGCCTCTCGAAGGATGATAGAAGCCGCTAAAAACAAGGGTGGCAGTGACAACATCACTGTCTTGATGATTAAAATCGCCGATGAAAAACAAAATATATCTTGATAACAACGCAACAACCGCTTTAGACGAGCAAGTCCTAAAGGTCATAGAAGCGGATCTCAGAGCCCCCCCCTCCAACCCTTCTTCAATCCACTTCTTAGGAAGAGAAGCTAAAGATAAGCTTCAAATGGCAAGACAATCCCTAGCTTCTTTTTTCCACGTAAAGCCCCAAGAGATTCTTTTCACCTCTGGAGGAACAGAATCTATGAATAGCCTACTCAAAGGGCTCATTGATCCCAGAAAGCGCCCTCACATCCTCACATCGAACATTGAGCACTCTTGCGTAGAAAAAACATTAAAAGATTTAGAAAAGCAAGGATGTAGCGTTACTTTTCTCCCCGCTGGATTAAAAGGATCTGTTTCTCTAGAGCAACTGCAAGAGGCCATTACCCCTGAAACAAAATATCTGGTCTTTGGAGCCGCGAATAGCGAAACTGGTGTTACGCACGACATAAAAGCATTTGCGTCTTTTGCACTCAGCCATAACATCCCTTTAATTGTCGATGCGATAGCCCATTTTGGCAAAGAACCCTTTCCCCTATATCCAGGAATAGGAGCTGCCGGCTTTTCCGCCCATAAATTTCACGGGCCGAAAGGAGCCGGCTTTATGTTTTTACGCTCACCGCTTAGAGCACACTTCACCCCCCTTCTTTTAGGAGGAGGCCAAGAATCTGGGCTACGCTCTGGAACAGAGAACCTCACAGCTATTTTAGGTCTTGCAGAAGCTGTACGCCAAGTAGAAAAACATCTCCCTACAGCAAGTATTCACATGCAAAAACTCCGGGATCATTTTGAAAAAATCATCCAAGAGCAACTACCCTTTGTGCAGATCAATGGAACTAACCAGAGAATTTGCAACGTATCCAATCTATGCTTTCCAGGCTACGATGCTGAGACCCTCTGCATCCAGCTGGATTTACATGGGATAGCAGCAAGCCAGGGATCTGCTTGCTCCTCTGGCTCTGTTGAGCCTTCTCGAGTTCTTACCAGTATGGGACTATCTCAAACTCTTGCTAAAGCATCTCTTCGCTTTAGTTTGAGTCGCTTGACGACTCAAGAAGAGATTGAGACTGCCGCATCTATTTTGGTAGCTTTGGTAAAAAAGCTCTAAAACACTCAACTTCACGCTTTACTTAGCGCAAAACACTTAAAATCTCACATTTGCGCTGGACATAGACTCATGCGCAGCGCAGATTGACAATAAAACGGCATTTGCGCTATATATACATGTATATACAGCGCGAACCGGGAGATCCCATGAAAGAAATCATTGGGAGAAAGCAAGAGCAGAAACAACTGCAAAAAATTTTAGATTCAAAAGATCCTGCCTTTTTAGCTATATACGGAAGAAGAAGGATAGGTAAAACATATTTAACTAAAAATTTCTTCAAAAACAAAGGGTTATTTTTCCATCTCAATGGGATTCAAGATGCTCCATTAGATGTCCAACTACAAAATTTTGCAGTAGAATTTTCAGATGTGTTTTTAAAAGGCAAAACATTAAAAAAACCAAAAGACTGGTTCGCAGCCTTCCAACTGTTAAGAAAAGCAATCGAAGATGTCCCTAAAGACACAAAAACGATTGTTTTTTTTGATGAGCTGCCTTGGCTTTCTACTCCACGTTCTCTGTTTTTACAAGCCTTAGAACATCTTTGGAATAGATATCTCTCAGAAGCCTCCAATATTATTCTCATTGTCTGTGGATCTGCAGCTTCATGGATGATCGAAAATATCATCAATAACAAAGGAGGGCTTCACGGAAGAGTAACCAAAGAAATGAGGTTACTACCCTTTACTTTGAGAGAAACCGAGGAGTTTTTACATAGTAAACAAATTCATTTGGATCGAAAACAGATCATAGAGCTCTATATGTGTCTTGGAGGAGTCGCCAAGTATTTATCTTACCTAGAAAAAGGAAAATCTGCAGCTCAACTTATCGGAGAGCTTTGTTTTACTTATAATGCTCCATTAATTTCTGAGTTTCATAAACTATATCGCTCTTTATTCCTTCAATACGAAGAACACGAAGCAATCGTAAAGGCTTTGTCAAAATCACGCATGGGCCTTTCTTATCAAGAGCTTTTAAAGAAAACAGGACTTTCCACAGGTGGGACATTTAGTAAAAGAATTCACGAGTTAATGCAATCCGGATTTATTGCAGAAATTTCTTCCTTTGAAGAAAGTGAAAGTGCACGTCGTTATCTACTAATAGACGAGTATTCCTTATTTTATCTCACATGGAATGCCGGTGTTTCTGCTTTAGATTTACAAAATCGCGGTCCCGATTATTGGATGAAGCAAAGAAATTCTCAAGCTTGGAAAGCTTGGACAGGACATGCTTTTGAGTGTCTGTGTCTAAAACATCTAGAAAACATCAAAGCTTCACTAGGACTTGGTGCCGTTCAAACCAAAACGTCTAAATGGAAATATATTCCTCCAAAAGGTTCTAAAGAATCTGGCGCCGAAATTGATCTGGTTATTGAGCGCGCAGATCAGTGTATTAATCTCTGCGAAATTAAATTCTATGAAGATCTTTTTTCTATAGATAAAGAGTATTCTGAAAAACTATGCAGGAAAAAAGAATGCTTTGAAAGAATTACAAAAACGCGCAAACCAACTTTCCTTACGCTCATAACAACTCAAGGAACAAAGCACAATAGCTACTATGATGCTATCATACAACAGGAAGTAAATATGGACTCGTTGTTTTTGAGTTGAAAAGCCAAATGAGCCTTGTTTCTTCCGGAGCATGGGTTATTTCCCCCTCTACAAAACACCAAAACATGCTATATTACAATACCTTGCAAAATCAGCCCAAAATAACCCACTTACGCAAAGCAAAATGGTTAGAGACGAAGATTTAGTTGCATCTATATCCATAGCTAACTGGATGCTTTCTTTTTATCCCCAAGAGCTCTACCATAAAACATCACATTTTTGAAGGTACTATTTATGATTCAAGACTTGAAACCGATTGTCGCTTTAGCAAAAAGACGAGGCTTTATCTACCAAGGCTCAGAAATCTATGGAGGATTTGCTAATACGTACTCTTTTGGGCCCTATGGAATAGAGCTCAAAAAAAATATTAAAGATCTTTGGTGGAAAACATTTGTTCACGCAAGGCGCGATGTCGTCGGATTAGACGGACCTATTCTCCTACATCCGAAGGCCTGGAAAGCATCTGGGCACTTAGATGGCTTTAATGACGCTTTAATTGACTGCAAATCCTGCAAGGGAAGATTTCGATGCGATCATTTGATCGAAGAAGCTACCTCTTTAGATGCAGACGGCATGTCTTTAGCTGAAATGGAAGAGCTCATCCAAAAACACTCTATAGCTTGTCCAAAATGTGGAGCTAAAAATTTTACTAATGTACGCCATTTCAACCTGATGTTCTCTACACAAATGAGCAAGACAACTTCTTCTGAAGGAGATATTGCTTATCTTAGACCCGAGACTGCCCAAGCTATTTTCTTAGATTTTAAAAATGTTACCGACACCATGCGTGTGAAAATCCCTTTTGGGATCGCTCAGATCGGTAAAGCTTTCCGTAATGAAATTACCCCGGGTAACTTCGTGTTCCGAGTCATTGAATTCGAACAAATGGAAATTGAGTACTTTGTTCGAGAAAATGCATGGCAACAAGCTTTTGAAGACTGGCTACAAGCTATGCACAAATGGTGCGATCTCATTGGACTAAAACCCGAGCATGTGCATGAAAAGGAACACCCGTTAGAAAAATTGTCACACTACTCTAAACGAACCGTAGACCTAGTCTACGACTTCCCCTTTGGAAGAAGTGAACTTTATGGGCTTGCTTATCGTACAGATTTTGATCTTACACAACATGCAGAACACAGCGGACAGCGATTAGAATACATAGATCAAGAAACTCGGGAAAAATTCGTTCCTCATGTGATTGAACCAACATTCGGAGTGGAAAGAACTTTGCTTGCTCTACTTTGCGAAGCTTACGAAGAAGAAACTCTAGAAAATGGAGAAGTTCGTACCGTGTTACATCTTCATCCTAGAGTAGCTCCTGTAAAAGTTGCAGTCTTCCCTCTCATGAAAAAAGAACCTTTAGGAAGCAAGGCTCAAGAAGTTTTCAATCTCTTAAATTCCTTATGGCACTGCGAATATGACGAATCAGGAGCCATTGGAAAGCGTTATCGTAGACAAGATGAACTAGGCACTCCCTATTGCATTACGGTGGATTTTGACACCTTAGAAAACGATACTGTAACTCTAAGAGATCGAGACTCTATGCTGCAAGAAAGAGTTCCTATTTCGGAACTTGTAGGAATTTTGCACAAAAAGCTTACCTAAACAAGCTTTCACGAGGCGCTAGTTAAAAAACTTCTAGCGCCAAGTAAACTTAGGATGATCTAGTGGGGAATCTACTCGGAGCTTCACTTTTTGATGCCTATCCACATCTATACAAATAAAAACTGCAGACACATCTTTGAGGCAATCAATTCCCCTCACATACAGAAGATAATTCCAGAGATCTGAAGCTAACTGTGGGGATCTTTTGTGTCCATAGTATCCCATACTCTGAATTTCGTACTGAAAGTCTTCTGGTAAGCTATTACAAGGTACCTGCCAATTGGCTACTCTATTCTCCACCGTCTCCAAAAAAACGGTCTCGTCAGCGCTACACTCCACATAAAGAAATACGCTCGTCATAAACAAATAAATCAAAATGAAAAATTTACCCATTTCATCTTTCTAAAAACGAAAGATTTTACACGAATTGCACATTTCTAATAACTATAAAAAATCAACTGTAAGCCCAAAATAATAATTCTAAAATCCATTTTCAGTTCATTTACAGCCCCCGGCAACAACTTTGGCCGTCCACAAAAATCTGACATAGCATCCTGTTTATTCCAATTGCAGTCCCCAAAAATTCTTCCTTTCAAAAATTTTATGAAAATCACACTTAAAATTCTTGTCCAGATTTCAAGAGGAGCAAACTCCTCCACAACACGTTTTATTTTACTCAAAATAGAGGAAACAAAAGTGACTTTTCCAATGTTTTCTTTTCCCATGCATCGGTGTAATTCATATTTTCCTTTGCCCTAAATGCTTACTTCCAACTGCCACTCCACAGAGCATTAAAGGCCTGCTTGAAATCGCTTCGGCAGGCTTTTCTAGATCCAGCCATCTTACAAATAACGTCCACCAGTTGTAGATTTGAGCTGTTATCCGAGCCATGATCTGGCTGCGTTTTAAATCTTAGGTTACAAATCCACCCCATCCCCATTGATTTTTGAGTTCATCAAAGTGATTTTCTGAAGTCGCCCTAACGAAGAATTCTTGAGGACTGCAATTGGAATAAACAAGATGCTATGTGAGATTTTTGTGGACGGCCAAAGTTGTTGCCAGGGGGCTTATAAATGAACTGAAAATGGATCTAACTGCCGTTTTTAGGATAAATGAGTAATACAAATCAGTTTTGCTTGATCTTTAAAAACTGAAAAGGAGGAGCCTCTCTCCAAATTTCCCTAGCAGCATTATAAGCTCTATAACGAGGATCCTGTGAGGTTCCTTCGTTGTAAGCATTTCTAAAAGACAGCTCTAATTCACTCAACTGTTCATTGCAATAACCTCTTTGCTTTTTTTCGGACATTGTCAATTTAGGGATAGAACAAAATTCTTTAATTGCACTTTGCGTTTCGTCATCCCATAAATTTTCATATTTGATGGCAAGTATTTCAGCTTCACAAGAAAGAGAATGCTCTACTGCACTAAAAAGCCATTCCCTAATGTGATCCTCGCAACCCAAAGCGTCATAACTCAAAAGATTATGCTCTAGCGTTTGCTGTGAAGAATCCATATGAATGTGTTCTAACCATTTCTTGTCAGAGCTAAATACATTCATAAAATGTGCTACTCCCCATGCTGCATTATCCAAAGTACAATGTAGAGCGGATTCCGCTGCAAGATCAGGATTAGAAAAGATAAAAAGAATTTTTCCCTTAAAATGTTTGGGAACGTGTTGATGTGTTTTTAATATCGTATAACCAATGGCTTGCCGTTTGACAATATCTGTGAGGTATGTACTACCCGAACGACCAGGACTCGCTATCACAATAACATCTTCCCTGTTTATATAATCTGAATAATCATTATCGGTAAAAATAAACTTATCTTCACAAACAAATAATTCCACATTAACTGAATCTGATAAAATCAACTCTTCTGAAATACAATAACACACATTCGCACAACAGCTAGTAAGACAAAGTAAAAACACTGTTTTAAAAAAACTCATTAAATTCACTGCTCCAAAATAAATACATCTACAATATTAAAACAAAAAAACCTCAACATTATTTCGTCGCATCACTATCTAGAAAAATACAAAAAACTCCTATTTCACCAAACTGGAGAAAGTTGCTACCCCCCCATGACATATCCAATATCTTCCGAATATCCATCATAGATAAATACATAGGTGCTTTTTCGTTGAATCATCAAGAGAATAAGCTCTTTACCAAAATCGTCACCTGCTTCTTACTATAGCAGGATCAATAAGCCCGGCATAGAAGGCTCAAATAAACATTATTTATAATGTACAACTAACATTTTAACAAGTAAAATATCAAGCAGTTTAAAGCGCCCCAGAAATTATGTGTGATCTGAGATTTCCTAATAAAATTCGAATTCAGAAAAAATTCCCCTCTTGTTCTATGAAAAGTTGCGAACATGTTTAAGATATCGATATCTAAAACCTTTTTCGAATTTTCCATATATATTTTCATCAGAAAAACGTCTCTAAAATGAACTTTGAAGGAGTTTCCTCCTATGAAAAGGCACCGGACAAGCGCGTAATGCGTTCATTATAAATGACCTGCAAAAGTTTACCAGTGAAAACAAGTTACATCTCAAAAATACTGCACAAGAGATTCTATTGAACACATGCAATTGTAAACCCCTAGAAGGCTGAATGATCATCTTTCGCTCCGCTTATGCTCTTTAATGAGCACTTGCGAGCATGGCCTCTTAGCCTCCGGGGTTACCACTTTCGAGAGACTACATCCTTTAGCGTTAGGATATCCAAGGCTTGATCAGCAACCAGCCTTTTTAGTTTCGAATTTTCTAGTTCTAGGGTTTTTAGACGTCTCGCTTCCGAGACAGTTGTATTTCCAAATTTAGACTTCCATAGATGGTAAGTTCCAGTCGATATGCCGTGTTTTCTACATGGCTCATTGACATTCGCTCCTGCAGCGCCTTCGCTTAAAATTTGAATGATTTGCTCTTCTGTAAACCTTGATTTTCTGATGATTGCTGAATTCAACTTTCTAATGCACCAACTAGTTTTTTAAATGCTTCTTTAGGTGTTTTCCAATTGATAACTTTTCTAAGTCTTTCATTCCATTGGTTTTGCGCAAACTTGATTTCTTCTAACGTGACCTTGGTAAAATCTGTTTTTTTAGGGAAATACTGCCTAATAAGTCCATTTATATTTTCATTTGTTCCCCTTTGCCAAGGACTACTTGGATCGGCAAAGTATACTTTTACACTCGTTTCTTCTGTTAAAATCTTATGCTGCGCCATTTCCAGTCCTCGGTCGTAAGTCATAGTCAAACGAACAGATGGATCAATTTCTTGTACAACTTGAGAGAAAGCTTCCCTTACAGATTTGGCATCTTTTTTTCCTGGAATGGGTTCAGTATTAGATAACGTGTTGTTCTTTCAACTAGCGTTCCTAGAGCACTTTTGTGATTTTTTCCTATAATCAGGTCTCCTTCCCAATGTCCAGGAACTTCTCTGCTTTCAACTTCTTTTGGTCTCTCTCTAATAGGGGTGGCACCAGGAATCCCTCCTCTACGAGAATGTATGTGAGATCTGTCTTTTCTGAGCTTCCTTTTAGACCTTAGAAAACTAGTGAACAGTTTTCTTAGTTCTCCTCTAGGAGGAGGATAAATATACTTGTAAATAGATTCATGTGATATCCACTTTTTTGGGTCATCTGGACTTTCGTTCTTTATGGAAACACTTATCTGTTGAAGTGAATGTATTTGACCCAGTTTTTTTAGAACCTCCTGCAAAACCTCTGCTCTAGAATCGACAATTTGCTCTCTTCCTCTTAAACAGTCTTTTGCTCTGGCTTTTTTATGTGCCTTCGAAGGGGAATATTCAAACTTTGTTCCACATCTTTTTAATTCTTTAGATATCGTCGTATGAGCACGATTCAACTGTAAAGAAATTTCTCGGTTCGTTTTCCCCTGCTTAACCAGGGCATGTATCTGTTCTCTTTCTTCAAAAGTAAGTCTTTTCTACTTTTTCATTCCTATAGCCCACCACAGTTATTACTTGTGGTGCTTTAGAATTTTGAACCCAGGATTTGTGACTCCTCTAACCTTAAATTTTATCACAAACCCCTAATTTCAGCTGGCCCTATTTATGGCGAACAGGTCAATCCACTATCAGACGAGAACTACAATTCAATATTGGAGCTCAGGGCTATCATTACGAGGAATCTCATTAAAAAACACAAGAACGCAAAAAGAAATCTCACTGTTTAAAAACGACTCCGGAAATGATCTTAATCGTAGAAGAAAAGTTAAAGTTAGGTTTGAATCCGGTACAAATCACGGGACGGATTAAAAGACACTAAAATAAGGAGCCTCATCGTTTTTTTCAAAATCGATGATTACGCATCCGAAGGGATACATGTCCTTTTCCATTGTTTTCGAATCATAAGGAGGAGCAAACCATGGTCGAGGCATAATAACAATCTTGTTGCGATATGTAGAGAGCCAAGAAGCCCACCATCCAAAGGAAGAATTGGAAGAGATAAAGGATTTACATTGCACAAGCGTGTAAAACTCCTCAATATAATCTTTCCCTTGTAAGTAGATGATATTTTTAGCCAATCCTTCAGTGCACTGTTGCGCAAAAACTGGATTATTCGAAGATATGAGAAAAATGGTTTCCTCAGGAAAGAGGCTCATTGCTTTTTCATAATAATTACGCCCGATAGTAGGATGGAACTCTCCGGAGGGTCTTTCCATCCGATAGTCTCTAATTTGAACTCCGACAACTTGAGCATCTGAAGTTAAGAAAGGATACTTTTTCAAAATTTCTTCAACTAATCCGGTAGGAGGCGCAAAAAGTTCCAAGAGCTCATTTCTTCTATGCTGAAAATATTTTTCTGATTGAAAGTAGCCGTAAAGTTGAACTGCATTAGATTTGGGAATTTCTAAATAGTTTTGGGAGGGTTCTCTCCAACTTAAAAGAGGAAAATACGGAAGATCATAGGTGTTTATTTTAGCAAGGAAGAGATGTTTTGCATTATAGGGAATGTTGCAGTGCTTTTTGTAGATTAAATCTGGAATTGTTAGAGAAAGATTATGATCCAGGGCATAGGCATAGGCTGTTGCTATTTGAAAGAGTTGATTACCTAACTGGCCATCTAGGGCTACAGATACATACCCTTTTTTTTCTTTAATTTCTTCAGAAGAATGTCCCAATTTAATGTTCGCAAAAAAGAAAGCGATTAAAAGAAGTGTCTGGAGCATAAGAAAGCCTTTTTATTCGTTAAATGATTTAATTTTTCAGTTGAATTATTTTCCTGAGCGCATTTCTTTCACATTAAATTAAATGAACTATTTATACTATTCGCCACAATCTAAATAAGAAACTTCCTCAGAGAAATAATCTTTATGATAATTTACTTATCTTTCAAGCCCCCCCTACAGAGGGCTTTTTTGACTGAGCTTAATTAGTTTCCGATTTTCAAGTCTTCATCCGGCAACCGTTGGTATGGTGACATTTCGCGAATGTATGACGCTAAATCATCTTGTAGTCGCTGATTTACCTTATCATCATTTATCGGGTTCAATCTGTTATAAACATAAAGAACGTCTGTAATAAAAGAGTGACGTTCTCCAGCCATTTCAATCATAGGAAACATCATAGCCCAGTCCCAAGTCATCATGAAAAATTCCCCATTATACATGAGATCTTCGATTTTAATTTTTTTGAATAACCCGGCATAAAAAGTACGAAGATGAGATTGAACATGTCTAAAACGTCTAAATGCATTGTTTTTTATAACCTCTTCCGGAATAGCTATCAAATCTGCAACGTATCCAGCTGGGAAATAAAGGAAAGACCCATATGTTAACCAAATGGGTTTAGTTCCGGAATATACTTCATTTAATTTCTTTAATACTTGATCGTTTGCTAGCCAGTCATCTCCATCCAATGTTAGAACAATCTCATGATCTTTACAGCTTTGTATTGCATTATAGAGATTTGCAAGAGCGCCCTTTCGATGAGTATTACTGATGACTCTAAAGTCTATGGGTCCTTGATACTCTAAAAGTGTTTGATAGATCTTGTTCAAAGTTTGGTCATCCGATTTATCATTTACATAGATAATTCGATAATTCGAATAATCCTGGGATAGAACTGATTTCAGGTTTTTTTCAACCCATTCTTCATTATTATAAGATGGGATAATTACAACCATCGGTTTTTCAACGATCTCAGAATTTTCTACAGCTTCAGGGTTTACAACATTAGAATCTGCACAAACAAAATTAGAGCAAGAAACAAATAAAACACAACAAGAGCAAACAAAGAACCGACTTAAATAAAATGTAAAATTCATACCCCCCCTTAATATCTCACATTAAAACCAGAAATCACAGGCAAAAACCACGCTATAACTTCCTTGCATTTAAGGAAGTCCTATATAACGTAGGACCTGTAATTTTTGCTAAAGATTTTTTGGATTTTACGTTCTATTTTTTGAAAATTTGCGAAAATCCCCAAGTAAGGAGAAGAGAATGTGCATGATCTCGACTTTCCAAAATTTTTCAAATTATAAGGAGAGGCTCTTGCCAAACCTAACCAAAAAATCTGTTCACAACTTTTACTTGAAACCGCAGAATACAATTCTCTCCGAAATTTGATAAAAGCTGACCTGCTCCCCATAAATAGGTCCAGCTGAAATTAAAGGTTTGTGATAAAACTTAAGGTTAAAGGAGTCAC
>JAIETG010000023.1 GCA_019745395.1 Rhabdochlamydiaceae bacterium | reverse complement strand
ACCAAACACATGTCTCCTAGAGGTTTTAGAAATATCTTACCGAAAGCGGCTTAGGTCTTAAAAAGTGGAACATCGAGTACAGAAACTTCTCCGAAGTTATCTTTTGAAGAAGTTCACCTGAGGTTAGAGCAGGCGAAGAATCTATTAGAAGAAATTTATATAGAGAAAGGGACAACCGAGGTTGCAGGTGTTTCTAAGGGACATTTGTATCAATTTTTGGCGCCTCTTGGAACAAAAGAGCAAGTGGACGTTTTTCATGAAATCTTTAGTGGTTGGTTTCAAGAGCATCATCAGATTGGATCTGACATACGTTTTCATAAAGGAGATCTTTGGAAAGAACGAGAAATTCCTTTTTCATTCCGAGTTCAGGTAGAAAAAAGAAAGGTTGTCCTAACCCTATTTCCTGTTTCTGATGAAAAGAAATCTTATGCAGGAGCAAAACCTGCTTGGCAGATGGAAATTTTTCCTCATGGAGCTACAGCATTGATTCCGATAGAAGTCATTCGTGATGATAAGTATGAAGTGGCAAAAGAAAGAAGAGATGTTCTAGCAAGAGCTCGAGAAATTTTAAAAGTTCCAGGGGCCTTGAGATATTTCGCTTATCCGCCAAAGCAGCAATTGAGTTATGAGGGATCAAAAAAAGGTAGAAAATGGGAGATGTACTCTGAGCGTTATAAAGAGAGATTGCCCGATTTGGAGATAGAAGATCAGATCGATGTTTTATTTCATGTTTTGCAGGGGATCAAGCTCATCTCTCAAAAGGGACTTGTCCACGGGGAAATTCATGTAGATAATGTAGGTGTCTATAGAATAGATGACGGATATGCTCGAGCTCGTTTTTTGTGGAAAACAGATCCTATGATCCAAAATCCTCTTCATTATGATAACCTTCGGAAAAATGGGGAATTAACTTTATCGTCTGATATTTATGGCTTTGTACGTTTGCTGGCAGAAACCCTTCTTCCTGATTTGCAACATGTAAATTGGGAAGGAAATGATCTAGATGAAATAAAAGAGATTTTACAAAAAAAACGCATGAATAGAGTTTCCGAGCTTAGAGTCAGAATTGAGGCTCAAATAGAAGATCTTATTTTACCGCTACTCAAAAAGATTGCGATGGCAGATTTTCAAGAACAGATGTTTCCTACGATCCAAGAAGTGGAAAATGTCTTGCTTAATTGTTTTGAGATATTAGAAGAGCCGTTTCCTTATCTACATCCAGTTTTTACGGTAGAACCAGTAGCCGCAGAGCCCGGAGAGCAGAAACATGATCGCTAGGAGTATGGAAAAAGAATGGGAGTGTTCGGCAAGGGGAAGGTGCACATTCATTCCAAAAATACTTGCTACGATATTAGGGATGGTAAATACGATTGTAAGCGCTGTAAGTAGCTTTATGGTCTTTGTCAAGTTGTTCGCGAAGATGATTTGATAAGCATCTCTTAAACTGCGGATATTTTTGATAATGATTTCACAAAGAGATTCAGCTTGTTTTACATGGTTGAGGATATCCTCAACCATTTCTTTATTTTGTGTATAAAAAGAAGTGGTGGGCATTTGAAAGAACTTTTCCAAGGTCAGAGATAAAGCGTCTAAAGAAGCAAGGTATTGATTTAAGGTCTCTTCATATTGGGTCAAAGCATAGATGTCTTCACTTGTAACTGCCCCGAACTCTTTTTCTTGAGAAAGGATGTTGTGCCTTGTTCTGCGAATGAACAGGTTAAACTCTTGTGCGACCCAAAGAAGAAGAGCTCTCATCCAATCCGAAGTATCTGTGGATGGGACGAGGTCTTGTTTGTAGATGACAGGTTCAATCAAAGATGAAGTTTTGATTGGAGAGATCGTAATAAAATAATCTGAAGAGATTAATACCGTTAGGGTTGCAGTATAGAGTGATCGTTCCTGCTCGACAGGATGTCTAATAAAAAGAATCAGGTGTTTTTCAAAGATCTCTAACCTGGGAAGTTCATATCGATCTAAGGCATCGTATAAGAGAGTTGGATTCAATCCGAGTAAAGACCCAATTTCTAGCAAATCTTCATGGTCCGCTTCTTCCGCATGGATCCAGCAGCCAGGAACAGGCTTGGAGATAGAGCAAAAAGGCTCTTCTGGAGATGCTTTATGATAAAAGAACAACATGAAATATCCTTAGCATATTTAATTTATGCTTATAGTATATTTCAATTTACTGCAAACTATTACGCAAGTTGCGATGATTATAATGTTTGAGAATTGGTGAGCTGTTAGGGAAAAGACTTATGTCTTTGCTTCTAGGCTCTCGAGCCTTTTTTCTAATTCCTCTATCCGTTTGATATACTCTGTTATTTTGCGGAGGTGTACTTGTTGTCTGTTGTGTTGTTCCAGAGGAAGAACGGGGGTCCCTGCATATTTGCCAGGTTTGGAAATGGTCTTACTTACTCCACCTCTGGCGGAGATAAGAGTTCCGGCGGCAATCTCTAGATGCCCAACAATACCAGCTTGTCCTCCCAAGATGACATTTCTTCCTGTTTTAGCAGATCCAGAAATACCTGTTTGAGCAACAATCAGGTTATGTGGACCAATTTGTACATTGTGTCCGACTTGTACGAGATTGTCGATTTTGGAGCCAAGTCCAATATGAGTTGTCTTAAAACGAGCCCGATCAACAGTTGTGTTGGAACCAATTTCTGCATCGTCTTCGATCACTACAATTCCGAGTTGATCGAGTTTGGTATGAATGCCCTTTGCATCGCTCGCAAAACCAAAGCCGCAAGAACCAATGACGGCCCCTGGTTGTATGATCACACGATTTTTTAAGATGCACTTTTCTCGGATAACGACATGTGGATATAGTACACAGTCAGATCCAATCTGCACTCCAGACCCAATAGATACATGTGAGAGTAATCGCGTGCGATCTCCGATTACAGCTCCTTGGTCAATTGTTACATAAGGTCCGATTTGTACTTGAGATCCAATCTTAGCTGAGGGGTGAATAACTGCCGTTTCATGTATGCCAGTAAACCCGCTTTGATTGTATGTGTCTACGAGAAACAATTCGATTAGAGACTGAAATGTTGTAGAGGGATTTTCGTGTACGAGATAGTTTTTCCCAGCAATAGGATCAACAGAGGGGTCGATACAAACGACCCCTGCACGACATTGAGGCAACAGTTCTTTATATCGCAGATTTGCTAAAAAAGAGGCGTCTTCTGCAGAGGCAGATTCTAAGGAGTCTACCCCTGTAATGAGATACTGAGGGTCTCCCACAAGGCGAGATCCTGTGATTTCTGCTAGTTGTTGAAGTGTGTATTTTTTAGCAAATGTCTGTGTCATTTATCTGGCCTTATCAGCTTCTTTTTTTTCTTGTTCGTAGGCTTTGTCCATATGGGCAATGACATCGACTGTAATATCTAAAGGAGAAGAATAGAAGAAACATACATCCTTATGCAAAACGAGAGTTAATTTCTTGTCTTTAGCAATTAGTTCTGATGCGGCATTGACTTTGCTGGAAATCAACTGTACTACTTTCATGTTAGCTTGGTTAAGTACTTGATAGTATTGATTTTGATAGCGTGAAAATTCTTCATTAAGACGTGCTATTTTTTCTTTGAGGTCTTTTTCTGCTTCAGGAGAAAGTCCATCTAAATATTCAGGATCGTTGAGTTTGCTAGCTAGGTCATTCATCTCTTTTTCTGTTTGTTCAAGATGTGTTCCTAACTGTTTTTTCATTCCATCAAAACGCGCTTGCTCTTCTTGTCCAACTTTGGAATTTGTTACGCAATCAGCGAAATTTACTACGCCAACACTTTCCGCGGCCGAAAGAGATCCGGCGGCAAGACAAGTAAGAAATATCCATTTTTTGCAGGACTGTTTAAACATAATTATACTCCTTAATGTTAAAATTGACCACCCATAGAGAAAAAGAACCTTTTCACTTCACTCTCAATACTTGGATTTACAGGGAAACCCACTCCAAGTACGATCGGTACACGGTTGAGCATTTCAATCCTAGCTCCGATACCATAGCTTAGGCGAAGGGTATCTATCTGAAAACGATCCATAGAAACCGAACCTGCATCAGTAAATACAAATAAATCGAGGAACTTAAACACTTCTTGTAGATACTCGACAGAAAGAAGCGCAGAAGAAATTCCCCCTTTAGGATCTCCTGTTACCGGATAGTGTCCTCCCAAATCGAAAGCTTTATATCCACGCACTGTGTTTTCTCCACCCAAGAAGAACCTTTCACTCAAGGGAATGTCATTAGGGTTAGAGGTAAACCAAACGGGAACAATGAATCTCGCATCCCATCGGTATTTCATGATACCCCGTTTCCAGAGGGGGGTATAATAGGCGTTTATATATCCAAAACGGAAGAAGTAGAAGTCTGCTCCGATCCCTGAGTACTCAGCTTCTAAGAAAGATCGGAATCCTCTATGGGGTTTAAATCCGCTATCTGTCGAATCAAAGGTAAGAGAAGAGCTGACCGCAGAAACTATTCCACCGCTACTAGCCTTTTCTTGTTCAGTTGGAGTTGCGTTAGAGGAGATTTTTGTGAAGTTGTTTTTGATTCTGTATTTGGTTCCAAAGGTCCATAAAGGGTTCAGAGGATAAGAAGCAAAGAGAGAGCCTCCAATAGTGTCAATCTTGTAGTTGCTAGATTGTAGGGAGCTTTCGGCAGCATTAGCTTCAAATCCTACGCGCCAAAGAGTATCTTTAAAATAGGGAGTCATCCAAGAGAGAAGGTAAGAGCGCTGTTTTGCTCCAACGCTTGCTCTTGCATGCAAGTATTCCCCGCCTCCTCTAACAGCAGAAAGGCCGTCTTTAAATATTCGAGGGATTCCTGCATAGTTAAAGTTTGTCTCTGTTAGATCTAGTCCCCCGAAGAGATCATCTGCGGAACTAAATCCAAAGAAGAGGCTAATATTTCCTGTCGTAGTTTCCTCTACTTCAATGTAAACGTCGCGGTAGTTTTCTCCGAGAAGTACGTCATCTTGTGCACGAACGGCATAGACGTTGACGTTTTTGAAGTATCCGATTGATTCGAGGCGTTTTTGTGTCGCTTTTAATTTAGCCGAGTCAAACGTTTCCCCTGGAATTAAAAGAGATTCCCGTAAAATAACAGGGCTTTGCGTCGTGCTATTTCCTATGACATGCACAAGCCCAATCTTGTATTGATCCCCTTCACCGATCGAAAATTCTACATTGTAGATGGGTTCTTTACCGACAAGGGTTGTCTCATATTGGACATTGGCTTCAATGTAGCCTTTTCTGCCACAGAGATCTTTGATGTTTTGCGCCGTTATTCTTAGTTTTTCTGGAGAGTAAATTTCTCCTGGATGGCAGAGAAATTGGTTTTCTACTTCTTGATCTGAAAAAATCTGGTTACCACGAAAAGAGATCTTTCCAAAATGGTAGACGACTCCTCTCTCTGCAGTGATCTCAATGATGATTTTTCCAGCTTTAGGAGCTTCTTTGATCTGGATTTTTACTTTAGCGTCTGCATATCCCTTGTTTTGCAACAAGCTGATAATCGTGAGCTGGTCTTGTTCCAAAGCTTCTTCATTGTAAATTCCTTGACCGGTTATCCAACTGAGAAATAGGTTGTATTTTTTAGTGTAGACCATGTTGAGGATTTGGCTTTTTTCTGATGCAGAAAAACCATGAAATACGATGTCATCGATCTTGCCAGAACGTCCCTCTTTCACTTCAATGACGATGTCAACTTCATTGGTTTTAGGATCTTGTGCAACCTTATATCGAAGTTCCGCTTCAAAAAAACCTTTTTTTATGTAGTATTCTTTGACTTTGTTGAAAGCTTTATTAAAAGTTTGTCTGTTAAATACGGAGCCACTTTTAATGCCGAGTTCTTTCTGTAGAGTTTTACTAGAGATTCGCGAACTTCCTTCCCACTGAATTGATCGAATGGATGGGCGGATCCAAACCTTTAATGTGATGTACAGGTTTTGATTCACAATTTCTAAGACTGGCTCTACTCGGTCATAATCTTCTGAAAGTGTTTTGAGATCTTCATCAAAGATAGCCTGAGAAAAAGGATCACCTTTTTTAGTTTTGAGCTTATTGAGGATTGTCTTGCTGTCAAACGAGGAGTTCGGAGGGAGGTGTTCTGCAGAAATTTCTATGTTGCCGATAGGCATTTTATCGTAAGCTGCCATTACAGTTAGCGTTTCAGCTTGCAAAGATGGCTGTACTGTCAAAGAAAAACACAGAGAGGACAATATGAGGAATAAGCGTTTATTGATCATTCGGAAATCCAACTTTCTGTCTAGGTTTAAACTGGGCTGATGATAATCAAAGAAGAGGAATAAATGCAATCGGACTTTAGGCTTTTTTCTTTAAGATCTTTGATTAAAATCGATGTCTTCCTAAAAATGCCCGTGTAAGAGTTCCTGAGTCTACGTAGTCTAAGGAGCTTCCTAGGGGGATTCCAAAAGCTAGTCGTGAAATGTTAATAGGGAAAGTTTGGAGTTCTTCTTTGAGAAAGAGAGAGGTGGCATCGCCTTCTATGGTAGAGTCAAGCGCGAGGATCACATCGGTTACCCCTTGAGATTGAATCCGTAATTTGATTTTTTTGATGTCTATTTGCTCTGTGTTATAACCGTGAAGAGGGGAGAGAACGGCTCCTAATACATGGTACATTCCTCGAAAAATCCTCGTTTCTTCAATCGGGTAGATGTCTTTAGCGGAAGAGACAATGCAAAGAAGAGAGGAGTCTCTTTTTGTGGGATTGCAATAGTCGCATTCTGTTTCTCCTTTTAAGCAGCAGCAGTGTGAGCAAGTTTGGATTTCTACTTGCAGAGACTGTAAAGCTTGGGAAAAGAGTTGTACAGCTTCTGGTTCCCAAGAAAGCATTTCAAAAGCGTACCTTTCTGCAGTCTTAGCTCCAACTCCTGGGAGTTTGCGCAGTTGCATAATGAATTTTTGGATGGGATGTGGAAATTTGGCCATGGAGTTTACTTTTTTTTATAGGGGGATCTTATAACACTCTAATCTTTTTGTCTATCGATAGAGGTAAGAACAAACTTCCTCTGGGAGGCTGTCTCCAAAAGCGTATCCAGATTTTTTGAGCTCGTGCGTGTGAGGGTCTTTAGGTTCTAACTTGTAGCGTGCCATTCCTGGAGCAAGAGCAATTAAAAACGCTCGAATTCCTGTTTGAGAAAGAAATTTGGGGAAATCTAACAGGTATTGTTCTGAAAGAAAGAACACGTTTCCTTGCTTGAGGTGAGCAAGATCGGGATGTGTAGATTCTTGTGGGTCTGTTGATTTTAAACATACTATAATAGCTCCTAAGAGAGGAGATACGCTGCTAATATCTAGTAGTGTGTCTGACGAGGAGAATATAGAATCTTTGGGGCTTTCTGTGCAAAGAGCTTGTGTATATGCTATGCGAATAGGTCTTTTTTTAAAGAGAGCATAGGAAAGTTTTCCTAATTGCAGTTGAAAAAGAATTTTTAATATTCTTGGGTCTTCCTTGTCTAAGTTTCTTCCAGCTTTCCAAAATATGGCGTTCGAAGTGTTGTGAAGCTCTTTTTGTCCAATGCGTTTTTTTAAAAGCTCTTCTATAATTTGACAAAGAGTTTCTGCATCTTCAGTAGGAAGAAGGTCTTCCACTTCCAGAATTTGGTGCTTAGTAAAGAATTCAATGTGAGAGTCTGGGAGAGAATATGGCATAAGTTCCTTACAAGAGCTTGGTAGATATTTGTTGTAATGCTTTTTTTGCGATCTCTTGGGTTGTAAAGCCCGAGACTCTGATAAAGCCCTCTCCGTGTTCGCCAAACCCACATCCAGGGATGGTGATTAGATGGCACGACTGAAGAAGGCGATCGAAAAATTCCCAAGAAGAAAGTCCGTTGGGGGTTTTCCACCAGATGTAAGGAGCGTCAACTCCTCCAAAGCAGGTAAAGCCTTGTTTTTGAAGTCCTTCTTTAAGAAATTGGGTCTGCTTTTGGTAGCAGTCCACTTGCTTTTTTGTTTCTTGTTTTCCTTGCGGGGAGAAGGTGGCCTCTGCGCCTTTTTGAATCGGGTATGAGGCTCCATTGAATTTGATTGATTGTCTTTTTGTCCAGAGAGAGTGCAGAGGAGTGCGTTTCTTTCCAAATAGGGCAGTCACTTGTTTGGGGAGAACGTGATAGGAGCAGCGAAGTCCTGTAAATCCTGCAGATTTAGAAAAGCTGCGAAATTCGATGGCAACTTCTTCAGCTCCAGGGATTTCGTAGATGCTTTTTGGGATATCTGGGGAGGTGATGAATGCTTCATATGCATTGTCGTATAAGAGGATTGCTCCACATTTTTGAGCATAGATCACGAAAGCTTTTAGTTGATCTTTGCTCATGGCAACTCCCGTAGGGTTGTGGGGAGAGCAAAGATAGACGATATCAACGGCTTGATCTGGAGGTTCTGGAACAAATCCTGAGCTTTCTGTGCAAGGCATTTGGATAATCTTTTTTTTGCGTCCGGCAATGAGGTTAGCATCGAGGTAAGCAGGATATGCGGGAGTTGGGATTGCAACAGAGCAAGAGGGGTGAAATAGGTCTAAAACGGCAAGAATGTCCGTGTTGATTCCGTCAGAAATGAAAATTTCATCACTAGAGAGCTGGGGGTAGTATTCTAGACGGATTTTTTCTCGTAAAAAAAGATATCCTTGAGAGGGGCCGTATCCGTAAAGAGTTGTTGTCATTTCTTGCGTTGCTTCTTGGATTGCTAGTGCAATGGAAGGCGCTAAAGGAAGGGAGATGTCTCCAATCCCTAAATTGAGGATATCTGCTTTAGGGTAAGAGGTTTTTAGATCAGCGAGCTTTTTCTCGATGATCGGAAAAATATATTCCCTTTTGAGATGAGTAAAATGTGTGTTTCCTTGAGCCATATGAGTAAGGGAGTTTAGAGGATTTGTCTTTTTCCATCAAGAAAGCCTTTTTTTAATAAAAGGATTGGTTTAAGAAAAAAATAGCTTTCTCTCGAGATAGCCGAAGGCTATGATAAGCTCTTATAGGAAAATAATTTGGGATTTTCATGAAATACGATCAAAAAAATTCTAATTTGTTTTTGCAAAATTTTAATGAAGCCTATCGCTTGGCTAAGTTGTTAATGTCATCCTATAATAGAACGTTGCATTTGATGCCTCTTAAAGGAGATCAATTAAGTTCTTTAAGTGAAGAGGATTTAGATAAGCTTGATGCTTTTCGCGTTCGTTATTGCGATCTTCAAGACAGCTTGGGAAATAAAACGTTTCGCTCGATATTAGTTCTTGAAGAGGAAGTTTTGGGATCTAATTTAGATATTCTTAATAAAATTGAAAAAAGACAGATTATCAATAGTTTTGATGAGTGGAAACTTTTGAGGCGTATTCGGAATCTGTTTTCTCATGACTATCCAGAAACTGACGAGGATAAGGCTGATGCTTTAACTGAAGCTTTTTTTCATGTTGTGAACTTGGTAAGCGTTGTAGACAATGTTTGCAGATATATGCAGGAAAAAAATGATTTTAACATGAAAGGTTTTCCGTCTTTAATAGAAAAACAGGTGTGAAATTGAGGCTAAGTAAAGAACAGATTGAAACTATAATTCAGGCTGCCCACCGCTCTTTTGGGAACACCTCTAAAATATGGTTATTTGGTTCTCGAGTAGACGATCACAAAAAAGGTGGAGATATCGATTTGTATATTGAAACTGATAAGGAAATCGGCATTGTATCAGCAAAATTAGAGATGCTAGGATTGCTCGATGCGGTATTTGGGGAGCAGAAAATTGATATTTTAGTGAGAAGGCGAAATCGGCCATGCTCTGCTATGCACGTAATTGCCAAATCTTCCGGACAAGAACTAGTGTAATAGCCTCCCAGTCGAAAATCTATTTTTGGGTGGAGCGAGAATCTGTAAGTTGCTAGTCTAGTTGTTCTGTTATGGGAGACTATATGCTAGCGATTAGCTTTTTGACTTTATGTGCCCAGCCTGTTGGCCTTGTCGATACTCAGTATCAGCCTGAACGGATCTATAAGCTGGAAGAAATACATAAACATATAGAGAAGGATCAAGAGGATCTTTTGATTGTTTTTGATGTAGATGAGGTTTTAATTACTTCTAAAGATGCTTTTATCCATCCGGAATGCGACTCTATTTTCATGAAGATTCTTCGTCGAGAATTTGCTAAAGCTAAAACTCCAGAAGAAAAGCAAAAGCTTGAATATTGTCTTAGTTTGAGTCTGTTGAAGCCTGAAAGGACTTTAGTAGAAGAATCTACCGCTAGCTTTATTCGTCATATTCAAGATTTAGGGATAAAAACCATAGCGTTGACGAGCTGTCCTACGGGAAAACTCGGATTGGTTCCTAAGATTGAGCATTGGAGAATCGATCATTTACAAAAGATGGGTATTGATTTTTCTGCGTCCTTTGCTTCCTTGGATGGATCTCACTTTTCTGAGGTCCCTAAAAAAGAAGTCTCTTTTCCCGATCCTTTATTTGAAAAAGGCATTTTATTTTCCTATGGTTACTCGAAAGGCGAGGTTCTCGAAGCCTTTTTAGCTCGAATGGAATGGAAACCATCTAAAATCCTTTTTATCGATGATTTGGTAGAAAATCATCACAGTTTGGATAAGCATTTAAAAACTCTTGCAATTCCATTTCTAGGATTTCATTATTTAGGAGCGATTCTTCCTCCTGAAAGAATAGATGTGAATCTCATCGAATTTCAGTTCGATCATCTGATGGAGTATGAAGAGTGGCTTAGTGATGAAGCAATCCATTTAATGAAAAATACTACAAAGAAAGAAGTCGTAGATGCTCATTAGGCCTTAATTTATGAGAGTTGAGGATTCAAGGAAACCATCTTTAAGTTTTCGGCATGAGAGCGGGAATTCTTTGTGGAAGAACTTTTAAAAAATTATTTAGTGCTTTGAAGTTGAAATTTCTAGAACAATTCAATAAGACGCCGCCTCTTTTTTACATTTGTGAATTTTAAAAATATCAAGGACATTCTTTTGCAAAAGCGCCTTTTGGATGTAGCTAAAAGATAGTAATCCCTCAATGTGTTAATCGAATTAAATTTTCATCTTCTCAAGAGTGTCTTAAGTAGTTTTTTGTTTAAATGTAAAGTGTGAGTGTGTTTTTTTGTAAGAAATAATTTTCGTTTATTTATTTAATTTCTTATTTGTTATAATCATGTCTCAATTGTTTTTCAATATTATGATTGCTGGATTTTTTCGATCTGCAGAATGACTCGCAAAGCTATAAATTCTAAGAATCGTATATGATTTTGAGCTTATTTGCTTTGTTTACATATGCATATATATTGAGAATAAAGAGAAGTTTACAAATGTCTTTTTCGACATATCAGTATCTGTTTGTTTAAGCGACTTTCTATAACCTGGGGAAGCTTTGCCATTGCTGAAAGGTTTGCTCTAGTCGTTTGTTAGGTCAAGGATTGTGTGTAGCTGCAATTGTGGAGAGTTAGCTGGAAAATGTTCTTTGGGTTCAGCTGTTTTACTCCCCACATCTATTGTTGAATATACAGACTTGTTTTCTGAGTAGATGTTGATCATAAAATTGCGAAATAAAGCTAAAGTGGATTTTAGTTATTTTGTTGGACTGTGATCTGGGAAATATATTTAAAATAATAAAACGGAGAAAGTATGAATTTAATAAATACAGTGCCAAGTCATTGCGTTAATATTGTTCCTATGATTAATGTGTCGCCGAAATCCGCTATGTGTATGCGTCCAGATGGCAGCTATCAAAGGAATCGCAAACTTGCTTCAGATTATTTTGCTCAAGAATCTAAAATGATTGTGAAAAATACAGGCGAACAGATCCAGAAAGCAGCCCAAAAAGGGACTGTGGATTTGGGGTTTTTTAATAAATTGATAAAATCTGTGGGTAATAAGAGGCTAAAACTTGCTCAGAAACAAAAGAGTGAAGACGCTGATCTGTTCGGAGGCTTACGAAAAATAGGAAGTGGGGATTATCTCATGACGCCGGTAAGTGATCCTCAATATGAATCGTATCTGCAAAAGTTTCTGGAGAACATAGCTTTATTACACAAAACCTATGAAACAGAACTTAAATCAGATACAGGCATTTGCCTAAAGGCAAAGACTCAAGGTATAACATCCTATTTTTATGCTCAGATTGTAGATTATTTGAAAATTTTGAACTCTACTCGTGCTCAGTTATTAGGTGCCACTCCGGGACAGCAATTTGCCCATAGAGTGGTTACGCAATCGAATATGTTCAATTCTCGAAAGTATATGGATTCTTTTGTATATTCTTATGCAAACACAACACCTGTTACAGAAGATGGAAAGGTGCTTCAAGGTTCGGAGTATTTTAACATGTTGCCAAAAGCCGTCTTGGCATCTGAAAATCCTATCTGGGCAAATGTTGGAGATTTTACGTCGTTAACTAATACTCCTTTAGCTGATCATCTCCCTGCTAACATGCTAAGTGTTTATGACGCTTTTGCCAAGTGTATCCAAAGCTCTAATAAAGAAGAGTTTTCAACTTCTTTGTCAAACTTTCAATACTTATTTGCTCACACAACGCCTTATAAAAGAGGTAGCGCTGCGATTGCTGAATGGTTTACGAAAGCTCTTTGTCAAGCTAAAAATTATGCATGTTCCTGTAATTGTGGAGATCTTGTTGGAAAATGTTCTTTAGATTTGGCCGCTATAGCATCCATATCTGTTGCTGAATATGCCGACTTGTTTTCTAGGCAGATGTCGATCATCAACCTGGCAAATTATTCCGGTGATGTAGGTGTTAATGGGCTTCTTCCTTAACCCTCTACGATTTTTTCGCTGAGATAGCTGAGAAGAGCCTTTTTTTGTCTGCGTCATAGGGAAATACTCTACTTGTAAAAAATCTTTTTGTAAGAAAGAGCAACTTTCCCTATCGTAGAAAAGCGTCTTCCAAGAAGATCGGAACATAGAGGCTCTTTTTTCTATCGAGATTAATTTTATTAGATATCTCTTTTTTGAGAGTTGTAATCTGTATTTCTAGAAGAATGAATTTTTTTATCTACAGATCAGCTATGGGAAGATGGGAAAATTGTGATTTATTGGCGCTTTCCAGCTCAGGGCAACTTTCTTCTTTTTTAGAGATTTTTTTAGGACAGTCTGTGCGAGGAAGGAGGCTGTCAGGACAGTGCTTCGTGACATGCTCTTTGTAAAAGGAATCTTTTTTTACATTTTTATGGGCACAGGGGTAGAGTTGGCATATTCTGTCTGTTAAGAATTTAACTTTATCAATTGGGTTCATGCTTTGTACTCGAAAGAAACCAATGAGTTGCTCTTTGGTTGTTTGGCAGGACCTCACGTCATCGGGGTTTTTGTTGCAATAATTCTCTTTGAAATTATCCATCCAATAGTGCCGATATGTGTTTGTATGACCGCCTGCTTCGAGATAGAAATCTTTTAAATGCTGATCTCTATCTTCATCTGTGAGTAGATCTCCCCATAGAGATTGGCACCTGTCGTGTAATGTGATTCTTTTCTTTGTTTGTTTCTTTTCTACACTCTCCATTTGCTGTGCAAAGGAATCCATTCCAGTGCATCCTAAGGAAGATTTTTTAAGGAGATTGTCGTGTTGGGGTGGGTGGATTTTAGCATTGAACAGTTCTACGATGAGACTTTTGAATCCATCATCGTTTACAATGTTTTTTTGAGGGATGTTGATGGTTGCATGTGTAGCGTTATATAATGTGTGGGCCGCGGATTCTAGAGTCGGCTGAATGCGAATGTTGGGTCGAAAATCGGTAGATGCAAGAAATTTTGCTCCATCAGAACATAAGCAAATTACCTGCATTGCGACTCGAAGTGATGAGTCTATAGAAAAATGTGCTGGTGGGCAGATGTTCATATGGTTCCTTGTTTTTTACGTATATTTTACTTGTAATTTGTCTTGTTGTCAATTTTGCCTTTGTTTTATTGAATTTAGTTTTTTTATGAAATTAAATGTTTGAGTTTTTTTCTCTCAATTTAGGTGTGAATTTTCTATGCCCCCTTTTTAGCCTAGATAACATTAGGGATTAAACCGAGCTGTTCTGAGGCTTTAGGAAAAAATAAGAGGAATAGATAGGTTCTCTTGGTTTAAAAATATCGCGATCGACTACGATGAGGAGTAATTTTTTAGAAAGTATTGAGGCGTATGGACCCCTATCAGCATCTTGTGGAGAGCGTAGAATGGATGGAGCAGAAAATTGGCTACGTCTTTCAAGATAAACAGCTGCTTCTTTTAGCTTTTGTGCACCGCTCTTTTTATAATGAACACAGGCAACAAGTCCTAGAGCATAATGAGCGGCTTGAATTTTTGGGAGACTCTGTATTAAGCATCTTGACCTCGGAATATTTGTATGTTTCTTTTCCCGCTCTTTCAGAAGGAGAGCTTTCACATATGCGATCGCACTTAGTGGATGCTGCTATGTGCGCCAAACTTTTGCAAAAACTTGGGTTTGCAGAGTTTATCCTCCTGGGTAAAGGGGAAAAAAGAAGTGAAGGGAAAAATAAAGAATCGATTCAGGCTGATCTTTTCGAGGCTCTTTTAGGCGCTTTATTTTTAGATGGAGGCCTTGAAGTGGTTAAGACGTTCTTTTGGAGTCAATTCTCTTCTGATGTTCTCTGTTCTTTAGAAAGACCGATTCGAAATTGGAAAGCAGAGCTACAAGACTATTCGCAAAAAAAATATCAAACACCTCCCGTTTATCAAGTGCTAACTGCGCAGGGGCCTGATCACCATAAAGAATTTGAAGTAGCCGTCTATTTAGAAGAGCAAGAACGGGGACGAGGACGTGGTGGGTCTAAAAAGGAAGCGGAGCAAGAAGCGGCTCAAAAAGCGCTGCTCTGGGTGGAAAAAACCTTAAATGCAAAAAAATAGGTAAACTGTGGCTAAGACAGCAACTAAGGCAAAGACTCTTTGGGCTTGTAAGGAATGTGGTCATATACAGCCTAAATGGACTGGAAGTTGCCCTGCGTGCCTTAAATGGAACACTTTTGAAGAAGAGGTGGCTATAGAGCAAACGGCTGACCGTTTTTCTGTAGAATCGGCAGAAAAGGCAAAACCTATTCGAGTTGCAGAAGTTCAGCATTTGCCTGTGCAACGCTTCACTACAGGATTTAAGGAGTTGGATCGTTTATTAGGGGGAGGCATTGTTGCGGGATCTTTAACTCTTGTTGCGGGAGATCCGGGAATTGGAAAGTCTACGCTGCTTTTGCAGGTCTCTGATGCGCTTTCCCTGCAAGGAAAGACGGTTCTTTATGTTTCAGGAGAGGAATCGGTAGAACAAACGGCCATGCGCGCTAAAAGACTTGGAATAAAAAGTAATAATCTTTTCATTTTGAACGATACGCAGTTTTCTAGCATTCGGGCGCAGATCGAGCAGATGAGGCCCTCTGTTGTCATTGTAGATTCCATTCAGATCTTGTATAAGCAAGAGATCCCTTCATCCCCAGGAAGTGTTTCTCAGGTTCGAGAGCTTGCTATGGAGTTTATGCATCTGGCTAAACGCTTACAGATCGCCATTTTTTTAGTAGGTCATGTGACTAAGTCCGGAGAGATTGCAGGACCTAGAGTCTTAGAGCATCTAGTGGATGTCGTGCTAGATTTTGAAGGGGATAGGCTGCAGGGATATCGTATGCTTCGCGGAGTGAAAAATCGGTTTGGTCCTACAGAGGAGATTGTGCTCTTTCAAATGGCCGTTACAGGTCTTGTTGAAGTAGAAAATCCTTCCCATTTTTTCCTGCAAGAAAGACAAAAGGAAAGATCTGGGTCTGTGATCGTCCCGTCTTTAGAAGGATCTCGAGCCGTTCTTATCGAAGTGCAATCTTTAGTGGCCCCGTCCCCTATGCCCACAGCTGCGCGCAAATCCACTGGAGTGGATATCAATCGCTTATCTCTTTTACTTGCCGTTTTAGAAAAAAAAGCGGGATATCCCATGCATCATTGCGATGTATTTGTTTCCATTGCAGGTGGGGTTAAAGTCTATGAGCCTGCTATCGATCTAGGGCTTTTTCTTGCGATTTTATCTTCTTTTACCAACACGATTATTGATGCCGATACCGTCGTTTTTGGAGAAGTCGGACTAGGTGGAGAGGTGAGAAGCGTTGCTAAAGCAGAAAATCGAATCAAAGAAGCGATTCATTTGGGTTTCACTAAATGCATTCTTCCTAAAAAGAACTTTAGTGCGATATCTTCAGAAATTAAGCAAAAAATTGCGTTGCAAAGTGTTGCAACAGTAGAAGAGGCTATTCATGCGTTCATCCGCTAAAGAAATTGTCGTTGGAGCGAGAAGTTCCCCCCTTTCTCAAGTGCAAGTAGACGAGGTATACGCTCTTTTACAAAACTACTATCCCGAAGTGACCTTTGTAAAAAAATGGTTTCAGACACAAGGAGATTTGGATCAAAGTACTTCTTTAGTTTCTATGGAAAAAACAGATTTCTTTACGAAAGAAGTCGATCAAGCTGTTTTACAGGGAGTATGTCGGATAGGGATTCATTCAGCTAAAGATCTTCCAGAACCTATGCCTCTAGGATTAACGGTTGTTGCGTGTACGCAAGGGGTCGACCCGTCTGACGTGCTAGTTTTGCGCGATGGGGAAACGTGGGAGAATCTTCCTTTAGGGGCTAAAATAGGAACCTCTTCTTTGCGTAGAGAGCGAAATATTTACGCTCTTCGAAGCGATTTTATTTGTATGGATATTCGAGGAACCATTGAAAAAAGGCTCAGCTTATTGGATGCTGGAACTTGCGATGGTCTTGTGATAGCAAAAGCCGCTCTTCTTCGTTTAAGGTTGGAGAGAAATATGTTTCCTCTCGAAGGGGAGATTTCTCCTATGCAAGGAAGACTTGCCATAGTTGCAAAAACTTCTGACGTAGAAATGCAAGAGCTTTTCTTATGCCTGCACAAACGGTGAAAAAGACTTTATACTTGGGCCCTTGCTTTGAACGGTTTGCTGGTAGGGAAAATGTTTTACATTATCCGGTTATCCGATTAATTCCTGCAAAGCCAGAAGATCTTCCTGTGCGGTTTTGTTTAGATAGACTTTCTTTGTTTTCTCATGTTCTTGTTACAAGTCAAAATAGCGTGTCCATTTTATGGGATCTATGTGCATCTCTTTTCCTGGATCCAGTAGATCTTTTGCGCGGTAAATGTATTTCTATTGGACCTGTTACTTCTCAAGCTTTACAAAGTAGAGGGGTAGAACCTTTTTTGGAAGCTTCAGATTCTACCCAAGAGGGGATGATTTATGCTTTGCAAAAATCATCCCAGTTTGCCTCTTATGTCTTCTACCCCAGATCTTCTTTAGCAAGACCTGTTTTAAGAGATTATCTTTTGCAGCAAAAGATTTCTCATGAAATTTTAGACCTTTATGAAACGGTCTATCAAGTACTGGAGCCTAAACCTTCCTTAGAAGAAATAGAGGAGATCTTTTTTACCAGTCCTTCCACTGTGGAAGGATTTTTTCGGATTTTCCCAAAAATCCCTTCAGCAATACGCTGTTCTTTTCAAGGTTCTATCACGCAAAGATGTTTCGAAGAAAAATGTAAAAAGCTCAAAATGTAATGGATTGTTTTTAAAAAAAACGTTACAAGTTGGATGGTCTTTTATCAACTAATTGACTTGTATCCGAGTAAAGAAGGAAGGAAGCCTTTAATGAATCGATCGAATCTTATTGCAATAGGTCTTCTTGCGCTGCTGCTTACTCCCTATTCTTTATCCGCAAAAGGAGGAGAGGGATCTCCTTCGATTTCAGCTGGAGTCGTAGAAAGACAGATTCAGGCTGAGTACAATATACAAACGCTGTCCCCTCAAAGGGAAATTCCTCTTTTGGAAGTAGATATTCCCAATGAAGTTTTAGATATCCCAGACGGCATTTCTGCTTATGTAGAGCATATTGTTGTACAATCAACCTATCCTTTATTTAATGAAAAAATTAAAGCCATTACAGATCTGTACGAAAATCGAGAGCTGAATGGAAAAGATTTAATGAATTTGTGCTATGAAATTGAACAGCTCTATGCAAAAAATGGATACATTGTAGCATGGGTCTATCCTCCTGTACAAAGAATTGAAAACTATACTTTAGTTATTGTAGTTGTGGAAGGGACTTTAGGTCGTATCGATGTTCGAGGAAATACTTCCTATTCTACGAAATTTATTCGCAGATATTTTGATCATTTAGTGGGCGGGCCGATCAATTTTAATACGTTGATGAAGGCTCTTTTATTGGTCAACGAAAATACCGATCTTTCAGTGCAGGGAATCTTAAGGAAATCCGAGGAAGTTGGTTGCGCGGACCTTATTTTGGAGGTTCAGGATAAGCGTCCTTTACATTTTTCTGGAGGTTACAACAACTGGGGCTCTAGTACGACGACATTCAATCAGATCGCCTCTGTTTTCACCATGGGGAATTTAGCGACGAGTGGAGATAAGATCTCTATGATGACTGCCTTTGGTATTCCTGCTGTGTTTTACTATTTAAATCCTACGTATATTATCCCTTTAACAGGATCAGGATCCAATCTTCAACTTTCTTATACGTATTCCCATTCCAATACCCAGGGAGAAGCTTACAAAGCCTATGATTTGTCAAGCTGGACGGAGCTTGCCTCTATAGCTTATGATCAACCTTTAGTGCGTACAAGGCAATTAGAAGCGGGAATTGATCTTTCTTTTAACTTTGAACAATATAAGAACTTGCAGCAGGGATTTACTACTTCTTACGATAGATTGCGCGTCTTAAGTTTAGGCGGATCTATAGATTATACGGATTCTGTCAGAGGACGTAATATTTTAAGTGGGGCTCTAAACATTGGGATTCCCGATATCTTAGGAGGTTCTAGTGTAGTTGATCCTCTTTGTAGTCGTTATGGGGGAGGTGGGCGTTATTATATTTTGACTCTCAATGGACAGAGAATACAACCTTTGCTTACAGATTGTATGTTTGTTATCACGACAAATGCTCAGGGAACTTTTAATAAAATCCCTGTTTCCGTGCAATATGTTCTAGGGGGTATGGGTACAGTAAGAGGTTATACGGCCTCTATTGCCGTCGGAGATGTTGGATATTGTGCGAACTTTGAATTCTATTTTCCTCCTCCTTTGCTAAAGAATCACATGATTAAATCCTTAAAGAAGACATGGGGGGAAGTGCTGCAGTTGCTTGTGTTCCTAGATCAGGGAGGCATCTATACCATAGATGCTGTTGAATCAGAAGATTCTCCTGCGTACTTGGGTTCTGTAGGCGCAGGTCTTCGTTTTTATGGTCCCCGTAATTTAACCATTAGTTTTGATGCGGGATTTCCTTTTATGAGCCAATACAAGCAGTTTAGTAGCATTTTATATGTGCGCATAAATATGGACTTTTTTTAATTGCTAAGTTTATGTAAAAGACGGATAAGACAGGAATAGATGCCAACTTGGGGTATTTCTGATGCGGAAACGTTTTTTTTGGTTTACTACTGTAGCTTCCCTTACTGTGGGATCTACTTTTTTAATGGCATTGCCACAATCCCCCTCAGTTATATCTGGAGATGTAAGTTTTCAGCAGCAATCGCATGAAATGTCCATTCATGCCTCAGATCGATCAATCATCCATTATCAAAACTTTGATATTCAAAAAGGGGAAAAGGTGAAATTTATTCAACCTTCTTCTTCCTCATGCGTTCTCAATCGAGTTCAGGGCGGAAAATCTTCTGAAATTTTAGGGAAGATGGAAAGTAACGGGAAAGTGCTTCTCGTCAACCCCAATGGGATGTATTTTGGGCCTCATGCATCGGTAAAAACAGCGAGCTTTATAGCTTCTACGTTGGATGTCGCTAATGAAGATTTTTTAAGGGGTAAGTATTTTTTTTCCTTACAAAATAAAGAGCGGCTTACAGAAATTCGCAACGAAGGACTTTTAGAGGCATCTGCAGAAGGCTGCATTGTTTTAATGGCCCCACAAATTTACAACTCAGGAACTATTCAAGCGCAATCTGGGAAAGTTGTTTTAGCAGCAGGCGAGCAGGTGACTTTGGACTTTCAAGGTGATCGTCTTTTGCAGTTTACTGTAGAGGGGGATATCAAGGGTGCCATTTTACAGCACTTGGGGTCGATTCAAGCAGATGGTGGGGAAGTTTCTATGAGATTGCCTACTGCTAAAAAAGCTATTCGTGACATTGTCAATCATGCAGGAATGGAAAAAGGCGAGGCGTTTGTTCGTCAAAATGGAGAGATCTTTTTGGTGTCAGGAAGTTCCATTGCGGCAACGAAAGTAGACATAGAAGCAAGTGTTCTTTCTATTGATGGTAAGATCGATGTATCGAATTTGCAAAAGCAAGGAGGCTCTGTAAAACTATCGGGAGCAGAGATTGCTTTAAGAGGAGCCTATATTGATGCCTCTGGAAAAACTGGAGGAGGAGAAGTTTTGATCGGTGGAGATGTCCAAGGTCATGGATCTATGCCTCATGCGGTTTTAGTTTCTATGGACTCTGATTCTCAGATTTTATCCAATGCGATAGAGAAGGGACAGGGGGGAACTGTTGTACTTTGGTCTCGTCAAAAAACAGAGTTTGAAGGGGGAATTTTAGCGCAAGGTGGACCTGTTCAAGGAGATGGGGGGTTTGTAGAGACATCTGGACTGGAATCTTTATTTTCCATGAAAGGATATGTGGATACATCTGCAGCTCAAGGATTGATAGGACAGTGGCTTTTGGACCCTTCAACCCTTAATGTCATATCGGGGGCAGTTCCAAGTAATCCCGGATGTATAGGAGGTTTTGTAGGGATAGATTCTTTTACGAGCTCTTCGAGCGACGTAACTCTTTGTTCGACATACATCAATATTCAAGTGGCAAGCATTGATATGAGCGTATCTGGAGCTGGGCTTTTATTCACAAGTCGGCCCAATGAGCAGGGTGTTTTGCATTTTGAAGGGGACCTCGCCCCTGCTATTGCTATCAATACTACGCAGGGTAAAGTTGTTGTGACTAATATGGATATAGTTCTCGATAAAGATACCATTATTGATACGACTATGGGAGGGACTTATCCCGTAGGCGCTGGAATTATTTTACAAGACGTGAATGCAAGCAACCTTGGTGTTGGTTTGGGGTTAAACGCAGGGGCTTCTCAAATAAGTTTGGGGGATATCGGTCTAGTGTTTCCCCTAAAAACTATAACAGTTAATGCGGATACGATTTATGCGCAAAATGTGATCACACAACAAGGTGGAGATATTCATTTTCTAGGTCCAGTGATCTTAAAAACCAATGCTGTATTTGATACTACACGTGGCGGTGGTAATATCACATTAAAATCGGTAGACTCTATACGTCCTGGTAGTTCTTCTTTTGTGGTTTCAGCAGGAACTGGTACTGTGTTGATTCAAGGAGTTGGGAACAATACTCCCCTTGGAGACTTTTCTGTTACAAGCGGGGTAGACGGGGTAGTTACAGGAGATGTATATACGCAGTACGGGACTGTGGATATCATTCCTACTTTGCAGCTTGTTCAGCCGCATACGGTGATTAAGACGTTTTCGGAGTTAAATAACTACCAAAGTGCGTCCATTATCTTGGGAGATGTTGTTCCATCTATTCCTGATCTGGAATCTCTTTTTTTATTAACAGGGTTGAAGGGATCTGTAACTGTCGGAAATGTGGGAAGAGAGGATTCTTTTTTACGCGATCTGATTGTAACCGGTAACCAGCTTTTTTCCGTTCAAGATGTTCTTGCGTCGAATGTAACCATTAATACTCTGTCGGGACCAGTTCTTTTCGATGGATCTATGACGCTTGTAGGAGATTTGACTGTGGTAGATTCATCGTCGATCACCTTAAATGGCCCCATTACTGCAGAGAACATACGTTTGCAATCTCGTGATTCTATTTTCAATCAAGGTGTCCCCTATCCTATCACTCTCTCTGATTCTGGGTTGTCCTATTTAAATGCGGGAGTAGGACAGATTGGAACGCAAAAAAGTCCTGTCACCTTGAATACAAGCGGGCAGGTAATCTTAGGGGGAAATCCTATTTTTTTAGAGGGGAATTACTCTGATCCAGAGTACATTCCAGGACGTGGCCCATGTCTTATTCGTGTTAAAGGACACGATATTGCTTGCGCTTTGGCTCACAAGGTGATTTTTGATGGTTTGCGAAAATCTAATTTTGCCCGTTCTTTTCATTTCAATATTATTAATTTAGGGATTAATTTTCCCGTAAATTGGTACAATAATATGCAGTTTTCTCCTTTTGCTCCATTGAAAGCTGTTTCTGGAAATCTTCCTCCAATTCCTAATTCTTCTTAATGTGTGTTTATTTGCTTATTAGTTTGATTTTAAATAATTTTATTGAAAAAATAGGTGATAACAATTAGCTTTGGTGTTTAGATTGATTTTATGTTTTCAGGGGTGGTTATGAAGATGTCGAAAGTTGTTTGTTCTGCATTCGCTGTCGGACTCGTTCTAGGTTTGAGCGCTTATGGAACTTATGATGAGCCGACTGGAACTTCTGGAAGAGGGAATGTGGGCCACGGCAGAGCAGGTTATCGACTTGGGTTGGCAGGTCCAGGAAATCCTCGGGCAGGACAATCAGTCCCAGACGATACACAGATCCCTTCTAATGTGGCAAGCGATCCTCAGGCTGGATATTACGTTCCTGGTAATGCTCCTCCTACAGTTGGCAGTCAACCGTATTATGTTTCTCCAGGCCCAGGGCCTGAAAGACAGCCTATGACATCCAATGGAAACCAGTATACAGCACCATCCTCTTCAGTATGGCGTTCGGATGGCCCCCCTAATATGGGAAATAATGGATCTTTTAATCCTGCTGCTTCTTCTGTGCCGGGTGCTGGGCAATATTATGCTCCGGGAAATTCTGTTGGAGGACAGTATTCTCAGAATTCAACAGGAGCTCCTAATAAGGCGGCTCCAATGATAGGGGCTAACGGCAGTCTATATACAGGCTCCTCAGCCCCTGCAGGAAATAGTTCTAATACTCGACATGTTTTTGTAGCACCGGATGGAGCCAGATATTTTCAAGATCCTGTTACGGGACAATTTTCTCCAGTAGATGCGCAGTATGTTCCGCCATCAGGTGGAGGACAGTCCTATGGTTATTCTCCAGGCCAACGCCCAATCCAGCAGAATGTATATGGTCAGCCTATCGCGCCTTCAGTTCCAGGTGGAGGGAATGCATATAACGGATCTGTAAATACTGCAGGGCGCCCATATGTGCTAACAGGGCCTGATGGAAGAACATATGTTCACGACAGCTCTAATGGAAATCTTATACCGTATAATCCATGACAAGATTTGCTGGCATTTAAGAATACGTTCTTTGTACGTAGTTTTGAAAATTTCCGTAAGCAACAGCTTGAATTTCTTTTTCGGAAAGATCGAGATGATCTTCTAGAAAAGATAGAGCGTAAGGATAGCAGGAAGCGTTAGAAAATTCGGAGAAAAACCCTTCTTTGATTCCGTATTTTTCTTGAAGATTGAAAAAATCTTCTAGATGGAAAAAGTCCCCACCAAAACAAAGCTGCTCTTTTCCTCCTAAGGAAAAAAGATGAGAAACGTGATCTGCGACCTGGTGAACATGCGTCCCAATGAAAGGGGCAAAGAAATTAAGCCCAATGAGACCTTTTCGACGAATAATTTCTTGGACAAAAAGATCGGGTAGGTTTCTGTCGACTTTAGTTATGCTGCGCATGTTAGAGTGGCTAGCAATGACTGGGATGTCTAAAGTTTTTTTCTCTATAAAATTGAAGATGTCATCGACTAAGAAATCGGAAGCGTGACTTAAGTCTACTGCAATTTTTTTTTGATGCATCCATTCCAAAAGACGCTTTCCGTCTTCTTTAAGGCCTATTTGAGATCCGCAGCCACCGCCTAGTCGATTTTCGAAGTTCCAGGTTAGGCTTATGTATATAATATTTTTGAATCTAAGGAGTGCTTTTTCTAAGTTTGAGATCCCGACATCAATACTTTGAGACTCTTCACAGATTCCATGAGCATTTTCCAAGACCAGTGCCACGGCGATAGGTCCCTCGGTTTTTAAGGGGGATCTGGGATTCCATAGTGTGTATTTTTCTGAGTGGGAAGAGAGAAGGGAATCTAGCATATCTAACTGTTTTAGCCCTTGCATGTAAGAGCTAGGCTCTGTTGCTGTATACATGGTCAGAGCTTGAAATGCTACGTTGCCTTGCTTCATCTGAGGGTGAGAGCCTCGAGATTCAGGGTTTTCTGTAGAGCGTTTAGGATGAGTAGTTAAGAAGCTTAAAAGATCGTTGTGAAGGTCGGCGATAGGATAAGATTTCATGAGAAAACCTCTTGGATTTGAGAGGGAGAAGGTATCTGATAAACACTTTTTTGGCTAGTGCTTAAAAAAATGATTCCATTGTTTCTTTGATGTGAAATTTGTTACAATATTTTCTCATGTAATAATGAAAGGTGTAATTATGGCTGATCCAATATATCGAATTGATCCTATTACGCATCGATTAGAGGTTATTGCTTGGGATAGTACTTGGGATCATATTGCTGAAACGGCTAATAAAAATACGGCTGAAGAGCTAAGAATCGCTGCAGAAGCAGCTAGACGTCAAGCGGAGCACGATCGTTATCGTTCCACTATTGAAGAGAGAAAATTGTCTGTTCAATAAGAAGGTTTTCGGGTAATCTTTCTGTTCTTTAGGGGACATTTATAGGTGTTTTAATGATTCGTTTTCACGACCTTACCTTAGAACAGTTTATCCAGTGGTGTCAGGAAAGGGGAGAAAAGAGTTTCCGGGCTGAACAAGTCTGGGAATGGGTATACCAAAAAGGTGTGTCTGACTGGGCTCTCATGACTAATCTCAGTAAAGAGTTTCGCTCATTGCTAGAGCAAAGCTTTCAATTAAAATCTTTACGTTTAGATTCTCAAGAAATTTCTAAAGATCAACAAACAGTTAAATTTCTCTGGAAGTTAGAAGATGGCAAGTTTGTAGAGTCCGTGCTTATTCTAGCTCCTGGAAGAAAAACGGTATGTGTATCTTCTCAGGTAGGATGTCCTGCCAGATGCGCTTTTTGCGCGTCAGGGAAAGAGGGCCTTATGAGAAATCTAACAGCAGTTGAGATCTTCGAACAAGTTTACCAAATTCAGATAGAAATTCAGGAGAAAGTCTCACATATTGTATTTATGGGGATGGGAGAGCCTCTGGAAAATTATGATGAGGTGGTGAAGGCTCTCAAGATGCTATGTGATGAAAATCGGCTTCATTTTTCTGAGCGAAAGATTACAGTTTCGACAGTTGGAGTAGTAGAGGGAATTCACAAATTAGCGCAAGAGTCCTTTAAAGTGAATTTGGCGCTTTCTTTGCATGCTCCAAACCAACATGTTCGAAAGAAAATTATTCCTTATGCGAGAAAATACGACTTATCTCTTGTTCTAGAGGCTATGAGACAATATGCCGCAACAACTAAGCGGGATATTACTTATGAATACACCCTCTTGGCGGGAATCAATGATCATGCTGAGCACGCAATGGAACTTGCGAAGTTGGTGCAAGGTGATCCGTGCACAGTTAACCTCATTCCTTATAATCCTGTAGATGGAATCAACTTGGAGAGGCCTGAAAGGGAGCAGATTGAGGAATTTAGAGAGATTTTGGAAGCTAAGGGAATTGTAACAACTTGGCGTTATACGAAAGGAAAAGACATCGCTGCAGCCTGTGGACAGCTTGCTTTGAAAAAAAAGAGCGAATCTGATTTGCACGTTTTGCCAATGCTGTAAGATCAAAAAAAATCGGAAAAATCCTAGCTTTAATTTTCTGAAAAAAGTAATCTTTGTCCAAATCACATAGACGGAGAGCTAGGGTGAACCTTCCCCTGTATTTGACTTTATCTAGAGTATTGCTAGGGCCAGTTTTCATGGCCGTATATTTGTATTATCAGGAAATGGGAATCCCACTTGTGTGGCTTCCTTTTTGTCTGATATTTTTGGCTATTCTCTCTGAGTTGTCAGATCTTTTTGATGGTTTTTTAGCTAGACGTCACAATAAGGTAACGGAGCTGGGAAAAATTCTAGATCCAATGGCTGATAGTATTTTTCGATTTTCTGTATTCTTTGCTTTCACTCAGGACTTTGTCGAACTTCCGATTCTTTTGGTTGCTGTGTTCTTTTATAGAGATAGTATGATAAGTACTTTGCGTACAGTTTGTGCTCTTAAGGGATTCACGTTAGCTGCAAGGCAAAGCGGTAAGATTAAAGCTGTAGTGCTTGCTGTGGTTATGTTTTTTATTCTGCTAATGATGATCCCGTATTCTATGGGAGTGATGAGTTTGCATACGTTACAAAGTTTAAGTTTTTGGAGTGTGCTCGTTGCTGCAATTTACGTTGTCTATACGGGATATGAGTACATACATGCTAATCGCTCGTATGTAAAAAAGATCTTGGGATTTTAAGAGCCTGTTTTTTAGCAGGTTCACTGATACAGTTTGAGATATTCTAGGGCAGCTCTTTTCCAGCTATGGTCTTTACTCATTCCTTGCATTCGAAGATTTATCCACTTTTTCCGATCTGTTTTCCATAAGTGTAATGCTCTAGAAAGTGCTTTTTGAAGCTCTTTTTCTGTGGGTTGCTCAAAAGTAAACCCGTTGCGTTCCGACGCTGGTTCTGTGCTCGTATCTATGTCAAACACGGTGTCCTTTAGTCCTCCTGTATTCCTTACGATGGGGATTGATCCATAACGCAACGCAATCATTTGAGTGAGGCCGCATGGCTCAAAAAGAGAGGGTACGATAAAAAAGTCGCTTGCCCCGTAGATTAAATGCGATAGGGCTTCGTCATATTCCAAGATAATGATTCCGTTGCTTGAGGTTGTTTGTTTGAGCTCGGAAAAGATCTCAAGTATTTCAGGATCGTGAATGGAGCCTAAAATCACACATTGTCCTCCTTTTTCTAAAATGTATCGAAAGGTGGCGGCGATAAGGTGTGGTGCTTTTTGAGGAACGAGTCGAGAGATGCATGCTGCAAGAGGTTTGGAGGTTTCTGGAAGGGATAGCTTTTTTTGTAGTGCTAGTTTGTTTTTGATTTTGCATGCTTCAATGTGCTCGATTTGCATTGTAGAAAAGGGGGCATGTGCAGGAAAATTCTCTTCAAGGTTAGGGTCTTTTTCTGGATTCCAGAAATCCTCGTCTATGCCATTTAAAATCCCTTTTAATTTTTTTTTGTGTTTCTGAATAAATGAAGAAAGCCCATGCCCGCCTTCTAAGGTTTGAATTTCTTGTTCGTAAGAGGGGGAGACAGTAGAGAGGCGATCTGAGTAAGCAATCCCTCCTTTCAGGAGATTGAGGAGGGGGAGTTTTTCTGGATCTTGTAAAAGATCGGGGCTTAAGTATTCTTCTCCTCGAAGTCCTATTTCTGACAGGCTTTTTGTGGGGCATCTTCCTTGATGTTCTAAGTTGTGTAGTGTGAGAAGGGTTCGGATGGGTTTCATTCCTAAATCTATGTACATATCCTTGAGAAGAAGAGGGATTATTGCGGTCGGCCAGTCGTGTAAGTGCAAGGCGTCGGGGGTTTTTCCGGATTTATAGAGAAACTCCATTGCAGCTCGAGAAAAATATAAAAAGCGATCAATGTCATCTTCACAGCCGTAAATGGTTCCTCGATGAAAAAAATAGCGGGGGTGGTGAGGTTCGATTAGGAAAATCGTTAGCCCTTCTATCTCGCAGGACCAAATGGTGTTGTTGTAGCGATAGGGGCCTTCATAGGACCAAAGTTCCCGGTAGCATACTTTGAGGTTTTTTAACAGGTCGTATCGTAGTGTGTCGTATTTGGGGAGTATGATTTCCACTTTATGGCCTAGTCTGACAAGCTCTTTGCAGAGTCCGTAGACGACGTCTCCGAGTCCTCCAACCTTCGCTATGGGGGCGAGTTCTGAGGTGAAATGAACGATATGCATGGCAATTCTTTTTGTTTTATTGGAGTAGAAATTTACTTTTACTAAATTATGAAAGAAATTGCAATGAAGCGATGCTGTTTTAAGTTCTTTTTTTTTGCAACAGTGAGTTTGATTCCCTGTGATGCAGGAGTTTGATTCTGCATCACAGTAATATTTCAGACTAAAATTTGTGTAAGATTCACGGTTCTCGTGCAAAATTACGGTTGTAAAGTTTGAGCTAGAAACCGATTCTTTCCTTATTCTAATTCAAATTCAGCGCCAAAAGTCTTTGTAAATTGTTGAGGGAATGGATAGTTGTCCCGAGTTGGGTAAATTTAGGAATGTATCGTTGTACTTCGGCGAGTTCTTTTCATCATATTAAATTTTGTCTTGTGCTAAGGCGAATAGGTTCGTTTTTGTTCGTTAGTGGCTTTTTTTTCACCTTGTAATGCGCTCTTGTGTCTAATTTTTGCTTGTTTTTATGTTGGAAAATCGCCTGAAAAAAATCGCTACAACATTTTCATGTGTCTGATATTTAGATGTTTGTGGAAATATCTTAAGGAGATAGTTGCATTAAATTCTACAAGATATTACTATGATCGTGTTTCTAATTTGATAGATCACCTGTTGGGGTGTCGCCAAGTGGTAAGGCAGCGGTTTTTGGTACCGCCATCCGGAGGTTCGAATCCTTCCACCCCAAATAATAATGGCTGTTTCTTTTTGTGTGATAGGCGTTTTTTTTATAAAAATGTCCGTAGTTGGAGTGTGTTTGTCTTTTCATCGCACGACCTCTTGCTCCTATCCCGAGAAAGCCTGTAAGAAAGTGCGATGTTCTACTAGACGTTGTCTTAACGATAGCGTTTCTTTTCGTTTACTTTCCCCGGTAGATAGCTACTCAATTGTATAACAGTTCCTGAAGTTTAAGGAGAGAATATGAAACTGAAAATGGTCAAACGACTTGCTTCAAAAAGAAGTGTAAATAATCAGATCCGTAGAGAAGGGAATATCCCTGCTGTACTGTATCGTAGAGGAACCCCTAATGAATTAGTGAGTGTTGATGGGGTGGATTTTAGCGAAGCGCTCAGAAAAATGCCTAGCGGTCGTCTTGCGACAACAAAGTTTACTTTAGTTGATGGCGATAATCATATGGCTGTCATTGTAAAAGAGATCCAATACCACCCAACGACTTACCAAGTAATCCATTTGGATTTTGAGGTTTTGACGAAAAATGTTCCTGTAAACGTCAATGTTCCTTTGGAGTTTTCCGGAGTTGCAGAGTGTGCAGGGATCAAGTTGGGCGGATTTCTACGAACTGTCATTCGTCAGCTGAAGGTTTCCTGTCTTCCAGAGAATATCCCTTCCATGTTTATTATTGATGTAAGAGAGCTCGTCATTGGACAATCCAAGCGTCTTTCTGCCATTGTAATGCCAGAAGGTGTAAAACCTTTGAAGCCTTTGAATGAAGTAGCTGTAGTGATTGCAAAACGTTAATGGTCTTATGACAGAGCAAAGCCTTGAAAGTTTGCCTTCTGTGTATTTGATTGCTGGCCTAGGAAATCCAGGCGAGGCCTATGAATGGACTCGGCACAATGTGGGATTTCATATAATAGATGCCTTAGCAGCAAAGCACAAGTTAGTCTTTCGTAGGGTGAAATCCTTTCATGGCCTGATGGCAGAGGGAAGTATAGGGGAGAAAAAAGTCCTCCTCCTAAAGCCTCAGACCTACATGAATAGTAGTGGAGAATCGCTCAAGGTATGCTCTTTGTACTATAAAGTGCCTTTGAACCGGATGTTCGTTGTAAGTGATGACATCTATCTGCCTTTCGGATCTCTCAAGATCAAAACGAGTGGTGGAGCAGGGGGCCATAACGGATTAAAAAGTATTGAGTCTCATTTAGGCACGCAAGTGTATATGAGATTGAAAGTAGGAGTAGGAAATCAAGAAAGTGGGGATCTAGCAAAATATGTCCTATCACCCTTTTTTGATGAGGAAAAACAAGAGCTCGGAGCCTTTATCGAGCGTGCAGTGGAAGCGTTAGAGCTTTGGCTGCGCCTGGGAGTGGTGGCTGCGATGCAATATGCCAATGGTAAGAAACCTGAAAAAACTTAGGAGAATAAAAAGATGGCAAAAAAAGAAAGAACACATCTGTATGAAGGGATGTATATTTTCAGTGCCAGCTTGAGTGATGAGGCGAGACAAAAAGCCTTAGATAAAGTGACTGGAAGCATCATCAAGAGAGGCGGAGAGCTGGTAAAGACTTTTGATCAAGGGCGCAAGAAATTGGCCTATGAGATCAACACGAAAAGAGATGGTCATTATGTTTTGCTGTACTTCTCTGTGTCATCAACTGCAATGACCGAGATGTGGAGAGAGTATCATCTTAATGAAGATTTGATCCGTTTTCTCACTCTTCGTGTAGATCAAGTACCTGAAAAAATTGAATTCAAACCTTTATCTGTTTAGGAGATGAACTTATGACAATCGGACAGAAAAGAAACCCGGTGGAAAATTTATTTTCCAAAAAGCGCAAACAATGTCCTTTTACTGCTGCCGGCAAGCATCACATTGATTATAAAGATATCGAGACCTTATCTCGATTCATCACGGAAAGGGGAAAGATCCTACCCAGAAGAATTACTGGTGTATCTTTCAATAATCAGCGAAAACTTTGTTCTGCTATTAAAAAAGCAAGACATATGGCTTTGCTGCCCTTTGTATCTGAAGAATAGGATATAGGAGATAAATTCATGCAAAATCAATTATTGCTTCTAGAAGACGTAGAAGATTTAGGAAGAAGTGGTGACCTCGTTACAGTAAAGCCTGGCTTCGCAAGAAACTTTCTTATTCCTCAAAAGAAAGCTGTAGTGGCTGATAAGTTCACTCTTCGCTTAAGAGTTCGTCTTATGGAAGAGAGATCTAAACAAGCTGCTGTTGATCGAAAAGATGCGGAAGAGCTTGCTAGCAAACTTGTGGAATTAGAGTTTGCTACAGAAGTGAAAGTAGATGCGGAAGGAAGAATGTACGGATCTGTTTCTGCGGTAGACATTGTGAAACTTTGCGCTAAAGAAGGCATTGCCCTTGAGCGTAAAAACATCATTTTGCCTCACCCAATCAAGGATCTAGGAATACACACTCTTTCTTTGAAGCTCAAAGAAGGCGTTCCTGCTACTTTAAGATTGAACATCTATGGGGATAGAGTTGTAAAAAAGGCTGCCCCTGAAAAAGTAGCTCCTGTAGTAGTAGAAGACGAAGAGTCTTCTTCTTAATAGGAGATTTTATGCCAACTTGTGCATATTTTCCAAGAGCTGCTCCTTGTGAGCAGCTCTCTTTATTTTCTCCCGCTAAAATCAATCTATTTTTTCGAGTGCTCTGTAAAAGAGACGATGGTTTTCATGAGATCGCTTCCCTGTACCAGGCAATCGATCTGGGGGATCACATCCATATTCGAAAAGCTCGGCAAGATCATTTTACTTGCTCAGATTTAACTTTGCCTATGTGCGATCAAAATCTCGTTGTTAAAGCGCTTCTTCTGTTTAGAGAAAAGACAGGAATATCAGATCCTCTCCATATTCACTTAGATAAAAAAATTCCTAGAGAAGCCGGTCTGGGAGGGGGGAGCTCTAACGCTGCAACGACTCTTCAGGCTTTATATACGCTTTTTGCTTTGCAACCTTCCATAGTAGAATTGCAACAGCTTGGAGCTCTATTAGGCTCCGATGTCCCTTTCTTTTTTTCTTCCGGGACTGCTTATTGCACGGGAAGAGGGGAAATTATGAGGGATGTTTCTTTAAGTAGCTCTTTTTATGATAGTTCTTTTTGGATTGCAAAGCCCTTTGTAGGCTTGTCTACTCCAGCTGTATACAAAGCTTGCAGGCCAGATCTTCTTTTGCCAAGAGATCCTCAAGAGAGCTTGAATTCTTTTTTATCTTCCAATCCTCTTTTTTATAATGACCTTGAAGAGGCAGCTTTTAGCGTAAATCCAGAGATGAAAACCTTTAAAAACACTTTGCTTGAAAGTGGTTTTGATCAGGTTGTTATGAGCGGAAGTGGCAGTAGCTTTTTTTGTCTGGGATCTATCCACCCTCCTGTTTTAGAGAACGTTTCTTGGTACCAAGTGAAACCCTGGAAAAAAATTTAAGGTGTGACTAGAGGGTGCAAACCTTCTTTTGGATTTTCCTGAGCAATCGATATAGCTTCGTCTAGAGCGTTTTCTGGTTTTTCCTATCCCAATTTTGACTTCGAATGCAAAGTCTATTATTCTTTTCATAAATTAGCCTTTTTTTGCTACTTGTGTCTAAATTGAATATTCATGGGCTTCTTGCTCATGACTTGCTTTTGGATCCTAAAGCATGTGGTAGATTGAGGACTATGCCGGTTAAGATCGGCAAGTCGGTTTATCATCCCGTTGAAACCCCTCCATTAATCGAAGAATGTTTTCAACTTATTATTCAAAAAGCAACTTCTATAAAAAATCCTTTTGAACAGTCCTTTTTTTTTAATGGTTCATTTGCCTTACTTGCAGCCATTTTTAGATTTGAACAACAGGGTTTCTCGATTAGCCGGAAACATTCCCTTCATTCGAGAAAATTTGAGCCCTCTTTCCTTTGTTGACGTGCCTGAATCTGATTACATACAGGGGTTGCTTGCTATTTATGAATTAAATTGCATTGAGCTTTTTCGCGATGTTTTTGTTTGGGCATATGAACGTTCTGCTTCATTATATTTGGCAACGCTTGAAGCTCTTGGGCAGCCAGACCCGTTTCGTACGCGTTATCGCGATCTCATTCGTCGAGCTGTCTGTGAGGTTGTTCAAGATAAGATGGATAAGCTAAAAGGATCTCAATACATTGCAAAACTTCCAAAGGAAAATGTTCCTTTGGAAGATAGAAATCGTTTTATTGAGATTGTAGAAATAGAGGTGAGCAGCCTTCATGAGGGGAATTTTGCTCGATTTAAAATACGACCTTCCGAATTTTTCGAATGGCAAAGGGGCTGGCATTAGAAATAGCAGTAACTTGAGGCTTACTGGGTTAATGTTTTTCTCTTTTTCAAGTCGATAAGATTGCTGTTTTTTGCCCACATGAGAAACAGAAAAACTCGAAGGATAATCTTTGATCTGCTACCCTAGACGTTTTTATGGGAGCACAAGAATCTATGGAGAAGAAAAGCGCAAAACCTCTTATTGTAGTAACTGGCGCAGCTGGAATGATAGGCTCTGGGATTGTCAGACATTTAAACGATTTAGGCCATACGAATTTACTGCTTGTTGATGACTTGGGATCTTCTGATAAATGGAAAAATCTTTTAGGAAAAAGGTTCTCACACCTTATTTCCATTCAAGAACTTTTTCCCTATTTAGAGGGGAGAGGTAAGGAAATTGCAGCTTTTATCCATTTAGGAGCTTGCTCTGATACGCTAGAAAAAAATGGGGACTACCTCATGGAAAACAACTATCGGTTTTCTGTAAGGCTTGCAGAATACGCCTTAAATCATGGGATCAGGTTTATTTACGCATCTTCTGCTGCAACCTATGGCGATGGAAGCCGAGGCTTTTCTGATGATCATTCTCTTCTTTCTCAACTGGCTCCTCTAAATCTTTACGGCTTTTCTAAACATCTTTTTGATCTCTGGGCAGATGAGCAGGGGGTCCTTTCTCAAGTAGTTGGTCTCAAATATTTTAATGTATTTGGTCCGAATGAAGAGCATAAAGGACGTATGGCTTCGATGGTCTTTAAGATGTATCCTTTGGTGCAAAAAGAAGGCGTTTTACGCCTCTTTAAATCTTCAGATCCTAAACAGTTTGCTGATGGGGATCAGTGCCGTGATTTTATTTATGTAAAAGATGCAGCTCGCATTACTTGTGATTTTTTACGGAATTCTTCCGGAGGGATTTTTAACGTCGGCTCTGGGGTTCCTTCGACATGGAATGAGCTTGCTCGCCAAGTCTTCCGTGCTTCTAATGTTCCGGTTAAGATTGAATATATTTCCATGCCAGAGGATCTTGCTCGTCAGTATCAAAATTATACTTGCGCAGATGTGCAAAAGCTGATGAACTGTTTTCTTAAGGCCGAACCAAAAGCTTTTTGCCGATTCTCCTTAGGGGAGGCGGTTACAGATTACGTACAGCAGCATCTTGCAAAGGATCAAAAATGGTAAAGCTGATAGGGATGTTAAATCGCTTTAACCCTGTTAAAGTTCTGGTAATCGGAGATTTTATGCTCGATACCTATACGACAGGGAAAGTTAAAAGAGTATCTCCAGAATCTCCGGTTTGTATCCTGAATGTGCAAAAAGAAGAGAGTTTGGCTGGGGGCGCTGGAAATGTTGCCTTGAACCTCGTCGCACTTGGGGCTAAAGTTTCTGTGATTGGACGGTTAGGTCAAGATATTGCAGGAGATGAGCTAAAAGAGTGTCTCGAAAGAGAGGGCGTTACCACAGATGGGCTTGTATATCAAAAAGGGTTTAAGACTCCCGTAAAAAACCGTTTGATCGCCGACTCCCAACAGGTTCTTCGGGTGGATTTCGAGTCGATCACAGCTCTTCCCGAAGGTTTAGAGGAAGAGATCTTGCAAACGGTTCCCCGTTTTTTAGACAAAGTACAAATCATTGCAATTTCGGATTATGCTAAGGGATTTTTAACACGAACCTTGCTGCAAGCAATCATTGAAATGGCCAGGGAAAGAAACATCCCGGTCATTGTAGATCCTAAAGGGGATGAGTTTTCTAAATATAACGGTGCAACGATTATTAAGCCCAATCTTTCTGAAGCTTATGCAGCTGCGCGCTTGATGTTTCCTGATCCTTTAGAAAAAGTGGCTAAAAACATCTTTGCGTCTTGCTCTATTGACACACTGCTCATTACCAAATCGGAAGCGGGGATAGCTCTTTTTCATAGAAGTGGATCTTTTCAAGACTTTCCTGTTCGTTCTAAAGAGGTCAAGGATGTCACAGGAGCTGGAGATACAGTTCTTGCGACCATTACTTTAGCGCTGGCCAATTCCCTTGATGTCAAATATGCAGTACAACTGGCAAATATTGCAGCAGGCATTGCTATTGAAAGAATGGGATGCGCCCGTGTAGATCTCTCAGATCTGGCAGAACGTTTACTGGAATTTGACGTGGAAAATAAGATCTTTGATGAAGAGCATTTGTATGCTTTACAACAAGTGCTAAAAGGAAAAAGATTCATAGTTCTGGGCGTTGATAGTCGATCTGGCATGACGATTGATATGTTTAGAAGCCTTCGAAAACTTGCTGGAAAAGACGATGAAAAAAAACTCATTGTTTATGTTAAAGATGACGATCCTTGTGAGGATTTTGTTTTGATGCTTTCTTCTTTTTCCGAAGTGGACTTTATCGTTTTAAAATGTGAAAGCCTTCGAAGTCTTTGTGATGTGATTCATCCCCATCAGGTTTATATGCTAGAGGGTGATGGAAAGCTGGGTCTTTTAGATCATGCTACAGCGCTTCTTTCTCGAATGAGGGATCCTAAGTCCCATCTTTTGCGCGGGCATACTTAAAAAAAAGACGCAGTCTAGAAGCCTCTAGACTGCGTCTTACTTGTTAGACACTTGTTTTTTTGTGAATTACTTTTTTTATTATTATCTGCTAAATTTCTTTTTTCTATCATTAAATGGAGTTTTTGCCTTTGGTGCACTAAGTTCATTTAATTCAGATTGAGCTTTTTCTCGATTAGCAAGAAGCAATGCTAATTTATCTTGGTCAGTATCAGAAAGATTGTTTACTGCGGCGTCATCGTCTGGGGTATCAGTTATAGCCTTAATTGCAACATTGAGAGACTCAATTCTTGTATTTAGGGTTTCTACTGTCTTCGGAGCAGCCTTTTGTTCTTCTGTTTGACATTGCCAAACGTCTGATCTGACTGAATCCACTGAATCGCATAGTGCTTGTAACTCTGCTTCTTCCTGTTTTGCTTCATCGCTTTTCCATGAGCTAACAACACTTGTTTTTGCTTGCTCAAATCCCTCTGAGAATGTATCGACATAAGAGGAGGGAATCCAAGTATTTTGATATAAAGCGTTCTGGACGCATGCCCCTGGATGCCGTATGCACCCTAAGGTATTTCCAGCTCCCCAAGCAAGGCTTTGTGCTGTTCCGGCTATGCTACCTCTATTGTAAGCGGCCGTTGCGGCAAGAACGACGACAGCAGTTGCGCTAAGATTTGTAACGGCTAATCTAGGAAGGTATAATACCGCTTGCAAGCCTGTTCCTAGTAGTCCAAGTACGTTTCCTACAAGGCCAAGAGAAACTTTAACGCCGTTGTTCAATCCTTCATTAAGCGTTTCTATTTTTTCTCTTATCATTCCTGTCTTATCACGCAGTTCATCTATAGCTGCGTTCTCAGAAACTGTCAGCTCTGTTCTTATCGATTTCAGGTCTGGTTGAATCTCTTTATATAGTTTCATAGCCAAAGCTTTTTTAGCTGGGTTATTTGAGGTATAAAGAGCAGCTAATAACCTAGCAGTATCTGCTGGGTGTATATGGACAGTTCTGTCGCTGACAGTTCTGTCGCTAGGATGCATAATTGCTTCAGCTAGTGCTTTGCAATGCTCTTTTTGCTCGTCATTAAGAGGTGTGCCCCCATTTCTAAATGACTCATACTCTGCATCTTCTGCTGCAGTTCTCATCGCATTTAAGGTTGCAATGTCACCACTACATTTGTTGAGGATCCAAGTTCTACCTGCCATGCGAGTTTCTATTTGTGCTCTGAGTGCTGGATTATTAGGGTTAGTTTTTACGGCAATATCAAAACTTAAAGCAGTTCCCATGAATGCCTCTGTTAGAAGCAATTGACATAGTTCTTTTTTTCTAGTAGACATAAAACTGGTTTTAGTTTCAGGCAGATTATGTTGATATGTATCTGGATCTGTTGTTCCCAGTAAACCTCCGAAGGTAGCTCTTTTTACTGCGGCTGCTTGTCCTAAGAGTTGAACGAAAGCTGCATCTGGAGCTGCTGCGGCAATAGACGTCTTCAAGTTAGCTACCAATCCATCGATTGCAGCATCGCTATAATCAGCACGATTCGAACTAAAGCCGAGATCTTCTAGAGTTTTATTTTTAGCGAGCAATGCAGCGGGGCTGGATCCAGCTCCTGCATCTGGAACTTCTAGCTTTGCAATCATTGCAGCAACAGCATCTGGGTGATTAAATCTTATTAGATCTAGTCGTTTTTCTTGACCCTGCGTGAATGCCCTTCTTTCTGTCTCATCCATACGGATAAGAGCCATTGCACATAAATGATCTCTATTTGGATATGTTCCTTTTTTGTCATTTCTTGTGCTATAAGCTATTGCTAAAGCGTTTCCTCGAAGTTGTGAAGCTGTTAGTGGATATTCTGTTTGCTCTTCGGCGCTTAATGGTATAAAATCGTTTAAGGCGCAAGGAGCTCCTGCTGTATTATGGGTCCCCGCATCTACGTCGTCTGGGGCCGCAGGTCTTCCGTGTTCAATCATAGAGTTATATCCGTTGGCAGCTTCTATAAGGGATCGGCAAATATCCTCTTTTTGACTGTCTTCAATTTGTTCGGAACAGTCGTCTAGAAAATTTTCAATAGCTTTAGTGGATTCGTGACTTGTTGTAGCTATTAAAAGGCACATCTGTGCATAATTTTTGCCCTTTAAATGGGGGAGATCTATTTTTTTATCAATAGGGATATTGAAGATATATTTAAGAAGGACTTTTTCATGGTCTTTGAGTCCGTTCCATCCAGTAATAGCCGCTTTAAGTTCTTTATCACTTGTGCAACTACGACATTTTGCGACAGTAGTTATCCATGCTTCTGGAAAGTCTTCAATAGATTGTTGGGTTGTGGCAGCTTTAGTGCTTCCAACGCTAGCTTTTGTAGCTCTAAGTGCGGTGGCCTTTTGGGCTAATTTTGTGAGGCTGTTTGTGTCTAAGCCGGGGGGGGGATTCATGCCGCCGCCTCCACCTGCAGATGTAAATTTTACGCGAGAGCCAGGCTTTGCCCACATACCCCATATACCGTTCCGTCCTCCTGTGATAGCTCCAGGTGTAGTTACTTTCATTCCTGCTGCGTTTGCTAACATGATGTTTTCCTTTGTTTTGTTTTTAATTGTTTAATTTATTTTAATAATTAAATTATAACATTAAAATTTAAATTGTATCAACTTTAAATTTTTATTGAAGTTTTGTTTTAATTATCTTGATGTTGATGGTTAATGTGTTATGTATTGGAAAAATAAATTTTTAAATTGATCTTTAAAGGAAAGAGTATGCGAATTATTGTTGCAAGTCTTTGATAGATAAATGGAAAGGAGCGCAGGACGATTGTAAAAAATCGTCCTGCGTACAGTTTAAAGAGATTCTTTGAGTCTTTGGATGCGAAGCTCTAGGGGAGGGTGGGAGGCAAAGAAGCGAAGAAACCCTTGCTTGCCTTTGGACGAGATTTTAAGGGCATTAAAAGAGGGTTTCGCGGTAACGGGATCTTGTAGAGGATGTAACCTCTGTAAGGCTTGTAGAGCTGCGATCATCTTAGGAGTTCCTGCTATGAATGCTCCACCTCGGTCTGCTCGAAATTCTCTATATCTAGAAAACCAAGCAACTACGAGGGATCCCAAGACCATAAAAACCACCTCAAAAGCCATCACTAGAAGGGTGTAGCCAAGGTACGAGCCACTAGAGGAGTTTTTTTCGTCTTTTCCAAGAGAAGAGAAGGCAAAAGCAAGAGCTCTAGCTAAGAACATCACAAAGGCGTTAACAACGCCTTGAAGAAGCGCCATAGTCACCATGTCCCCATTTTGGATATGGGCAATTTCATGAGAAAGGACCCCGTCCAGTTCTTGGGAAGACATCCTCTGTAATAATCCTGTCGAAACTGCTATTAAAGAGCGTTTTTGAGAGGGGCCTGTAGCAAAAGCGTTTGGTTCAAAAGAAGTGTAAATCCCAACTTCCGGCATATGGGTAAAATGTGCCTGACGGCAGAGCTCATGAACGCGGTTTACCAGCTCCCTTTCTTCTCCGGATGCTTGGTTGGGATCGATAATATGAACTCCCATTGTCCATTTGGCCATTACTTTGGAAAGGGCTAGAGAGATGAACGCTCCTCCCATACCCCAAATTAAACAGAAAATCATTAATGAGTTGTAGTCGATCCCATAGGAAGTTAAATAGGGTCTAACTCCTAATAGGTTCAATACGATCGAAAGAGTGACGATGACAAGTATGTTTGTGACGAGAAATAAAAAAATTCGCTTAGTAAAAGCCATAAAGTTTCCTCTAGGTTTAAGACAGCTCATTATTTCTTTATCGTATGATCCTGTCAAGATCCTTGCTATTGAGAAGAAATCTTTGGGAGAAAAAAAGCTCTCTTGATATGATCTTTCTCTATGAAAATATATTTTATTTTGTTGTGTTTTTCTGCTTCTCTTTGGGGCCAGGAAGAAAAGATTTGCCGCATGATGTTAATCCGTCATGGAGAAACCTCTTGGAATGCCAATGGAAAGAGGCAGGGATGGAATGATATCCCTTTAAATGAAGAGGGCAGGAGACAGGCAAGAGAGCTTTCAAAAAAGCTTGCGAGTCTTTCTGTGAAGGCGATCTATGCATCTTCCCTTTCCCGCGCTGTAGAGACAGCGGAAATTTTGGCAGCTTCCCATGAGGGTTCTTATATCGTTCCAGATTCTACTTTGCGATTTTACCGCAATCAATTTAGGCTTTGGAATTTTCTACTTTCTAAAGAACAGAAAAAAAAGAGAATGTTTGATGAGATTGTTGCAGATTCTACGGCCTATTTTCGGAAACTGGCTTATGAATATGCCGGGGAGACGGTTTTGGTCGTGACTCATCGAAGAGTGATTAAGTATTTGCTGGATGTTTTAGGGGAAACCCCTTATGAACTAGAAAATGGTGGATTTGTATGTCTAGCAAGTGATGGAAAGAGTCTTTGGATAGAACCTCAAGATGGTGGCGAAAATGGAAAAATTCCCGAAGAGAACGTGTCAAGAGTGGATGCAAACCCATGAAAAAAAGGTCTTAGAGGATTTTTTTCATTTTTTGCATTTTCCTAGTATAAGCACAGATCCTGCTCACAAAAAAGACTGCTTACAAACTGCAGATTGGCTTAAAAGCTATTTAGAAGAGATGGGAGCGAGTGTAGAGCTTTTGCAAAGCTCTGGTCATCCTGTAGTTTTTGCGCAGTTTATGAAAGATCCTTCTTTCCCAACCGTTCTACTCTATCATCATTATGATGTGCAGCCCGTAGATCCAATCGATCTTTGGAAGACAGATCCTTTTACAGCAACCCTTCAAGATGGCAAAATTTATGCCAGGGGCGCGTCCGATAACAAAGGACAGTGCTTTTTTACTTTGACCGCTTTAAAAGCTTTGCAAAAACTTACGCAAAAAGACTCTATTTGGGACCTTCCTTTGAATATTAAGCTTTTCATTGAAGGGGAAGAGGAGTGTGGGGGAGCTGGAACCTGTGAAGTTTTGCAAGCGCATGCCGATAAATTGCGATCCGATTTTTTATGTGTTATAGATTTTGATATCCCGGCTAAAGACACACCAGCCCTATCCTTAGGATATCGGGGAATCCTTACCATGGAGATGGAGTGTACTAATGCATCAACAGACCTCCATTCAGGAGTACACGGCGGGATTGCTTTGAATCCAAATCGCATCCTCGCAACGCTTTTGTCAAATCTTTGGGATGAGAAAGGAAAAGTGACTATCCCTCATTTTTACGATGGGATTATACCTCTTTCTGTAGAGGAGGAAGCGACGTTTGATTTTTCTTTTGATGAAAAAAAATACCGAAAGGATTTTGGAGTCGGAGCTTTATGTCCCGAGGAGGGGATAAGTTATAAGGAAACCAATGGACTTTATCCTACAGCGGAAATTAACGGGATGTGGGGTGGATATACGGGACTTGGATTTAAGACGGTCATACCTGCTAAAGCCTTTGCTAAGGTTTCTTGTCGACTAGTTCCAGGTCAAGATCCTCAAGAGATTTTTCGGAATTTCGAACAGTTTATTAAAGAGCATACCCCAAAGGGTGCAGAGATTTCTGTAAAGCTACATCATGGAGCTAAAGCGTATCGCGCTTCAGCAGATTCTTTTCTATTGCAGTCTGCTAGAAGAAGTATGGAAGAGGTATTTGAAAAGGCTCCTTGCAAGTCTGTATTATGCGGAGGCGCGGTTCCCATTGTTCGAGATTTGATAGAAGCGTCAAAAGCGGAAGCGGTGCTTTTGGGTTTTGCCCTTGATACAGACAATGTTCATGCGCCAAATGAGCATTTTGAATGGGAGTGTTTCCAAAAAGGCTTTTTAGTGATGTTGAAGCTTTTTTGGGAACTTGCTTTTACAAAGTCCAAGGCGTAAGAATTTCATGGCCCTTTTCAGTAATGAGAAGGGTATATTCCCACTGCGCGCTTGGTTTTAAATCCGCTGTTCTTGCTGTCCAATGATCTTTGGGATCGATGATAGCGCCTCTTACTCCTGCGTTGATCATCGGTTCTATGGTAAATGTCATCCCCTCGACTAAAGGGATGGCCATGCGGTTGTAGTGGTGAGGCACTTGTGGAGCTTCATGAAATCCTACTCCTACTCCGTGACCGACAAACTGATTGACCACTGAGCAGTGTTTTTCTGCAGCGTGATCTTCGATAGCTTTTCCAATTTCACAGATAAGTACTCCGGGCTTGCAAATTGCTGTAGCTTTTTGCAGGCACTCTAAAGAAGTTGTGAAAACTCTTTGTTTTTCCTCGGATAACTTTCCAATCGCAACCATTCGACTGCAATCTCCATAATATCCATCCAAAATACAGGTGACGTCGATATTCAGTAAGTCTCCTTCTTGCAGTGGGCGGTTATCGGGAATTCCGTGACAAATTACTTCATTGAGCGATGTGCAGATGCTTTTGGGAAATGGAGGAGATCCGTATCCCAGAGGCGCTGCGGTAGCGCCAGCTTCCTTGTGAAGCTTTTCAGCAAGAGTATTGAGTTCATTTGTGGTCACTCCGACATTGGCCTGCTTGCAGATCTTGTCTAAGATTTGGGCTGCAAGATGTCCTGCTTTTCGGATTCCTTCGATCTGGGGCTTGTTTTTGAGCAAAATTCCATAAGATTTCAAGTAGCGGCTGACGAGGAGTTCCTGAGGAGTATGGGGAAGTTCTGGGGAGTGACATTTTTTCCATTTTTTTCCACTTCCACACCAGCAAGGATCGTTGCGCTCAAACATGTTTTTTCCTCAATTTTTTGATCAGTAGTTTAATAGATATGGTCTTTTTTCTCGATAGAGAATCGTAGGGTAAGTCATGCTTTATCTGGAAATGAGTCCATTTGGTTATAAAAAACTTGGATAAGGTGTAGTCCGTGAGATGGGGCGGTGACTCCCGCTACTTTTCTTTGGCGACTTTGTAGAAGATCGGGGACAGCGGAAAGAGGGATTTTTCCGCAGCCAATGTAGGCTAAAGTCCCGACGAGATTGCGGACCATGCGAAATAAAAACCGATTTCCTCGTACCTGGATACATAGGCGAGAAGAATCTAAGGTAACGAGCTTAATGGACTTAAGGGTGCAAACGGGATCTCGCTTGGAAAGAGGTAGTTCATTGCAAAATGTAGAAAAATCGTGGGTTCCGAGAAAGTGGGCGCAGGCAAGTTGCATGTTGTTGAGATCTAGTCTGTAAGGGAACTGCCAAGAAAAAAGGCGATGTTTAGGTTGCTGCACAGCCGTATTACAAAGGAAGTAGTGGTATTCCTTTCCTTGGCTTTCTAGGGTGGGGTGAAAGGAAATGGGCATCTCTTCGATCTGAAGTACTGTAATTTGTTTAGGTAGTAGCCCGTTAAGACTTTTGTGCAGTTTTGCTAAATCAAGTGTTTCTTTTTTTGTGAAAAAATTGACAACCTGTCCTTCAGCGTGTACTCCAGCATCGGTACGGCTAGCTGCTTGTAGAGATATGGGCTCTTGCAATATCTGTGTTAAAACAGTTTCTAAGTGTTGCTCGATGGATGGGCCTAAAGAGGTTTTTTGCCAACCTAAAAGGTTGGTTCCGTCGTAGGCTAAAAGGAGTTTGATATTCTTCATTGAACAAAGAAATTTATTAAATCTTGAACATATATTGTAAAGCCTTTCAAGCACATTTGTACAGCCATTAATGTTAAAAGAAGTCCCATGAGCTTTTCACAGGCAAGCAGACCTCTATCTCCAAGAAGTTTTTTAAATCTAGTAGCGGAAGTTAATACCGCGGCAGAAACTGCCCAGGCAATAGCGATGGAAGAGAGCGCTATGAAGGGTTCTTCTTGTTGCGCATAAACAATGACCGTTGCTAAAACGGCCGGACCTGCAATTAGAGGAATGGCCAAGGGGACAATGAAGGGGGCGTCAGCGTAGGAGGTTTTTCCTTCTTTATTGGAGTAAGAGGAGGAGAAAACCATTTTAATCGAGATCATAAATAAGATAATCCCGCCAGCGATAGAGATGGTCTCTTGCTTGATGTCCATTAGATCCATTAAAAAATCGCCTAAGAAATAAAAGGCGGCAATGACGATTAATGCAATGACTAGCTCTCTACGGATGATTTTTTTTTGTTCCTGAGCGGGGAAATCTTTTAAGATGGAAATGAAAAGAGGAACGTTGCCGATAGAGTCCATAAGTAAAAATAAAGTGAAGGAAAGAGAGAAAATAGTTGAAATAACGTCCATAGTGCTTGTTCCTTGTTTGTCTTTATATATATCTAATATTAGAATTATAGAGAATGATATTCCAGATAGATGGGTTTTTAAGCGCGGGTGGCATTTTTTTCTAGTTCTTTCCAAATCTTGCGGAAGTAGTTTTTCTGTAAATTTGTGAGATCATGAAGAATAAAAAGACAGTCCTCATTTTTTTGAAAGGCTAAGCGAGTCCAATTGGCAGATCCTATAAGAAGCGTATTTTCGTCGATTAGAGCCCATTTATGGTGCAGTAATTTGTTGCTAGGTCCAATCCAGGGGGTAATTCCTTCTTTGCAAAGCGTTTGAATAACGCCTTTGCTGGCGCCGTTGGCAGTATAAAAATCGAGTGCTATATGAAGATGGATGCCTCTTTGATGCGCTTTAATTAGCTCTTGAAGTATTAATGGATGCGTAAAGGTGAAGAGAGCGAGATGGATTGAATTTTTGGCTTGTCTGATTGATTCTAAAATTCTCTCTAGGCACTGATGGTGAAAGTCGGGAAGGTGCCAAAACTCTGCTCGTTGTCCCTTGATGTAAAATAAAAGGTGGTTATCTAAAGACTTTAGAAGGAATGAGGCGAGCTCAGGATGATATACTCCTACAACGATATTGTCGTGCATGCGCAATGAGGTGGGTGTGAGATTGGCAGATCCGAAAAAAACAGTTTCTTCATCGCATACAAGGATTTTTTTGTGCATCAGTCCCTGGCAAGAAAGGGGGATGGCAAAGGGGAGTTTTTTGTTTAAAGCTCCGGAACCCGAAGGGTCATATAGAAGCTGTATTTTTACTCGCCGGTTGTGTGCTTTTTGCAGTTCGTTCAAAAGATTTGGATCGGTGCATCCGTAGATTTGGAGGAGTAAGGTGTTTTTTGTGGTTTCAATGGCTTTTTTAAACAATACCCTGAGGTCGTCAGAAGTTTGAGTGGAATAAAAAAGGATGGGATCTTGTGCGCTGGGAAGAGTAGGATGGGTGGTCTTGTACACCACCCATATACAAGCAAAAAGAGTTCCTCCCAAAAGGCATGTCCTGCCTATAAGGGAGAAGAGTGATTTAAACTTTTTCTCCAGAAGCTCGAACTTGACGAATGACCGTTGAGAGTCCTACTTTATCAATTGTGCGCATCGCAGAGGTGCTAAGGCGTAAAGAGATAAAACGGTTTTCTTCAGCAAACCAAAATCGTTTTTTTACGAGGTTTGGTAGGAATCTGCGCTTAGTGATTCCGGTGACTTTAAGTCCAATCCCTTTTTTCTTTTTCGCAATCCCTCTGAGGGCATAGCGTCTTCCGCTGACAGGTACTTTTCCTGTTACTTGACATTTTTTAGACATGACTTTACTCCAATTCAATAAACTGGATGGAAATATAGCATCTTCTTTGTTATTGAACAAGAATATTTGGATGTGTAAGGTGGATTTTTACCTGTTGGGGGATTGGTGGAAGAACTGTCAGTAGATTATGTGGTCATAGGATCGGGTCCTGCAGGGCAAAAAGCAGCCATTCAGGCGGCAAAGCTCGGTAAAAGTGTGATTGTTATAGAAAGAGATAGCGCTTTGGGTGGAGCTTCTCTGAACTCAGGAACGATCCCATCTAAATCTCTTCGAGAATCGATTCTGGATTTGACCGACTTTTATAAGAGAAGTTTTTATGGACAAGAAAGAGAGTGTAAAAAAGTTTCTATCAACGATCTGAATTTCCGTTTAAACAAAATTTTGGAAGGGTTGAGAAGTGCTATTTTGAGGCAGTTTGAAAAAAATAACATCCGGTGGATTTCAGGATCCGCGCGATTTGAAAATCCTCATCATTTGATTGTGTTGGACTGTTCTCATCAGCCGATTGCGCAAATCCGTTTTTCGAGCTGTTTGATTGCAACTGGCTCTAAACCTCGCAATCCGATCTACGTGCCATTTGATCGAAAAAGAGTTCTTGATTCTACGAGGCTTCTTTCAATCGATCATGTACCGGAAACGATGATTGTTTTGGGTGGAGGGATCATTGGATCTGAGTATGCTAGTTTTTTCGCTGCGCTAGGAACTGAAGTTACTGTTGTGGACAAAAGGGACCGTTTGCTTCCTTTGCTAGATGCCGAAATTGGTTTGCATTTGCAAAAAGCGTTAAGCTCTTTAGGTCTCAAAGTTTTGGGTAATCGAGAGCCTGAAAAAATAGAGAAGAAAGAAGATTGTGTGAAAGTGACTTTTAAAGATGGCTCTTTTTTGGAAGCGGAGATGCTTTTGTATGCCTTGGGAAGAGAGGCTAATGTGGATTCTTTGCAAATAGAGAAAATTGGAGTTACTTTGAGTCCTCAAGGTTATATTCCTGTTAATGATCTTTTTCAAACGTCCATGCCGCATGTGTATGCGGCAGGAGATGTTATAGGAGGTCCTTCTTTAGCTTCTACAAGTATGGAGCAAGGAAGGCTTGCGGCTCGTCATGCTTTTGGAGCCCCCACGCATCATTTTCCGACTTTTTATCCGATTGGGATTTATACGATTCCAGAAATTTCTTCCTGCGGGTATACTGAAGATCAGCTCAAGGCACTAGATTTTCGTTATGAGATAGGAAGAGCCTATTATTATGAAATTGCAAAAAATCAGATGATAGGAAATGATCCAGGTATGTTTAAAATTTTATTTCATGCGGAAACTTTGGAGATTTTAGGAGTGCATATCATTGGAAGAGCTGCAACGGAACTCATTCATATCGGACAGGTGGCGATGAGTTTTAATGCGAGAATTGACTATTTTGTCGATCAAATCTTCAACTATCCAACCTTTGCAGAAGGGTATCGGATTGCTGCTCTCAACGGCATGAACAAAGTAAAGCACAAAAAATAGGGTTCTTTAAGATGGCGATTATTGATATGTTTAAAATGGAAAAAAAGAGCTCTCCTTCGGAAGAGGTTTTTTTGACAGAGGTGGGGTTTGCGGAAGAAGAGAGCGCACCTTCTCCTTCTTTTAAGGACAATCTATGCTCTTTTTTGTGTGTTCGACTCTTTTTTTTAGTGCTTTTGGGTTGTACGATCGTTTGGTTTGCTTATGCTTTATGTAAGACGGCAGTCTATTTGTTGCTTCAACTTTGTTTTTGGAAGTCCTCTGCAGTAATCAATGCTAGATTGTTAAAATCTTGGCTATCTATTAAACGTTCTTTTATCTGTTCTGTTGCTTTGATGTTGGGGTGTTTGAGCCCTTCTTTAGGTATTATGATAGCCTGTGCATATTTTTTAATGTTCGACAAGTCTGGGGTGGAAGAAGTTGTCCCCGCTTCTTTAAGAGAGCAGTTTAAAGATCTATTTGCCCAGGGCGATTGTAATTAATCGATTGAATTAAATGTCTAATTGTCGCTAAACTAAGCTCGATTTTCATTAGAGTAACTTAGGTTTGGTGCATGTTATACAAAACATTTTATTTGATCCTGTCGAGTCTGTCTCCATGGACGGCAACTCTGTCTTCTCCAGCGGTTTTAGCAAAAGCTCCTCAAGTGCAAATAGTGGAGATGTCGGATCAGGTTAAAGAAGAAAAAAATGAGTTTTTTGTGCAAAAAAAACAAGAGACTCTTGAAGTTTTAAAAAAATCGGCTAAAGCTGATGAAGATGTTTTGCGTCAGTTCGAATTGTTTTCTGCTTCTTTGCAAGAGGGAGTTGCTAATCGATCGATTCGTGAACAAGATGCAGGAGTTGTTTTTGATGCCTTAATGTTTGGGGCGGAGAAGCATAAAGGGCAAGTTAGAAGTAATCCTAAGAAAACCCCCTATATTATCCATCCGATTGAAGTGGCGGATTTCGTTATGCGTATTGGTAAGGTGTACGATAAAGAAATTCTTGTGGCAGCGCTTTTACATGATGTGATGGACGAGGCGGGTACAACTTATGAAGAAATCTCAAATCTCTACGGAAAAACCGTCTCCCAATACGTGCAAGAGATGACTGTCAAAAAAGAGCTTACGCTTAAAGAACAGAAGAAATTGCAGATCATTCAAGCTTTTCATCAGACTCCATCAGTTGCAATCATTAAGCTTTCAGATAAGTTGAGTAATTTAGGAACGCTTGCTAAAACGCCTCCTACTTCTTGGACTAGAGATCGTATCGATCAATACTTCCAGTGGGCTCAATCAGTCATTGAAAACCTTCCAGAAGCGAATCCTTTGCTTAAGCAAGCTGTTAAGGATGTAATCTTCAGCTACTGGGAAAAGCAAGAGCAATCTAAAAAAGCATAAGTCTTATTCCCTAAAATCCCGCCGTGTTTTATGAAGAAGATAAATAACACGGAGGGATTTTATGTTTGTTTGGATATTTACCGCTATTTGTATGTTTAGCCTGCCTCTTACGGCGGGAACCGCTTTGCAACGACTTATGGATGGTAATCAACGTTATGTAAATGACGCCTTACAGCACCCCAATCGCACATCAGAGCGGAGAGAAGCTTTAGCTTCTAAACAAGCTCCTTTTGCCGTCATTGTAGGATGTTCGGATTCTCGTGTTTCCCCAGAGATTCTTTTTGATCAAGGGTTGGGAGATCTTTTTGTTGTAAGAGTGGCGGGAAATGTGATTGGCTCTATTGAGCTAGATAGCATTGATTATGCTGCGCTCGTTCTTAAGTCTTCTGTTATTTTGGTATTAGGTCATGAGAGCTGTGGTGCAGTAGAGGCTGTTTTGCAAGGAAATACCGCAGGTATGGAGTCGATCGCTCGATTGATCTATCCAGCTATAGAAGCGGAAAAAAAGGAAAAGACGCATAATTTGTTAGATAGCTGCGTCAAAAAAAATGCGCAGAATATGAAAGAGTATTTAATGAAAACTTCTATCTTGAAAAAACTTGTAGCAGAAGGGAAGTTGGAAATTCGTGCAGCATATTATGATTTACAGACTGGAAAGGTGGAGTTGCTCTAAATTACACATTTTATCGCTTGCATAAAAAAGAAAATTTCTACATACCTAGGAGGTTTTAAGGCGGTATAAGCAATGAGACCAAATAGGATCTTTAGTACAGGGCTATGTCTTGCTATCATAAGTAGTAGGGTGTGTTTTGCTGAGTTCATAGGTCCTCCTGCTGGTGCCGCTGGGGTTGTAGAGAAAGAGATCCAAAAAGAGTATTCTGTAGGGGAATTATCTCCGGAAAAAGAGATCCCTCTTTTAGAAGTAGATGTTCCTCAAGCGCAGTTAGATCTTCCTGAGGGGATCTCTGTGCTCATTAACCACATCCATCTAGAGGGAAATGATTCTCTTCCTCCTAAAGAAATCTACTCACATATTCTCCCATATTTAGGAAGAGAGCTTACGGGAAAAGATGTCAAAGAGCTTTGCCTCTCATTGCAGGGGCTCTATGTAAAGCATGGGTTAATTCTAGCGCGTGTATTTCCTCCTGTACAAGAAATTCATGATCAGTCTCTTACTTTACAAGTCGTAGAGGGGACTTTGGGTTCAATTGAAATTAGAGGGAACCATTTTTATAAAGCTAAATACATTCGCAAGTACTTTACTCGTCTAGAAGGGAAACCTATCAACTACAACGAGGTGATGAGAGCTCTTTTGCTTGTTAACGAAAACTCCGATTTAGGTGTGGGGGCGATTTTCAAGAAGGGAAAAGAGTTTGGTCAGGTCGATCTTTCTCTCATCGTTAAAGATAGTCTTCCTGTTCACGCTTACGCTGACTACAACACTTGGGGTTCTAATGTTACTACGTATGGAAGAGCTGGAAGCAAGATAAGTGGCGGTAACCTCGCTACGAATGGAGATATGCTATCATTAGTGGGTGTTGTGGGTATTCCTCCTAAAGATCTTTACTACATCAATCCAACGTATTCAGCTCCGATCAATGCTAATGGGATGTTTTTTGATGTTTCTTATCTATATTCCCATTTTGAAGTGCAACAAATGACAGAATTGGACTTAGAAGGGATTTCTCAGATTGCAGGGGGGAGAATTCGCCAAGCGTTGAACCGTAGTCGAAGATTTAGCACGGATGTGTTCGTCTCTTTTGACTACAAGCAGCTAAAGAACGAAGTTATGAATAAAACAGGATCTTTTGATCGGCTCAGGGTTTTGGGTCTTGGTGGAAAGATCGATTATATCGATGGTGTAAAAGGTCGTAATTTATTCAATATTTCTTGTGACATTGGAATTCCTTATATTTTAGGGGGCTCAAGCCCTGTTGATCCGCAATCTAGTCGACAAGGAGCTGGAGGACGATTTTATATTTTAAATCTCGAATATACTCGTATACAAACGCTTCCTTGGGATAGCTTTATCTATTTCAGCGGATCTGCTCAGGGGACTTTTAACAAGTTACCCTTGCCTGAACAGATCTATATAGGTGGTATGGGAACGGTTCGTGGATATCCTTTATCTGTTGCTTTAGGAGACACGGGCTATTACGGCACTTTAGAGTTCCATACTCCCATCCCTGGAGTGGGAAATATGCAGTGGAAAAAACTTAAAAAGCCTTGGAAAGATATTTTTCAACTTGTAGGCTTTGTCGATCATGGTGGGGTTTATACAAACTCTTCCGTTCCTTCAGAAGCATCCCCTACCTATCTGACCTCAGCTGGTGCTGGGATTCGTTTTTATGGTCCTTGGAATTTTAATGTCAGCTTCGATGCCGGCTTCCCGCTCACGGATCAGGACAAATTGTTCAATAACATTCTTTACGTGAAAGTAAGCATTGGTATTTAGCGATCTTTGTTTCAATGAATTTTCGCTCTTTAGCTTAATGTGAGATTAACGTTTGTTGTTTGATCTTATCGTGTTTTTAGTGTACCATTTTCGTGGTATATATTTTAAATAGTTAGGTTTTAATTGATTTATAGATGTGTAGCACCTGTTGGTGTGCTTCCTAGAGAAGGTGTGATAGCTCGAGTGTTTGAACATTGTGAAGATTCTAGTATTTGTAGTGTTAATGAAAGAACTTCTGAAATTTGGAATGAGCAAAAATCTTTTGCGAGCAAAGTAGATCGTAAGCGAAAAAATATAGTATTGTCGAATGAGCAGTCTTCTAGGAAATCCTTAAAATTTCCTGAGTCCGAGCGGTCTGAAGGTAGTGTAAAAAAGAGAATAAGTTGGAGTGAACCTCTTGAGAATTGTGTAGAAATTCCAGGTAGAAAATCTCTTAATGTTTCTGAATTGTGGCATCATTCCAGCAGCTATGGACGAGAGGCTATATTAGCTAGAAATGATAAAGATGAGCTGCGAGAGTATTCTGAATTGATGTTGTCTTTAGAGTGGCTATCTCCAGAAAATCGAGCTAAATGGACCTATGAGGCGCTATTGAATGAGGCTGATGAATTGTCGAAACCTGTTATGGTGGACCAATCTTTGCAGTCTTTCGAAGGGGCTGAAGGGGACTTGGGTCTTAATTTAGATGATGAATTCTAAGAATATGTGTCTTTTATCTGATCTGCTATGAATAGGTAGATTAGTATCTTTGAAATTTAGAAAAATAACTAAAAAACATCTTTTGCCGGATTTTAGTCGTTGGTTTTTAGTGTTTTGTGGTTTTTTTCTAAGTTCGATTCCTCTGTACAGGACAAAATTTAATATGATGAAAAGAACTCGTTGAAGCTGAATGATATCTGCCTGAGTTTAACCAACT
>JAIETG010000014.1 GCA_019745395.1 Rhabdochlamydiaceae bacterium | reverse complement strand
AGCTTCGAATCGCTTCGTAAGATGGCAAAACTATACAAAATCTTTCCCATTTCTAGCAAACACTTCTACAAAAAAACTTAAATTAACCTCTACAGGCATCCCAGAACAGGCTTTCAATCTGCATCCCATTGAAAGAAGTCTCAAAATTGTTACTATTTCTACTAAAGTCCCAAACTTTGATGGATATTTTTTTACACATATAAAAAGAGAGACAGGAAAGTGTCTTAGGAACTTTTCAAACTCTACACTCTTTAGCACTTGCTTTAACTCCTCGATATATAGGAGCTGTTCTTAGCATAAGCTATGTTAGTCACCGCCTTCCGAACGCGATTGCCATGCGTTAGCATTTTTTACCTTCTTTACGCATTTTCACTAAAGAGAAAATGTTTAACTTAAATTCAATTAATTAGTATATTTAAATTAAACACAAAATAAACGAGAGAATTAAAATGCACCCCATATTAACACCTATCGTATCCCTTGTTGCAGGAATATTAATTTTCATATTTCCGTCATTACTGAGCTATATAGTAGCCATCTATCTCATTATAATAGGGATATCAGGCATCATTTTAACAATGTAATCACTTGCCACTAAAAAAAGGGAAATCCACAAAAGTCATTGGAAAAAACATCTCAGAATTGACCCATAGCGGAAGAGGCTAAAAACAAGCTATTGCCATAGCTCTTTCTGAAGCTCGAAAATCGAGAGCTAAGACCGCTAAAAAGAAATCGAAATAACACCGACTTCTTAATGCTTTTACTTTCCATATCGCTCACACCTGTTTCCTTTGGGAAAGGCTAGAACAAAGATTAAAATAGATGTTAGCCACTGATTGACAAGTCCCATCTCAGAAAATCCTTTTAAGAAAAAAGTAGAAAAGACAAGTCCACCAGCAATAAAGGCATTCACCCAACGTAGATTTCGAACGACTTCAGAGCAAGAAATAATAGAAAAAGCAACAACCAAGGGCCCTGCAATAAAATTGCTATCGGAAGCAGGACGCAAACTATGAAAAACGCTCGGGCTGCAGATCAGCCAGATCCCCAAGCAAGTTAGGAGCAAAAGATTCCAAGGAAGCGTAAATCCAAATTCTGATGTCTTATTTCGGCAAATAGGTTTTTGCTGAAGTAAAGCAGAAGAAAGGTCCCCTTGCAAAAAAACTTGCCAAGCGCGGCCTTTCTTTTTTGCTCTTTTGAGAAGTTGCAGAGTTGCAAACATTTCTGGTACCGTCAAAAGAATCATCACCAGCATACAAAAAGCAATAAGAAGACAAATCCCACACCACGCTCCCACTAAAACCGGTTGTGAAATAATAAGAATAATACTAATCATTCCAGCTGGAATAACCATCATTCCAAAAAGAGCTGTGACCCAAGGCATCGTCTTCCAACGACGAGAACTTCCGATTAGTCCAAGCAAAAACTCTAACGAGTATCCAAAAGCTCCAAGACCTGCATCTGAAACAGGAAATCCTTTAGCAAGACTTGAAGAAATTACCTGAATGCTTCCTTGTCCAAAAAAGGGATCATGAATTGTTTGAATATACCCGAGTTGATAGGAAGCGAGATACCTGGCTAAAAACCAAGCGACTAAGGCAAGAAATACAGTAATTTTCCTAACTTTCCAATCTGAAGGATTGAAAGACCATCCAGGAGGAACTTCATCTTTAGAATCTTGATCAGACAGACTGGGCCAAGAAAAAACTAGAAGCATAAGGACCATTCCAACCAAAGTATCATTTAGATAGGAAACAACTTCTGGAGCCCAGAAAAATAAAGGGGCTAGTTGTAACCAAAAACCAATAGCAGCGCAGCTGATGGGTAAAGCTTTTTTGTCTGTCTTCATAGAAATAAAGCCTAAAACAACGAGCAGAAATCCACAGATGAGATCGTTCATTCTCATAAAAGATTCATAGCCAAAACTTATTGGAGCAACAAAAAGCCACAATCCGAGGCTAGAGACCAATAAGGGACTTTTTTTATCCAATACTGTATTCATGATTTTTGCCGAGCTACCCAAGCAGAGGGCTTGAGTCTATTTTCATCATACCATGCTAGCGGTTCTGATTTGAGCTCTTTGATCCACATAGGCAACATAGATTTAAGATTTCTCTTAGGGGCCCATCCTAAGGTTTCTTTTGCCTTAGTGCAATCTAGTTCATAATGTTCATCAGCCAGTTCGATCATCCAAGGCTTGATAAAGGTCTTAGGCATAAAAGGAATGTATTGTTTAACAACAGCGCCAACCTTAGCTAGAGGCTTTGGTAACGACCACGTTTTCCACTCTTTCCCATAGATAAGCCTTGAAAACTCTCGCTGCAAAGTATCGTAACTTAAAGTTTCCTCTTCTCCTAAAAGAAGGGTTAATTCCGGAGGCAGGCTCTTTCTTTTTTCTACAGAAAGCCACAGAGCATCGATCACATCATCCATATGCATAAAAGAAGCCCCATGAGACAAATTTCCAGCAAAGACATGCCCTTCTAGTTGGTTTTCATAAATTCTCTGGATCTGATTAGAGAGAGGAATGGAGTGGCAGCGATCGTCATACACTCCTGCAATACGCAAAATAACAGAGGACATCGCTCCTCGATTTTTACGGATCACCGCCTCTGTAAGAACTTTTGATTTTGGGTATTGCCAGCTGGGAATAACCGGGCTTTCTTCTGTGATTTTTTGTCCAACTTCACAAGGAGCGTGAACCAACATAGTGCTAGAAAAAATGAACTGATCGCATATGAATGATTTTAATCCATCCAGTAACCGACCTGTCCCATCTACAGTAATACGTTGATAGTGTCCCCAGCCGCCTCCGGTAAAATTATAATAAGCTGCTAGGTGGATGACGGCAGCTAATTTGTTGCCATATTTACTGCGAACATACTCTAAGCCGTCTTTTACGCTTTGATCGGACCCCATATCAACGCTGACAAGTTCAAGCCCTGGAAATTTTCCCGTCAAAAGAACATCGAAGCCAACAACTTGATATTTTTCCGAAAATTTTTCAGCAGCTTTAAAGCCAATACGCCCACTGCATCCAGTAATTAAAACGACCTCTTTGCCTTCTGCCATGATCCCTCAATGATAATAATTGCAAATTTACAATTACAATGATCTGCATTAACAAAGCAAGAATCTTTTAAAAAACAACTAAATATCTTTTGCTACAGATTTAACTTTAGGGTGCGCTAAAACTCCAGCGGTCACAGCAAAACGCATTCCCTCTTCAACTGTCATAGCAAGTTGGGTAACCGACGTCTTTGGAACAAAGATTGTATACCCCCCAATCTGGTAACTCATAGGAAGAAATACAGCAATTTCGCCTTCTTTTCCCATGCCTTCCGGAAGATCTTTAAATGAATCTCGGGTCACGAGACCTACTAAGCGAATTCCTGCAAGCTCTACTAAAACAACCTGCCCCTCTCTTTGATTATCTTTAGAGCCAAAATAGCTCATCATTTCTCCAATAGAGTTATACAAGGTTTTTACAAGAGGAATTTTTGTCACTAAACTTTCGATTACTTTTGAGCATCTTTGAATAAGCCAACTATTGATGACAATCCCGACACAAAAAATCAAAACAAGAGCTACTAAAATACCAAGTCCACTAAAGTAATACGTCCCGATCATAGCCTTTAAAGGTACGCTAAAAATCCCTTCTAAAGCATTGAAAAACCAAAAAAACAACGCAAGAGTAAGCGCAAGAGGCGCTATCGCAATCAAACCTCTCCTAAAAATTTTTCCCATTTCTACTTCCTTTAACCGCTAATCTCAGGCATCATTGTAATACGAAGCCATTCATTTGCAAGGGAAAATTAAAATTTCTTACAAAACTCTCGGTGTAATTCGACATCTGCCCAAGGAGATTTTTTTCTACCTTCCAACGTCTCTAGATCATATCCACTCGAGATTTTCAAAATAGTCAAAGACTCCTCATTCTTTCTAAAAAGGATCCTCCAAGTTTTATAAGCTTGAAGATACAGATCTTTTTCTATCTCGCAAATGCGATTATAAGAAGAAGGGGAAATAAAGCTTTTCAGCCTTGCTTCTATATTTAATCGGATATCTACTCCGTTATCTCGCAAGTAGTCCAATTGCTTAAGAGCCAACTCACTTATATGAATCTCATGAAAAGGAAGTATGGGGATCTCTTCAATCCATCCACTTTTAGCTAAAGGGAAGCTATCTGCATAGGCTAGATAGGGTTTAATATCTAAAACTGGAGACCCATCCAAAAGATCATGATCTTGAATAATAAGATCTAATCCTTTTCGAGAGATCAGGTTTACGCAAGAAAGTCCGATAGGATTTGGACGGTGCGGAGATCTTGTAGCAAAAACACCTTTTTTAGAAACATCTCGTGGGGGTTGTACCTTAGGCTTCCATTTAGATACTTTATGCATCCAAAAAATAACCCAAAGCTTTTCCATCCCTTCTAAGTCATCTAGAGCTTGTTCAAACTGTTTTCCAGGCAAAAAACGGATTACCCCAATATGATCTTGAGATAAAGCCGCTTGTCTAGGTAAATCGGCTTTATCACGAAAAGAACTATGAAAATATGCGATGGGGTCTAAAGAAATCACCGGTTATATAAAAGTTTCCAATAAGAATGGTTTAAATCTTTTTCATATTGCCCAGTTTCTTCGCTATAAATTTTAGCCGGACTAATGTCGCCATTATAACGTTGCTCTAAATATTCTTTCGTCTGATTCGGAACAAAAGCCTCAACTCCGTCAAAACTGGCTTTTTTCAGTGGAAAAACCAAATCAAAAGAAGATGGAATAATATATCTTCTTTCTCGAATTTTCCAAGAGTTTGGTAAAAAAATGGAGTGTTCATTCGACAGAATGGAATGCACAGTCCTTTGTTCTGCATCAATAGCAAAATGATAGATATCTATCATATTATGCGTTTCTTTAACGTAGACCTTTAAGTAACTTTGGGCGTTATCCCGACTTGACCAGTCTTGCACGACATACTTATTCGGATCTAACTTTTGTAATATTTGTCTAACATTGGAAAAGTCCGGTTGTAAAATAGCAAGATCAATATCCCAATCCCAAGGGATATTCCCACCATAACGATAAGCGCCTAGACAAGTACCACAATCCATCCAATATACAATTTTATGTTCATGAAAAAGAGAGACAATGTCTTTCAACGCCTCTTTTTCCGCTTTCAATTTCAATTCGTCACCAGGTCTTCTTTTATATCCTTGTGAAACAATTTTTTCCGCTTCTTCGAATTCCACTGTTTCAATCCCCAAAGAGCGGTACATGGAATTTTGAGAAATAAATGGCACTAAAGAAAAAGAGATCATTTGATAGCGATCTCGAGTTTCTTTGGTGCAGTATGACACTGCTTTTAATGCTCCGCCTAAAATTAAAGATGAGGGAAGAGCACAGTAGGCACCTAAAGTCTTGATCCAAAGCATCGGATCTTCATAACAAAAACGTTGCTGCATTCTATAGCAAGTCCGATTCCCCTCTTCAGAAAAAACTGGAATGGCCTCTTGACCTGCAAGTAGATATTGGACAGGGGTCAAAAATACATTGGCCGCTTTTTCAATTCCATGTGCATCTTCAGCTGACATATTTAAAAAAGAGCTGCCGCAAAGCATATGATAGGCGGAAACTACCGGAAGACCTATATACACGATATGATCTGCAAATTGACTCCACATCATGGACCTTTCTCCTGTGTCATTTGATGACTTTTTTTTCTAATAAACCAGTAAAAAGCAAACACAAAAACAACACTGATAGGAACAAAAAGCAAATAGCTATATAGACTAACATAAGATAAAACGAGAGAAAAACAGCCCATAAATGCTCCGACAAACAAAAAACTCTTCTCTATATAAATTCCTGCAAGAAAGGTCGCTAAAGAAAGCAGTAGCAAAGCTTGTAGGCTCGCAGCAAAAGGACTTAAAATCCCAAGATTTACCATGCGAGACAAAATAGCGATGGAGAAGATCAATCCGAGCCAATGAAACACTTCATGCCATATAGTGATTGCAGCTGTTTTCAAACGATACTGCTTTAAATACGCGCTCAACCCCAAACTAATCGCGGCAAAAATGCCAGAGAGTATCTTCCAATAACCCCAAGACCAAGACTGTTTTATCACAGTTAACGCAACTCCAACAAAAGCCAACAAAAACATGAAGACTCCGGTAATAAGCCTCCAGCGCCATGCATGTTCTGATGGAATCCAGGGAGATTTCTTTCCTTCCATATTGGACACCTCATCTACGATTTTATTTGAGATACTTGCAGAAATGCACAAGTTTGTCAAAGAGATTGAAATTTTATTCCCATTTTTCTAAAAGGATATTAGGAACTTTAAGGAGTTATGTTATGCGCTTTTTGTATCTCGCTTCCCTTTGCATTCCTCTCTCCATTTGGAGTGAGCAAAAAATGGTCTATCAATCTTCTACAGAGGGAGTGCATATACAAACAGAGTGGGTCGTTGATCATCAGCAAGAACCAATTGGTATTGTCGGAAAAAATCGAGGAAATGACATACAACTTAAGTATTCTCCTTCGTTTTCTTTACTGCACTACGTAGAAACAGGATCTACAGCGAAAGCTTTTGAAGTGGTACGAGAAGGATCGATGCTAATCATCAACAATGAAACGAAAACAAAAAAACTAAAGCTAGGAAATCTTCCATGGGTCCAGGAGTTCAAGTTCGGATTTAAACCTTTTTTACAAAGCTCCGATCAAGAATTTATCTTTGGGATCGTATATAACAAAGATAATACTCTTCAGGAAATGATCGCTACAAAAGAAAAGATCGAAACTGTCACAGTAAATAACCAAACTTATGAAACGCAAAAACTGAAGATCACATTGACAGGATTTAAAAAGAGATTTTGGAAAGCAGAAGCATGGTTCGATGTTAAAACAAAGCTTATGGTGCAATATCGATCGAATGAAGGGCCAAGAACCCCTATGACAGAAGTGATCTTGCTAGACTTTTCTACTTAAATAGATCATCGAATCGTTTTTTCACATCAAGGGACTTTTTTTCAGGTCCCACTTTAAAAGAGGGGGCAAATTCTTCACAAAAATTGGTCGCCTCTCGATCCAAGATACGTTCCGTTCCGGGGACCTGGCAGTCATTGGGAAGGCCAATTCTGTAATATTTACAATGAACACAAGAATGCAAAGAAGTTCCGCAAGAATCACATTCCGCTCGAAAAGAAATCTTAGCTTGCCCGTTTGCCTGAAGAGCTCCACACTTTATACAGTACATCTTTTTTCTACTGTTTTCCTAAAAAAGAACTAATTCTGCCTAAAATAGGTTCATAAAAACAAGCATTTAAGTTATGTCCCATTTTATCGATAAGGCACAGCTCTCCCAAAGGGATTGTTTGAGATAAAAATTCTCCGTGCCCTAATGGGAAAATGGGATCTTTTTCCCCCTGGAAGACTAAAGTTGGCACTTGAATCTTCCCCTGGGTATGTAAAAGAAGATCGACTGAAGACAAAAGGGCTGACACATGATTTAAAAGTGCGTTATAAGACCTTTGTCGCCAAATTGTTTTTAGCATCATTTTACTATAGTACTTCGAATCAAAAGGAACCTCAGGCCCATTAAGTATTTTCCAACCATCTAACTGAGTTCGTATCTTTTGTATCCAAGTTAAATGAGGATGCTGCTGAGAAAACAAAGAAATCCACTGTAAACATTCTTTAGATGGAGAGGGCCTAGGAAGGTTTGTTAGTGGCTCTTCTAATATGGCGTTAGCAATATTTCTAAAATCACAGGTTGTAGCAATCAAACTTAAACTGTGCACTTTTTCAGGAAAGTGTACAGCCATTAACTGAGCAATAGCCCCCCCCATAGAAGTGCCGAGTACATGAGCCTTTGAGATTCTCAAAGCATCTAAAAAATCTACAGCATCTTGAGCCATATCCATTAAATTGTAAGGTTTTTTTTCATAATCAAAATAGGAAGAGAGGCCCACATCTCTGTTATCATAGCGCAAAACAAAAAAACCTAAAGACGCCAGTTTTTCGCAAAAAAGATCGGGCCATAAAATCCCTTGGCATCCTCCTCCCATAATCAGAAGCAAGCAAGGATCTTCTCTCTTTCCGAAAGACTCATACCAGATCTCCATGGAACTCGTATTGATAATTTGGCCTTTACCAGCCCATTTTACTAAACATCTTTGCCACCAAAACATATCTCCGTCCTTGTAAAACCCAATATGGCATTTTTGAAATTAAAGTAGTGTACAAAATTAAAGGCACTAAAATATACTTCCTTTGTATACCGTAATGTACTGGATAAACTGTGCGTAAGTTCATCTTTTCTTTCCTTATTCCTGTAACACTTTTTGCTAATCCCTTCAAGATCGACTTCCCTGTCAAAGACTCTCTTTCTCAAGAAGATCTGGAGGAAGTGCAGAGTAAATTGCAAAAAATTGATATCCGTCCTCTTCTTGATGATTTCTATCCTAAAGATTTCCCCCAAAAGCATCTCTGGCAATGGGGATCTACACTTGCCACCAAAGAAGATTTCTACAACCGCATTTCTAAATCTTTGCACCAAACACTAATCAATGTTTCTGAAGGAAAAATCCCTTCAGAACATCTGATAAAAATTAATGAAGGCGGAGACCGTTGCATAGTGTGTTACGTCAGTTTTAACGGGATTTACCAATCACTGGTACAAGCTTTAGCAAAAAATTTGGAAAAAGTAGGATTTAATGGTTATCTTTTCTATAAAATCGGAGGCTTCCCCAATCCTACAGGAAAAGAAATTCAATACTGCGGAGTCCCTTATAGCTTTAAGATCTTTACCCTTCTAGAAGCGCAAAAAAAAGGATTTCAAAAAGTACTTTGGATCGACGCTTCTTACCTCCCTTTAAAAGATCCCTCCCCTCTTTTTGAATGGATCGAAAAACATGGATGTTTCTTGAAAACGCACGCTCCGTTTAGTAAATTTATTTTACCTAAAACCAGAGCTTTTATTAAAAACATTTCGGGAGTTGACGTCCTTAAAACTCAGTACGTCAGCGCTCAGATTATCGGATTTGATCTTAATTCTCCTTTAGCCCAAGAATTTGTTTCCGAATATTATAAGCTTGTGGAAATTGGCATCCCCTTCTGCTCCTGTTTTCCCGAAGAATATGTATTTTCCAGCATCATAGGTAAAGAACCCAGAAAATGGGTTTCTCAACCTTTTAAAGAGCTTTCTTTTGCTGAGATTAAACTCGGTAAAAAAGACTCCAAATGGGCTCAAGAAAAGGGGTATTTCTTTTTACAAACTCTTCACTAATTAAGGAAACCTCCATGCGACTGTTACTTCTTCTTCTCACTGTATCTCTTTCCGCTAATCCTTTTTTTATCGACCTTTCTCTTAAAGAAGATCCAACTCCCGCAGATTGGGAACAAGTGCAAAGCAAATTACGAGCGATAGATATAGCTCCTGCCTTACATCAAATCTACCCTAACTCTGCTTCTAAAAAATTTTGGTTTCAAAAACCAGAGCTCAAAGAAGAAGCGGATTTTTTAGGCAGGATTAGTAGAGGCCTAAAACAAACCCTAATAAGCTCTTCTCAAGGGAAAGTTCCAGTAAAGCAGTTAACTCAAATCAACGAAGGCGGAGATTGCTGCATTGTTGTCTTTGCTTCTTATGATGGCGTCTATGCAGATCAGCTTAAAACTATGATTCCAGCATTAGAAGCCACGGGATTTAACGGTCATGTGCTTCTAATGACTGGAGGATTTCCGAATCCTACAGGAGAAGAAATTCAATATGCCGGAGTGCCTTACAGTTTTAAGATTTTTGCTCTTTTAGAGGCCAAAAAGCTCGGCTTTGGAAAAGCCCTTTGGCTCGATGCTGCTTTATATCCCCTAAAAAATCCTGAACCTATTTTTGATCAAATTGCTAAAAATGGCAGTTTTTTCGAATGTCGAAAAAATGGCACTAGATACCTTCTGCCAACTACACAGCAAGTTCTCCTGAAAGAAACTGGAATCGACATGTACAATACTAAATCTGTCCGAGCAAGAGTAATTGGGCTTAACTTTAATGCTCCTCAGATCCAAGACCTTATTTCCGAATACTACAGACTAGTTCGTCTTGGTACCCCCTTTATTTCTTGCTTTCCCGAAGAACACGTGCTAGGAGCTCTCGTCGCTAAAAACCCCGAACTTTTCCCCTCTTCTTCGTTAGAAAACCTCGTAAAAAGCGAAAGAAAGCTCCACGGAAAATCCCTTCAAAACCTTCAAGAAAATGGGTATTTTTTTCTTTTAAAAAAACATTAACCCCTAAAAACGCAGGCTCGCATGTCAACATTTAAAGCTCTTCAGGAACTAGAAAGTTTGTACGATAAAATGTTACCTGCTCAAGAAAATAGCAAAGAAGCTTTTGCTTGGTTTTCAGGAATCCCCCATCCCCTTTTCAATGCTGTTATGCATCTTTCCACGAACAAGAGTTTAGAGAGTAAGGTAGCGGATCTGATTTCTCAGGGACCCAATGATATCCCTCTTTCTTTTTGGGTGCATAACCAAAATGGACCCAATGATCTTGTAACGGTACTAAAAGAAAAAGGTTTTCAATCTGTTGTCACCTGTTTTCTCATGAATTGGGACATCAAACCTACGCCCCTACCCAGCCATCAAATTCAAATCGCAGATTTAGAAATTTTTCATAATCTTTTGGCCACGGTGTTTCATTTTGACGAACCTACAAAAAATGGACTAGCCAAATTGCTTGCGAATGTACAAGCTGAAAATTACGTCCTGTATCTTAATGGGACTCCCGTAGGAGCAGGAACTCTTATTCCCAATAAAACGACTGGTGGGATATTTAATATTGCAATACTTCCTGAACATCAAAAAAAGGGATTAGGCCGCTCTATGATGCAGTTTTTGATGAACAGAGCATCGATTCTTGGATTGGAGAATCTAGTATTACTCAGCTCTCCTGCATCAGAAAAATTGTACTCAGAACTAATGTTCACAAAGTGTTGCGATATTGAAATTTACGTAGGATAATTAGTCAGATTCAATATAAACCAAAGATCCTATTGAGAGTTGACCGTACAAATTTCGAGCATCGTGAGGATGCATCCGGATGCAGCCAGCTGAGGAAAACTCTCCTATTCCGCCATTTAATGTCCCATGAATCCCAATACCGGAGCCTGTAAATCCCTTTTCCAGATCTGATTCGTTAGGATAATTTAAACACATGAAAAAAATTTCACTGCCGCCAAAATCATTTCCCCATATGGCGCCGTCATCCAAATAGTCTCGGTAATTTGGACTAAAAGAGTTATCAGTCCCACAATAGGAAGATCCTTCAAGGATAGGCAAGCCACCATATTGTTCCCAACAACTGGTAGCCTTCCAAAGAATATGATACGTTCCGATAGGCGTTTTTCGATCCCCTCGCCGAGTCTTACCAAGTCCATTTTCTCCAAGTCCAATAGGATACGAGCAAATGCATACATCCTGATCTGTATACAATTCTAAAATGTATGCAGAAGGACGAATGACCACATAGTTTTCTGTAAAAGAAAACGCCGTCGCAGTCGTCCCGAAAAAAAGAAGGGTAATAAACTTCAACAAGTCCTATTCGATCCCTTTTTCCATTAAGTGCATGGCAGCTTCGTTACTTAGGATCTTTTCTAGCATCTTATATTGGAAAGCAGCAAGATCACGAAAATAGACAGGATCAGCTTTTTCAATGGCTGTGTAATACACCCCTATGTACTCAATTCCAAGCTTGGCAGCCATTTGCTCCAGCTCTTCTACATTTTTTCTTTTATCATCGATAAAAAAGATCTTTTTAGGCATTTGATTTGTCATAGAAAGGAAGGTCTCAAAGATTTCGCTTTTCTTATTATAATCACTCGCAAATAAAGCTCCCTTTAGATAGATCGCATGAGACTTTGCAGGGATATCGAAATCCTCTTGTACAGGCGCTGTTTTCAAAAAGTCTAGTCCCAAGGAGTCCACTTGACGCATAGTAGAATCTGCAACCATTGGCTGCCTAAGAGTTAAACCAAGTACTACTATTCCTCGGTTTTGAAGCTTGGTTAAAAAAGGAATAAAATCTTCCTCTAGAGGCTGTACAGAACAAAATTTCTGTACTTTTACCCAATGCACATAAGCTTCGCGAACAGCCTCTTCATGCCCCAAACCTTTTTGCATTCCTAGATCCACTTCATCATAAAACCATCCAGCATGCCCCAAAGCTTGCTTTGCCTGAAAAAGTGTATTATCAAAATCCACCAAAACCCAAGCATCATCTTCTACAAGGTCTACTACATCTGCAATATGCGGAGTTTCTATAATTTGGGCGCTTGCTATAAAAGGAATAAAAACAGTCATAGAGATCAGAAAAAAGCGATTGAGCATACTATTCTCCTAGGTATGAATATCGGTTTCTAAAACGTCGCTACAAGTTTGTCATCGTATGCAAAAAAAACGCAAGGACATTTAGCGAACTTAAACTACTTATTATCAGTGAATTCCTTAAAAAACTGGATTTCACAAGTAAAATCGCAATATTTTCTCGCAAACACTTGTCAAACAATAACTTAACATTTAATTCGCAAAAACCCCCTATACTTATGCATTGCCAAATTAAAAAAAACTTGACGCACTTCCACCTCTATTAGAGAATAACATTAAGGTGCTTTGAGTAGTTTTTCATAAAATGAGCATCAAATGGTATATTTTATAAAATAAAAATAAATTTTAGAGGGCATATGTCTAACATAAAAAAAATACGTTTAATATCTTTAGCTACAATACTGCTGTCTTTTTCAGTAGGATCTTTGATGGCTGCAGAGCCTGCTTCTGGGTCTGGTGGCTCTACAGGCTCGGGATCTGGCACTCAGCAGACGCCGCCACCTTCTCCTACTAGAAAATCCGATGCAATGAAAAATTCAGAAAACAGAAAAGACAGTAGAAACAACAGAAAAACATATAGATCGAATCAAAAAACTGACAAGCAAGACGACGAAGACAGCAGCAGTAAAAGAACAAAGAAAAGAGGCAGTTAATCCAGAGGTTGACTCTTAACTTCTGCTCATCTCAAGTTCACGTCTTTTCTGAAAAGACGTGAACTTTCGAAAAATTTAGCTTTTAGGCCGTTCATATTTTTTAACAAGATGCTCTATTTGAAAAGGGATCTCTACGGTTAAAAGAATGTCATTTTCTTCATATTCCGAATGAATGATGTTTCCTTCTCGAAGAAGCTGACTGACTAATGCGTACTCGCTTTGAGGAATTTGCAAGTTCAAAACTTTGCGAAGTTTGCTCACCTCTTGCATCATAAGATCGATCAGTTCTTCAACCCCTTCTTGCGTAGTTGCAGAAATAGCCACCGTTCTTGGGTATTCAGCTCGAAACTTCATCAGGATACTCTTATCTTCACAAGCATCGATCTTGTTGAGCACTGTAATGATAGGGCGATCAGCAGCTCCCAGCTCGTTTAGTACTTCACAAGTAGCTTTTGCTTGCTCTTCTGCCATGGGATGACTAACATCTACTAAATGCAAAAGAATATCGGTAAAAACGGCTTCTTCTAGAGTACTTTTAAAAGAGGCCACTAGCGTATGAGGAATTTTACGGATAAACCCTACTGTATCGACAAGTAAGATTTCTTGTTTATTAGGTAAAGAAAATTTACGGGTGGTCGTATCAAGTGTCGCAAAAAGGCGATCCTCTACTAAGACATTTTCGTGAGTAAGTGCTCTCATAAGAGTAGACTTGCCAGCATTGGTATAGCCAACGATTGCAAAAGTAGGAATACCGGAACGTTTCCTCGCTATACGCTGCGTCTGTCTATTGGCCGCAATGCCTTCGATTTCATCCTTCAATCGTTCGATACGCTTTCGAAGTAACCGGCGATCGATCTCAATTTGCTTTTCCCCCTCTCCCTTAACGTGTCCTCCTCCACTAGAGGATTGTCTAGACAAGTGGGTCCAAAGTCTCTTAAGCCTAGGAAACTGGTACTTTACTCTAGCAAGCTCGATCTGCAATTTGGCTTCTTTCGTCTGCGCTCTTTGTGCAAACACCTCTAAAATTAGTTCCGTCCGATCAATAACGGGCCTTTTGAGAAGAGCTTCCAAGTTCTTTTGTTGATGAGGAGAAATCTCATCATCAAAAATAACGACATCTACTTGATTTTCTATCGATATTTGCAGAATCTCTTCGATCTTTCCAGTTCCTAAATAGGTCCCAGCATCGAATTTTTTTATAGGACAAGCGATCTGGCCTACTACAGGAAGTCCATAACTGTCGCACAAACGATGAAGTTCTTGCAGATATTCTTCACAAAGAGCTTTATCTCTACCGGAAGAATGGACTCCTACTAAATAGGCTCTTTTAAGATCTGAAAGATGAAATTCCTGGCTCATAGTATATCTCGCTCATTAAAAAGAAAATGAAAGGCCATCATACGCCAAATACACATCTGATGGCAAGGTTGGTTGTATAAGATTATAATCGATTTCATGGGCCATATGTGTGAGATATGTTTTTTTAGGAGAAACTTTTTCTACAAAATCTAGAGCATCTTGCAAAGAAAAGTTCTTGGAAGTTTTTTGAGGTCTAATCGCGCTAACAATTAAAATCTCTACGCCTTGTAACCTCTGCAACACTTCATCTTCATAATCTTTAATATCGGTAATGTAGGCAAGGTTCCCAATTCTAAGCCCTAGAACTTTTGTGCCTCCCTGCAAATACGTAAGATACTCGATATCCATTCCTTCAAAGAGCACTTTTCCGCCTGTCCCTTGTAAAATATGCCAAGAGAAAAATGGACTATCTGGGATGTCTTCTGAGAAAGAAGACATCAGATAACTGTGTCTTTCTTTAAATCCTTCCCACGCCTCTTGTAACATCATACAAGGAAGCTTTTTGTTTTCTTGTATATAAGAATAGATCTTTAGATCATCAAACCCTGCAACATGGTCATAATGCAAATGAGTTAAAATAAAAGCATCGAGCCTATCAATTTTATGAGTAAGAGCTTGCGTGCGGATATCTGGGCCCGCATCAATCAAAATCTTTTTTCCTTGTAAGGAGAGAAGCGCTCCTGCTCTCAATCTATTATTTTTAGGATCTTGGCTAAGACAAACTGAGCATTTACAACCGATAACAGGAACTCCTATAGAACTTCCCGTCCCTAAAAATGTGAACTGTCTATTCATCTTATATACCTATATTTTCTATAACAGCTTTGGCGTAATATGCATGATAGAGGAGACCTCGAGATCCCATAGCTGTAAGCACCCATTTTTTATCTCCAATAGGATACATCCAAGCTGTAGCATGACCTGGTCTTACAACACGAATCCCGGCCCTACAATCGATCGGAGACATGTCTTTCCAATCAGGAACTAACCTCTCCATTTGAGGCTTTAACAAAGACATCGCCGTTTTTTCACAAGGTTCTATCTCCGCTGAATTCCTTTCATAGGTCGCTCCCACATGTACCAGCTTACCTCCGGGAAGAGGAACTACGTGTCCCTTTCCAAGTAATGGATATTGCAATGGGGGTAAATTCCACTTACACAAAAGCGTCTGCCCTCTTACTTGAGATAGAGGTCCTGAATCTCTCTCTGCAAAAGAAAAGATACCAGCCCCTAGGGCAAAAACACATGCATCATATCCAGATAACTGAGCTGAAACATCAATCTTTTGCTGAAAAAAAACAAGCCCTTTTAAAGTACATGCCTCATAAAGTCCTGCTAGATACGAAGATGAGTGCACAGCAATTCCCGATCGAATCAACACCCACTCTTCATTTAGGATTTCCACATCTTTGTATAAAGCCGCATGTTTCAGAAAAGTTTCCCGTTGCTTTGGATCTACTTTACGTAAGATCCCAGAAAAATCAGCCACGGGTTGCGCTGAGAATTTTTGAGCTATTTCTAAGAGAGATTTTGTAGCTTCCATAGCCTCATCGGCCTTCCAGCTCCTACGGACCTGTTCGCCTGCATAGGGATGTAAAAGACCCGAAGAAACTCCGGAAGCCCCAGCACCGATCCCTTTTTGATCATAGAGATGTACCTGAGCGCCTTTTTCTAGAAAATGAAAACTTAAAGCAAGACCTGAAAAGCCCGCTCCTACAACAGCTACTTTCATAAAGTATTAATTAAAGGTAAAAACATGAATTGATAGAGTTTATTGTGTTCTCAGGTTTTTATCTACTTTTTTCCGTTTACGAGCACCATAGGGGATTTAGTTAAAGCTTTTCTGATCAAAAGAGCTTTGTCTTGTATTTTTTCCTTCAAAGTTTTTATTTTGGGCTGTGGCAAAGCAACTTCAGGAGCTTTACTTACAACCACAGGGGTTTCCTTTTTCACCGTTTCCTGAGTTCGGGCCTGAAAATAGTGATAGGCCTTTACGGCTGTGTAGGCAATTGCAGCCCCCAACGCAATTGTAGCAGCTATTTTAAAAGATGTGGAAAAACCTGGAGCACTGATTCCTGGAGCATTGACTAAAGAATCTTTCGCTATACGATCAACATCATCTAATGTTCGTGCATTGATCTCGTTCACCTTTAAGGGAGTATACTTTAGATACAAGTTACTCTCTAAATCTACATTTTCTGCAGCTGACATTTTCTTTTCAAAAACAAGATTCTGAGACTCCTCTGCAGGAGTCTCTAAATCTTCTGCAGTCGGATCGGAAGAGACCCCAGTAGCACGAGTTAAATCACTAGAATTATTCATCAAAGAAACAACGAGCGGCGAAAATAGGGTTGGTATCGTTACAGTAGAATTAAAAATTTTCAAAGGAGCTACCTTATTAAAATCTTCGATTCTAACCTGAACAATAGGATCTATCTGACCCGTCATCTGAGGGATCGTAACAAGGGCTGTTGACCCGAAACCTTCAGAGTTAAGACTGAAAACATAATTAGGTAAAATATCGCGGCTTGACTTCATCAAACTAGAAATAACATCTGGCTTAACAATGCCTGGAGCGGGCAATAAAAGCATACTTTCCAAAACGGGAACTTTCTCTTTCTTAGATTTCTTTCTTTCAGCATCTGTCCTAACTGCTTTCTGTGAATTATTGAAAAATGCAACCTGACTTGATTCATCAGTTTGAGAAGCAGTAGTCGTTTGCTCAGAAAAGGAGCGTCTTAATGCCTCTACTTCTTTATTTGTAATCGATGGTTCTTTGTCATTGTGAGACGTATTAGATTTTGCAAAGCCAAAAAAGCTCCTCGACCACAACGACGTGATTGCAGATCCCATTGCAGCACCACATCCAAGAAGTACAATATCTCGTCCCATCCGAGATCTCCGAGAATAAGGTTTTTTAGCAACAACCTCTTCTGCATCCCTCTTATTTTCCTCAGGAAATTGCTCCAATATTTCGGGTGGAGTTATATTTCCATCTACAACATCTTCTACAAGGACAATCGAAGGCTCTTTTCGATTTGGAGCCTCTCTAACAAGAGGATTTTTATGAGTCATTAGAAGAGATCCTGCACTATGAGAACGTGTAATTCCAGGATCTTTTCGATCACCTAATTGCGAGGCTAAAGATTGTCTTGCAACTACAACGCTCGGTGGAACATCAATAACTGGATCCTCAAGCATCTGTGGTTTGATTTGCAAAGCTTGTCGAGCCGCAACTTTCTCTCGAATAGCTTGCTCTCTTAATAATTTTCTTTCTTGAGATTCTTCAGCAGCACCATCTCCTGCTGATTTATGTTCCGTACCATCAGTTTCTTCCTCAATACGTTCAAACTCTTCTTCTATCGGGCGAAGTCGGGACATGATAGAGAGTTGTATCGGAACTGTTTTTTTTTCCAAATCTGCTTTTTCAATTTTCCACCTTACAGCAACTTCTACCTTCCCCACTTTTAGAGTTTCGGCAGATATAGTAAAAACAGGACCCCCGACAAATTCGTCAAAATCTGGAGAGAAAAATCCTAACTCTCCACTAATTGATTCAGCATCTTCTGATACATTTGTAAATTGTAACACAGATTCTGGAGATTCGGACAAAGGAAGGTTATGATATCGACTTCTTTCTAAAATCAAAGGAAGCCCTCTCAGGATATATTTCCTTAAAGGCTCTTGATCAACTAATAGGTTGCTTGCGTCAAAAGTGGAAGAAAGCAACAATTTTCGAGACAGAGTAAAATCACCTTGGGTTTTAGAAATAAGGTTATTTATATAACCGATAGATTTATGCGCATTTAGAAAATCTACAGGAAGATCAGGTGTAAGCCTATTCTTCTTACAAAAATCAAAAATAGCTTTCTTAAAATCACGATTAGACTCCACTCTTTCTATCCATCGGGCGAAAGAAGTAATCCACTCGGCTCGATCCTCTAAAATAGCTTGGGTTTTGGCCATAACAGCAGGCCAGGCAGCATGAACCCGCAAATTATCTTCACTGTATTTTAAAGAGCTCGTTAAAAAACAATCCCAAAGAAAATCACAAACTAAATGCATGGAACCGCGATCAATCGCATCTTTACAAGTATTATTGTAATCGGTAATCCCCAATTCTTTGATTAAACACATCTTTAAAAGTGTGCAAAAGAGCATCATTAAGGCTTGTTTTTTTTCTCGTAAAAGATGCGTTAACTCATCCAGATCCAGATCGCGCCGACCATTGTTATCATAAGCAGTAAGAATCACAGAATACGCAAACTGTAATAGTGGTTCATACTTATCTAAAATGATATCTCTCATTCTTTCAGAGCCAGGAACAAATCCTTTTAAGTTTTTTTTAGATAGAGCTTCCCAACTTTGAAAATCCGCAGCAGACCACGTTTCCAATTCTTTGATATTATGACGAATAAGGCCTGTGTAAGACTCTAAGTTAGTAGTATCTTTACATCCTTTGATTATGGGACCGTCCGCAGGGATTCTTATAAAATGGAACGTGTCCTTATACTGCTCTTCCAACCCCAATTTAAATAACGCTTCAATACGAGGTCTTTCATCCCCCTCTGTGTTGTAGGGATTTAATAAACAGTTATAAAGAATTTTCTTACCCTCAAGAGCGCAGGCATCTAGAAAGGATCTATACTCTTCAGAGATGCGAGAATTACCCAAGTTTTTAGGCTCTTTCGCCTCTTCTTGTATGTTATCTCCTGATTTAGATTTAGGAAGGATCGCAGAAAGTTCCAACCATTCTCTTACCGGAACTCCATGACGTAAAACTCCAATCTTTCGCCCATTTACAAATCGGTTCCCTGCTAAATAAGGATAGTTCCCGTTCCTATGAGAATCAAATAGGAAAGTATAAGCGGAGAGCTTGAGACCCGTAGTATAAACTATTCCTTGTCCAATATCCCGACGTAACGATTCTTTAACAGCTATCGTGTCTCTAACGAATTTATCCGCAAAGCCATCTGAAGATTTCTCTCCGCCCCCTAAAAAATAGGGCGCTAAAGTTTCATAGGCCAAGTCCCAAATCGGCAGAGAAAACATCCTTTTTGCAATTTCTTGAGTCGCACTGGATGGAGATTCTCGACAATCGTTGCGATAGGCATCCAATGCCTCTTCGTAGCTAGTGTAGGCAGCATAGGGTGTTCCTCTAAAAACTCGTTGAAAATTCTCGTGTGCTAAATTTGCAGCAAAATCAGATGCGGCAAAACCTGCTTTTTTTTGAATCGATTGAATAAAGCCGCCAATAGCCCCACTTACATGATCCCAACCCAAACCAATATAACTTTTTTCCTTAGGAGAACTCTCTGGAGCTAAATTTCGTGATGATCCTGGCGGTTTTGGAGAAACAAACAAAATAACCTCAAAAAAAAATGAAGCTACACTATAAAGAAACTGAAAAAAAACTCCAATTAACTATTTTATTTCAAATAGAAGAAAACGACATGCTTCATCACTAAAAGAGTATAAATTATTTCAATTGAAAGCCTGGATCAACTCTTGGAAATCAAAAATCCAGACGAAACCCTAAAGAAAGGCCTTGTAAGGAAATTTTCTCTTGGTCAACACTTGGCTCCATAGGACTAAACCCATTCATCCAACGATTGCGGTTAAAAAAGTAGTTGATCTCATATCCCATTTTCACCGTTAAACTGCTCTGAGATCGAGGAAATTGCTTTGCATATTGGAATCCTAAAGAACACTCTAACATAGAAATATTAATACGAGGGCGAGGAGGAATAGAGCCTCCTAGAGTTACTAAAGATTGTCTTTCGTGAATATTGTGATATCCATAAAGCCAGCTTATTGCGCCATCTCCGAAAAACGAAAGGTTTTTTCCCAAAGACCACAAAGAATCTGCCCCACCACGGGCCCCTAACGCTAAACAATTATTCCCAAGAGCTGGTTGATTTAAAAACCCCTTGCTAAACTGGTCATAATCAATCGTGAGTTTTTGGTACATCCACGTACTTCTAATCCCTGCATGGGGAGTTACGTTCACAAAACGCTTAAAGGCAAAAATTCTGCCAATTTCTACGTCTGCAATATCGACATCAAGTTTCCAGCTGGAATGAGAAGACCTTTCCAATTCTTGTCCTATGGGAGATTCCAGATCATGCCAAAGAGGAACAATCTCTCTTCCATTTTGAGAACCAGCGTATGGTTTAGAGTGAAAATGTGTATGAGTCGCGGTCAAGTGCCATTCGGCGTAAGGATCATCGTATTTAACTCCGCTTCTAACTCCCCAATCCCACTCGAAAGAGGAATCTTGCACATGTCCATGTAAAACATCATCTACGCCTCTACGAGCTAGGAGCTTAGAAAGCCCCCCTTCTGTTCCTTTCCAAAAGCGCAGGTCTTGCATTCCAAAGCTTTTCTGCAGGCTTGGAAGCGAATAAATTGGAGCAAAAGAAAAACTTGTTTCATCCGCATGTATAAAGGTACTAAATGCTAAACAAAGCCAAACGCGTTTCAAGAAAATCCTCTTTATCTTGCTTTATACAGATATTTTGGGCGCACAATAGGAGTTCCTTTTCCCTCACGCGCTTCTAATCTTTCATACACAATCTGCATAGAAATTCCCACACAACGAGAAAGCCCAAAAAGAACAGTAAAATATTGGGGATAGCCAAATCCTGCTGCCGTTAAAAGAATTCCAGAAATGGCATCAACATTTGGATAGGGGTTCGAAATTTTCGGATTTTCTTGTAAAACTTTAGGCCCTACCTTACGTAAGTGTTTAGCAATTTTCCCCAAAGGATGCTCAGGATAATATTTCTCCACATAAGCATATTGGACAGTTGCTCTAGGATCTTCCACTCGAAGTACTGCATGTCCAAATCCGAAAACGAGCTCGCCGCGAGCCAAACGATCTCGAAGATATGCTTCCACTTGGCTTTCTGTTGCCTCATTACCCAATGTCTGCAAAATCCCTTCCACGAAGTGCAAACAATCCTGATTAGCCTTTCCATGTCTAGGACCTGCTAAGGCGCACATAGCAGCTGTTAAGGAACCATACATATCCTCTAAACCAGAGGCTACGGCCTTACCAACAAAAGCTGATAAATTCCCTCCCCCATGGTCATAATGCAAAATATTAAATAGAGTAAAGACCTCTGTGAGCTTATCTGTTTTTCCTGGCAGCTGTAGCATATATGCAAAGTTTTGCATGTATCCAAGATCTTTTTTAGGAAGGGGGGTCTTCCCCCATCCTGCATGATAATTGATCACAACAGCCACTAAATGAGGGATTTTAGCGATTACATTCAAACAGTCTTCTTTATAGTCTCCCGTCCCTTCAAGCATACCTAAAACAAGTAAGCTTGCACAAAATAGCTTCATAGGATGCCCTTCCCTTGGAAGCTTTTCGATTGCTTGGACCGTTTTTTCTTGCAAAGCTGATCGTTGCCCTAGATCTTGAATAAAAGCTGCTTTTTCTGTTGCTGTAACTTCTTTTCCGTGATAGAGCAAAGAGATCACATCTTCTGGAGTAGAAGCAGAAAGTTCCGAAAGAGGCTTTCCTACATAAAAAAGTCCTTTTTGCGCATCTACAAAAGAGGTTGTGCAATAACCACAAGGATATCCTCGAAGACCTGTTTCTAAATTTTGCTCCGTGATCTGAAATAGAATATCACTCATGTTTCCCCCCTAAAAGGTGCTCTATCATGCTCCGCTCTTCCATGAGCTCTTTTTCGGTAAGGGCGATCTTTTCTTTTAAAAAAGAGTCCCAGGTAAAACCGGGAACAATCTCTACTTTCCCGTGCCCTTTACAGATACAAGGAAAGGAAAAAACTAGCCCTGAATGCACTCCATAAGGATTTCCGTCTGAAAAAACAGACATAGAAAAAACAGTTCCCTCTTTAGAAGGAAAAACTAAGGACTTCATAGCATCTACCGCTCCATTGGCTGCAGAGGCTGCAGATGATTTACCTCGAGTATTGATCACCTCAGCGCCTCTTTTTTGCACTTTAGGAACGTAATCTTTTTCTAACCAGTCTCTGTGTGCAGCTAAAACTGTCAGAGCGTCTTTGCCTTGAATTTTTGCATGAACAAAGTCTGGGACCTGTGTCGCTGAGTGATTACCCCACACTACGACATGAGACATTTCCTCTACATCCACACCTGCTTTGTGCGCTAAAAATGCCGCTGCACGATTTTGATCTAACCTGCTCATGGCAAAAAACTGGCGAGGATGTAGTCTCTTAGCAAAGCTACGAGCGATTAAACAATTGGTATTACAAGGATTTCCTACCACCAAAACCAAGACGTCAGGATTTGCTACTTCATCTAAAGCCTTTCCCTGTTCGATGAAAATCTTCGCATTTTCCATTAGGAGATCTTTTCTTTCCATACCAGGGCCTCTAGGCTTTGCGCCCACCAAAAAGGCGTAGTCCACTCCTTTAAATACTTCCCGAGGATCAGATCCGATGTTCACTTCTGTTAGTAAAGGAAAAGCGCAATCCTCGAGCTCCATCGCAACGCCCTTTAAAGTGGTCATAGCTTCAGGAAGCTCTAAAATATGCAAAGCGATCTTCTGATCTTTTCCGAGCACATCTCCATTGGCAATTCGAAACAGCAAGCTATAAGCAATTTGGCCAGCTCCACCAGTCACAGCAATTCTCTTGACCCCACCCATGCCTGTCCTCCATCGTAAAAATTTTATTATATAGTTACAACACTTTCAAATCAACTTGCAAATAAAAACGTAATAACAAAACTTAAACTATTATCATATAGTTATAAATAACAACAATTTATATAAATTTACATTTACCAAGAAATAGCAAAATGATAAAATACATGAGTCAATGAATTACATTTATTAATAATTAAACATTTTTATTTAGGAAACATAGCATCATGAGTGATCTATATTATAATATCTCCTCGTATACTCCAGGCAGCACACCAAATGCTACCCAAGCAAATTTCAACCCCAGGTTCACATATAAAACATACACAGACTTACCGTCTCATATAAACACAGGGTTTTTTCTTAATTTAAAACCTATTCCCGAAAGATCGATAACAGATGCGTCTAACAATCAACTTGTAACCACATCGCCAGCCCCAGATCAATCAGCATCCTTTTCCACATTTAATTTAGAAGATTTTTTTAGAAAAAATGTATTTGCCGCTAAACCCCTCCCCGGCACTATCCCTCAGACTTATCCTAATCTATTTGCTATGGCTCCTGCTGCAATGGAGAAAAAATCCCCAATCCAAGTTTTTAATGGAAAGACCTATATTTGCACTACTGCAGGTAATGAAAATGAAACTTGCGAAGAGGCTTTTCCCCCAACTCAAGACACGGCACCTGCGATAGTGCAGATAACAAGTAACGTAGGTTCAGAACCTGTTGAATCTAGCTCTGACACTTCTATTCCAGAAATGTCTCAGAGCTCTACAGAAGAAGATATTACCCAAAAAAGTAGTACTTCGACCCCAGAAGAAGATCCAGGAACGTGTACCTTAGAAGAGGATCCAAACTATGTCCCCAAAGCCAAAACCTATTATACGGCTGAAAATGAGACTCCTACCTCAACGCAAAAGAATACTGATCAACTAGGGGAAGCTGCTAAAGATTGGTTCAGTAATCCCGGTTTAAGTACAGCAGTTACAGCCGGAGTAGTAACCCTTGCTTTAGCAGGAATTTCTTATGCTGCTTATAAATACCTCAAGCCAAAGCCGCCAGCTACGGAGAAGACAGAGGCGAAACCTATGTCGCCTTTAAGAGAAATCGGAATAAGACAAAAAGGGCTCCATCCTTCACGAAAAATAGTGAAATCCCCTAAAACGAGTTCGATATTTAACAAACTGTTCACACTGTAGCTTTCAAATAAACGTTTACACCCAGCTTTTTTCCTAGAAAATTGCTGGGTTTTCACACAAACAAGCCCCCTTCTTATCAGAAACTTTAAATTTCACATTTACAGAATTCCTCATCATAAATTTTTTATTCTAATGTCGCCTTACACCAAATAAACCCTAAAATAAAACGAAATAATAAAATTTATATTATTACAAAAAAAACACAAACAAAAAACAATCTAAGCAACTTTTCAGTTTGATCAAAACAGAGATATAATATAACATATCCCACATTCAAGAATTTCACTATTAGTTAAACTCTTTTATTTAAGGAATGCAAGATCATGGTCCAGATATCCGACAATATAAAACTAAACACCCCATATGGAACAACAGCAGCTACGGATTTTTCCTATACAAATAGCAGTAACCCACTAACAAATCTTTTCTCCAATTTTATCAACCCTGAACAACAAGAATATGCAACCTGTTCTTTAAATGATTATGACGTTTCTATTGTAAACTCACCCAGTGAGCTTCCTTCTTCTGAGCCGACAACCAACCCAGAAAGTCTTGTGGTAATAGAAAGCTCTTCGGACACCGATTCTTCTAATCACATAGAAGGCGCAGACATTTCCCAAAATATGCAACTAACAGATCCTTCTTCTGAACCAACAATCGCTCCTGAAATCTCCTTGGCGACGACTTCAGAGAAAACAAACATTGGAGTCCTGTCTCTTCTAGGCATTACTTCTTTTAATCAAACAGCAGACACCTGCGCTTCCACAGAAACACTCTCAACCACCTTAGAATCAACAACTAAACTTGACGTAACCACTGATCAAAAGATAGAGACTCTTGCTAAGGAACTTCTTACAGAAGATAGCACAGTAAACTCGCCTTCTTCCACCTCAACTGACGCCCCTGCACCTTCTGCTCCAAAAACGGAAGTTAGCACTAAAGAATGGCTCAGCAATCTTCCCGAGCTAAGCTCAAATCTTAAAATTGGAATAGCAGCTGTTGCTTTATTGGGAGTTTCTTATGCTGCCTATAAATATTTTAATTCGGCAGCTCCGGTCCAAGCAAAACAAGAGCCTGTTGTTATGGAAATAAAACAAGAAAAAGTTGAAGAAAAAAAACCTCTTACGCTCTCGCAAAAAATAGAGAGATCTCTAAAAACAGCTACGAATTCTGTTCAAACATCCATTCAAAAACTTTTCAACACTTAATATTAACATACTCAAAGTAGAGCTCTTTCATTCCATAAGAGCTCTACCTCATTAATTAAAACTATAATTATATACACATTCCCATAATTATAAATAACTTAAATTATGTATTTAATTGAAAACAATAGCAAACATAAACTATAATTAACGTTATTAAATAATAAAAAACGGGATTTAGTTTATGACACAATCTATTTCATTTCAAAGACCAATCCCCGAAATATCCCGCTACGAAGATACTGCAGAAGACGGAAGAAGGATCTCTCTTGTCCATGTTGAACATGTGTACCCTAAGGCCTCTGCAACCTCTTATGAGCATCACGAAAGCCTAAGACACCTTTGTAAAAATATCTCTAATCAAAGAAATCCTAAAGGAGCTTCTGAAAAAGAAATTAGCAGTTCCAGCTTTAGCTCAAAAAATCGAGGAGATCTTTTTGCAAGGCCCACCCTTTCCAAAGGATTAAAACATTTACTTGGATTGGAAAATAAAACAGATCAAGAAATTGCCGACCTATTAGAAATACAAAGCATTTACAAGCACAACAGTGAATTTAATGGCCATTCTTATACAGATCATAATGGCATGGTAGTTCAAATTGATCACGCTACTTCTTCTAGTGCTGACAGATTATCGGATCCTATTCAGAACTTAAGCGTCGTAAAAGAAAACGGAGAAACCATTGCCTATACAGGACGTCCTAACACTATAGATAAAGCAGAAGAGCAGGCCCTTTTCATGCTATCGAACAAACTGGGAATTCCCCTGCTGAAAAAAGCAGATCCTTCGAAAATCCCTCTGCAAGAAATGCCGACATACCTACGTGGAAAAGAAGGATTAAACTGGAATGAAAATGGAGCTTCTCTAGAATTTCCATATGTTGTCTATGCCATCATGTCTGATTCCAATCTCATGTGGGCTTTTTACACGAGAACCCCAGAACATAATGAAAAACGTTTCTTAAAAAAAGAGATCAAAGCTTTACAGTATTTGAGTAAAGAACCGATTGCCGTAGAAGATGCGCATGGAAATGTTTTCAAAGTGTCTTGCAAACCGATCTTAATGTCCCAAAGCTTTAACAGTTTTGAGAAATTTAAATTTCTAGGAGAAGGATATACTTCCCCTCTTCTCATGCGTCAAGGTTGGGATAAAATTCAAAAATTTCTTCCAAAAACCCCTGAGCTAGAGCCTCACATAAAGGCTTTAGAGCAGCATTTTTCTTCTCTATCCAAAAGGCTATCGATTCTTCATCTCTTCTTACATATGAATATGATCATATCTGCCATCAACGGAGCTAATGAGAAACTACCAACCGTGTTGCACTGCAAAAGCAGCACAGACAGAACGGGCATTGGAATGGCGATCCTTGCTACTTTAAAGCAATTTAAACGGCTGGGAATACCCATTCCTGGAGACCTGAAAAAACTGACAGATGATCTGAGATTTAAAGAGCTCTTTGCTTTAAATTGGATCCCTACTTGGCATCAAAGATCTTCTTTTTCTAGAGATGATCTAGGGATTTCCTTTGGATCTGGGGTTCAACAAAATCCGATACTGCTAGAGTGCCTACCCAAGAGATATTTGACTAAATCCCCTTCTTTGCCTATGCAAGCTGTTCAGAGCGCTGCCTTCAACATTCTCCACTACCCTCTTCTTGTATTAACTCAAACAGCACATCAAATCGCATATTTACCTGCAAACCTTGCAAGACTAAATTCTGCAGAAGGAAGAAAAGAGCTGTTTACTATCTACAAAAACACCTTGTTAGACATGGTAACACCTGTAATATACCCATCTACCTTTATCAACGAAAAAGGTAATCAGTTCCGTTCTACTGGAAAGCCTGCTCTTAGCCCTCTACAAAAAAAAGAACTTGCGCATGCCGAATAGAGTACACCCCTTCTGTGACACCTCCTGCAGAATCTACGTACTCGTAAGGGCAAGAGCTCCCAAAAGAGGTCGCATTTCCCTTATACATTTCTGCCTCACCTCCACAACTTGTTAAAAGAGGAATGTTGAGATCTTTAGCTTTTGCTATACAAGCCTCCCGCAGAACTTTTTCCATTTCTGGATCATTGATACTCGGATAGATAAAATCCTGAAACAGAACAGGTCGATTGTTTTCCGTATCCCAGAGTAACCGTAGAATTGTCCGAAAAACAATCTTTCCGGTCCCCGGATTTTTAAAAGCAAGAATTCGCACCTTTCCATCCATCAAATAATCTAAAAGACACTTATTTTTTACAGCTTCTCCATCAATTCGTAGGCAACTTCCAGGCACTTCAGTTCCTGAAAATAGCAGATCATGATAATTGTCTGTTTCAACAATCTCCCAACGTTCGGTCCCACCAGCAAAGACTGAAGAATTTTCTGCAATCAGCGCACTAAAATCCAAAGGTTCCTTCCACGCTTCTAGAAGAGAAGGATCACGGTCCTCGATATATTTTAAATGAGGATTTTTGTCCGTTCTATACCTCTCTGATAAGAACGTTCCCTTAAGAACGCTATGAGCAAACCATTCGAAGGCATCTTGCAACCGGGGATCCTCGTTGCAAATTTCTTTAATACAGGCTCCGTACGTTTCCAGAGCAAAGGGGATCCTAAGACTCCCAAAAGTATTAGCATAAGCGCTAGGCAAATCTTCAATATCATCTAAATTTCCCAAAGAACCATCTTTTATGGATTCATTCAAAAGCCTGATCAAATCTTTTTTAGAACTCCAAACAACATTTTCTACCCCTGCACTTTTACTACAGAGAATATTTAGCAAAACAAGCTTTTGACAAACCTCTTCATTAGAGGAATCGGGCTCTGAAAAAATCCGGCTTAGCAAAACAATTTTCTTTGAGGACGAAAAAGCAGCTTCATCAAGTGTTCTCACTGTTAAAAGAAAATTATGCAACAAGGAAACAGATAGATTAGAAGGAGATGCTTCGCAAAACTCTTTTTTTCTTTTGCTTAAAAATTGGGTGATAATCGCTATTTCTCGAGATAAATCCCCATCCATTTCTTGGCACTCTGACATCCATTTAGCAGGCAATATAGAAGGACGAATTTTATACGCAACGAGATTCCCCCCGTTAAGTCTTAGCATGTTTTCTTTAAAATGCTCAGAATGTATGAACATATAACAAAAAGTTTTTGTGAGATAAACACTCAAAGCCATATTGCGATATCGATTTGTATTAGCAAGAGTAAAAACTGTTTTTTCCCACACACCTGAAAATTTCTCGGTATCTTCTAAAGAAAAAGCGTTGTGCTTGTTCGCTAAAGATAAATAGAACTCTATGTAGCCTTCTAACATCACAGATAGAAATTGAGGAAGTTCTTGAGGAGATCTAACAAATTTTTCTAAATTATCAAAAGTAAAATCCGGATGGGCAATAGCCATATTGATAATGACTTTCTTAAAAAAACTTAGATCTCTTATGTCAAATTTATGAAAATTTTCTAAAAAATATTTAGGATGACTCGTTGCAAGCTCGCTAAAAACAGATTGAAGAGTGACCTCGTTTGTTAGTTGAAATACTCTGATGCAGCTAATTAGCAAAGTAGGATGTTCCCGAGCTATCAATAGAGCAACTTGCTCAACTGCATATCCTGGAACTCCAGATGGAGGAACCTTAAAATACTCGGTAATTAGATCGAGATCCAATTCGGCTAATTTAGGCAAAATGGTTTCGATATCGGGATCGCTAGAAAGTTCAAAATTTCGAATATTATAAACTAAAAATTCAGGAAACATTTCTGCTATTTGAACTGCCAGATTTCTACGAACCCTCTCATTTTGTATACGAAACTTCATAATATTTTCAGCCAAAAGACCTGGCTCTGTTTTGGATAGATTGATAGCAAACTCTTCTAAAAGAGAAGGGTTTTCTATATGGAACTTTTCAATATGCAAAACAAATGCCAAAGGAACTTTATAAACAACCTTCCTAGCAATTCTCTCTAAGAGAGTCTTGCTTAGATTTAAATCTTGAATATAACTGCAGAGCAAACTCGGATTCTTGTGGAGTATTATATCTGCAATTTGCTCTCGAAGAACAGGGTCCGTAATTTGTAGTTTTTTCATATTTTGTAGCAATAGACTTGGGCACATTTCCGCCAAGGCCAACAAGAATCGAGTTAAAAGAGCTGGATTTAATAATGGCAATCCTGCGGGTATGGCAAGTAAAACTTCAGCAACTTGAGGGATATGAGCCGTATTTTTCTCAAGAGTCACTCGAATAAATGCTTCAAAGGATTCAGGATCAGAAACAATCTGTAAGGGAACCGACTTAGAAGTTCCTAAAGAGGCATCCTTTTCCAGGAAATTTAAGATACACGAAGAAACTTTTTGCAGGACTTCCCCTGAACGAAAGTCTTCATTTTTCTCCCGTAAATCTTCAATATTTTTATATAAAAATATTTTTTGCTCACAAGTTAACGTCTGTATTAAAATGGGATTTCGCTCAATAAATTCATTAAGCTCAGCCATTCGATGCTTAAAAACAGAATGGTATAAAGAGTTTTTTGATGAGTTATCATCCACTACATTATCTGAAAAATAGATAATGGACTCCATAAATAATTGACAATCGTTCATACGCCAACTTTACTTTATATATAAACGAAAATTATCACTTGCAATATTTACAGTCTACAAATACATAAAACAAAAAATCTCCAACTAAAGCAACAAAAAAAACCACTCAAATGATTACAAATAATCGAGTTACAGTATTAACAACGAAAAATGAGCTCTATTTTTAGAAATTGACCGAATCGGGACCTCCTTGCTATGATGAGGACGCTTTATTTTTTCATGCGGTTACCATGCTTATCAGTCTTGTTGTTGCTTTATACGCGATATGGTCCAGTACCTTTTCTATAGGGAAGATGGCCCTGGCGTTTAGCCCCCCTGTCTTTTTGACGGGATTTCGGATGTTTTTAGCCGGAATGCTACTTTTGGGATATTTAGTTATAGCCAAAAGGTCTAGCTTTCAATTGAAAATGAAGCAATGGGGATTCCTATTCATTTTGGGATTCTTTAGCGTTTATCTTACAAACATTTTAGAATTTTGGGGTCTGCAATACTTATCTGCTGCAAAAGCCAGCTTTATCTATAGTCTGAGTCCCTTTTTTAGCGCCTTATTCTCCTACATCCATTTTGGAGAAAAAATGAATCGTCGAAAATGGTTAGGGCTCGGAATTGGATTTGTAGGATTTGTCCCAGTACTTCTGCTTCAAACAGGTTCTGAAGATCTCTTATCCGTATGGAAATTTCTTTCTTTACCCTCTTTAGCTTTGATGGGTGCCGCTCTTGCTGGAGTCTATGGATGGGTCTTACTGCGCCTGGCTGTCAAACAATCAGATATTTCCCCTTTTATGGCAAATGGCACAAGCATGTTCCTAGGAGGTGCCATGGCATTGGTCCATTCATTTTTTGTAGATTCCTGGAACCCCATACCTATAGCGCAAGGTCACGTTTACGACGTGACAAAAATCGTGCTCATTTTAACCTTTCTTTCAAACATCGTCTGCTACAATCTCTATGGAATGATGTTAAAGCGCTATACAGCTACCTTCCTTTCTTTTATGGGGCTTCTCAGTCCAATTTTCGCTTCTTTAACCGGATGGGTCCTATTAGGAGAGCCTATTTCCTGGACAATTTTCTGCTCTACTGCCGTCGTTTCTATGGGACTTTGGATCGTTTACAAAGCAGAACTCAAACAAGGATACATAGTCCGAAAACAACCTGAACAAGAACTTTCATGAAAAGAATTTTGATCACAAAGCTCGCTTCTTTAGGAGATCTGATCCATTTACTACCTGCGCTGTCGGACGCTGCTTCAGCAATCCCCGGCATTCAATTCGATTGGGTTGTAGATAAAAACTTACAAGAAATCCCTCTTTGGCATCCATCTGTTCATCGGGTATTTTTGACAAATCATAGGGTCTGGAAAAAACAGTTAACATCTCCGAATACTCGAAAAGAATTTTCAGAGGTATATCAAAAACTTAAAAAAGAAACCTACGATCTAATCATTGATGCACAAGGAAATTTTAAATCAGCGCTTATTTCTACAATTGCTAAAGGAAAGCGAGCTGGATGGGATCAAGCATCAATTCCCGATTGGGGCGCTCAGATATTTTATCATAAAAAATACCCCGCCTCCAAAAACATCCACGCCATCGAAAGATTACGACATCTTCTAGCAGGCGCCTTAGGCTATTCTCTCCCCTCTACATCTCCCGATTACCAAATCAATTTTTCTAAATTTTCCCCTCCCACAATATCTCTTCCGACCGAATATTTTCTCTTTGTACCGATAGCAAGCTACAACTCCAAGCTTTGGCCTGAATCACACTGGAAAGAACTCATCGATTTATGTATTCAAGCAGGAAAAAACATTCTCATTCCCTGGGGAAACGAAGAAGAGAAAAAAAGGGCTGAGAGACTTGCTATTTCGCCCCAAGTCACTGTGCTTCCCAGGTTGTCTTTGAATGAAATAGGGCATTTAGTAGCTAAAGCAAAAGCTTTGGTTTCTGTCGACACAGGATTTAGCCATTTGGCGGCAGCATTAGGAGTTCCTTGTATCACTCTTTATGGACCTACAGACCCTAAAAAAACGGGAACTATTGGAGCAAATCAACATTGGATCCAATCTACCCAAGAATGTCCTTGTTCTAGGAAGTGCAAATTCGAAGAAAAAACACCTCATTGCATGTCACAGATCCATCCACTTTCTGTATGGAAAGACCTTAAGGAACTACTGTAGAAGATTCTTCCTCTTCCTCTAAATATTGCATAGGAATCTGTTTTTTCGTCTTAAGACCTAACTTACGCAAATCTTCCGTTTTTTTGACAAGATTACCTCGTCCAGAAGAAAGTTTGCCCATTGCTTTATCAAACGATTCTTCCGCTTGTTGCAAGTGCTTGCCAACACCTTCTAGGTCTTTTAGAAGATCCACAAATTTATCATATAAAGAAGCTGCATCTTCTGCAATTTTTTGCGTATTGCGATTTTGATGCTCACTTTTCCAAACAGATTCTACGGTCCGTAAAATAGCCAAAATATTGGCAGGGCTTGCAATGATAATAGACCTTTTCCAGGCCTCTTCTAAAAGTGCCGGCTCTTTTTCCATAATCAAAGCAAAAATTGCTTCTATTGGAACGAAAAGCAGGACAAAATCAGGATTGTCGAGTTTTTTCGCAAAGGAGTAATTTTTTTCACTAAGGCCTCTAACGTGCTCTTTTAAAGATAGAACCAGCTTTCTTAAGCTCTCTTCTTTAGCTTCATCTTGCGTGTGATTGACATAATCATCATAGTGAACGTAAGACATCTTGGAATCAATAATGATCTGACGCGAATCCGGAAGATGTACAACAACATCAGGAAGCAGCCTCTTGCCATTTTCATCGCTGAGTTGAAGCCCTGCGCCCTGCAGTGTATATTCCACATTTTCTCGAAGACCTGAGGACTCTAAGACCCTTTGTAAAATAAGCTCGCCCCAAGTCCCTTGCTTTTTTACGTCTCCTTTCAAAACTCTCGTCAACCGATGAGTTTCTTCTGCTAACATTTTACTGCAATCTACCATGGTTTCCATTTTGTACTTCAAGGTAAGACGTTCTGCAGTCCCTGTTTTACATACTTCTTGTAAATTAGCTTGGAAAAGCTCCATTTTCTGCTTCAGCGGAGATAGAATTTCTTCCATTTTTATTTGAGAGCTCTCTGCAAATTCTCTGGTATTTTCCTTGAGAATTTTTTGTGAGAGATAATAGAACTCTTTTTGCAAAGTTTCTTGAAGTTCTTTTGCATCTTTTTCTCGATGTTCTAAAAGAGCTTGAAGCCTTCCATTTTCTCGCAATAGCTCCTGCAAAGGTAAAGAGCTACTCTCTTTAACTTTCAGCTTACAAAAAACCCAACCAAGAACACCACCCAACACAAAAAACACAGCACAGTAGATCATTTTTAAGCCCTCTTAAGCTGAACTATAGCAAAGGAGAGATTTCAAAGAAACTCTGGAGCGGGCTCGTCAAAAACAACTCTCAAATTATATCCATATAATTTTCTATTTAAATTTATTTTATCTCACTAAATTTCAATAATTAAAGAAACTAACATAAAAAAATAATTTGACCAAACTCTCTTTTTACTTTCATAATGAATTCAGAAACAAACAGGAGCTATTGTGAAGCGGGATAAGAGCTTAGGTAATGACAAAACAGGGCTAGGGGATCCTTTCAGCTTTTCTGACATCTGTAATATAAACCGCATCTACAATGAAAATTACGAGTATTTTCTACAAAAAAAAACATTAGAAAAATTGATATCTGGAAAAGCTTTAGATCATCCTTATGAGTACTCCGAACAAGAACAAGAAAATTTACAAGAAGATATTCGAGACATCTATCGTAAAACGATCTCTGAACATTGTACAGACAAGTCCAATACAAAACCTTTAGCCATTATAACGGCCGGAGCATCCGGTGCAGGAAAAACCTCGCTGCTGAGACAAAATCTAGAAAAGAACAAATCCCAGGAAAATGTTTATATTTATGTTTGTGCTGATGAAACTTGCCTAAAAAACCAGATGAGAACCTATCAAAAAGACATACAAGATAGCGATTTATCATTAAATTCCAGACAAAAAATCTTCAATAAATGGAGGCCAAGCTCCCATGGAATAAAGCATCTCATTCTCGGGAATCTGATCCGAGATAAAAAGAGCTTTTGCCTCGGCACCAGTTGTACGGAGCCTGGAACCGAACAATTTTTCAAACTCTTAAAAAAGCAGGGATATCAGATCCAACTGCTTTATGTAACAGCTCCAGATGAAATCCGTTGGAACTCCATCCAAGAGCGAAATAAAACCTTCATTCACGGCTATAGCCATACACTAGAGGGAATAAAAAAACATGCGGAACTTTTAGCTGAACAGGTTTGTTCATTTCCAGATTTTGCTGATGAAATTGCTTTCTACTATCGTAAAAGCGTGCATGAAAGCGCTCAACTTACGGCTCTTTGGACAAGAAACACACCTAGATCAGAAACCTTAGGATCACTGCAAATATTTTCCCCAAGTGAATATACAGAGATCAAAAAGATTCACAATGAGGCTATAAAAAGGATTCAACGTCCAGATCTTAACTGGGAAAATTATTTTGATAAACAGTCGAAAGTTTTCCAAAACCCTGAATGTAGAGATCGGGCAAAGTTATGAGGCAGGCCAAAAATGATATTTTCCATACCAATTACAAGTATTTCTTACCCAAAAAAACATTAGATGAATGGCTGTCTGGAAAAGCTTTCGATAATCCTTGTAAATACTCCGATCAAGAGCAAAAAGATTTACAAAAAGACATTCAAGACATCTATCACAAAACGGTCTCCGGATCTTGTATAGAAAAGTCAGGTGAAAAGCCTGTAGCCATTATAACAGCTGGAGCCTCAGGAGCTGGAAAAACGACATTGATAGAACAAGAGCTAAACAAAAATAAATCTCAGAAAAACATTTACATTTCTGCTTCTGATATTTGTCTAAAAAATCAGACAAGAACCTATCAAAAAGATCTTAAAAACAGCGATCAATCGTTGACTTCCCGCCAAAATATCTATAAAAAATGGGAACCTGCTGCTACTGCAGCCAAGCATCTCATTCTCAGCCATCTAATCCAAAATAAAAAGAGCTTTTACCTAGGATCTACTTGTATAGAACCCATTACTGGTAATTTTTTTGAGTTCTTAAAAAAGGAAGGATATCAGATCAAGCTGCTTTATGTAACAGCCTCAGATGAAATCCGATGGACCTCTATCCAAAACAGAAATAAAACTTTTGCTCACACAAGTTGTCGTACGCAGCAGTGTGTAAAAAAACAAACCATTATTCTAGCTAAGCAGATCCACTCATTTCTCACTTATGCAGATGAGATTTGCTTCTACTACCGCAAAGAGGCGCACGAAAAAGCCAATCTAGTAGCTATCTGGACAAAAAACAAAGCTGATTCTGAAATCTTAGGAACTCTACAAATCTTTTCTTCTCAGGAATATACAGAAGTCAAAAGGATCCATAATACGGCTATAAAGACATTAAACCGACCAGATCTCGACTGGGAGTCTTGTATTGATGAGAAATCGGAAATTTTGAAAATCTTCAAACAACAGGAGAAAAGAGAAAAGAAATGTGGAGTTCATGAACCCATTACGAAGTCTCCCGCAAACTTGCATCAACACAGCAACGTTTACTTTATTAATACTAATAGTGAATCCAGAAAAAAAATGGGCCCTTATGAAACGAAATAAAAACGATGATATTTGCGATGTAAATCAGATCTACAATGGGAGTTACGAGTATTTTTTACCAAGAAAAACATTAGAAGAATGGCTGAATGGAAAAGATTTGTACCATCCTTACAAGTACTCGCCACAAGAGAAAAAAAATTTACAAGAAGATATCCGAGGCATTTATCAGAAAATGATCTTAGAACAATCTAAAGACAACTCTCCCGCTAAACCTGTAGCCATTATAACGGCCGGAGCTTCAGGAGCTGGGAAATCGACACTAATTAAGCAAGATCTCGAAAATATTTACGTCTATGTTTCAGGCTCTGATGTTTGCCTAAAAAATCAAATAAGAACATATCAAAATGATCTGCAAAGCAGCGACCAATCATTATTTTCCAGACAAAACATCTACAGTAAATGGAAGCCGAGTGCGCGCGCGGCAAAGCACCTTATTCTCGGCAATATGATCCGAGATAAAAAGAGCTTTTGCCTCGGCTCTACTTGCACAGATTCTACCACCGGCCATTTTTTTGAGTTTTTAAAAAAGCAAGGATATCAGATCAAGCTGATTTATGTAGCAGCATCCGATGAGACCCGATGGAACTCTATCCAAGAGCGAAATAAAACTTTTGCTCAAAGGCGTCGCTCAAAGCAAAGCATTAAAAAAAGCAGCCTTTTTTTAGCAGAAAACATTCACATATTTCTCACCTATGCAGATGAGATCACTTTCTTCTACCGCAAAAATGCCCATGAAAAAGCCAATCTAGCAGCTTGCTGGACAAGAAATAAAACTCCATCTGAAGCCTTAGGAACACTGCAAATCTTTTCTCCCATTGCGTATACAGAAGTCAAAAAGATCCATAATACGGCTACGAAAACGTTAAAGCGTCCAGATCTGGATTGGAAAACTTCGCTAGAAATTAGGTCGAAAAGCCTAAAACCTCCATCTATCACGCATAAAACAAAACTTAAACGCATTAACATTTGAAAACGAAAACTTTAGACAAAATAAACAAATAATACTCAGCATATTATATAATAATAAAATAACAACTTAACATCTATTCCTCCTTGGGGGCACCAAATGAAAGATAGCATTAAAAAAACAGGGCTCGTCCTCTTTTGCAGCTTTATAGGAGCTAACCTCTTTGGAGCCAATGTTTACTACAATCCTCCAGATCATCACGACAATGACAACTCTTATCATGACAATGTAGGAGGAGGGCCTATCTATATAGTACCTCCAGATCCATTTTTTGAGCCTCAACCCTATTACGGGGGTTATTACGGGCCCTACGGACCTTATGATCCTTATTACAACTATGGGAACCCATACTATTACGGTTATGGAGGACTCTATGGTGGAGCTTACTACAATCACAACCACTACTACAACCACCAGTATTATAATCACAACCATTCCGGCAATTGGAATAACCATTACAATCACGATCATGATCACAACTCCCATGATACAGACACTCATCATGGAGGTGGTGGACACGGTGGGGAATCCCACGGTGGTGGACATGGCGGAGGGCACGGACACTAAACTACCATAGTATCCTATTGACCTAGGACAACCCAGATACTATTAGCAAGTTACTCTTGACAGTAATAAAAAAAAGTAGCATGAATTTCTCCTTAACTATTTGGAGTGATTCATGAGATACCTATCGTTATATACAGCGTGTGTTTTCCTAACTTTATCCTCCATTCATGCAGATTCACAAAGTCACGTCAAATATGGTCTAGCTCCTTTAAAAGAGCACGAAGTAAATCATTTAGAAAATAATGTCCATAAGGTCATCGAAGTATCACTGAACGATCTAGGATTTGATCGACTCCAAGCTCACGCTGAGAAATATGCGATAGACATTCCGGGAAAAAATGAAAATTCACAAGAATTTCAAACAGCACAAATTTCATCGAGTAATGCACATCAAATGCTCGTAGAAAATTGTCCGCTTCCCTCCGCTGTTGACAATAGTAAGCTGCCATCTTTTCCTCCTATTGGCAACCAGGGATCTTTGGGATCATGCGTTGCCTGGGGATCTACCTACTATCAAGCATCCCATGAGATTGGTCTTTTACATGGATGGAATAACAAGACAAGTTCCGCTCATGTTTTATCTCCTAAATGGACATACAACTTGATCAATCAAGGTAAAAATGTCGGATCATCTCCCGTTGTTGCGTACGAACTACTCAGTATGAACGGAGCTCCTACCATTTTAGATTTCCCATATGACAACAACTACACAGCATGGGATTTGAATACCGATCATTGGGTCTCAGCTCTTTCTAATCGTATGGCTCCTGCAACTCTAATTCCTGGACTTGGCGGCGCTGAAGAGCAAAATCTCACAGCAATCAAACAAGCTTTAGTCAATGGACACGTACTTACTTTTGCTTCTTTTATCGATTCATGGGTTTATACTCGGATCAAATTCGATCCTGGATCTCCCAATTCTTCTCATGTGGGAGAATACGCAGCGTATTGGATGAATGGCTATAACGGGGGCCATTTTATGACCATCGTTGGATATGATGACAATATCTGGATTGACATCAACCAAAACGGCTCTGTCGATCCCGGTGAAAAAGGAGCATTTCTCATTGCAAATTCTTGGGGTACAGATTGGGGCAATCACGGATTCATCTGGATCTCTTATGACGCATTTCTAGCGCACTCTCGCGTATCAGGAGGCCCTGGCCAAAATCGAGTTCCAGCCGGAATATTTTTCAATTCTTGTTTGATTTCAGCCACAGCCAAAGAGCCCAACTACACCCCCCGTTTAATCGCTGAATTCTCCATCTCTCAAGCTTACCGCAACCAGATTAACATCCAAGCTGGGGTATCTGCCTTAAATCAAGCTCTACCAACTTCTTATATTACCATTCCAGCTTTTGCCAACAAAGGCGGTGATTTTGAATTCGATGGAGCTCCTGCATCTAACGTTGCTGAAACGGCTACTTTTGCTATCGATCTGACCGACTTCCTCAGTTCATTCCCATCTCCTCAACGCTATTACCTCCTCGTAGGGGATAATACCCCGGGGAATCCAACTACGCTAAACTCCTTTTCTTTACTCGACCTCACAAATAAGCGAACCGTAAATAACAGCGTATTTTCTCTACCTAAATCCTATGACAATGAAACAGGACACCTATATATCGATTATTAAGGACTTTTTTTCTTTCCTATGCTATGCTTCACTAGAGTGAAAACAGATTTCAATCCAGTAAAATGGAAAAAAAAGAATCGGTGAAAAATTCATTAAATACTCTCCACTGTAAAACGCGCAAAGCGCTGCTTTGGATGAACCTGTCCCATGAGCCTTTTGTTGTCTTGTACGCGCTTCTCCCTTTCATATTACGCAAAGACTTGAATGCCAGCCTATTGCAAATATCCATCTTGACTGCCTTACGCCCAGTTTTACCTATTTTTTCTTTTTACTGGAGCGCGAATCTCACGCATCGAAAGCACCAACTCCGCTCAAATTTAATAGGAGCTTGGGTCTTAGCAAGAATTCCTTTTCTATTCGTTCCTTGGATCCATAATGTATGGTATATAATTTTTTGCTGCGCGGTTTATGAATTTTTCAATAAATCAGGAATCCCGGCTCTCATAGAAATTTTAAAAATTAACATTCCTAAAGAAGCTCGAGAAAAAACATATACTTTTTATTTCGTCTTAAGTTTTTTAGAAAGTATCTTGTTAGGATTTTTTATAGGAGGGCTCCTCGATCTTTACCCACATGCTTGGAAACTGTTATGTTGTCTTACGGCAATAGTAGGACTTAGCAGCCTCTTTTTACAAATGAAGGTCCCTATCCCTCAAAACGTGGTCCTCCCTCACGTTCCTATCCCCTTAAAAACGAAAATACTTCAGCCTTGGAAAGAAGCGCTATCTTTAATGAAAAAGCGACCAGACTTTGCTAAATTTCAATACGGATTCATGATGGGGGGATTTGGATTGATGTTGATCGCCCCCAGTCTTTCCATTTTTTACGTCGATACATTAAAACTAGACCACTCGCAACTCATTACAGGCCGATCCATTTTAATGGGAGTTGGTATTGTTCTTTCTTCCTATTTTTGGCGCCGAGCCTTAGCCGATCGCTCAATCCCAGACCTTACCGTGCGGATCTTGTTAGGATTTGCGCTTTTTCCCTTCGTTCTTCTTCTAGCCACTTGGCATATCCACTGGTTTTATGTTGCGTTTGTTCTATACGGGATTGCTCAAGCTGGAAGTCATTTACTCTGGAACCTTTCAGGAACTCTTTTTGCCAAAGAAGAAGATAGCTCCCAATTTTCCCGAGTAAACATTCTTATGTTAGGAATGCGAGGAATGGTTGCTCCAGCTATCGGAGGCCTTCTATGCCAACTAACCGGCCCCTCTTTTGTACTCGTCCTAGGAGCTCTCTGCTGTCTAAGCGGAGCCTGGTATATGACATTGCATGCAAAAAAAAACCTAAATCCTATTCATTGACTTATTTGCTATCATCCTCTATGAACAGTTCTAAATGAGGACTATCATGAGAAGACTTGCTCTAGTAAGACACGGCGAAACACAATGGGCGCTTTCTGGAAAACACACAGGAAAAACAGACATTCCCCTTACAGAAAAAGGAATAGAACAAGCTCAACAACTCAAAGAAGTTTTCACAGACTTTTCGTTTGAAAAAGCTTTTGTAAGTCCCTTACAAAGAGCGAAAAAAACGTTTCTGCTATCAGGTCTTTCTATCCCACATGAATGGGATGAAGACCTTTACGAATGGGACTATGGAGACTATGAAGGGCTTACATCTGCAGAGATCAGAGCAAAAAACCCCTCTTGGTCTTTATTTGACCAAGGTCCTCCTAATGGAGAAACTCCTCAAGAGATTAAAGCCAGAGCAGATCGGATGATCAGCAAAGCCTTACAATACTCTGGAGATGTGGTATTCTTTTCTAGCGGACACATCCTTCGCACTATCGCTTCCCGTTTTTTAGGACTTCCCGTTTCTTTTGGAAAGCACCTAACTCTTAGAACCGGATCTTTTTCTCTCTTAGGATATGAACATCAAAACGCTGCGATCCTTTTATGGAACGAAGCACCTACCTTCCCTTGTTAAGGAGTGAAAGTATGACAATTTCTTGGATTTTCCTTGCCCTTGCAGGCTTTTTTGAAATCTGTTTCACAATTGCCTTAAAATTTAGCAAAGGCTTTACAAAACCTATTCCCAGCATTATTACTGCAATATTCATCATACTCAGCTTTTTTTGTGTTTCTCAATCCATGAAAACCATTCCGATTGGAACGGCTTATGCCGTTTGGGCAGGTATTGGAACAGCCGGTACCGTGGTATGTGGGATCTTACTTTTTGGCGATTCTGCACATATCGTTCGACTACTTTCTATCTTTTTGATTATTATTGGAATCATCGGATTAAAACTGGTTCATGTAGATCCATGAAAACTTGTAAACGTTGCCTAATTCTCTTTCTCCTGCTTCTAGCTGCAAGTAGCATATATCTGCATTTACGAGGAGAAAAAGCATTGGCAACCCTCACCATTACAGGACACTCTTCTCAAAAAGAAGTAGAATGGAAACTGCCCTCTTCTCCATTACAAAAAGCCCTCCTTCCTACTCACGAGGTCCTTTTTGCTTTTACTAAAGAAAAAGAAGTTCACGCTTTTTTTTTAGGAGATCTGATAGGAGTCCGTTATAGAGTCCTAGAGCTTCGCTCGGCTTTTCGTTGGTTTGGATGGAAAGATATAGTAGAAATCGAAGCACTTTGCAGCGACTATCTCCTCTTAGAAGACAAACAAAAATATCCTACAGAAATACTACCTGTAGAAAAAAAACGAGGGGGAAAATTTGCAGCTTTCTTCCGAACATCTTGGAAGAATATTTTCTACAGTAGGGAAAATTCCTTCCTTATGCAAAAAGCAGCCTTGCAAGTAGAGTACTTCCCGATGAGGGGAACAAAAAAGACCTTTATTCTCACTTATCGAAATGGCTCTATCGTAGAAAATTAAGCAATTAAGCCGCTAATATCTACAGCACTTTGATTGCCCATAGAAATGATCGACATCTGATTAGAAAACACGTCTGCGTATTCAGCTATTGACAGAGATGTCAGAGCAGCCAAATCTAGAGAACACTTGCCAGCTAGGTCTCCACAATTGTAAGAGCATACATAATCTTTAACGTCGCAAATAGCTTTTGTAAACCACTCGGAAATAGCAGAAGTCCCCCTCTTATAAGGAGAAATTTGTGCAAATAAATACTGAAATGCTGAGAGAGAATCCGTAAACTCTTTTTTGGTTGTGCTGTGAAGGCATTTAATAAAATAATCATACATATTGGGTTTAACATCCTTAATATAACGAGATAGAAAGGACTGTAGGCGCAGCGATTTTTCTAAATATTGTGACCAATCTGGATTCTTGGAATCTAAGGCTTCCTTCGGCAATATACTAACCCATTCAGCTCCAGGATGCATCTTACCTTCAGCAGTAACTAATGTAGTCTGCCCATGGATATAAGAAAGACGAGCAACTAGATTAGCAAACTCCTTATCTTTAATATCCTGTTTCATTGTCTCCAATAGAGTATAGGCCAGAGCATGGTGCTCAACAGGTAGAGAATCTATAATTTTTTGAAATGCTTGATCTGGTTGGTATTCCTCTTCAACTTGCACATCAAAAGACTTCAGATCATTACGAACTATCAAATAGAGATCTTGCAAACCTGGCGTTAGTTCAATAATTTTATCTGCAGGGGTCTGCATAAGTTCAGGTATATCTAAGATGTCGAAATGAAAATACGAGGTCATGTTATACGCTTGCTCTTGAATACAAATGCCCTGTTTTTCCAAATCATTTTTGTGCATTTGATAAAGTTGCCATATAGTTGCCAATAATTTGCCTTGATAGTCTCGGTATTGCGCATCTCCTAAAGGTGTTACTATATAACTTATCGAGTCTCCTCGCATCTCTCCAAAACGATCTGCGCCTTCAGTTTTTTGTTTCAACGCCAAATCAAGACGCTTAGTCCCTGCATATTTGATGAGTTCATCAAAAAATTCTCGATTAAGAGCCTCTTTTTTAACAGCTTCATCAATCTGCTTTGACATCTCTTTTACGATCTTTTTGGAGCCTTGGGCAAAAAAAGTTGAGGATAAATTTTGATTGCTTTGATAACTACTATCTGGATAGATGCATAAAGAAGAGTACTTAGGAGTTTTTATAGGCGGTACGATCTTTTTACAGTGAGATGGAACATTCTCTAGCCCCACTTTATTTGTTTTATCTGCAGTAGGGTCTTCAGCTGCTAAAACGTTACCCCAAGGCGCTACAAACAATAAGAATGAAGTTCCGAACATTCGATTAATCACAACACCTACAAAATTAAATAAATATATCTAAAGTTGTAACACAAATAACAAAAAAATTAAACGCAAATCATTTATCCAAAAATCCATATTCAGCATTTGTTTTTGAATAGAAAAGAGCCATATGCTCTTTTCTTAAAAACTGAAAAAATTCTTGAGACTGCTCTTCTGAAAGGAAAAATTTCACTTCCATAGGAACGTTGGAAGCAATATCCCAAAATTGCTCTTCATGTAGTTTCCCATGATGTCCAAAACCTGCCACAGCTTTAATGGCAGTCCCGCCCATGATCCCCATCTTTCTTGCTGACTCCAAAAGGTATTCGTGGAGAAGGACCCCCTGATGTTTTTGAAATTCATAAAAATAAAAACTCAAACAAATCCCTTTCATACCCCTCCTAACCCCAAAAAAATTTTCACACTATAAATCCCCAGTATTGTCGCAAGGATTGTTCCTGCCACATGAGCTATAATCAAGATTGAAGACCACAGGTATTGTTCTTGAGAGAGCAAAGTAACAGCTTCTGCAGAAAAAGCGGAAAAAGTCGTTAGTGCACCTAAAAACCCCGTTGCGATGACAAGTCTGACAGCTTCTGGAAAAAAAGCATAGTGCTTGGAACAAGCCATGAACACACCCATAACAAACCCTCCGACTAGGTTCGCAACAAGTGTTCCTAAAGGAATGGTTGGGAATATCGAATTCAACATAAGACCTAACCCCCAACGAATTAATGCCCCCGTTGAAGCTCCGATACAAATGCAGAGAACATTGGCTATCCCCATTACCTTAACCCTCTATAAAAATTCACATTAACGAATTGGGTTATTTAAGAGAAAGAGACAAAAGGCCCGCGGATTTTTCAATACGGTCCATAAAACCTTTGTTTTGCCATGTTTTGGCATCACAAACGATCCATATTTCCTCATAATGCAAAGCGTCTGCTTGACGCAGAAATGCATAAAAGGAAGAGGGATCTAAAGGAAAGACCTCTTCTTGATTAAGCGATCTATTGGATAAAATCATTTTTTTTGACGAAGAAAAGCTTAGCGCAGCAATAGCCTCTTGCTCTGATGCGAAAACAAACACTTTTGCCACGGGCGCATAGTGTCTGTATTTCAATCCTGGAGATACAGGTGCATCTAAATTTGTTTTAGGCTTATAGAATGTCACTTTTTGCTGCAGACACGCTTCAATTTCCTCCGAGCTTATAGAGCCTGGTCTTAAAATCTCTACTAGCCCTTCATTCCACCTGATGACCGTAGACTCAATGCCGATTTCTGAGGATTCTCCACAAAGAACCCCTGCAATTTTCCCATCAAAATCTTCTAATACATGCGATACGCTCGTAGCACTAGGCTTTCCGGACAAATTCGCTGAAGGAGCTACCAAAGGAGAGCCTACTAAACGGATCAACTCTTGAGCAAGCTTATGTCTTGGCATCCGAACGGCTATATAATCCAAACCTCCAGACACTACAGATGGCACCTCTTTCCTCTTAGGAAGAACGATAGTCAAGGGCCCTGGGAAAAACACTTCTGCCAATCGATAGAACGCTTGAGGGATGTTTTGTGCAATTTGATCTACAAAAGATAAATCGCAAATATGAGCAATTAGTGGATTATCACTGGGACGCCCTTTGGCTTGAAAGACTTTTTTTACAGCTTCTTCTAAAAAAAGCGAAGCACCAAGACCATAGACGGTCTCGGTAGGAAAGGCTACAACTTCACCTTGCTTAAGGAGTTCTGCTGCCCTTTCGATGTTTTTAGGATCAATTTGTTCTGTTTTCATATTTTCAAGACATAAAATCTATCTTATTTTCTCAAAGAGAGCAACTGCTCTTCTAAAAAGGCTAAAAAAAAGCGCTTGCAAATTAAAATTTTTCAAAGAAAAGACAAAAAACGTCTATACAAGAAAGGAAATTCTAAAATCCATTTGCAACAAAATCTAGGAAAAAAAAAGAGAAATTTTTATATTGGCTCCTTTTACGTAAGAAATAGAGGAACGTATGCAAGCAAAAACCAAAAAAACAGCCTGGATAGTCTTTTCATATGCCATCCTTATTTTCATCGGCGGGATCATTGGACACTCTCATTCAGCCAGCAAAGCCTCTTTAATCTCTGGCGTTGTCTTCGGAAGCTTACTGCTTGCCTCATCATGGCTCATGTTCCAAAAAAAACCTTTAGGAACCTGGATGGCGCTTATTCTAGCGATTATCTTAGAAGGTTTTTTCACCTGGAGATTTGCTAAAACCCTCCATTTCCTTCCTTCTGGCCTTTTAAGCCTAATGAGCCTTGCCGTCATTATTTTGGTCGCTTTGAAAGTAGGAAAGAGACTAAGAGCCAGTAGATAGATATCTTCGGTTAACAATAGACCGCTCTATGTATTGGCACTTCTCTGGAGGCGTCCTGAGAAGTGCTCTCGTAAATATTTTTCACTCACTCGGCGACTTGAGAAGATGCCCATCTTTGATTGACAGTAGACCAATCTATACTTTGAAAAAACAAGTCGATGTATTTACCCCGATCCAAAGCAAACTGCGTAATATAGGCATGTTCAAAAACGTCCATAATTAATAGCGGATTTCCTAAAGCAATATGCCCTACATCATGTTCATTGATCCAAACATTACATAGCTTTGAGGTCTGTTTATCCTTGTATAGGATAACCCAACCAATCCCTCTCATCATTCCAGTCGCGATGAAATCCTCTTTCCAGGCATCTATCGATCCAAAGTCTTTTTGGATACGTTTTTGCAAAGAAGCATCTAGAGAAACTGTACTTTTTTTTCCTAAATTTTCAAAATATAACTCATGCAATCTCATCCCGTCCCATTCCCAGGCTAGACGTCTTTTCATAGCGCCAAAATCATAAGATTTTTTATCCATATGATTCAGTTTCTCTAAAAGAAGATTAGTATTTTTTACATACCCTTCGTATAAGCGAAAATGCATAAGTAGAAGGTCTTGATTCCACCCCGGCATCTCTAAAAGATGAGAAAAATTGCGAACCACAAAAGTGGGTTCTTCCGCAGTTATCGTTCCTAACATAAGAACAAATCCCAAACACCATTTCTTCATAAAACCCCTTAAAACCAATAGAAATTTTCATTACACTCATAGAGCATTTTTCATTAAAAAATCAAGAAGATAGAAACCTTCTTTAAGATTTCACTAATTTTCACATTTATGTACAATAACGAACAAAACAGAAAACGGTGAATCAATTTGATAACAAATATAGTTTCAAACGCAAACTACAATTACTCTGACAATCTTACAAATGTGCAGGATAATCAAAAAATTTCAGCGATGATCCCTGTCCATAAGCCCTCAGTAGAATCCATACGTAAAGATGCTAAAGAAATCAAAAAGCTATATACTGACCCTTTGAACATCCCAAATCTTCTCTCTATATTCCAGCTTCCTTTTGACGCAGCTCGTTACTATAAAGCTTTAAATGAATCCTATTTTCACAAAGAAAAAGAAAGTATTTTAGAAGCAAAATTAAAATTATGTTCAACAACGGTTAATGCCACTTACAGTTTTTCCGCCATAACAAATGGTTTAACTATTTTTCGAGAACTGAGTTCGTTTGGAAGCTCATTTCCCTTTTTAGGAATTGCCGCTTCAGCCGTTTCTGGGGGATTAGAGATCAAAAATATTATAAGGCAGACCACATTCATTGCTCGATGCAAAACAGCTCTTAAACGTTTAAAAAAAGACCCTAACGATCTACAGGCTTATGATTTTCTAAATAGATTTTTAGGAACCTCTTCTAGTAGTAATAAACTTCAGCAGCTTCGCCTCGCTCAAAGAGTCAAGCCTTGGTTTGCTGAAAAGTTTACTATAGAGTTTCCTGATGCTTTAGAAAAAAAAGATACAGCAAAAGCTCTTTCACTCTTGAAAAGTGCAACCATTCAAGCGGAAAAGAAAACAATCCAACACACAATCTCTTTGCTTTGTAACCTACTTATTCTTACTGCATGCGCAGGCTTGATAGTAGGTGCGCCTTATACATTTCCCATCTTTCTTCTCGGAAGCGTCTTTGTGATGTATACAATCCCTACGGTTCTTTTCGGAGGCGTCTTTGTCTTAGCAGCCATTAACTACATATTTGGAAAAGGGACGGATCAGATCGGATGGAAATTTAATCCTGAGTATTGCATTCCTTTTTGGAGACAAAACCACAATGTCTAAAAATGCAAAACAGGACTTTTTAATACACCTTTAAAACGATCTAAAAGAGCTCTCACTGTCGGATACATAGTAGCTCTCAAGCAAGGATCGTCATTATAGATCATCCACCCTTCTTTTTTCTTAACAAGAGTCAGATCAGATACCTTCTGCCAAGCGTCAATATACGTAAGAGTGATACATTTAATTTGTTTTTGATGAGTCTGTGTTAAGAGTTTTTCCAATATTGCTGTAAAAAAATCTTGCCGAAATAAAAAAGTGCCAGCGGATTTTTGTAAAAGCAACCTTTCACACTCTTCTCGGTCCAATTGGCACCAAGCTTCATGAATTAAGTCTTTAGCTGGCATTTCTTCTAAAAAAGCATCTAAATTTATCTGAGAAAAATCACGAAATGCCCGAGAAAGATTTTGCAACGAAGGCAAAAACCTACTCATGAATTGAATAGTTTTGATAGTTTCTTTGAGTACAGAAAGCGCAACTTCCTGAAATCCATCCCAAGAAAAAGATGCCCCTTCCGGACCTAACACTTCACAGTGCAAAGATTCTTTGGCATTTTTAGGTAAAGAAAAGCGAAAAGAAACTAGCAACCAATCTTTGGTGTCCAGAGGCTCTGCACTTAAATCTGCGAAGCGTACTTCTCCCTTTATGCGATGCACAAAGGCTTTAAATTCTTTTTCCTTCTTTTCTGCTACTATAGCATCAACAGAAGATGAAGCTCTTTTTAAGATAATCTTAAAAACTTCAATATTTCTTCGAACTGTCTCGTCCTGAAGCCTTACATACATGTAACCAATCCTCGCTAGCAAGTCCTTTTCAGCAAAGCCGACTTATTCGCGATTATAAGATTCCATGAATTAAAATAAACAAAAGTGTTAAAAATTTTTAAAAAACAGAGCTCTTGGAAGAATTTCAAAGAGCTCTATCTTGAAGAATTTATACGGGTTCAACTTCGGTGGCTTCTGGCCCTTTTCGTCCGTGTCCTACGACAAACATTACAGGGGATCCTTCTCGGAGATTAGTTCCTCCGCCAACGATATTTGATGTATGCACAAAAAGATCTTTTCCTCCGTTATCGGGAGTAATAAAACCATAACCTTTTTGTCCGTTAAAAAACTTCACAATTCCTTTTTCCTTCGACACGATTCTCTCCAAGTTTATTACAAAAAACTCAACTTATTTATCGCAAAAAAATGAATTAAAGACAATGATCTTCTTAAAAGCTGGGGAAAAAATTTATGGTACGTAAGGAGAAACTCGACGAACTCCATGAGAAAATGGCCAAATTACAGGTTAAAGAAGAAGATCTTTTAGAGAAATTCATCTTAGGCTCTGGATCTGGAGGACAGAAGATAAATAAGACATCTTCGTGTGTGTACTTAAAGCACTTGCCATCCGGTATCGAAGTTAAATGTCAAAAAGATCGATCTCGAGAGCTTAATCGTTTTTTAGCCAGAAGAGAGCTTTGCAAGCGTATAGAGGAAAAAGAAGCCCCTCACCTTTCAGAAAGTGCACTAGCTAGAGAAAAGATCCGTAAACAGAAAAATCGTAGAACCCGCCGAACGAAGGATCCCGAATGAAGTACTATGTTAAGCTCCCGGTTATCCCGATGAGAAAATATCCTAAAAATGAGGCGGAAGTTGTATCTCAGGCCTATTTTTCTGAAGAAGTGCTTGTCTTTGAAAAAGAGCAAGACTGGTCTCACATTAGAACGGTGTCAGATAAGTATTGCGGATGGGTAGAAACATCTGCTCTTCATCTTAGAGATTCCTTTTTTCCGAACTCTGCCATCATTGCCACAGTTGAGAGATGTGCAGCGCATGTTTACAAAGCTGAAGACACCATTTACGGCCCTTTTTTGACGCTTCCGTTTGAAAGTAAGCTGGAAGTGCCAACTATGCCTACAGACCCAGCCAGTCGCTGGATTTACGTGACCCTTGTCGACGGCAGCCCTGGATACATCCAACGAGGAGATGTTTCTTTACAGGAAACAAAGAAAACACAAGAAGAACTCATAGAATTTAGTAAACGTTTTTTAGGACTCCCCTATACATGGGGAGGACGTTCCAGCTTCGGATATGATTGTTCTGGGTTTGTTCAGATGCTATATCGACAGATGGGAATTTCCATCCCACGCGATGCTATCGATCAAATGCATTGGGAGGAATTTTCTAAAATACCCATCTCTAAAGCCCAAACAGGAGACCTCATTTTCTGGGGGCGTCATGAAAGAGCAATTTCCCACGTCGGAATGTATTTAGAAAAAGACCTATTCATTCATGCAACTGTTGCAGAAAATGCTCCGTACTTGCGCATTAGCTCGTTGTCTTCTTCTTGCTGGAGCGAAAACGGGCAGTTTTCTTACCGTGCGGCGCGGACCCTTTTTCTTTAGATTGACCTTCTTGCAAAGAAACCTCTCGTAAAGTCCCCTGAGAGGAAAGATATAAAATCACTTTTTCTGAAGAAATCAGCACAGGATCTAACAAGATTTTGTGCTGTAATAAACGGCGGACCTGGTGGGCGGATAACGAAACTTGCTTGTATTCTTTCCAGATTACAAAGGAGCACCCCTCTTTCCATCCAGAACATCCATATCCTTTTTTCCCCTCGATAACTGCCTTTTGACAAAGAGGGCATTTACCTAATTGCGTTTCATCTACAGGAGCAAAATTACTTTTGTGGATGATATCTTTGGTATATTGTGCAATTTCTTGCATGAACCGCTCTGGAGAGAATTTCCCCTGCTCAATTTCTTTGAGTTTTGACTCCCACTCTCCTGTCAGTTCTGGAGATTTCAAATGGGGATCTTTGACTAGAGCAATCAGATATCGGCCCAAGTCTGTAATTTTGATATTTTTCTTCTCACGTGCAATATAGTTGCGTCTGATCAAGGTTTCTAAAATAGCAGCTCGCGTAGCTGGAGTTCCTAGTCCTTTTTGTTTAAGAGCTTCTTTTAAATGCTCTTCTTCTACTTTTCTTCCTGCAGTTTCCATCGCATGCAACACTGTTGCTTCTGTATAATGCTTAGGAGGCTCTGTTTTCCCCTCTTGAACGAAAGGGTTATGGGGGCCAGTTTCTTTCAAAACAAAAAGAGGAAGCATTTCCTCTTCTTTTTTTTCCTTTTCGAGCACCGTTGTCCACCCGGGAGAGACAACTTGAGATCCTTTAACGACAAAAAGCTCTTTTGCTGTTTCCCCCTCTACCGTCGTCACATTTTTGATACATGGGGGGTAAAAAGCTGCAATGAAGCGTAAAACAATTGCATCCCATACTTTAGATGGGCTAGACGGAATATTTCCTGTGGGAATAATAGCATGGTGGTCTGTCACTTTTTCATCGCTAAACATCTTTGCGCTATAGGAAAGATTTTGCATATCGAGTGGTTCAATGTCTTGCGGTTTTGCCTTTACAAGAGCTTGTAAAATAGTGGGCATTTCTTTTTTCATATCACAGCTAAGATATTTTGAATCTGTACGAGGATAGGAAATATATTTGTCCTCATATAGTTTTTGGGCTTGTTCTAAGGTTTCTTGAGCAGAAAGGCCGTATCTTTTATTCATATCTTTTTGCAGTTCTGTCAAATCGTATAGAAAAGGGGGCAGAATTTTTTCCTGCTTGCTTTCGATATCAAGTATTGTAAAAGGATGCTCTTGGATCTTATGCAAAAGCTCTTTTGCTGCATTTTCCTCTAAAAAACGCTCCCCTTTCCAAGAAAATGTCACATTTCGATATTTCGTCTTCATTTCCCAAAAAGGTTTCGAGACAAAGCATGTAATCTCTTCTTCTCTTGCTGCAATCATGGCAAGGACCGGGGTTTGCACCCTTCCGACACTCCATAAGATCCCCCCTTTCCCATAACGCACAGTGAAATTTCTCGTCGCATTAAGCCCCACAATCCAATCCGACTCGCTGCGACATTTAGCGGCTTGATACAAAGCGTCATAATCACTTCCGGGACGAAGAGATTGAAAAGCTTTAGCTATAGCTTCTTCGGTTAAAGAGCTGAGCCAAAGCCTTTGAAAAGGTTTTTGTTCCAATCCTATTAAAGAAAGGATGTAGCGAAAAATAAGCTCCCCCTCTCTCCCGGCGTCCGTTGCAGCTATCAACTCAGTCCCCGACTTCATAAGCTTTTGCAAGATCTTAAATTGCTTGGCTACAGCGGGCGACTTGATCAACTTTAGTTGAAATCTTTCCGGAATAAAAGGAAGTGTTTGCAAAGACCACTTTTTTAATGCAGGATCATATTCATCAGGCTCTTTCAAGGTTACCAAATGGCCTAAAGCCCAAGTTACTTGATATCCATTTCCCTCAAAGTATCCATCTAACCGTGTTTTTGCTTTGACAAAAGAAGCGATTTCTCGAGCAACGGATGGTTTTTCTGCAACAATAACCTTCATAAAACAAGCTCTCCTATTCCAGATCCCTGCACAGATCATTTCACGAAAAGAACGTTTTACTCAAGAGGAGTTTTTGTGTTTTTACACGTAAAGGACCAAAGAATAGAAACTGCAAGAGCTCCTGCAATCCACAGAAAAGTAACCCAGCTGGGAATGTGAAAAAAGGGAACGAGCACGAGCTTTATCCCTACAAAAAATAGGATCAATGCAATCCCATTTTTAAGATGTGCAAACCGACTCTTGAGATGCATCAGCAAAAAATACAAAGAACGAAGACCGAGAACTGCAAAGACATTCGATGTATAGGCAAGGAAAATATCTGAAGTAACGGCCAAAACAGCTGGCACAGAATCCACCGCAAAAACAAGATCAAAACTTTCAATCAAAAAAAGTGCTAGAAACAGTCTTGTCGCATACAGTTTCCCCTCTTTACGGATCCAAAACTTTCCCTTATGCTCCTGCATATCTAATCTAAACATTTTCTGCGCTAAAGAAAAAAGCCAAGAATTGCTCAAATCCTGTTCTTCATCTTTTTGTCTGAGAAAAGCCAATGCAGAAATACACAAGATTCCCCCAAAAACAAAGTACATCCATTCAAAACGCTGTAAAAGTGAGATCCCTAGACAGATGAACGCAAGTCGAAAGATCAAAGCCCCCAAAACACCTAAACAAAGAATTCGATGTTGATCCTTAGGAGGAATTTGACAAAAAGAAAAAACCAACAAAAAAACAAAAAGATTATCGACACTTAAAGAGCCTTCTAAAAGATAGGCTGTCATAAAAGTAACAGCTGAAGCAGATCCTAAAAAATACCAAATACCTAAAGCGAAAAGGATGGCTAAAGAAAACCAAAAAAGGCATGCATAAGAAATTGAGCGAAGAGTTCTTTCTGAAGGCTTTTTATGTAGTACTTTTAAATCCAGATACAACATACAGAGCACAAATACGGGAAAACCTATCCAAAAGTACCAATTCACCAATCTCTCCTTGTCAATAAATTGACATATAACGAAGAGGCTTTAAATACGCTACTAATCTTTCGAAAAGATGTACATCCATGAGGCAATTTACCTATATAAATTTCTTTTGGTTTCAGCTCCACAGTAAAAATAAAATTTTAACGTTACCGTAAAATTAAAATTATCAATAAGTGCAAATCGAAATACATCCTTGTTTAAAAAGCGACATGAACAAAAAAACAAAATAATTAAATACTCACAACTAACAATGTTTATTTATAATACCAAAAAACAATATAATTAAATCCTAAGATTAATTGCTGCAAATTGAAAAAAAAAGGCTCAAATTGTTATTTGAAAGCGATATTTCAATTTTCCGAATCCCTTTAACCAGGATTCTCTCAGAAAAGACCCACCAAGCGCAATCTTACATGATGATATATGCTCCCATGTTTGCAACCTCCATCCAAAAATGGACAGGAGTAACAGATTTACGAAAAGGAATCGAAAAAATCCAAAAAAAAGAATACCAGCATGGCGCCTTACATCTTTTGAAAGGATCTTTAAAGATAGTTGTGATCGCCCTTACGGTAAAAGGATTGTTCTTTCCCTCCAATAATTCAGCAGATTCAACTTCCACTGAAAAAAAACAGCAAGACCAAAAAAGGCCCCTCTTAACAGGGCAAGATCTTCAGGCTCCTGCAAAAACAGTCCCTTCGCGATCAAGTCCTCCTCAGGTATTACAAACAAGCTCTCTTTTAACAGGTCTAGATCTTAAGGCTCCTACCAAAACAGTCCCTTCGCCATCAAGTCCTGCTCAGGTATTACAAACAAGCTCTCTTTTAACAGGGCAAGATCTTAAGGCTCCTGCAAAAACAGTCCCTTCGCAATCAAGTCCTGCTCAGGTATTACAAACAAGCTCTCTTTTAACAGGTCTAGATCTTAAGGCTCCTGCAAAAACAGTCCCTTCGCAATCAAGTCCTGCTCAGGTATTACAAACAAGCTCTCTTTTAA
>JAIETG010000015.1 GCA_019745395.1 Rhabdochlamydiaceae bacterium | reverse complement strand
AATACATCAAAAAATCATTGATCTATTCAATCAATCAGTTTTTAGGTATTATATAGCGAGTTTTCTATTTGCTTTAATCTGGTTTTTATATAATTCCTGGAATTAATCTTGAATTTTTCCTTGATATTGTTAGTGCAGTAGAGGAATCTTCAGCGCAAAAAGTGGACAATCGGAATCTGACAAAGATTTTTCAGCAAGCTGTGCACATCTATGCTTTAATGCAAGATCTCAATACAGGAGAAGAACAAACTGTATTAGCAAATAGCCTCAAAAAAACTACTAAGTTAGCCGAATCTGTATTAAGAGATTTTTTTTTGGTACATTGCAAGGTCAAGAGAAGAAAGATTGGGATTTACTGCTTAGTGCTAAGAGCTGTTGTTTGATTGCTGAAATTTTAGAACTTGAGAATGAGATTTCTTCATCCTTTCAAAATCAAAGTATCCATAAAAGATTAATTAAGAGAGTAGAAACTTGTTTTCAGGAGGCGATGCAAATTGCTTTGTTTTATGAAAAAAGAAGACTTGCAATTCCTATAAACCATGTGCTCTTTTTCAAAAAGTTAGAAAAAATGAAGCCCTTGCTACCTATACAAACAAAATCTCAAGACCTTTTAAAAGGAACTAACCGGTTTTTGGAAATCTTGCACCCGCCACAAAACCCAACTTCGATCGATAGTTTTTCCTCTCTTTATATAAAAAAAATACATCTAGATGCAAAAAGGCCTCCCCAAAAAGAAACCGAAGCAATAGGACCGCTCCAGGGGAAAATAATCTCCTATTTAGAGCCGGCAGATATTGAGAACTTATATAGGGCGGAGTATCCAGAGCGTTCTGATCCAGAAATCCTCGCACTGATCAATAGCGGAGCTGCGATAAGCTCCATGGATTTATCCCTACAATCTTTAAAAAGCTTTATGGATAGACAGGGAAGCTATGTACATACATTGAACTTAGCTGATTTTGTTATAGATGCAGAGCTGTTAGATAAATGTCCTCATCTTAGAAAGGTGTCTTTCAGTAGATACCATGAATTAGAAAATGCATCATTTGTGAATCTTTTAACCCATTCTTCTCTTCTTAATATAACAAGTCTATCTCTAGATAAGATTCCTGCTAGATATTATGAGACGGTATCCTTTTCTCAATTTACTTGTCTTACTTCATTGAGTCTGCAGCATTCGGACATATCCCCAAAATTTTTTCAGAGGCTAGTTGTTCAAGTTCCTAACTTAAAAAAACTTAATGTTTCTAACAATTGGGAAATAGGTGATGCGATAGCCTGCGCGGGACAATTGCAGAGATTGGTAGATCTTGACTGCTCTTGGTGTCTCGTCAGTTCTTCCGGCTTCAAGAGCCTTGTAGAAGGATTGAAGAGATGGAATAGAATTGAAAGGCTTGATGTTTCTGAAAATTGGGAAATACGTAATTCGATATCCCTGGCGCGTGAGTTAAAAAGCTTGATAGCTCTTCGCTGCTGTAATTGTGACGTTGGTTCTTTGGGATTTCAGATGCTTGTAGAGGGATTGACCCAATGGAATAGAATTCGAAAGCTTGATGTTTCTGAAAATTTCGAAATACGTGATGCGGTAGCCCGTGCTGGAGAATTACAGAGCTTGGTAGATTTTGACTGCCACTGTTGTGGGGTCGGCTCGGCTGGATTCCTTAGTCTTGTAGCAGGATTGAAGCAATGGAATAGAATTCGAAGGCTTGATGTTTCTGGCAATGATGAAATAGGTGATGGGGAAGCAGGATTGACTGTGTAGCTAAGAGTTCTGGGAGAGTTGATCTCTGCCAAGGTTTTCTTTTATTTCTCTTAAGTCTTTAGGATCTGGAGTTTTTTTTACTCGCCATTGAGTGTTTTTTATGCAGAGTTCTTGTTTTTTTATTTTTTTTGATTTATATTGCAGTAGAATGTAATTATTTAAATATTTTGAAATTCCTGGTTTAATAAGGTTATTGTGTGATTCCTGAAATTAATCTTGAAACTTTTATTAAAGCGGTAGAAGAAGCTGCAGAGCAAAAAGAGGACAATCACAAGCTGACACAGCTTTTTCAGCAAGCTGTGCATATGTATGCTGTGATGCAAGACCTCAATACGGCAGGGGATCTAACCGTATTAGCAAATAGTCTTAAAAATACCGCTAAGTTAGCCGAATCTGTATTAAGAGATTCTTCTTTGGGAGCATTGCAAGGTCAAGAGAAGAAAACTCGGGATTTGGTACTTAATGCTAAGAGTTGCTGTTTGATTGCTGAAATTTTAGAACTTGAGAAAGAGATTTCTTCATCCCCTCAAAATCAAAGTAGCCATAAGAGATTAATCAAGAGAATAGAAATCTGTTTTCAGGAGGCTATGCAAATTGCTTTGCTTTATGAAAAAAGAAAGCTTGCAATTCCTATAGACCATGTGCTCTTTTTCAAAAAGTTAGAAAAAATGAAGACCTGCCTACCCATGCAAAAGGAATCTTCAGGTTTCTTGGAACAAGTAGCCCGCTTTCTGGAAATCTTGCACCCGCCACAAAATCCAACTGCGATCGATAGTTTTTCCTCTCTTTATACAAAAAAAATACATCTAGATACAAAAAGGCCACCCCAAAAAAAAACCGAAGCAATAGGACCGCTCCAGGGTAAGATAATCTCTTATTTACTGCCGGTAGAGGTTGAGAACTTATATAGGGCAGAGTATCCAGAGCGTTCTGATCCAGAAATCCTTGCACTGATCAATAGCGGAGCTCTGATAAGTTCTATGGATTTTACCCTCGAATCTTTAAAGAGCTTTATGGATAGACAGGGAAGTTATGTTCATACATTAAACTTAGGTCATTTTGCTATAGATGCAGAGCTATTAGATAAATGCCCTCATCTTAGGAAGGTGTCTTTTAGTGGTTACTCTGAATCAGAGTACCCCTCGGTTTTGAATCTTTTAACAGAGTACCCCTCGGTTTTGAATCTTTTAAATCACCCCTCTCTTCGTAATATAACAAGCCTATCTCTTGATAAGATTCCTTCTAGATCTTATGAGACGGTATCCTTTTCTCAATTTACTTGTCTTACTTCATTGAGTTTGCGACGTTCGGCCATATCCTCAGAATTTTTTCAGAGGCTAGTTGTTCAAGTTCCTAACTTAAAAAAACTTAATGTTTCTAACAATTGGAAAATAGGTGATGCGATAGCCTGCGCGGGACAATTGCAGAGATTGGTAGATCTTGACTGCTCTTGGTGTCTCGTCAGTTCTTCCGGCTTCAAGAGCCTTGTAGAAGGATTGAAGAGATGGAATAACATTCAAAGGCTTAATGTTAATCACAATCTGGGATTAGGTGATACGATAGCCTTCGCGGGAGAATTGCAGAGCCTGTTTGATCTTCACTGCTCTAAATGCGCCATTAGTTTTTCTGGCTTCCAGAGGCTTGTAGAGGGGTTGAAAAAATGGAATAATATTCAAAAACTTGATGCTTCTTTCAATGAGGGAATAGGTGATGCGATAGCCTTCGCGGGAGAATTGCAGAGCCTGTTTGATCTTGACTGCTCTAAATGCGCCATTAGTTTTTCTGGCTTCCAGAGGCTTGTAGAGGGGTTGAAAAAATGGAATAACATTCAAAAACTTCATGCTTCTTTCAATGAGGGAATAGGTGATGCGATAGCCTTCGCGGGAGATTTGGAGAACTTGGTAGATTTTAGGTGCCGTATGTGTAACGTTGGTTCAGAAGGCTTCCGGAGACTTGTAGAGAGATTGAAGAAATGGAATAAAATTCGAAGTCTTGATGTTTGTTTCAATAAGAGGGAAATATCTGATATAGTAGACTGCATGGAAGGATTGAAAAGTTTGAAAGACTTTATTTGCAAACTTTAAAAGTTGCGGTAGAGTAGGTCTCTGCCAAGGCTTTCTTTCATCCCTTTAGATCATAAGATCTGGAGGGATTTTTTTTTGTCTGAATTATACCTTCCGATTTTCAGGAATATATTTTTCGTGAAATTCTTGAAAATATATATCTGAAGTTTGAGATCCTATCTTTTGTTTCATATGGTTTTCTTTGGGTCCCGTGTTTTTATATGGGTTATGATGAATATATTTACCAAATATTGCCTGACAATCGTTGGTATAGTCGCGAGTGAACAAGATGTGATTGTGCCACACTTCATCGATATCAGAAGTTGGTGCAAATTGCTGCTCTGGATACTTCAAAATAAGCAGGAGAAAATTTTTATATTTTCTTATAGCTTCCTTCGTTTTTTTTTGAGACCATCCTAGTTTATTCATCAATCTTTTTTCTATGTATTCAAGATCGAGATTTATACATTTGATGTATTGAATTAAATTCGTTGGATTGTTTTTTTCTTTGTTTTTATGTTTTTTCATATATTTCTCGTTGTTTTATTGATAAATACATCCTTAAGACTAGATCTTTCGGAAAAGCAGGCTTTTTCAAGACTACTACCCAACGTAGATAACATAGACAATCACAATTAATTGCCTGTCATAGGGATATCGATGATCTATGCTTCAAAGCTATTTCGAGCAACCGTTAATGTAACAGTTACTTTCTAAATTCAACGATTTTCTATTTTTTTTAGTCCTTATAATCACTGTTTTTTTACTTGCTTTTTTTTTGCTTTTCGTCTGTGATTTTTTTGCTGATTTTTTGTTTTTCATAAAATTATCCTCGTTTTATTAAAATGTGCTAATTTTTTATTTTATATATCAAACTCTTATTTTAAGGTTATTTTGAAATGTAATTGTAAACTGTGTCAAATTATTTTTTGTGTTTAAGTTTGTTGGCTATTGAATATAAGTGACCTGCGATTTTTTTGTGTGGAACTTTAATTGTTTTTTATGTTTCCACTTTGCAAGTGGGAAGTGTAAAAATCTTGTTTTTTTACTGTTGCTGTAAGGGGAATGATATAAATGTTTTTTCAGTAGAGGAGCCGGTATATCTGATCTCGAATTCGGAATGTAAATGGTACTAACGTCTTCCCCAAGGTTTTCATCGCAACAACTAACGGGTTTTTTTGTCTAAATACACCAAAAAACCATTGATCTGTACTATTCAGAAAATTGGTTTTTAGAATAGACTGGAAAGAGGAATTATGTTTTTAGGAAGGCTTGTTCATGAAACGTTCTTTAAAGATTGCTCTTGTAGGAGATTACAATCCATCTGTTATAGCGCATGATGCTATTTCTAAGGCGATAGAGATTGCAGCTAAAGCTGTCCACGTAGATGTGAAGATTTCTTGGGTCCCTTCTGTATCTTTAGAATTTACGGCCTTGGAGCTTTTAGACTATCAGGGAATTTGGTGTGTACCAGGAAGTCCTTATAAGAGTATGACGGGAGTTTTACGAGCCATCACCTTTGCTAGAGAAGTTCAGATCCCTTTTTTGGGGACTTGTGGGGGATTTCAGCATGTTTTGATTGAGTATGCTCGCAATGTTTTACAGCTACCTGAAAGCGATCATTTAGAGTCTAATCCTCAAGCGTCGATTCCTTTAATTACGCCTCTTACGTGCTCTCTTGTTGGAATAAAAGGAACCATTTTTCTAAAACAAGGATCACGGATTCAGAAGATCTACAACCAACCTCAAGTCGAGGAGCTATTCAATTGTCATTTTGGGCTTAACCCTACTTATAAATATTTGTTAGAGAATGGATCGGCTCTATGCATTACGGGAATGGATTCATCAGAGAATGTTCGTGTAGTGGAGTTGTCTGATCATCCATTTTTTATAGCAACTTTATATCAGCCAGAGCGTTCATCTTTTATGGGAACAACGCATCCGTTAATCCAAGCTTTTTTACAGGCAGCAGAATCTGTTGGCTGATGACTTTTTGACCATATTTAATGCTACAATCCATCTCGAGTTGATGAAGATCGTAATACATCGATTTTAAAAAGCTTTAGAATCATACGTTCTAGTTTCTTCCAGAATTCAATTTTGTTAAGAATAGGATTTGTAAAATCACTCATAACGCAGAAATTTGTCTCATATGGGGCTTTATGGTGCCATCTATGAGCCTTTTTACTCTGTAGAATTCCTGTCTTTTGTAAAAATATAATGACCTTTCCGTTTAGATGATCTGGACGATGGGTCATAGCGTGAATTTGATTTCCATGTATGGCAAAAAGAAGACATACAAAAATTTGCCATGAATGCAATCCAGTGAGCCAGAAAATAACGCCAATGATTACACCTGTAATAAGCGATGTACTAATACGCCTCCAATACGGTTTTTCAAGCATTTTGTTTGGTTCCTTATGATGGATTAAATTTGGCTTCACAATATATTTACCAATAATTGGCCAATTAGGATTGCCGTATGTGTCTTCCCACCAATGTACTATTCCAGAGATAAAGTCTGCAGCAATCCACAGCAAAAAAACCTGAGAAACACACCAGACCCATGTAAAGAATTTTAAGTCTGTAAATATTGCAACAATACTACATATAGCCATGAATGGGATGAGTATGTATGGAATAATTTTTCCTATTAGCCTTTTTGTGTTTTTGTTTTTTATTTTTTCTTCAAATATTAAAATTTTTTTATCTTCTCTGTTTACGCGTTCGTTATTAATAGAATTCTCTTGTGGCTTTTTATTTATCATAAAATTTCGCCTTTTATATTGATTAAATTAGTCGACTTATTATTTTAAGTTTTATGTCGAATATTTGGATTCGCACGTTTATATTTGGTTTTACAGGTTTAAATTATTTTATTTATTTTTTATAATCAGGTTTGTTTGAAAGTTTTGTCAAATTATTTTTTTCATTTAACTGTGTTAGTTGTTAATAGCGAATAGAATAGAATTTTTATTTCAGGTTTTTCATGTCGAATAATGTAATGAAAATATTCTGCTTGAAAACAGAAAACTGAACGATTAAATAAAGATTAGCCGATGGAGTATAGGCTTGATGTTGTAGGCTTTTTTCTATGTAATTTATTTTTTTTGTATAGGATTTTATAATTGGCTTAATCCCAATACTTGACTTAAACATAGGTGTATATGTCGGTCATGGAATAAATTTTAGCCATTGTCCCCAAGGGGAAGAGGCTTTTAATCTAGGTGTGATGAAAGAGACGTACTATCCTAATCTGCTAGATCTTTTTGAATGTTAACGAAATCTTTATTTTCCTCTTTTCTTAGAGTCAAGTGTTCTGATACTCTGCTTGCTCCTCAACTGATAATCCGAGCGATCTCATGACTGTATCTAGAATTTCCAATCCTCAGACGACTTTGTTTTTCTATGACTGCGAAGTGGACCATAAAGAACTTGATCTAGCAAATGGAAGGAGATTTGCTGATAGGGGGAAATCATAAAAGCGCTCTAGGGACATTAGTAGAAAGGACAACTCGTTATCTAATTCTTGTGCCTATTCCGGGAAAAAAAGATGCCAAGTCTGTAAGGGAAGCATTCTCTGAGGTTTTGCAAGGGATAGATCCATCTGTTCGCTTATCTAAGCCTTATGATGGAGATCTCTATCTCCTTACAGCTCATTTACGTTCGCACGTGTTGCACCTTTGCTTGGAATTTGAATGATTTGCGCCCCCTTAGCCTTAAGTTTTATCGTAAACCTCTAATTTCAGGTGGACTTATTTATGGAGAGCAGGTCAATTCTTAGTTTGAGATTTTCTGATGTTATAGGATAATGATTCTATAGCAGCTTGTTCTCCCGCATGAATAGCCCCTTCTAAGTAGCCATTCCAGTCTTTGGCAAGATCCGATGCAGCCCAGATAATCCTCTGAAAGTGGGGCATTTTTTTTTGTCCTAAGGCAGCTCCGAGTTCTTTCCAGACTCCTGGAGGAAAATGGCATCCATGTCCTCCTCGGATATTAGGCTCTTCAAGCCAGTTGTGTTCGATATATTCAATCGGGTCCATGATCTCAGATCCAAATACCTGTGCCCAGGTTGATAAAATAGATTGTTTTCGTTTTTCTAAAGACCACTTGTTCATTTCCGTAGCTTGAGAGCCCGTGAGAAATCCTAATAAAACCCCAGGGGTTCCTGCCTCTCCGCTATTATCGTAGGTAAAGGTCGGGCTGCGGTTGAAAGAGATTCCATTTCCTGAAAGGTTTTTCTCTCTCCAAAAAGGAGTTTTAAACACTGCTTGGACCTTCATAGCATTTCCTGTTTGTAGAGAAGAAAAGGCCCGATGAATGTCTGAAGGAATTTGTGGTTCGTAATGAATAGCAGGAATCATTTGCGGAGGGATAGCAACAATAGCAGATTTTGCAGAAAATATATTTTTTTCTGTAAAGACAGTAATATTTTCGGCGCTTTGAGAGATTTTAATAACACGTTCATCATACCTAACAGGCTCTTTTAGCTTTTCAGCCATTTTGATGGCAACAAGCCCTGTTCCTCCTTTTACGCGATTTGCCTGCTTTCCTCCGATAGCCCAAGGAGGAAGTCCATGACTTGTTTTAAAAAACCAGAGCATCTGTAAAAGAGAGACCTGTTCAGGCTCAGTAGAAAAGCCTTGATTAGTCATAAAGCGAAAAAATTCTTTGGCTGCAGCAGAAGTTACATGGCCATCAATCCAACTTTGGAATGTCATGGAGTCCCATAGATGTGCATCAAGGTATTGCCAAGGTTTATCAGCAGGAACATCTTTTTGCATGGCATCTAAAAGAGAGAGAGTTTTTTCGATTTCTTTTTGGATGCTTACATCTCCAAGAAGCTTTCCTATACATTCTGCGGGAGTTTCTTGATGTAGGGCGATTTGCTCTTTGTAGAGCATAAAGTTATTCCCTTTTCCCCAAGCTTGATATGTTTCAAGGCCGAGATGGGAAATCATTCGAGTTACTCTTTCTTGCACAGGAGCAATATACTGACCTCCCAGCTCTAAGCGGAAGTTTCCTGCTACGAGGACATCAAGAGCGCGCCCTCCTACTCGGTTATTCGCTTCTAGTACGAGCACATGAGAGCCTTCACTTTGCAGTTTTAGTGCGGCAGATAAACCTGTATATCCAGATCCAACTACAATGACGTCAAAAGGTTTAGACAAAATATATTCTCCTATAGTCTATAAGGATGTTTGGCTAATTCAAAAACTCCACAAGGGCGAATTTTTGCAACAGTCTTAGTGCATGGTTCTAAGATTTTTATTACGTAATCGGTTCTTTTATGGATATATTTTTCTTTTTTAAATGGTTTTTTATTTCGAATTTTTAAATGTTTGCAAATAAATAATATAAATGATAACAGGAAATTATAAGAACATTTTTATGCGGATTTTTATGAAAACATCTTTTAAAGGATTATTAATTTGGTTTATTGTAACCCTGTTTGTAATCTATGCATTTTTTCTAAATACAGCAGGCGCTGTCTTTGGGGATACCATTAAATCGCATCTGCATCTTTCTGATTTTGGAGCTGCTTTTGCGATAGGATCTTTTATTTTAGGTTTTGCTGCCATGCAGATCCCGGCAGGTTATCTATTAGATAGATTCCCTATCCGAATAGTTGTCGGTACCGGGCTTTTTTTCTTAGCCTTAGGAAATATCACGTTGACATTTTCTACAAACCTTACCATGTTTGCTCTCTCTAATTTTATCCAGGGACTTGGAGCTTCCTTTGCATTTATTGCGGCAGGAAAGTTGATTTCCGAGTGGTTTGCTCCTAAGCTATTTCCTATTTTATTTGGACTTACCCAAACTCTATCTTGTATATTAACTGCTATCATTCACTACTACTTAGTTAAAGCCTTAGAAACTGTATCTTGGCAGACTATTTATCAACAGCTAGCCATATTTGGTTTTTGTTTGGTTGTTTTAGTCGTTCTTTTTGTAAGAAGCCCTTCTAAGAAAAAATCTGGAGAAAAAATCTCTTTTTCTAAAAGTGCAGCGACAGTTTTTAAAAGTAAACAGACCTGGCTTTGTTCTTGGGCTGCGGCCACCTCTTTTGGTGCTTTAGCCTCTTATGCAAGCTTTTGGTATATGAGTGTAGAAAAACACTTTGGAGTCGATACTTCCGAATCTTTGGTAATCAGCGGAATGATCTTCGTCGGAATCGGAATTGGAACTCCTTTTTTAGGTTGGCTTTCCAATAAGCTAAAATCAAGAAACCTTGTGATCCATATTTCTTTGGTATTCGGAGCAATCTTTTTGATGCTGGGTCTGTATCTGCCTCATTTTGATGTCAATACTTATATCCCCATCAAAATTATTTCCTTTTTGGCAGGATTTTTCCTTTCAGGATCTATGCTTTACTACACAAGCGTAAGTGAGCTTTCGTCTAACAGTACAAGAGCGATGGGACTCGGACTTGTGAACACGTCAGTTTTTGCTTTCAACACGTTTCTTCTTTTTATTCCACAGCTGTTTATTACAAAGCAGTCTACAGGTTATGCAACGCATCTTTGGGTTCTACCTGTGAGTGTTCTCATTTCTATCTTTTTAGCGTATTTTGTTAAAGAAACCTATTCAAAGTCAAATAACTAAAATAGATTGATCATTTGAAGAGTTGCTGTCCATGTCTGGGGGAGGTGAGGTGCCGCCCCTGGATTTGGGATGTAGGTGATCACAGGTTCTAGGTATGTCTGCAAGAATAGATGCGCTTGATAGTAAGCCTGAATCATAACCTCAAATTTTTGAGAAAAAATCCTGTGATTTAAACGAGAACAAGCAAGTCCCATCCCAAATGAGTCAAAAGGTCTTGTTAAAGCAAAAGCAGTAAAACCTCCTCCTAAGAACTGATTCATAGGCAGAGTCTTAGCATGGTTGTATCCAAGCTGCCAAAAAACACTGATGCCGCTATTGTCAATTCCGGGCTTATGAAACCAAACTCGCTGAGATCCAAATAGGTAGGTGCCCTGGGCTCCTTGTTGTGTAACAACACCGGGGATAGAGAGTTTGCCTGTTTGAAACCAAGCGCCTATGGCCATGATCCCAGGTTTTTTCTCTTGCCCAGCAAGCCAGTTGACCCCCGTTTCATAAGCGGAAAAATAGTATCCGTTGAAATGTGGGCCTGTAAGACCTAGTTGTTTTCCTCTAGCGAGGTTGCCATCATACACGCCTCCTGTAACATAGAAATTCTTGACAGGAGAAACGTTTACTGTAATTCCATAAGCAGAGTTATAATACCCGGGCATTACTCCAATATTGACAGGGTTGATAAAGATGGGGGTATAAAGCAAGCCGCTCACGGAAGGAATGGCACGCGATAAATCTTGCACAGGGATCGGCTGCGATACGTTGTTGAAGTCTAGCGTTGGAACGGTTTTTCCTATGCGAATAATGAGCAGATCATCGAAGAGAGATTGTCGATACCAAAGTTGGTAGAGCTCCGAGCGGTCAAAAGGAGGTAGGACGGACATAGAATCAAATCCTTGCAGGCTTCCGGCTGTTGCATTGGAATTCATTCCATTAAACTGCAGAAATTCAGCTCCTAAAAGTCCGCCTTTAATTTTGATAAGCTTTTCAAAATCAAGAGACGCATCTAAAATGAGTAGATTGTTTCCGCTCCATGGACTGAATTCCTTATTTCCGCCGGCAAACACAACGTCTCCATCAGATATCAAAACACCGCCAACGGTCAGAGGGGAGTTTTCAGGAATTCTAAATATATATTTTCCAAGATCTCCAGTACCTGTCGTGATGTTCACGGTACTCGGGTTTGTACTCATACCAAGTTTGGATGGAGGCTCTCGCTCTTTTGGAATTTTACTTAAAGGAGGAGAAGTTTTTACAGTAGCGTCTTCTGCAAATCCGACAAAGGGAGATAAGGTCAATAAGAATAATAAGATCTGTTTTTTATATGTCATGGTTTATATGCTACTTTCTATTTCTTATTAAATCCATAAAATTTTGGTTCATACGAAGAAGTTGGGCAATGCCAACTTCTCCTATAAATATGATGGCATTCTTGTCAGGACTCACTTTCATCATAGCTAACCTTTGGAAATTTTTATCCATCTTTCCTTGAGCTCCATCTCCGATCATAAACGTTTCACAAATCTTCCTCAGAAAATTGCTTATAATCTGCTAGGCATGAAAGCAAAATTTCCCGCTCTCCCGAGAAAGACCAAATTGAATAACTCTCAATATTGGCCATTTTCCTGTGAAGAGAAAGCTTTTAGATTTCTGTAATTCATAAAGATTCAAAGTGCTCGCACAAAAATTCAGCTATAGCAAGTTCTTTTTATCATATTAAATTTCTTTCTGAGTGAAAAGTTTTTGGGAAATTATCTTTACAATATGTGGGGAAATTGTATGCTCAGGATTATCACTGAAAAAAATTTGTAAGAGGAATTTATGAATCATCCAAATCCAAAATTCATGGCAAGAGCAATAGAGTTGAGCCGCTTAGCCGGGATCGAAAAAAAATCAGGTGGAGTTTTCGGGGCCGTTATTGTAAAAGGCGATGAGATTATTGCAGAGGGATATAATCGAGTGATTGGAGATAATGATGCAACATGTCATGCTGAAGTAGATGCGATTCGAAAAGCGGGAAAAATAACAGGAAACCCTCTCCTAGAAGGGTGTGTTCTTTATACGAGCGCTTTTTGCTGTCCCATGTGTCTTTGTGCTGCTTATTGGGGTCATATTAAGGAAATCTACTATGCTGCAACAGTTGACGATGCAAAGCAGTACGGAGATTTTTCCGATGTCGACTATTATGAAGAGATGAAAAAAACAGTCGAAGAAAGAAAAATCAAGTGCTCGGAGTTTATGAGAAAAGAAGCTGTGGAAGTTTGGAAAGAGTTTTCCAAAATGTCCGATAGAGCTCGATACTAAGAAAGCATGAGCAAAATGCCCAAGAGGATTTTTTGGGCATTTTGTTAACCTATGCATTCTCCCTTAAAAACATACCATCTTTTGACTCTTCTCTTGCTGATAGCTCTCGCTTCGGTTACAGGTTTGCTGTGTATTCCTGCACTTCCAAGATTCGATGAATATTTTGGTATTTCAGAAACAAAAGCCCAACAAGTCCTATCTGTTTTTTTGATAGGGTATTGTTTAGGACAACTTCCTTATGGCCCGTTAGCAAACCGCTTTGGAAGAAAAAAGACTATTTATATCGGAATAGCTCTTACTGTCCTAGGCTCTCTACTTTCCTATTTTTCCTTTACATTTACTATGCTATGCATTTCTCGCTTTGTACAAGCATTAGGAGCAGCCGTTGGCCTTAAAATGAGTTTTACGATTGTGGGGGACGTCCTCACTGGCAAAGAAGCTTCTAAAGTAGTTTCTTTGCTTTCAATCGCTTTTGGAATCATGCCGGGACTTGCGGTTGCAACTGGTGGGATCATCGTAGAGAGTTTTGGATGGCGTGGATGCTTTCTTTTTCTATCGATCTATTCCCTGGCAATAGGACTTCTTTCTCTATCTCTTCCAGAAACTGCCAAAAAAAAAGATAAGAACGCTTTGAAATGGAAGGCGATTTTGAAAGGGTATATAACACAGATCTCCAATAAAAACCTCATGCTGTATGCTTTTATTGTTTCTCTCTCCACGATGATGATTTATCTCTTTGCTACAATTACCCCTTATATCTGTATCCATAGGCTGAAAATATCTGCTATAGAATTTGGCTTTTGGAATATTGTTCCAGCAACAGGACTTGTATTTGGCGCTCTTATCTCCAAATACTGTTCCATGCGCTACTCGATACAAAAAAACATTCTTTTGGGGATGTTCATCATTTCCTGTGGAGTGATTGCGATGAGTATATCTTTTTTCTTAGGGTATCTAAATACAAAAACGCTCTTTGTAGGACAGTTCATTATCCAATCGGGTTATAACCTTGTTTGGGCAAACGCTAATGTTGCAGCAATCTCTGATGCGGCAGACAAATCTAATGCTACGACGATTGTACAGTTCATTAATCTCGGAGGATCTGTACTGGCTACTTTTCTGATAAGCTTTTTTCTGCCCACTAAGACTTTTATCTTGCCATCAGCCTTTGGAATCATCGTAGTTTTGATGTTCCTTACTCGCATGCAGATCCAGTCAAACAAACAATCAAATTCATGATGGTTTCTTTCTATTCCAGTAAAACTCCGCATAGAGAGACTGGCCTATTTGAAGATTTTCCTAATAGCATTTAATTTGACCTAGTTTCTAGCGATGTTAATCGAATCTTTATTTTTCCCTTTTCTTAGAGTCAAGCGTTCTGATACTCTGCTTGCTCTTCAACTCATAATCCGAGCAATCTCATGACTGTATCCAGAATTTCCAATCCTCAGACGACTTTGTTTTTCTATGACTGCGAAGTAGACCATAAAGAACTTGATCTAGCAAATATCACAGAAATTTGTGTTAGTGAAAATAATCCTCGTCCCGAACCATCTCAATCAAGTAGAGCCTCTCAAATCATGCCATATCTTGTAGGATATGTCAGAAAGCCAGATTGTGCAAATTACGATAGTCCGTATCAAAAACCTATTTCTGGAGAAAGATATACATTTGAAACGGTTCTGAAAAAGGTTGTTTCTTTTATCAACAAAAACACCTGCAGAGGATCTAAAGCTATTTTGATGGGATACAACGTAGAAGGATGGGATGCACCTGTTCTTGAGAGAAATTACGATCGCTTTTGCCATTCTAGAAAAGTTCCTAAATCCGCACTTTCTAACTGGAAATGGGTTGATTTGGCCAAAATTGCACACCATTTAGGATACGAAATGGGTACTACCCAGCAACAGCTGGAAGTTGCAATTTGCGCGCAGCATCTTCCTTTCAATCGTCATAGAGCTCTTGCTGATGTGAAAGTTGTAAAAGAGATTTGGCGTAAGATGACAGAAAATATTGAAGGAAATGAGATTGCTCAGCGAAGGCTTGATGAAGCCTTAGCAGGTGATGACGCTGAGGAAAATGTTGCAGCTGTTTTAAGTGAGTATGATCCTTCTTTAATTGCCACGGAAGAGGCCAAGCAGGTCATTCGGCAGGTTAAGGCTGCAGAACGTCTTACAAGAAAAGAAATTGTTGTTCTTTATGACTTAGAAAGTACAGGGCTATTTAAAGAGTCTAAGAGAGATGGAGTCTTAAGTCATAATATAGCTCCTCGCATTGTGGATTTTGCGGCGAAAATTTTATCTCCTTTTGCAGGGGAAGAGTACGATAATGAAACATTTGCTAGGCTTGTCAATCCAGGTATACCCATACCAGCAGAGGCAACGGCGGTGCATAGGATTACTACAAAAATGGTTCGAGGAGATGCAGAAGAGAATATCCCTGAGGCTCCTGACATGAAACAAGTTTGGGGAGATTTTGAGGCTTGGGTAAGAGCAACAAAGACTTTTCAGAAAATTATGGAAGAAAGCTTAGAAGGGGATTTGATAGAGCCTCGTATTATTTTAGTCGGCTATAATAACTTTCGTTATGATAATCCTCTTTTGACGGGAGAGCTTTTAATGGCTGGAGTTGATTTAAAACGAGAGATGGATAAAAGCGTTAAAGAAAGTTGGGATGCTTTGCCTCTTATGATGACTTGGTATACAGGGGTGCCAGAAGGGCAAAAACCTGAAAAAAACACACTTCAGCACCATGCGCAATTTTTAGACATAGCCCTTCATGAAGATGCTCATAGAGCTCTGCCTGATGTCGAGACCTTAGAGAAGGTTTTGCGCAAAATTGCAGGTCCTATAAATCCTGTTCATCTTATTGTAGAAAGCGTAAAAGAAAGGATCAATTTAAGCAGCCCTGGAGTTGGACTGAAGGAAATTATTAGAGATACTAAAAGGCGGATAGCAAGAGAAGAAACAGAACTTAATGCTTTAAAGCAATCGATAGCAGCGTATTTAGAACGTAAGCAAGCGGAAAAAGCAGAAGAGGTTGAGCATCCTCCAAAGAGACGTAAAAAACATGGAGAAGAAAAAGAGCCAGATACTCAGGAGCTTCTTGTAGCCACCAAGTCCATCAATAGCCAAAGTTACACAATGTTTTAGGATTTATGAGCTACCGTTAAGGTAAGATTTATCTTAAATTTTTTTCTTTTTTAGAGTCTGATCAAGATCGATTTTGATTTTTGAGCGCACTCTTTTTGTCCAAAAACTAATCAGTAATTGATTATTAGTCGTTTAGGCTTCTCGCTGAATGTTAAGAATTTATGTAGTTTTGTTGTCGTTGATTTAAAAAATCATTGAACTGTTCTTTCAATCGATTTTCAGGTATCCTATTCGGGATTTTGTTTTTTAAATTTTGTTGGTTCATGTTTTCTACCATTAGTTCCCCCTTAACGATTACACAAAAAATAACGTCTTTTTTAGAAGGACAAATATTTTTATCGACACCTTTTAGATCTGACCGGCTTCAAGATGTCAGGATTCGGAATTTTGTTTATCCTCTTTTATCCGAAATTCGATTATCTACGGAAATTCAAGAGGCGTGTACAAAAATAGAAACATCTCTTACAGGGTCATATTTAGCAAATCAGGTTATAAATTTACATCCAGTAGTTAACGATAAAGATATAAAAATCCACCTTTTTGTAAAACCCGGCGTGGATAAAGAATCTTTGTACTACAAAGTTCATACGATTGCTAAAAAACATTTAATGAATCAGGTAGTTCCTAAAGAATTTGTAAATTTCGACTGTGAATTACGTGATATAGGAGTACTTAAAGATACAAATTCTCCTGTTAAAGGGATGAGATTGGGATCTATTTCGCTAATGGGAGAGTGGGGAGAGGTGCCATTAGAACTCTCTATCATTATTTCCGATGAATCTTGTTTAAGCCATTTAACCAATGTCGACAGCCTATACGTTCCTTTACAGGCATTTGATAATGGGCTTTTAGGATCAGATGCCCCGGGAGAGTTTGTTCTGCGTTCTAGAGAAGGTGAAAATGTAGAAACAGTACTTTCCGATCTTCATAAAAGGATTATTACCTCGGCTAAAATGGACTGGAATCCCGCTGAAGTAAGTTATTTTGAGCTGGCTCGTTATTTTATATGGATCGTAGAGAGATGGACAGAACCAATGGGTTCTGTCTTTTCCTGTTTTGCTAGAGGGTCTCTTGAGAAATTGCCTCCAAAAATTTTGTGGGACCTATTTTATAAAAAAGTGCGAGAAAAACGGTCGATGTTTTCTAGCTATCCGTTTTTTTTGACGTGCAATTTTCTGTTCCATTTTTCGCCTATTCGAAATTCTTCCTGGATGAAACTTCTAGAAGCTGATTTTACCAAAGCTTTAGAAGGTTTACGGGAACCCTTTCGATCTCTCCACTCTAATTTGCAAAAAATCCTATATATTGAAAAAGAGATTTTAAACGAAAAATCTGAAAGAGTGAAAATAGTAAGGTTAAAGTCAGATGCTCTTTTTTTACTTAGCTGTTACCTTCCTATTTTATCACAAAAAATTCTTCATTTAGATCACCTAGGAAACAAAATTCTACAATGTTGTTTTCAAGGTGAGGGTAAGGAGTTTGCTGTTATAGTCCCTATCCCTCAAGACACCGAAGAATTTAAGCTGTGGATTTCTGAGATAATTGCCTATCCGCGTAAACCTAAGATCTTGCATATAATTTATCTATTACAAAATGAAGTTTTAGGATGGATTATCCGCTCTTTTCATGAAAATAATGAAAAGGGATTCGATGCTCTTTCTCAAATATTCGATGTCATCTCTCGAAACAAAAAGCCTTTTTGGGCCGCAGAGATTCTTCTACAACTTCGAGAAACGGATTTAAGCTTATTCGTCCCAAAATGTTTGAGTTTATTAGAAACCTCAGAAAAGTGGATGTTGTTGCAGAATCTTGCTATCAAGCAAGAGGGTTTGTTTTTTCAAATATTTCCGTATTTTCAGAATGATTTCTCTTTGTCGCGAAAAGAAATTTTAGCGCAGCTGATAGAACAAATCGATAGCCCTTCTTTTTACCAACGATATATAGAGCTATGTGAAGACCCTTCTGAAAAGCTAGAACTTATAAAGTATGTTTTTGATCGCAAAGGGGATAGAAAAGATTCTCTCATTTTAAACAGCATCCTATCTTTGTTGCCTGAAAAAGAAAAGACAGTTTTTTTAGCAGAGCACTTAAACACAAAAGAAATTGCTTCCTGGAGAAATCACCTTCATGTTTTAACAGATGATACTCAATGCCTAGATCTGATGGAGCAGCTTTTTCTTGTTCTGGATGAAGAAAAGTTTTTTGAAGGACTTTTACAAGTTCAGCAATGTATTCCAGTAGATAGGCTAGAGGATTTTGCGCATGCCTTGATTACTCGTCTCGTTCCTAAATTACAAAGTGCATCTCCAGCTTTTCAGTCGAGATGTAGAGAAAAGATAGGGGCATCTAGCTTAAGCTGGTTGCGTCAGGTTTTTCTCTCGGAGTCTGAAGAAACATTTTTCCAAGCGCTAGCTTGGATCGATTCTTTTTTTGATACTAATCAAAAAAGATCCGTTTTTATCAGCGATCTAATGACCTATCTTTTACCGGATCTTAGAAATGTGCCAGATTCGTTTTGGATAAAACTAGAGCCTGTACTCTCCTCTGTGGTAGTACACAAAAAAGCATGGCAAAATTTATTCTATCAATTCATTATGGAGCTTTCTGTTTTCCCTGAATGTTTACGCTCTTTAGTCGATAAAAGTGGTCTAAGCGCTGTAGCTCATCCTATTTCAGTCCAAGATTGGATATTTAATCTTAAGTTTTCCATAATTCAGAGAAATTCGCTTTATGTGAAAAATGAGTTAAAGGAGAATCTTTCTCAAGATAAGCTCCATGCTATTAATATACATTTTTCTTCATCCAAGCTTTTGAAGCCGCTTTTTGTCGATCTTTTAGATAACAGGCTCTGGAAAGAAGCTTTTGCTTTATTGAAGAATCTTAAAACAGTTTTTGGAGCAGAAGAAGTTTTATCCTGGTATGTGGAATTTGCTAAGAAAAATCCAGAACAGCAAGCTAAAATAGATAAGGCGTGTTTAAGGGCAGTACGGGAGTCTTGGAGTATTGAGAAATCTTGGAGGTATTACGCTGTTGTTTCCTCGCTTCCACTAGTTACTTCTTGGCTGACAGATCAAGGTTTTTATGATCCTATCGATCTTTCTAAAGAAGAGAAAGAAGGGCATTTGTCAAGGGTATGCGCTTCGTTACCTCTTTTAATAGAAGAAAATAAAGTGCAATCAGCTCTTGCTTTAGCTATTCATTTGCCATCTCTTGAGCCTCAAGAATCAGAAGTTTCTGCATTACTTATACATCTCTTCGAGAAATGTACGCAGAAAGAAGAGCGGGTTGTAGTTGCTAATTTGATGCAAAAACTTGCACCCAATTTAACGTTAAAACTAGTCAAACGTTTTCAAAATCCCTACATGGCAGCGGCCTCAGATCGTTTACCGATTTCCCGTAATTTTCCTATTGATTTATGGATGATCTCTTTTTTAGAGGCGTGCTTAGAAGAAAATGCGGCAAAGCAAAAAATGATTTTTTCTTGGATGGGAAGTGGCTTAAAACAGTTTCTCGTTAAGTTCCCAGATGATTTCCCTCGGATCGCAAGGAAGTACGTTCTGAAAATGTCCGCAGAGGAAAAAGAGATTTTTTCCTCCGCAGCAACTTCGCAAATTTTCGATCCGGTAAAATTAAATGATCTTTTACAAAAAATGACTCTTATCCCTTAAGGGCTTTCTATCGTAAAAGATCGAGTTACATTGTTAAACGATCCGGGAACTAAATCATTTTGTGGATTTATGAGTTCGAGTTGGATTGTGTGAGTTCCAGGCTTTAATCCGTAAATATAGTAAGGGGTCCAGTCATATAAAAAGCGCTGGTTCCCACCGTCGAGAGTGACACGCACTTTATATCCATCTTTAGAAAGAGCGCAATTATTGATGTAAAAGTCGAGCAGAATAGGCTGTGATGGATTGTCAAAAGTTCCTTGAGGTTCATTATAAGTTAAATAAGGAGCTGTAAGATCGATGTCAAGTATTGGGGTTTTGTCTTGATAGTAGAAGGGAAGAGCAATAGAGCAGTTGTTTTCTTTGAGGCTTTCCCCAAAGGATCTACATGGAAAGGCTCTTAAAATATGCATTCCAGGAGAGAGTTTGAAGGGAAGTTCAAACTCTGTTATTTGATCAAAAAATTCATCATGGTCATCTTCTGCATCAAAAAGAGCTTCATTGATGGGAAAGTAGGAAAAATTATCGATGAAGATATGTAGGCTTTGTCCAGTTTTTCGATTGGCGATTTCTTTCCTTCGAGGAAAATTTCCGCTGTCATAACCTAAAGGAAACCAATCTAGACGTAGCTCTACTTCTACAGGTTGCTCGGTTACTACTTCATCAACATTCGGATATTGTACCCGTAAGCTTACTTGTCCAGGTTCGGGAGTCCGTTCAACGGGGGCGAACTGTATATTATCAAGATTAGCAGGTCCCTCTTTGAGCTCAACCGCAGCTTGGATAGTTGCTGTGAAAGCCAGAGTTCCTAATAAGAGTGCTGTATATAGGTGTTTCATAATTGCCTCTTCTTTTAAGCGATTTATCTAACAATTAATGTATTTTTTAATTTAAGTCTATTTTTTAGTTTAAAATTAATTTGTTTTATAATACTTATTAAGTAAATTGGCGGTGCTAATGGAAGCGTTTGTGTTGGTAGTCCTCATTGTCTTATTGGGACTTGCCTTTGACTATACTAATGGGTTTCATGATGCAGCCAATGTTGTTGCGACAGTTATTGCAACTAAAGCTTTACGCCCGATGGTTGCCATCGCCCTTGCTGGAGTTCTCAATGTTGTCGGAGCGACACAAACTAGTGGGGTTGCTGAAACTATTGCAACCGGTATTGTAAAAGTTTCTTCTGCTTCTTCTTTTTCTATTATAGCTGCCATTTTAGGGGCCATTTTTTGGAACCTTCTTACTTGGTACTTTGGAATGCCTAGTAGCTCTTCTTATGCATTGATTGGGGGGCTTATTGGTGCTTCTTGGATTACAAATGGCTTGGATTCTATTTTATGGAATGGGGTGATCTATAAGGTTGCAATTCCTATGGTAGCTTCTCCGATCATTGGTTATGTAGTGGCTTTTTCTGTGATGAAAGTGCTGATTTTCTTGAAAAAGAGGAAAAAATTTCGAGATGCGGATCGGCTTTTCCGCCATTTACAAGTGGGATCTGCCAGTATTGTTGCCCTTGCTCACGGATTAAATGATGCTCAAAAAAGTATGGGAATCATTACCTTAGGATTGTTTGCCACGGGTTTTTTAACTAATCAGGTCGTTCCTTATTGGGTGATTTTTGCTTGCGCTTTGGTTATTGGACTTGGTACGGCAACTGGAGGGATGAAAATTATTCGCACTGTAGGCTTTTCCATTACGCCATTAAAGCCCAGTCAAGGTTTTGCTGCAGAAGCGAGCGCTTCCTCAGTTATTTTATCTGCCAGTTTTTTAGGAATGCCCATCAGCTCAACGCATATGATCGTTGGTAGCGTTGCAGGAGCTGGAGCTGCCAAAAATGGGGCGGATGGGATTTCTTGGGATGTGGTTCGTAAAATTATTCTTGCTTGGATCATTACTTTACCGGGATCTGCTCTTTCTTCAGCTTTTTTCTATAAAACAATAGACCATTTTATTTCTTTTTAATTATACCCTTAATTAATTGATTATAATTATAATTATTACCATAATTAAATTATGGTCATTGTTGAGGTGTTTTTATGTCGAAAGTGAAAGTGAAAGAGGGTCTCTCTATTTTAGAAGCAATTGATATCTTATCGAGTGTTTCAGAGATCGATCTGAATTTGCTGCCTAAAGGGACAGATGAAGAGACTTTACATCCCCACCGATGGATGGATTCTCAGCAAATTCCTAAAAATCAAGAACTAATCATTCAATCTTTTTTAAGTGTATATCGATATGTCCAAGAGATCCAAGAACAAGGGCCTGAGCAATTTGAAGACGAACACATCCTTAGAGGTCTGCATTCGATTGTATCTATTTTAGACGAAGCTGTAGAAAAAATTGAAAAATTTACCGACCTTTTCAAAGAAGATCCTTCTTTAGATAGCCTTATGGAGCTTGAAGAGTATCGAAAGCTGCAAGAATACATTTCCACCTATATCCTTCCTCATTTTTCCGAAAAAGATGCTCTTTGGGAGTCGAATTTAGGAGTGCAAGAAGAAGATCTGGTAGGAGTTGTAAAAAAGGGTATCTTAAATATTGAAGATATTAAAGAAGATCAGCGCTATGAGCTTTTTTATCTAAAAAAAGAAGATCGCAAGCCTTTTTATGACTATGAAATGGTAAGACGTCTGAAGCTTTTATATGATTTTGACCAGATTATCGAATTGCGGGAAGACGAAAATGCTTTTATAAGAATTCGCCAGCTTCAAGATAAAGACTTTTATCAAAAAGCTGCCACGATTTTACAAGGATCCTCTAATCTCATAGCAAGTTTTTATAAAGAGGCTATGAAAATGAAGGGGACTTCTTTAGTGGCTTCTGTGAATAAAGCGCTTATGGCTTTAATGCTCGCTGCAAACCCTCGTAACTGGCATAGCGTTTCTATGACAGAAGAAAGTCATCTTTATAAAAGTTCCGCTGAATACTTTGGAGATTTCCATTCGTATTTAAGAGAAGCTTTACAATCTTCTGAGTACAAAAAAATGGTAGCAACAAGATCTGAAGGGGGCCCTCCGCTCTTTCATACCTGTTTTTTACTCGTTCATAAATTGTGTGCAGCCTACTTTGTGACTCTCAGTTTGCAAAAAGAGGTGGTAGCTTTTATCCGCCGAATGATTCACGTTGGAAGCGCGATGGTTCCTCCTCAAAATAGTAAGGATGATGGATCTGTATGGAAAGAACTTTTATGGGAAGATGAGTCGATTCGTCATGTTCTACAAAAACAGCCTAATGGTCCTGTTCGAAGGATTGTGGAATCTTTTTTACGCGGGGAGATTGGAAGAGGCTGGGATCCGCTTTCTCATAAGAACATACCCATTCATATCTTTAGTATCATAGGAAAGGAAAAAGAGATTGCCTTTCTGCGGATGCCAGCTCCTGTAACGCAGAAATCTATTCATGCAGCAGAAATTGCCTTAGAGTTTGAGCAGTTTTTAAAAGGATGTATTTTAGGGGATAAACATCAAAAATTTCTCATGGTCAACTTACAAGATAGAACTTCTTGGGAAGAGCACGCTAGATCAGAGGCTTTAGAGAATTTTTCTGTAAAAGAAGATATTGTACGTGTTTTTTCTTTAGTAGGCCTTCCGAAGCAAACAGATTTTTATTTCCAAAGAGAGATCTATCATAATTTGGATGAAGCAGATCTTTTTTTACAGCAGGTGATAGAGCAATTTGAAGGAAGAGAGCAGTGCGGATTTCATTGGCCTAAATCACAAGATGAAGATTCGAACGCTTTTGCTAAACAAATCGTAAAAGTGATCCATGCCGTATTTTTTGGAAAAAAAGCTAAGTTATCCCTTCCGGAAAGAAAAGGGTTTATTGAGATCTTTTATTTTTTCCTAGTCCTCAAAGCGATCGATCTTTTCCAACCAGATTATATGGCTCTTAGCTGTAAAGACAGTATCGACACCGGATCTGCCTCTAGTGCCGGATTTTTCTCCTGCCTTCGCATGCTTATTTCTAGTAATCCTTGGAAAGAAGAAGAAAAAGACCTTCTTCTTTGGATTTTGTATGCTCCTGCTTTATTTTTTAGAGAACGGGCTATTCAGAAAAAAGATCTCTTTAGACTCGTTGATGCCATGCTCATTTTCCAAGAGGGGATCATGCACAATAGAAAAGAGCTTCAGCAAGCATGTAAAAAACTTTTCCAAGAAGGGCTATGGGAAAGCATAGAGCTGAAGAAAGCTGGATGAGATTAGTGAGGGGAGTTTTTGTAACAGAGTACCACAAAAACTCCTCAATTAGTTTAAGCTTAAGTCTTCAGGAATCATAGATAAAGAAGCATATTTGCCCCCCATGCTCTTTAAAAGAGAAGGCCATATCTGGGAAAATTCTGTGTGAAAAACATGCTCTTGGCTGCCAGGGTGGGTGAACCAAGCTCCTGATAAGACCTCTTGATCTAATTGACCAGCACCCCAAGCGCAATAACCAAAGCACAATCGGATTTGAGGGCCTTCGGCGATGGTCATTTGCCTTTGCAAAAATTCCACATCTCCGCCTAAAAAAACTCCATCACAGATAGGAATTGTTTGTTCTGGGGCAAGATCACTCGAGTGCAGCATCATGATCTGACTTGGTTGGATATTTCCACCAGAAAGAATAGTGATGTGGGAATTTCTCGTAGTTTCTGGAGACAAAAGCTCTTCGGGAAAATCCATTCTTAAGGGCTTATTGATGATAAGTCCAAAAGATCCTCGAGAAGAGTGATCGCAAAGGAGGATCACACTTCGAGAAAAAAGCCCTTTTTCTAGGTGCATGCTAGAGATTAAGAACGATCCTTTTTTTACCGGCATTACTGAGCATCTTCCAGTTGTCCATTATAGAGCTTGAGATTGTCTGAAAGCTGATCAACTTCTCTCAAGAGTTCTGCAAAGTCTTTCGTAAATCTTTTGTCGCTGAGAATTTGAGTTCTCATCGTGCTATTATCTGCTTTGTCAATCAACATGGAGATTCGAGACATGGCCATGTTTATGTCATCAACTTGTGTTTGGAAATAGCTTTGAAAAGCTTGAGGGGAGTCTAAAGAATTAAGGAGAGTCACTTTTTGTAGACGCTCTCTTTTCCAAGATTTATTTAAATGAAACAAGACCCCGTACTGATTGATGTCGTTCATCATAGTGTTGCCCTTGCTTAGGATAGAGCTGAGCTGTAAATACATACTATCTTCTGTAATCAGTCTTCCTAGAGTTCCTTTGCCTTCTGCAATATCTCTTACGATCGCATTGGCATTACCAAAGAAATGCCCATCTTGCATTTCTTTGATAGAAGCTTGAACGCGCTCCATTGCTGAGGCAAAACTGCAAAGGGCTCGCTTAGCAGTAGGGATTACGTCTGTTTGATTAACTGTGGCCAATGCTTTTTCCGCTTCGTCCATTGTCCCTTTAAAAGAAAGTACAGCTCCGGATAAGTTGTCCCCATTTTTATTTAACCAGTCGCTTAAGTAGTTAAAAGTGGATTTCATAGCGACTGAAAGTTCTGATAGTTCATTAAAAGCGCTTTCAATCGGGTCTGTTGAGTTCGCGTAGATAGGCTCTTTTCCTATCGGTTTTGGCACGACTCCCTTAGGGGTTAGTTTAGGGATAATTGCAATGGATTTTTCTCCCAAAAGTCCCGATGTTTGGATTCCTACTTCATCCGTGTTGTAGATTGTAACACTCGAGTCCACTCTCAGATTGAGTCTGTACACATAGAGTCGGCCTGTACCATCTGCTTTCTGTTGACGCGCTTCTGGGAGTTCTTGGATCGAGACGACTTCTCCAACAGGCATTCCAGCAAACATAACTCTTGTTCCATCGCTGATTCCATTGATGTTGGAAAAGAGGACTGTATAGGACTTTTTTCCGTCCCCAACAGAGGGTTTAAGGAATAGAATTAGCGAAATGGTAAAAGCGCACGCTGCGATCATTAAAAGACCGACAAGCATATTCCGGATTTGATCACCCATGAGAATTCTCCTTAAAGGACCTAGGATCTTTAGAAATAGTGTTATATAAGAATTTAATTAACGGATCGTCGATTTTTAGGAAAGCATCAGGTTCTGCAATGTGTGCAATTTTTCCATCTCGGATCAAAGAAAGGCGGTCTCCAACATAAAGCGCTGAGAACATATCATGCGTTACGACAATGCTCGTCGCTTTCAACTCTTTTTGCGTTTTGACTATGAGCTCGTTGATCTGCATAGCCGTAATAGGGTCTAGACCTGTAGTGGGTTCATCGTACAAGAAAATCGCTGGCCTGTAGGCGATAAGTCGAGCTAAGGCAGCTCTTTTTCTCATCCCTCCGGAAAGTTCAGAAGGCATTTTTTTCTCCGTACCTGGCAATCCCACCATATCGAGAGCTTCATGAACTCTTTCTGCGATCTCTTGTTTCGAATAAGCTTTTTTTGTCTCTTGATTTTTGTGCTGCGTGAGATAAAAAGCTGTATTTTGCTCTACATTCATGGAGTCAAAAAGCGCTCCTCCTTGAAAGAGCATCCCCATATTATGGATCGTTTTAAAGATCTCATCTCCATCTTGAGAGGTAATGCAAACCCCATCGATTTCAACAGTTCCTGCATCAGGTTTTGTAATACCAATGATATGCTTTAAAAGGACGCTTTTTCCAATGCCAGAAGGTCCTAAGATTACAAGCGTTTCTCCTGTTTGCACGTCAAGGTTTAATCCGGCCATGACCTGCAGCGTGCCATATTTTTTCCAAAGATCGCGAATTTTAATCATAAAACTTTGTCGATCTCCCCGCGCAAAATGTTCATAGTCATTGTTAAGAAGAAGTTGACGAGTAGGATACAACAGTAGGTGATAACAACGCTATTTGTTGTATAGCGGCCAACTCCTGCAGCGCCTCCTGTGGTGCTAATCCCTTTATAGCAAGCAACAGTTAGGATAATGAATCCAAAGACAAAGGATTTGACTATACCAGTACAGAGATCAAAGATGTCGATGTTGGTTTGCATGGGATCAAAATAGGTGGAATGTGCCATATGAAAGAAATACACAGAGATGAGGTATCCACCAAAGATCCCCATAATTATGCTAAAAATAGTGAGCATAGGCATCATGACAACGCCTGAGATCAAGCGTGGCGCAATCAAATAGCGGTAAGGATGGACTGCCATAGTTCTTAATGCGTCGATTTGTTCCGTAACTTGCATAGTTCCGAGTTCTGCGCACATCGAAGCTCCTACTCGCCCTGTAATCATAAAAGCTGTCATCACGGGCCCTAATTCTGTCATCATAGCTTTTGCTACCATAAGACCGGTTACGCTGGCAAGTCCTTTATCTGCGAGTTGATAAAAAGATTGAGCGGCAAGCACAAGCCCTGTAGAAAACCCAGTAATGGCGACTACAGGAAGAGAGGCAACGCCTATCTGATACAGTTGTTCCATGATAAGGGGAAATGGTGGGAGTTTCTTAAGGGAGAGTTTGATTGTAACGAGGATCATTTGGAGGTATTCCCCCAATTGAACGAGAAAATAACAGTTGTCTGCTAAGAAATTTAAAGCAGGCTTCAAAGATTTTTCCGTAATGCGCATAGCTCCCTAGGGCTTTATTTTTGACAGGTCTTCTCAGCCGGAGTGTAATATATTTTTTCATTAGGTCAAACAATAAAATGATAGCAAGTAAAAGGATCATTTAATTTCTGTCTTTTTTTAGAACAGGAATCTGAGGCGACTAACATGGAATTAATTTAGAGCCGTTGGCTGCTTTTTGAAGGTTTGTTTGAAATTTGGCCTCTGTATAGAGGTAAAAACTGAGGAATGAATGATAGAAAAACTAATCAGTCCGTATACTCAATGGAGGAGAAACCCTTTCTTTTACAAATGCTGTAAACAGTACAAGTGTTGCAATCGCAAGGATGGCATCGGAAAAATCCATCTGTAAAATGTTCTTTTGAAGCTTTTGCATATGTCTTAGACAAAGGTGAGTCCAGGTTGGAGTGAAAATGTTTACGTTCTTTAAATCTTCTATAAATGTTTTAGAATACCCCTTTCGTTCCGCAGCCTCAATAGCGATGTCTTTATCCTCTAATGAGAGGGTAGTAAGAGGGAGCAACTGCTGCAAAAACTCTTCAGCACCTTCAAGACTCCTTTCTATTGCATCTACAAAAATAGTGGAAAGATTTATAGGAGAGGGGGTCTTTTTGTTTTTTTCATTGTTCAATAGTATCTCAGCAAGTTCAAAATGACCTTGTTCAATAAATCTTCCCATAACATCGTCTCGATCCAAGGGGGCTAGATTTATTTGCTTGATTAAAAGATCCTCGACAAATGCCAGATGACCATTTCCTAATGCAATTAAAAGAGCTTCTTTTCGGTCCCTCGCCTCAATTTTTCCATTGAGGAGAATCAATTTATTCAGCCGAGCTTCCCCTTTTTCTGCAATATTTTTCAAAGCGGTTCCTAAAATGTCGGGGCTGAATTTTTTTTGAAGTAAAATTTGTTCAGCAAATTCTATATTTCCTTTATCTAGCGCATTTAAAAGAGTCCTGCTAAGCATGTTTTTTTCAATACCTCTTCCATTGCGGAGAATCGGGAGAATAAGGGCAATATGCCCTTTTTCTTCAGCTATGAATAAAAGATTTTCTAAAATCTCGGGGGGGAAGTTTTTTCGACGTAAAAGCTCTATAGCAAAGTCTATTTCTCCTGTATCTATTGCGTTTGAAATAACTTTCCCTAGCGTGTGTAATTCAACATTTCCATTTGATAGGATCCAAAGAGCAAGAGGAATCAACCCTTTGTTTATGGCTTCTTGAAAGCGATCTCCCCAATATTCTTTTGGAGGGAGCATTCCTTTTTGTATTAAAGTCTGTAAAAGTTTTTGAGCAAAAACTGGATCTTCATTTTGTATGGACATCAAAATAACTTCATGAATCAAAACACCACTCCTACCATCTTGGTTTGGCATCGATATGAAGAAATCGAGTATCCATTTTTTTAAAGCTTCAGGACATTTATTTCCGTTTTCCTTAATTGCCCATGAAAAATACATCCTTTTTACTGCTATAGGTGATTCTTTGAGTAACTTTTGATCTTTATCGTACTCAACATAACTAAAAAGCTTCTCACAACATAAAGAACAAGTGTTGGATTGGGCTCCAGCTAACGCAATAGCCTCAAATAAAACCTCTTTTGGAATTCTTTTACTTTCCTGAAGCTTTGCTATAATTTCTATTGCAACATTTGCGTGTGCTTCACCTAAAATATGAGCTGCGTACAAGAATGCCAACATGCGAGCTTTCTCTGAAATTTCTCCACTATCTAATAGACGTATAATCAAATCCTTTTGCATTTCTGGATTGGAATCTAAAAATAAGGACGTTTGCACTAGTTCAAAACTTCGATCTGCTATTGAAAGAGCGTTTAAATTCGAGTTTCTCAAGATTCCAAACATTGGTTCCCGTTGATTTCCAATAGCGTTCATAGCATGATCTCGATAATTTTTCGGAATGAATGTATGTTGCGAAATCTCTTTGGCCAATGACATATTGTTATTTATTACAGCTTCTACATAAGCTTGTTGAAAAGCTGTTTCTGAAATGGGTCTATTCAAAAGTTTTTTGACGCAGGCCAAATGACCATTCTTTACTGCGTTCACAAAACCTTCATCAACGAAGAAGTTATCTGGCAATACAGAGATGAGCTTTTCATAACCATGAGCTCCTATCAACTGAATAGCAAGAGGCGTGTACCTATTACATAGTGTACGTTTAGAAAAGAGTCCTCCTCCCTCTAGTCTTTCGGCCCACGCAAGAAGACAATTTTGACACATTTCCGGATCATCCTCAGCAAGCCACCCGATAATCTCGTCGAGCTTTTCAAATCCAATTTGCGATCCTATATTTTCCCACTGTTTTTGGAGAAAATTTGGATATTGTTTTATGAGCATCAGAGCGCAAGGCCTGTTAGCGCGATTCAAAGCCTCTATCCAATGTTCGTCTGAAATTGACAGTTCATTTGATTTCATTACTTGCATAAAGACATTTTCAGTTTTTTCAGATTTATTGAGAAACCAAAGTGCTACTTGGAAAAAACCTAATTCTGCAGATAGTATGACAGCCACACCACGGGATTCTCTAGAAATAGATCGATCTTTAAATATAGTATTAATCGCAAGCAAAACATCTTCCTCACTTGGATTATCGCTATATTCCTGAAAAAAATTTTGGAGTTCTTCTCTAGATACTGGCGCGGAACAATCATAGGAACGAGGAGCTTCAGGAATATTTACAGCAATTGCTACAGGTACTGCAGCAACTGTATTTGTACCAAAACATTGGGCAGAGAGGGGAGCTGCTGTCGGTATTAACTCTGGTGTATTTCCTCTCTCGCTGTTTATCATATTTCTGACCTTTCCTCAAATTACTTAATGATTGAAGTTAAATTAATTATATTATACCAAAAAAATAATTTAAAATAAACGCTTTTGAAGCATTTGTAAAAAATAAAATTGAAATCGTTTATTGAGTTCTATTTATGTGATTTGATAATTGTGCAATTTACACAACTAAAAGGAGTTGCGAGTGTATTAATTATTATGACGTAAAAAGATCTGAAAACAATTAAGAGCCTGCAGCTCCCCGCCCTGTTAATAAATAATTTTAATGTCAAAAGTGCTTAAATCTAAAGTTCTAATCCATGTAAATGGCCTCAAAACAGGATTTTTCTAAACGGGTAAAAGAGCGGCAGCTTTTTGATCTGCGATCCATACAGCTTTGTGCTCTACCGTACCTACAAGCTCAACTGGGAAAACAGGTTTTTTTGAAGTGAAAATCTGTTTTAACATCTCTTGCTTGCTTTCTCCAAGGACATAGATAGCTATGTGTCTAGACGCATTGATGCAAGGAAATGTGAGCGTCATACGCCAGGTGTTTTTTTGCGGAACATGATTGGCTACGACCCATCGATCTTTGACATGTAGAGCCTCTGTTTCTGGAAATAAAGAAGCGGTATGCCCATCTTCTCCCATGCCGAGTAATACTAGATCTAGACCTTTTCCATGCAAGTGAGTGCGCAAATATGTTTCATAGAGCTCTGCGTTGATTTCGATATCTTGCTCAGCTACCATGCGATGGATGTGGGAGGCGGGGATTGCCACTTTAGAGAATCCAGCTTCCATGGCCATGCGAAAATTGCTATCGGGGTGATCTGGATCAACAGCCCGCTCATCGCTCCAAAAAAGATGGACCAAAGACCAGTTTATTTTAGCGGCGTAAGGGGATTTTGTAAGAAGGGCAAATACTGCTTTGGGAGTAGATCCTCCAGAAAGAGCAACAGAAAAAGAGCCATGTAAAGCAACAGATTCTTGGTAGGCCTTCAAAAAATGCTCAGCGCAAAAGAGCAAAGAGGTCTCTTGATCTCCTGCAACAATCAAAGTTCTTCTTTCATCCCATGTTAACATATAGCTCCTCGATTCCAATCGGAAATTTTTTGCAAGACTTCCTCATAATGTTTACTAGTTCCTTTGTGGCAGATCTCTTTGACAAGAGATTGGCCCGACTCTCCTTTAGACACTAAAAACTTGGTCGGGAGAGTACATTCGCTTTTTGTACTGTAGATTAAAGAGATTTGATGAGTCATTTGAAGATCACGAACAAAGCTGAAATGTTCCTCTTGAGCAGTCTTTAGATCGACGCTTAAAATCATTCCTGGAGGTAGCGTTGTGTTTTTGACTCCTTGCAACTCAACTTCAATACTTCTTCCTTGATATTCGTAGAAAAAACGACATAGGTCCAAAGAAGAGCGTTTTTTATCGGAATTCCAGTTCATACGACTTGCAATCCACGCCTGCAAATAGATGGATTGGATTTTTGTATGGCAAAAGAAGGGAGTTTCTTGAGCATTGTATGTGATGGTAATCGAGGCTGTATTTTGTAGTTGTTCGATTCTTTCTGGGGTGGAGAACGTTGCAGACAAAAGATCTCTCCAGGTTTCTAATCGAGCCCAGTTGAGATCTGCTATCTCACAATTTGTAGAGGATTGAATTTTCATGACTGCTTTAGAAAACCGGCACAGATCTTCCGTTGTTTCTGAATCGAAAATGATCCTTGTTGCAAAACCTTTGAGTTCATTGCAAAGTGCATTTTCTACAGCAGGATCTTCTTCCCAAACTAAAAAGACTGGAAGGTCTGGTATGATATGGGGAAGTAAAATGAAGGGAACTTGTTTTCCTCCATCACCTTGAGCGGATATTTCGATGAGATCGCACGTAATACTATATTCCCCTTGCTCTGTGGACATAACAGCAACTGCGGTCTTTAAAGAGTTTTCTGAAGAGGATTCATCAAAAGATATGAAAAAAATCCGCGCAGGAAATTTTTCAATTAATTTAGAGGAGATTCTTCGAACGTAATCATCCCGAGGGGATTTTTTAGTAAAGAAGATGATATTAAAAAGAGAGGCCCGTATTTTGTTTTTATTGTCCTCAGCGTTCCAAAGAATGTCCAGCTCTTCTTGGATACGAGACGGGGGAACGATATGTGATGATACACTCATTATAACAACCTCCATTTTCTTCCATCAGAGAGCAGTTTTTCCGCAGCTTTTGGGCCCCAGCTTCCTGAAGCATAATTGGGGAAAGGATCTTTAGGGGTCTCTTTCCAAGCATCTAAGATGGGAGAAAAAAGCCTCCAAGAACTAAAGACTTCATCTTCTCTAGCAAAGAGCGTGTTGTCTCCTGCAATGCAATCTAAAATAAGTCTTTCGTAAGCCTCTGGTGGCGCAAGTCCAAAATATTGTCCATATCGGAAATTCATACGCACGGGCTGAATTAGCTGACTTGTTCCTGGAACTTTACAGTTGATCTTAAGCGAAGTTCCTTCATCAGGTTGGATCCGGATGGTGAGGACATTGGGAGCATTGAGCTGTCCAGGATGTTGAAAAAGGACGTAAGGAGGATCTTTAAAAAAGACAGAAATTTCTGTTCTTTTTTTAGGAAGGCGTTTGCCTCCTCGAATATAGAAAGGAACCCCAGCCCAACGCCAATTATCTACAAAAAGACGCATAGCAACATAAGTTTCAACTTGAGAAATAGGGCTGACATTTTTTTCTTCTCGATAGCCTAGGGCGCTCTCTCCATTGACGTATCCAGGGCCATATTGTCCTCGAACTACAGATGACTCTAAGGAGTTAAGATCAAAGGGTCTGATTGCTTTGATTGCTTTAACTTTTTCATCGTGGATAGCAGAGGCCGATAGATTGCCTGGAGGTTCCATGATAATGAGAGAGAGAATCTGCATCATATGGTTTTGTAAAATATCGCGTAAAAATCCTGATTCTTCCCATAGGGCTCCTCTGGATCCAATGCCGATATCTTCGGCGACTGTGATTTGAACGTGGTCAATATAACGGCTGTTCCAAAGAGATTCAAAAAGCGAGTTTGCAAAGCGAAGTACAAGTAAGTTTTGAACAGTTTCTTTTCCCAAATAGTGATCGATACGGTAGATTTGACTTTCATCGAGAAATTTCGTTAGTTCTCCTTGGAGAAGATGAGCAGACTTTAGATCATGACCAAAAGGCTTTTCAATAATGATCCGAGACCAACGATCTTTTTCTTTTTCTTGATTGTAGATGAGACCTGCTTTGTACAGGTTTTCTGAGATCATGGTGAAAAAGCTTGGTTGCGTAGAAAGATAAAAAACGCGATTACCTTTTGTTCCAAGTTTTATATCGAGGTCTGCTAAAAACTGATGAAGTCCTTGGTATCCTTTTTCATCATGGAATTCACTGGTGTAGTAGAAAAGTTGATTTTGAAAAGTTTGCCAAAGAGTTTCATCGATGGGTTTTACTCGAGAAAACTTGTTAATAGCATCTTTCATTTCTTCTCGAAATTGCTCGTTTGTCTTTGTTCTTCTAGCAAAGCCCACACAAGCAAACTGAGGAGGAAGTTGTCCTTCTCTTGCAAGATTATATAAAGCAGGAAGGAGCTTTCTCGCGGTTAAATCCCCGGTGGCTCCAAAAATGACAACAATGCAGGGATCTATGAAACGGGTAGATATTCCTGTTTCTTGCAGCGGATGCGTGAATATGTTCTCTGTCATAGGGCAACTTTTGTGTGTCTAAAGTAATGTTTGCCGTATGGTAGCGAAGCTCGATATTTTTCACAATGAGGATCAAAAGGAATAAAGAGGAAATCCCCTCCAGGATGAAGGGGATTCTTCCAGTGATTTAAGCCAGCCCTCCAGCTGTGCATGAAGATGACAGAAAATCAAGAGTTTGAGCAACAACTGAGGCTGTATCGGATGACATCCCATCCTCAGAAAATGAGGCTTTTTCGGTCGCAGAAAACGCGCTCTCTGAAGAAGATGTACTTCTTTCAGAAACTGCCTCTGACGACGTCGATGAAGAGTCTTTTTCGACAGACTCTGTTCCGGAAGTTTCCACGGCGACTAAAGAGGTGGCTCCAGTGCTTGGATCCGAAAATTGTATGTAGGATATTCCCATTTGTATCCTTTTTTTTAAAAAAAATTATTTATTGTTATTTCAATAAAGCAAATAGCTCCATTATTAATTATATTTATTTGTAGTTTTTAATTCAATTAATATTTAACGCTTTTTGTGGCAGCAGTCGTAAGTGTCTATTTTTTAATTGGTACAAAGCGACTGTAAAAACAATATGTCTATAGAATGAAAATAAGAGTCTAGTAATTAGACTCTTATGCATATAAAGCAATGGGATTTTTTTTCTCTTTAACTGTAACTTTTATTGATTCTGAGCATCGGGTTGTTTCCGTATTGCTAGATAAATAAATGCTGCAAAAAGAGCTCCAAATGTGAGAACCGCAAATCCTTTATGTAGGCTATCACTAGAATCGGCTTTTGAAGATTTGTATGTTTTTTCTGCAGCTGTTTTAGAAATCTCCGATTTTGAAACTCCAGGAACTTGAACTTCAAAATATCCTTCCATTTCTTTTGTAATTAAAAAGGGAGATATTTTTTTCATAAGAGGAAGTAACCCTGCATTAATCCCTCTAGATCCAGATGAGCGAGCGCTGGTGTTGGGAATGTTTTGCAAGAGTTTTCCTAAACGATAGAGGTTGCTTAATGCTTGCTCTAATTTCTCTTCAGAATTTTCAAGCAAAAATTCCTCTAAGGCTTCATCTGTTAAAATGTTTGGTGTTTCTAGTTTTGCCGTGAGCTGCATTAAAACATCAAAGCCTAAAGCTTTTCTTAAAACTGTGACTGTTTCATCGCAATAATCAAATTGTAGGCCTAATATGGGACCGAGTTCGTCACGAGGAGCTGATCTAGAAAGTTCCATAACCTGATGTACTATATGGGAGCTTCCAAGCAATTGTTCTAGCTGCTTTGGATTATTGTTTTCGATTGCATCGCTTAAGATCTGTTCTAATAGTATTTGCTCTGTAACTAATAGCGCTGTAGATAAAATGGCGGCAGATTGTTTGCCAAAGCAAAGAGAAGGCCAGGCTAAAGAACCATCTATAGAAACGTCTGGTAGTTCAGGATTGTTGGTAAGGGATTTTAAGCTTAAAAGAGGGATCCCTTTATATTGCAGATCATAAGCATAAGCAATAGCTTTGGTGGTGTTATTTAGTGTTTTAAAGGGATACATCAGTCTTGGAGGCATTTCTCTTTTTCTAGCGCTGAACTCTTTTGTAACTTTTAAAGGCTGGACCATTTCTGTAAGAAGGTTTCCCGTTAAGAAATCTTCTACATTTTGAGGCTTTTTAAAAAATTCCTGAACTTGGTTGTAAGAAATACTGATGGAATTGCCGAGAAGCTTTTCTGGATTAAATCCAAACTCCTGCTCTAAATGGTTGGAAATGACGTATAGGGCATTGAAAACAGGACTTTGCGTAACACCACCCAGTCCATTTTTAGGTCCTACTGCTAGCAATGGTTGCTCTTCAGGGGAAAGTTCGTGATAGCCACCTTTAGCAAGGCGAATAATACGAATGGAATCTTCTACAAGCTCTTGGGGGACAATTTTTTGATTTCCCTTATGGAGCATCCATCCGAGAGGGGCCTTTCCTCCACATTCTGGGAGATCTATTACTAGGCCATTGGGTTGAAAGGTCTGAGCAAGTTCGGGATCTAGTTTGATGATAGATGTCGCATTGCAATAGAATTTTGCTAGAGAGTTCGTTTGTAGGCGGTATCCGTCAGCGAAGACTTCAGATCCTTCTATGTGGAAATTTCCTGAAGATAGCGCATTGTTTATTCTGTTATATTCATGAGCAGATGCATCTGGTGGGCAGCAAATATAGACAAATCCTTGTTCAGAAAGCTCTCTTGCAAAAGAAATTCCTGTGTGCCAAACGCTTGCATGAATTTTTTCCCAAAGATTTTCCTCGCCACGATAGTCGAGTTTATTGAGATGCAATACTCTCTGACCGCGTTCGTTAAGCAGTTTTCCTTTGCCAAGTGTTGCTAGAGCATTTTTTTCAAGTCGAGAGGCAAGAGCTGGACATGCAGGCATATCTTTCCATTTAGACGGAAATACATCTTCTTGATCTCCACCTTTTGCAGTGGATTCAACTGGATGTTTTAGATAATCAGGATCCAGAGCCCCTTGTATAAGATCAGCTCTTTGAGATTGTCCGTTGTGCATCCGAATGGCCAGAGCGCCAATTTGGCTAAAGCAATATCCTAGCTTTTCCGTGGCTGTTAAAAGAAGAGGTTTTTTTGCCTCTTTTATCGATTCGGTGAGAGAAAAAAATGTGGAATTAGGGCCAAATTTGACCCCGTCATAATGAAGCGTGAATCCGCTATTCATGTTTTTTAAGAATCCTTAACAATTGTAGTTGAAATGTGAATTGATCGATTATTAATATGTGTTTTTATTTGTAAAAAGTTGGGATATCTTACGCTGACTCTGTGAAAAAGTACATGTTTTTATGTTCAGTTCTAAATAGGTGAAGTTAACGACAGCTCCTGATGAAGCATTTGCGAGAGTATCTTCCTGAGAAAATTTTTCATGTGAATTTTTCAGTTTCTTAAGAGATCAACACGTAATGGCATTATACAAAATTAGCGCAGAGATTTTGTTTCGAGATAACTTTGCAAGATCAAGGTTGCCGCTAAGGCATCAACCTTGCCACTTCTTTGTTTTCTTGTAAGAGCTGCTTCTTTAAGAACTCTATCGACTTGTAGAGAGGAGAGCCTCTCATCCCAAAGAACGTGAGGGACAGAGAAATGGGTGGTAAGAATGTTTGCGAAAGCTCGGACCTCTATAGCCATTTCGCCTTCTTTTCCGTTCATTAACAGAGGAAACCCTATTACAAAAAGCTCTAAAGGAGCGTAGGGGGATAGGGTTTTTTCTAACTCTTTTAAGAGCAGTTCTTGTTTATGAGGAACGGCAAGAGCTAGCAGGGGAGATGCTAGGATCTTTCTTTCGTCAGAAAGAGAGATCCCAATACGGGCTCTTCCGTAATCGATTCCAACAAATCTTCCCAAATTTTAAGTCCTTTTTTGCTTTTGAGCAATCGCAGCAGCAACAAAATCTCGAAAGAGAGGATGGGCATCTGTTGGTTTTGATTTAAATTCAGGATGGAATTGTACCCCAACCATCCAAGGATGGTCTGCGATTTCGGTGATTTCACAAAGGTTGCCATTTTCTAGCTGTCCAGAGATGATCAGTCCGTTTTGTTCCATCTGATCTTTATAAATATTGTTAAATTCCCATCTATGACGATGTCTTTCAGAGATCTTTGTAGCTCCGTAGGCAATGCTTGCTTTTGAGCCTGGTTTTAAGAGGCAGGAATAAGCTCCTAGGCGCATAGTTCCTCCTAAGTCCGCAACTCCTTTTTGTTCGCTCAGCAAGGAGATAACGGGGTGAGAGGTCATAGGATTGATCTCTGTAGAATGGGCTTCGTGGAATCCAAGGACATGGCGAGCAAATTCTACGCACATAACTTGCATTCCAAGGCATAATCCGAAATAGGGGATTTTGTTTTCTCGGCAAAGTTTTGCTGTAAGGATTTTTCCCATCCATCCTCTTTCTCCAAATCCTCCAGGTACTAGGTATGCATCGCATCCTTGAATGTCTTCCACGCTAGAGACTTTTTCTGATTCAAACGTTTGAATATCGAGCTTAACTTGGTGAGTAATGGCTGCATGGTGCAAAGCTTCGAAGACGCATTTATAAGCATCTTGATGCTGCATGTATTTTCCGACAATCCCAATACGAACAGTTTCTTTAGGAGAGTAAAGTCGCTCTAACATGCTTTCCCAGTAGGAGAGGTCAGCTGGAGCCGCTTCCAAAGAGAGAAGTTTGCAGATTTTGTAATCCAGTTGTTGTTTGTGAAGAAATACAGGCACTTCATAAACGCTGTTAGGAACATCTGGCTCATCGATAACAGCTTCTTTAGGAACACTGCAAAAGAGGCTGATCTTATCTTTAATTTCTTCGGATAAGCTTTCTTCACAGCGACAAATAATGATATCGGGAATAATGCCAATACTTCGTAACGTCTGTACTGAGTGCTGTGTGGGTTTTGTTTTTACTTCACCAGCAGCTTTTAAGTAAGGGACATAAGTAAGATGAACGTGTATACAGTCTTGATGTCGTTCGTGGCGAAACTGGCGGATTGCTTCGAAAAATGGGAGAGATTCGATGTCTCCAACTGTTCCTCCAATCTCCACTAGAACAACTTGGACTCCAGGTTCGATTTTAGCAGCTTGCAAAATTCTGTTTTTGATCTCATCTGTGACATGAGGGATTACTTGTACAGTTTTTCCTAAATAATCACCTTTTCGTTCTTTTTTGATGACTGTATCGTAGATTTGACCTGAAGTTGCATTGGAATGTCTGCCAAGGTGGGCTTTAGTAAATCGAAAATAGTGTCCCAGATCTAAATCTGTCTCAGCTCCATCGTCTGTTACATAGACTTCCCCATGCTGAAAAGGGTTCATAGTTCCTGGATCTACGTTGAGATAAGGGTCTAATTTCAACATAGCCACTTTCAATTTTCGGCTTTCTAAGATCATGGCAATGGCCGCAGAAGTGAGCCCTTTTCCTAAAGAAGAAACCACTCCTCCGCTCATGAAGATGAATTTAGGTTGCATAGAACGTTTCCTGTAAAATAGTAATCAAGCCATTGTAAGTCGGCACTTTGATAAATAGCAACGGTTTTTGAGCCCCTGACTAAAGTAAAGATTAGTTATTTTCAGCTGGCAATGTTGCTGAATTTTAATTGATTGTTTGGTACAATATCCGGTTTTAAAATGAAAATTGTAATTCGAGGTCATGAACGTTAAATTAAATTCAGATTCTGTAAATCTCCTCTTAAATCAGGAAAGCTCTAGCGCTTCTAGACCTACGGAGAGGGAAATTTTGAATCAAGCTGTTGAGAATTTAGCTTCTGAGAAGATGTTGAAACAAATAACTAGCACTACTGCAAGCTCTTCTCTCAACAACTCAGTCTTTGCTCTGCCTTTAGAGGAAGGAACTGTAGAACAACAGATCGATGTTGTTTTGAATAGAAAGTTATTATCAGCAACAGGAAGAAAGGTCCGTGATTCTCTATCTAAAGAGCTAAGATCAAAGTATCTCTTACTTAGGAAAGAAGAACAAAAGATTTGCGATGCTTTATCTGAACAACTACGGCCAAGATATCTCTTACTTACGAAGGAAGAACAAAAGATCTGTAACGACCGTTCTAAACCTCTTAGATATGATTATCTATTGCTTTCATCTGAAGAACGGGAACTTTGTAATGATCTGCCTGAAGCACTAAGGTCAAAATATCTTTTATTTTCGAATAAAGAGCCAAAGATCTATGACGACTTACCTGAAATGCCAACAATCCATCTATTTCTCGTTGCCAGAGGTTCAGCAACGATCAACTTACCTTTCTTTGCCGCCCGTTAGGAGATTTGACTGCGATCGTTTGAGTACTGGCCAAGAGCAACTTGACTATCTTTCTTTACAGGTCTCTAAACGGCAGTCTAGCAATAGCTTGAGACCCCATCAGGAGCCATCTGACTATTTTTTCTCATTTCGTCAGCAATTGGACGATCAGCTTCTTAAAAAGAAAGCTGCAGTACCATCAACGACTGAGTATGTAGAAGACAATCCGAGGAAAAGATTGGTATATGCTGTGAATCCATCTTCCTTACAGCCGGGCAAGAAAGTGGGCGATTTTCTATCAAGTAAAGATCTTGCACTTCAAGATTTAGCAGAACAATATGACCTTTCCAAGTTTACGTGGAACGTTCAAAAAGAAGATATATCAGACGAAGGCTCTCTATTTGGTGATCAATTAGAAGATTTTGTGTAGTTGAATTAAAAAACATATTAAATATTGACTAGTTGATTTTTTGGTTAAAATGATGTAAAATGTAAGTTGTTAGTTTTTATTGGAATTGAAAATGAATTCGATTAAAAAGAATTTTATTCCAGTCAGTTTGTTTCAGTTATTTTCTATTGGAATCGGTCCTTCGAGCTCTCATACCGTAGGACCTATGAGAGCATCCCATCAATTTGTTTCTATCTTGCAAAGTCTAGGTATATTAGAAAATGTAAGCCGCGTTAGTGTTGAGCTTTTCGGGTCTTTGGCCATGACAGGTCATGGACATGCTACGGATATCGCTATTTTATTGGGGCTTATAGGAGAAAAACCAGAATTAATCGATCCTGACACGGTTAGCGCTAAAATAGAAAATATTCGCAAGGAAGGGGCTTTAAAGCTGCTTGGCAGCCATTTTATTTCCTTTTCTGTTGCTCAAGACCTTTTATTTTTAAAAGGCAAAAGACTTCCATTCCACTCCAATGCCATGAAATGCAAAGCCTATAATGCTCAAGGAGAAGAGATTTTTTCAAAAATTTTCTACTCTGTTGGCGGTGGGTTTGTCGTAGACCATGAAGAAGTGTTTTCCTCAGAAAAAAAAGAAAGCGAGGCAACCGCAGAAATCCCCTATCCATTCCATACCGGAGCCCAACTTCTAGAGCATTGTCAAAAAACGGGACTTTCTATTAGCGAGATTATGCTAGCTAACGAAAAAACCTGGAGATCGGAAGAAGAGGTCTATGAGGGGATTTGGCATATTTGGGAGGTAATGAAAGGATGCGTGGAAAGAGGGTGTTCTCAAGAAGGGATCCTTCCAGGTGGCTTGAATGTTGCGAGAAGAGCAGCCTTATTACATCGAGACCTATCTCAAAAAAAAGAACTAGAAGATCCTTCTGAAATTTTTGACTGGGTAAGTTTATACGCTCTTGCCGTCAATGAAGAAAATGCAGCAGGAGGAAAAGTTGTAACAGCTCCGACCAATGGAGCTTCTGGCATCATTCCCGCTGTGTTGCACTACTATGATCGATTTACTAAAAATCCTACGAAAGAGGGAATCTATCGCTTTTTCTTAACCGCTGCTGCCATTGGAATTTTATATAAAGAAGGAGCCTCACTTTCTGCGGCAGAAATGGGATGTCAAGGAGAAGTTGGTGTAGCATGCTCTATGGCAGCAGGGGGACTTGTTGCAGCTTTAGGGGGAACTACTTTTCAAATAGAAAATGCAGCAGAAATTGGCATGGAGCACAATTTAGGGCTTACATGTGATCCGGTAGGAGGGCTTGTTCAAATCCCTTGTATCGAAAGAAACACGATGGGGGCTATCAAAGCGATCAATGCATATCGTTTAGCAATGAACAATAAAACCGGCTATAGAGTCACTTTAGACCAAGTGATTGCTTCGATGAGGCAAACTGGAGAAGACATGAATAGCATCTATAAAGAGACCTCTGAAGGAGGCCTTGCTATCCATGTCCCTGTAACGCATCCTGCCTGTTAAGGGCGAAATTTTTGTTAAAACAGGTTTTTAGCAAAACTCTTTACTGAAAATCCTTTAATTTTTTTAACAAAAAACCTCTATTCTTATAAAGTGCTAATAATCAAACAATTCAACATTGAATAAAGATAGAGTATTCTGTCGAGTTTAAACTTTAAATTGACTGGCAATTTATAAAATCTGTATAATATGATTTAAATATATTATTTTATGACATTACAGTGGGAAAGTACGTTAGGATTACAACCGTTGGAAGGGAATACTACAAGCGTTCAGTACGGGCTACATACCCAGAAAAAGGCATACATCCCTGTTTCTCCTCAGTTCCTCGTACTCCTCTAGTATTCCTCTTATCTGTTGATAACAGATCGAATAAGTGTAAATAAAAAACTAAAATTAACAAGCAATAAAGGAATATATGGGTGTATCTAACAAGTCGTTAAACAGAGTCCTTACTGCGATCGGAGACTCGCTTCCAACACCTGCTCGTTTAGCGTTTCACGGTGTCTTGACTGTCGCAGTGGGAACTGTTTTTATTAAGACAGGAAACGACCTGATTAAATTTGGAGATCGAAGGAGTGTGGCTATGGGTAGAGGGGCTATACTTCTAGCGAGTTCATTGCCTATGTTTCTTGCAAAAGAAATATTTATTGAACTAGGCATGCAATCTGCTACATCTCTAGCTAATTATTGGGGACTTGCAACAATGACAGCAGGAATTGCCCTGACATTTTTTGGGGCTGCTGGATAGTAAAGCAACTGACGGCACAGAACAAACTTCGATGAAGCAAACTGGAGAAGACATGAATAGCATCTATAAAGAGACCTCTGAAGGAGGCCTTGCTATCCATGTCCCTGTAACGCATCCTGCCTGTTAAGGGCGAAATTTCTGCTCAAAATGCTCTGTTGAGAATATTTTATCTATAACAGACTCCCCAAAGACCTCCTTACAATAAACGAAAAACATTGCCTGTTTTTTTTCTGAAAGCTTTTTGATTATGAAAGAATATTTTTTTATGTGATCGGCTATATTGGTATCTTGGTCTAAAGACGAGCCGATTAAGGGACGGTCTAATATATTAACAATAAGCTCTAGGTTTTCTCGCCCAAAACTTTTTGTTTTTTGCCCTAACTTGATGAGGTTATGTGTATGAGGATGCTGCCAATCTAGCAAACAATGATATAGTATGTCGTGAGCTGTAACGCTAAGTTGAGTTCCCTTTATATTATGAGCATTTGGAAGATAGAATAAAGGGGAAGCGTAAGAAATGGGTCTTCCTGAAATAAGGTCATCTACTCTAGCTCTATATCCAAAAAATTCCTCGTGTTCTACTGGGGGAGAATGGTTCGGATACAATTCTGAGTAAAGACGTTTACAAAGCCAGGGAGGGAAAAAAAAGATTTCAACCAAAGGGCTTTGCTCATAACCCCTTAAATTTTTTACTCCCGGAGGGTTAGCTCCTCCTTGGCTTGTTATAGTGGAATAAGCTGCAAGGTCGCCATCTTGTCTTGATTGATAAAAAATGGCTGTTTTTTCAATGAGAGATTTTTTATCTAAATTTCGTAAACAATAAAAATTTTGTGAAATATTTTGCTCTGAAAGGTAGTCATACTCTTGTAGATGAGCTCTGACGTTTTCTTGAGAAAGAACAACGTAATCTGCTGAATTTGCAGATTCCAGAAAAGCAGAGGCGAGCATATGTACAATAAAAAGCTCTTCTTTAGTTATGTCTCCATTCAAATAAGCATAAAGAGAGGTATAAGCAAGATCTGAAGGGTACGAGCGATATGCTTCTGCCCATCTTGTATTATCAGATCGAATAACGGTTAAAAAATATTGGTAATCTTCTTCAAAATGTGATTCTGAGCTAATCCTGCATAATTCTCGAAAGACGCTGTATTTTTCTAAAGTATTTCTAAAAAGAGGATGTTCAATAAATTCTTTCTCAGAACAATAAGATCCATTAGTAAGTAAAAGGGGAGGATGTTCTTCCACGAATCTGCTTCGAGAAGCTTTTAGTAGAGAACCGATTTCTGAGCCTTTAGGGTACGCAATGCCATAATCACTGCTGAAGTCACAACAAATCGATCTTTTTTCAGGGGAGTAGTAAAAATATCCAAGTCTTCTTTGTTGATGTTCTGGCAGTTTTTGAGCTACTTTATCAATATGCGCAAAGCTTTTATTCGAACAAATGAAAATGTTTGAATTTTCTTCTGCATCTTCCTCTAAATGAACTCCATTTTCACGCAGTATATGGACAATTTTTGAGGAAGGGCTAGACGGGGGATTTGTGACAGCAGGTTTTGATGTGAAATATTCATTCATATAGGAATATAAGTACCTGGAGGACACTATAACTGAAATAGTGACTAAAGCTATTTGGGTTATTGAATCCAGGCCCGGTCTAGAGTGATGTGTGGTTTTAAAGTTTTTATTTAAAAAGCTAAATAATTGACTTGTTGCGATTTGCATTTTTTATTTTAAATGTAGTGTTGTAATTTAATGATTTTACATCATTAAGTGATTGTTTTGAAGCGTGTTTTTTTGTTTTTGTGTTAATTAATTGTAAACGTCCAATTTTTGCTAATAAAGTGGATTTGTTACAAGCGGGTAACATAATTGCGAGCGAGTTCATTTCTATGATTATCAAAGAGTTGTGTCGATTAAAGTCTGGCTTGACGTTTCGCTTTTTAAGACCTAAGCAGCTTTCGTTAAGATATTTCTAAAGCGTCTAGGTGCTATGTATTTGGCAGATCAAGCTTTTCCATATGAAATTGCCATTGTTAAAGAGTTTTTAACTATCTGATACTTTTTTAAGGTGAAATCGATTTAGCCCAAAAGAGGTCGTCGAGAAGTGATGTGTGCGTTGCTGGGAAAAAGGCAACCTACAGCCTTACGGCTGCAGGTTGTTTTTGATATAAATGGCAAAATTTAGTCAGCTAAAAGGCTTTCTAAATCAGCTAATGCAGCTCTTTGCTTTGCAATCTTTTGTTCATTGGCCTCAATTTTTAGCTTGAGTGCCGCTTGCAATTCTTTCATTTTCGCTTGATTTGCAGAAATTTCTACCTTTTGATTCTTCAGCAACTCTGTTTTCTCGGAAAGCTTTTCTCTTCTTGCTGTTACTTCTGTTTTTAGAGCGAACACTTCTTCTTTAGAAACAACTGCAATTTGAGAATTGGATTTTTGCTCTGTCTTTGCCCACATTTTACTGAACGCATTTTGAGCTGCAGTTCGAGTTGGTTCTGCTTTCGCCAGCTCATTTTCCATTAAAACAAGTTTTTTTTCTTGTGTTGCAATTTCTTGCGTTTCGGCTTCAAGGATTTCTTCTTGCTGTCTCACACTCTCTACGCCCTCACGAACTTGAGCTGTTGTTCTCTGTAAAGCTGTAACTAATGCGCGAATTTCAGGATTCTGCATGTAGTTGAAAGAAACCGCTGGAGTAGCAAAAGAAATCACAGGAGTAGTAAAGGAAGCTGCCAGATCAGAAAAAAGAGCTGCAGGCCAAAGTGCTTTTTTGAAAGCATCTAAAGGAGCTGCGTTTGAAGATTGGATAGAAGGACCACTTGCTGGGGGCGCGATGAGAAGTAATGGGGTTTTGGTTGGAAAGTTGAATTTCATCTGCGAAAACAATTGGCTAGCTTGATCTAAACTGCCCATATTTACTGTTTGACTTGGGGTTATCGGACAATAATTTAAAGCGCTGCTTGTTAAATTGCTAGAGTTGATCATTAACATGTTCCTTGTTGTTGGTTTATAATGTTTTAAATTTTATTTAAGTCAGTCGATGCGTAATTAAGTTGCGCAGCAATCGAGCTCAATGTGAAAAAAATCTGTTATACGTATTGATGGATTTGTTCCATCGAGTCTTGTAAACGTTTTGAATCCCTAATAAAGCGGATTGCCAAGCAGGTGGCGGAGTTGATTTTGTTTTTTGCTCTATTGGATGTTTGGTTATTGGAAACTTGGAAGTAAGCTTTATTTTTTTTGTAGGAGCTGGAGCTTCTGCCTGCAAATACTTATAAGCTATGTAAGAAACGCCTGCCACGACAACGATTCCAGCGACCCAAGGAAACAAAGAATGGTTGTTAACCAAGTTTTGTACTGTTTTTTCTATTTTAAGATCTGTTGTTGTTTGAGAATTTTCTGTAGTTGTCTTTTCTTCCGGTAGAAACGTAGGAAATTCTGATATATTTCCATAAACCGGTTTTCGAATTTCACAAGTTGGAGGAAGCGGACAAGATTCTTCTGCAGGACATTGAATAAAATCCTGGTAGCGAATAGAAAGGGAATCCATTGGCTTTGCTAAACAAGAAAGATTGAGTTTAAGTGTAAGATCTGTAGGCTGTTTTACCTGGGGGATAATGGGTGAGCATATAGAATCTTGATCTCCTACAGGAGGGGTGCATGTAAATGACTCTTTCTTGAAATTATGTATTACATTTGTCGATATTTCTGAAGAAAGACTTTGTGGTCTAACCCCCTCTCTCTTTAATTGAAAAAGGCTTATACACACGCCGTTACCCTCAGGCTTTTCTGGATCTTGCATGCAAAAGTACTTCTTGTCATTTATAATCGACCGCACAGCGTCTTTGCTATTAATAAGCACGAGTTCAAGAAATTCAGAATATATTTTCGGTACTGGACATATTTTATTTGCAAAATAATTAAAAGAAGATCCAGTGCATGTATTATTGTTGTATATGTTTGTTATTACAGTCCTCATTAACACCCTTGATGTATTTTGCTGTTGATTTTATGTTTTTTAAGTTTTTAAATCAACCGAAACTGAAGATGAAGTTTTTTATCATAAGAGTTCTAAAAATAATTTAGATGTTTGCAATTTTTTATAATATATTTTGTAGAAGTTTTTGGGGAAGACGACTTGTCGAAGCTTTTCTGATTCTATTTAAAATGTTAATTCTCGCTAAAAAAATCCTAGATCTTATACCTTGGCTTTTTTCTAACCAAGGTAAGTTATGCAAAGCCCTTTAGAGTTGTTGAGAACCCGTTTTCATCCTTTTCTTCCTCCTTGTTTACTAGATATTACGTCTTACACTCTGCACGAGGATTCTCATAAAATCCCCTTTAAAAAAGAATTGCTTCCTCTTTTTCCCTTTGGAAGCACTCTTTCTTTAATGCGTGGAGCAAAAGGTTCTTTGCCATCTCTACGTCCTATGAAAATAGGTGTTGTATTTTCTGGTGGTCAGGCTCCAGGGGGACACAACGTGATAGCAGGTCTTTTTGATGCACTCCAAACTCTTAGCGCTGAAAATGAGCTCATTGGATTTTTAGAAGGCCCTGCTGGAATTTTAAAGGGCAAAAGCCGCATTATTTCTAAAGAAGAAATGGAAAAATTTCTCAATACTGGTGGTTTTGATCTTTTAGGATCGGGAAGGACCAAGATCGAAACGATCGAGCAATTTGAACAGGCAAAGGTTACCTGTCAAAAGCTCTCTTTAGATGCTCTTGTCATTATTGGAGGGGATGATTCCAATACAAATGCTGCTTTACTAACGGAGTATTTTCATCAAGAAAAGTGCGCTACTTGCGTTATCGGAATTCCAAAGACGATCGATGGAGATTTGAAAAACGAGTATGTACCGATCTCTTTTGGATTTGATACGGCCTCAAAAGTCTATGCAGAGCTTATTGGTAATTTGGCAAGAGATGCGCTATCTGCGAAAAAATATTACCATTTTGTGCGTCTCATGGGAAGAACTGCTTCCCATATTGCTTTAGAGTGCGCTCTTTTAACCCATCCCAACTATGCGTTCATTGCAGAAGAAGTTGCTGCAAAAAAAATGACTTTGCAGCAGGTGGTATCAGAGCTTTGCACGCTCATTTTAGAAAGGTCAGCTATCGGAAAGTCTTACGGTGTTATTCTCATACCAGAAGGATTGATCGAGTGGATCCCTGAGATGAGTCGTTTGATCCAGGAACTTAACATCCTTCTAGCGCAAAAAGATCTTTCGGAAGATGAAGCCATACAAAAGCTGTCACAAGAGTCTTCTGCTTGTTTTTCTTTACTTCCCTCATCTATTCAAAAGCAACTTCTTTTGACACGTGATTCTCATGGAAATGTGCAAGTCTCTTTAATTGAAACCGAAAGACTCTTAGCAGAACTTGTATCGATAGAGATGCAAAAGCACAAACAAGTTGCATTTCATCCACTGACCCATTTTTTCGGATATGAAGGGCGGGCGGCTTTTCCCTCAAACTTTGATGCGAGCTATTGCTATACTTTGGGCTATGTTGCAGCAATAGGAGCCATTCATAAGCTATCTGGTTATATGTGCTTTGTTTCCAATCTTCACGAACCTATTGCCAATTGGAGCATTGGGGCCGTTCCTTTTGCCTCTTTAATGCATACAGAAATCCGTAAGGGTAAAGAAAAACCGGTATTGGCCAAAGCTCTTGTTTCTTTAGAAGGCAAAGCCTTTAAAAGTTTCGTGAAACAAAGAGATGCATGGAAAAAAGAAGATCATTACACATTCCCGGGACCTATGCAATTTGAGGGGGATGTTTCTGTTTGCTACGCTCCTCCTTTGTCTTTACAGCTGGAAAACTCGTGAAATCCATCTTTTCTTTTTTCTTTCTTACCTTTTGGATGACTCCCAAAGTGTTTTTGTTTTCTTTTCGGGAAGAAAGAAAAGTAAGGAAACAGTTTTATTCGCATAATGCATTTGTAGTAGTTGACCAACTCCTTAAAAAGCTCTACCGTTTTAAAAACCCTTACACGATTTGCAAACAGTTTTTAAAATCGCAGGGGGCCTCTTGTGTAGATGCTTATGGAGAGACTCCTCTTACTGTTTTTCATCAGATGTTTTCTCTAGGAGGACTTACTTCTCAAGATCGGTTTGTAGATCTAGGCTGCGGAAGGGGGCGGGGAGTTCTCTTTGCTTCGACCGTATGGAATGCTGATGCTATTGGCGTGGAACAGATTCCTTTTTTTTGTCAGCAAGGAGAAAAAATTTCTCAAATACAGCCTAAAGTACAATTTTTCTGTCAGGAGATGTGTTCGTTTCCTATGCATTTAGGAACGTTTTTTTATTTCTACGGACTTTGTTTAGACGAGCAAGATCTTCTTAAAGCTTGCGTTGCTTTACAAAAGATGCCTTCCAAAGCAAAACTTGTAACGGTCAGTTTTCCTATTACAGAATATATATCGGATTTTTCTCTCCTCTCTTCTTGGGAAGCCATCTATCCTTGGGGAAAGGCGGAGCTATTTTTGCATCAGAAAAATTAATTGCCTTTTCTTGAATATTTCTTTATCATTTATTTTTTATTTTCTTGAGGAGGACCTATGCAAGGCGTACAAGCTCATAGAGATAGCACTTCATGCTGCCAATCTGCTTGGAAGAATATTTCCAAGGCAACCAAATGCTCTCACATGCAATGCTGGCCTACTTATGTCTATGCGACAGCGTTTTTAGGCTCTATGGTAGGAGCTTATATCCTGAAAAGCCGCAACATTACTGCAGGATTTATTGCAGGAGGATTTTTAGGGACTATAGCAGGGTCCTTGATTTTAAATAGACCTCCACCTGAGATTGATCCCGATGCAGCCGCAGAAGAGTTAGAAGCGATCAATGCTTTGGATGAGCAAAATCAACGCGATATCGAGGCTGCAACAGCAAGAGAGGGAGAAGAAAAAAAACAAGCAGAAGAACTTACCATGTCCGTTAGAGGTACTGTTGAAAACACTAGAGCCGCAGTTGCTGAAGCTAAAAAATCGCACCAAAACGCAGGTCAAATATTAGACAAAATGCAAATTACTGCGGGTATATTACGTGATATCAAAGACGACTCATCCGATGACGGATCTCACAAATCTGATAACCCAGTTATAGCCGACAAAAAACTTTCAACTTCTGCTATAAGAACATCTTCAATCGAAACTTCACAAAAACTGAAAGAGTCAGAGTCTTCAGATCAATATAACTGGGGAAATGAGGAGGACATTGTATGATGGCCATGACTTTACCTGCTTGGATGACTAGGGCTGCCTTAATGAATCAACTTAGATGGGCAACTACAGAAAACTACGATCAATTCATGGGATCAGCTGCTGGTCAAGGAGTGCAAACTGCAGCGATCACGCTTACTATGATTTTTGCAGCTTTTAGAGCAGGAAAAGCCTTTACAAGTGGATCTTACATCGAAGTTGTTCCTGCAGTTGTTTATGGGGCAACTGCTTTCTTTGCCTGGTCAGGAAAAAACGCAGCTCGTCGGCTAGTAGGTATTGACGGTATGGTTGATAGAGTTGTTATGAACGAGCACACGCAAGCTGCAAATATTGCCAAACTTTCAAAATCTCAGGATGAGGCAGATAAATCTTTACTCGAAACTAAGCAAACCATATTGGATTTACAAACAGAAAATGGAAATTTAATTCAGCAGCTTCAAACTTGTCGAAAGGACATTCAGGATCTCCAAGCATCCACTGTAGAATTCAATGATGAGGCGGTTAAAGCAAAAAGAGTTTTTGATGAGGTTCTTGCGAAAAAAAATCACTACAAACAGGAAAATATAACCTTAAAGCAACAAAATACTGCTTTAACGAGGCAGGTTGCTGTTCTAACTGATCGAATCAATGATTTATCCAGTAAAAAGAAGTCTGTTTAAAAACGAGGAATTTAATGCTTTCATCGATAGCTACGAAGCCTTTAGAGCCTGAATTTTACGCAAAACCTCTTGTTTCTTCTACGCAGCAATCAAGGTCTGTTTACATGTGTGCGATAACGTTTTTAGGAGCCTTGACAGGGGCTTACGCAATGAAAGATCGCAATATTACAGTGGGATTTATTGGAGGAGGATTTCTTGCGACTGCAATCGCCCTATCTTATTTAAACAAAGATTTTCAAGCTAATACCCCAGATGATGTAAAAAAGTATGAAACAGCGCAAACGGGTAATGAAAAAGATATTGAATCCCTGAAAGAAAGTGAGCAAAAACAGACAGCTCTAGTTAATGAAATTGGATCAAACTTAAACTTTGCTATTATCAATGCCCGTAAAGCTGGAGAAAAAATAAAGCAGGTACATAGAGACATGCAAGAATCTTTAAGCTCCCTATCTAATATCAATAAAGTAATGGACAAATGGGAGAAACATCTATGATCAATCGATTGGCTTTTGCAGGATCTTCTAATTTTTATCGATTCATGGGATCTAAAATGGGGCAGGGCATACAAACTGCCGTTTTATCTGCCTCCGCTGTTTGTGCTATTTCTGAAATAGCTCGAGCCATTTTAATTAGCCCAGCTACTGCCATATCTCCTGCTTTTTATGGGGCTTCTGTACTTTTAGCCTGGTCTGGGAAAAAAGCTGCTAGTGAACTGGCAAAATATCAAGGCGTAGTTCATAAAGCTGTTACTCGAGAGGAAGAAGAGAGTAGAAACATAGCAAGCCTTTTGGCTAGGGCAAAAGAAACGGATACATTTTTAGAAAAAGCTCTAACTGGAATTCCAAAATTGCAACTTGAGCAAGCCATTTTAGCAACAAGTCTTACTGATTATACTCAAGATGTAAAGTTGCATAATAAGCAACTGAAAGATTCGGAAGCGCGAATTCTTAAGATGGATAAAATCTTCGATGAAATGATCTCTAAAATTTCAGCGCTCCAACTGGAAAATAGAGCGCTAAAAAATAACAAAACAGATACTAAGCAGTTGTTAGGCGCACAATCATAAGAGCTAAATTATCTGAAGAGCCTGCTTGAAAAGCCGAGTTAACGATGTCTTGCGCAATATGTGGTAGGGGTGTTTGTTTAGCGGCATTTTCCTCCACAGCTTCTCCTATTTGCTCTGAGCTTGCAATAGTATGATTCATTCCGTAGATTCCGTCGGATCCTAAAATTAAAAAGCTTCCCTCTGCTATTTCAGACAGGGGAATTTTAACAATTTTAGGTCTAGCATTTGTGCCTGATCCGATCGATCTACCCACAGACAAAAAGCCTTGAGAGCAGCTGCTAGGGATTTTTCCACCTATGATGAATCCACCCCGGTTTTTTATGCTATTTACATTGCGTTCATTTGTTGCATGAAAATCTTCTGTAAGCTGCCTTGTCCCGAGGTGTAGATCTTGAAGAATTGTGCGTGAATCTCCAACGTTAGCTACCCATAGATTTCCATCTATGATTAAAGCAACTGTAGCCGTTGTTCCACTTGGCAATCTTAAAGCTTTGCACTCTTCATCAAGAGCTACAAAAGTGAGTTTGAGAGCGTTCCAGATCTCTACATCAGAAAGAGTTTCAGAGCTGGCCATGTTACTCAAAGCTTCTTGTAGTTTTTTTCTGAGGTTTTTCTGCACATAATCAGCAGCTTCATCTCCACCATGTCCATCTAAGATAGCAAAAAGCTGAGCGTCATAGGTTGTTTCATTCAGCATAGGAACAGAAAATCTATCTACAAGATATCTGTCTTCCATCGTTTTTCGAGCCCCTTGAGCAAGGGAGATTCCGATCTCATATGGTCCTAGAAAAAAAGGTCGCGGAGGTGAGGCGTCAGCTTCCCGAGTCAAAGGTATATAAGAAAAATGAGGATTGGGTTTTTGCTCTGATAGCTGATCATCGGCATAATCTAATTCTTGATTTAATTTTCGTTTTACATCGTCAGCGTTTTCCACTAACCGAACATTACGAGGATGAGAGACGGGGATTTTTTGCATCCATTGTTGTTTGCGAAGTGGTGGACAGATCTCACAAAACAAAGAATTGGAAAGATCAATAGATTTAGCTAGTTGAGGCATATGCTTTGTACGTAAAGTAATTGGCCCGTTTTGCAAAAAAGAGAAAGTGAGAGCGTCTAGCTTTTTCTTAAGAGTTTCTGAGGTCGGGTCGAGATTTGCGTATTGCAAAAGAGCTCTATAATATTGCTCTTTGTCAATATAGACTACGTTATTATCAGGCTGATGAAATCTCAATGCTTGGCCTGTTATGTGAGCTAATACACCATATATAAATGGTAGAGCTCTAATGTTTGTTTTTTCATCTACGCTCCACTCCGTAGTGCATAGAAGGTTTTCTTGCCTCCAAATAATTGGAGACATGTCTATATTAATAGTCATTTTGCGCTTTAAATTAAAAATAAGATAGGTGGAAATTCTATCATATTTTATTCTTAGATTGCAATTTGCTATAATTATTTGAATTTATTAATATTTTAATTTGATGGGACTGTATTCAGCAATACAGTCCTTTTCAATTATAAAGTTATAAGGTTTCTGGTTGAGTTTTTAGCTCTGCGGAAGTTGTTAATTTGGAATCCGTTTTTTGTAGAGATGTTTTTGCAGAATCATCTTTTACCAAACCTAAAGAACTAGAAATAGGGGGGTGAAAAGCAAAAATCGTTCCATAGTTATTGCTAAGCGTAGGATCATAAACTCCTCCAGCCTGAGTCATTCCATACAACGTACGACCATCTGGACTGATAGTCACATTGTCATAAGGATGAGCTCCATTTTCAGCACCGTTAAAAGAAGCTAGAGTCTTATAATTGCTTCCATCGGGGGAGATTTGAAAAATCGTTCCAAGCCCATTAGCTCCACCATCACAAGTAAGTCCATAGAAAATATTTTGGTTAGAAAGAACAAGAGAACCAGCTGGATGCGATCCATCAGTGCTGCCCGTTTCTCCAAAAGAGTATAAAATGGTGTACGCATTAGAATTATCTAGATCTATACTGAAAATGGTACCATTATTGTTAGTTCCACCCTTTGAGGTCATTCCATAGAGAGTGTTACCAACTAAAGTAAGAAATCCATGCTCAGGGAGGATGCCATCGCCTGAAAAGCTTCCAAATTCATGTAATACTTCATAAGATGGAGCGGTAGCAAAATTGTTGAGAGCAAACACTACGCCGCATCCGCTAGTATTAGAAGAAGAATGCACTCCTCCTTCTCTCGTCATTCCATAAAGAGTTGTCCCGTTCGAGCTCATGGTCAATTGTCCATGTGAGTCGGTCCCTGTTGAAGCTATGGCTTCTGCAAAGGAATAAAGAATGGTAAAATTAGCTCCACTCGGCTCCATTTGATAAATAACGCCACGTCCATATGATCCTCCTCCTGCAGTAATTCCATATAACATGGAATTTACACAAATTGGAGGACTATGAGGCGCCGATGCGTCTGTAGAGCCTCCTGTAAACATATGCACAGTGTTGTAAAGTTGCGTGCTACTACTTGGGATATTATCTGGGGAAACAGAAAAAATGGTCCCTCTGTCAAAGGATCCCCCTTGTAATGCAGCTCCATAAAGGAGTGTAGTTCCATTAGTATTCAGGGTAAACATAGCCGCATGATGCGGTACATTTCCACTTCCATTGCTGATACCTTGAGTGAAATAGTAGATGGGGCGGTAGTTTGATCCGTCAAGATTGATTTTGAAAACTAGGCCGTTTTGTTTGTCCCCAATTCCTCCTGAAGCGGTTCTTCCATACAAAACATTGTCAAAGAGGTTTAGACTTCCCCTAGGATATGCTCCCGTTAGCTGTCCATTAAAAGAATATAAAACTTCGATCGGAATTTCTGTTGTTGGTACTTGAGAAATAAGAGATCCCATTAAAAAAGCTTGAGACATGAGAAAACTTCTAATTTTCATCGTTAGTTCCTTTTATTTACTGTAAAAACTTCAAGAGATCAGAATCTCAAATAAATGACAACTTTTATTTTTTTTAAGACAACTTTTTGCCTCTTGAAAATAGGGAGCAACAAACAAGGCCATACAGAGTACAGGTCTCTTGAACTCTAAAGCACCTTAGTATTGTCTGCTAAAATGGCAAATCGTATGTTTTTCCTCTTGTATTTTCAAGGCTCTTTATATATGGTTTTTTTCGGGATTTTACACTTGAGGAAGTAGATTATGAGTACCATCCAGATACCAGACAGTGAGAGTGTTAAACTCGAACCACGACAGTTATTAAAGCTTTTAAAATCAGTCCAAAGTAAGATTATCGGTCAGCACCATTTAATCGAGCATATTCTTGTTTGTCTTCTTGCAGACGGTCATGTTTTGATCGAAGGGATGCCAGGTCTTGCGAAAACTAGATCAGCAAAAGCAATTGCTGATGGAATAGAGGGCGGATTTCACCGAATTCAATTTACTCCAGACCTGTTACCTTCAGATCTTATTGGAACCGAGATCTATATCCACGAAAAAAGCAATTTCATCTTTCGAAAAGGACCTCTTTTTAATAATATTTTACTGGCGGATGAAATCAATCGCGCTCCAGCAAAAGTTCAGTCTGCACTTTTAGAGGCGATGGAAGAAAAACAAGTAACAGTTGGACATGAAACGCATCGTCTTCCTGAATTGTACATGGTTATTGCGACGCAAAATCCCGTTGAGCAAGAGGGGACTTATAATCTTCCTGAAGCGCAGCTAGACAGGTTTATGATGCATTTGGAAGTGGTTTATCCAACTCCTCTGGAAGAGTTGCTAATTGTAGAACTGGATGAGAAACGACAAGACGATGTCCCTTCCAACGCTTTCCCTGTAACGACAAAAGAAGAAGTATTAAGCGCAAGAAAAGCGGTGTCTTCTATGTTTATTTCAGAAAATTTAAAAAAATATGTGGTTTCTTTAGCAACCGCTACAAGAACCCCAGAGAAATACGATCAAGACTTAGCCAAATGGATCGAATATGGAGCTTCTCCTAGAGCTACAATATGTATGATTCGCTGCGCTAAAGCTCTAGCATGGCTTAGAGGAGATGAGTTTGTCACTCCAAAACACATCCACAGTGTAGCAGCCCCCATTTTAAGACATCGAATCATCCCATCATTTGCATCGGAAGCTGCAGGAGTTTCTCGAAATGATATTATAAGGAAATTATTAGAAGTTGTTGCTATTCCTTGAGGTTTGAATGCTTTATCCGGATTTTAATGATTTACTAGCGTTGGGGGATATGAAACTTCCTCTCATGCATCCTTCTTCTCGATCGGTTAAGTCTGTAATTTCAGGAAATTACCGCTCTTCTTTTCGAGGTCAAGGACTGGAATTTGATTCTGTTAGGGAATATGTACCAGGCGATGATATTCGAAACATCGACTGGAGAGTAACTGCCAGAACGGGATCTGCTCATTTAAAACTTTTTCAGGAAGAAAAAGAGCGCCATATTGTTCTTTGCGTAGATATGAATGCTACAATGCGATTTGGCACGAAAAACACCTTCAAATCTGTACAGGCAGCGCGTGTTGCTGCCATACTTGGATGGAAAGGGATTGCTCAGCAAGATCGTGTAAGTGCTTGCTTTTTTGGCGATGTTCCAGGTGGAATTCAGTTTTTTGCTCCTAAGCGTACAAGAAAGTCCTTTTGCTCTTTATTAAAGGCGCTTGCAGATCCTCCTTCTGAAAATCATCGTATTTCTTTAACAGAGTCCATGCAGTACGTAAGTCAAGCTGTGCATACAGGATCTCTTGTCTATTTTATCAGTGATTTTATGGACATAAAGAAGAGCTTTCCTCAAGAGTCTAATATCTCTTATCTGAGTAAAACCTGCGATGTTGTCTTTGTTGCCATCAATGATCAAGCAGACAAATCTATGTACCCCATGGGGTCTATGAGATTTCGATCAAGTGACTTGGAAAAAATCCATGTTAACACAGAGAGTTTGAAGGGGAGAAAAGCTTATGCCGATTTATGGGACGAGCATCAAAAGCTGTTACAGGAAATTGGTTCTAGATGGAAAATACCTATATTGGAACTCTCTACCGAATCCCATTTGCAAAGAGATCTTATTTTGGGACTTAAAAATATTGTTAGAAGGAAAAAATAATGCCTCCTCAACTAAAACAGTTACATGATATCGAAGGGCTGGATCCTATTAGTTTTTGGCCTTTAACTGCCAGTTCATGGATTTGTATTTCTGTGGGCATTTTAGTATTAGGACTACTGGTATATCTTATTGTTCGTAGAATTGCTTTTATGCGCAGTTGGAAAAATGATACGTTTCAAAAACTTGCTAATTTAGAAAAAAATTTATCTGATGCAACCGCTAAAGAAACTGCGATTGTTCTTTCTGAATATTTACGTCGCATCGCTTTAAGACGTTTTTCTAGAAAAGAATGTGCAGGACTCGTTGGAGAGGCTTGGCTAAAATGGCTTGCGGAGCATGATCCTAAGGGCTTTGATTGGGAAAAAAACGGATCTTTTTTAATGGATGTACCTTATGCTCCAGCAGAAGTTCTTTTATCTGCAGGTCAGGTTAAAGATTTGATCCCAGCAATCAGAAATTGGGTGCGTTAAATGTTTCACTTCTATTGGATTTGGGCGGCTCTTTTATTTCCTGTTCCGTTTCTTGTAAGAAAATTTGTTCCGGTTAGCTCAAAAGATTCAGAGAAAGAATCTTGCGAACTTTATTTCCCTGCAGCGGATAGGTTGCGAAATGTATTTCCAACATATAGTGTGGAAAAAAAACCATCAGGCAATCTTTGCCTTATCCTTCTTTCGCTCTTATGGTTTTTCTTAGTGCTTACTTTGATGCAGCCAGAGAGAGTTGATCAATTTACCCAAGTAAAAAATACTGGATATGACTTAATGCTTGCGGTAGATATTTCCTCTTCCATGCAAGCGGTAGACTTTTCAACCAGAGCTCAGGTGATTAGTCGTTTAGATGTCACAAAAGAGGTTGTAGGAAAATTTGTTTTAGGAAGACAAGGGGATCGCGTAGGGCTTGTCACATTTGGAGAAAATGCCTATTTGCATGTACCGCTTACACTTGATACCGTTTCTGTTAGTCGAATGCTTAACGATACGGTAGCTGGAATGGCTGGAAATGCGACAGCTATTGGAGATGCCATAGGCCTTAGTGTCAAAACGCTTCGCGATCGTCCAGAAGGATCCCGCGTTTTAGTTCTTTTAACAGATGGGGATGATAATGCTAGCAGCATTCCTCCTTTAGAAGCTGCCAATCTTGCCAAACAATATGGCATTAGGATTTACACAATCGGAGTCGGGAGAAATGGTCCCGTTCCCTTTCCTACTCAGACTGGTGGATATGCATTAGCTAATGTTACTATGGACGAGGTTTTATTGAAGGAGATTGCAAATATAACTGGTGGTCAATATTTTTTAGCTACGGATCAAAAGGCTCTGCAATCCATCTACGACAAGATTGATGTATTAGAAAAAACAGAGGCGAATCACTCGACATTTTTTGTTCGAAAGCCTCTTTATTACTATCCGTTGGGTGCAGCTATGCTAACTTTATTTGCACTTTCTTTGTCCCAAATTCGATATAGGAGAGTTCTTAATGAGTCTTAGAGAGATACATTTTGCTTACCCTTTATGGTTATGGGCTACACTTGTTGTTCCCTTCGTATGGGCTTTGTTTGTTCTTTTTCACCAAGCGCCACACTCTACTAAACACTTAGAAAAATTTATCGATAAACATTTACTTCCCTATCTACTCGTCAATCCTTCGAATAAAAAATCTTCCCTAGGAAAAACTTTGTGTTTATGGTCGGCAGTCTGGGTTTGTTGTACTGTAGCTCTCGCAGGTCCTAGATGGGATTTTCGAGAAATGGAGACATTTTCTCGCGACCAAAGTCTTGTAATATTACTGGACCTGTCAGAGTCCATGAATGCAACGGATATCAAGCCCTCCAGACTCATTCGCTCAAAACAGAAGATTGAAAATCTTATCAATCTTTCCAAAGCAACTAAAATAGGGCTCGTTGCTTTTGCCGCAGATCCTCATATGATAGCTCCCATAACAGATGATAAAGAAATGATCCGGCATCTTTTACCCTCCCTAGAAACAGATCTAGTTTATCTCCAAGGAAGTAGGCTTTCTTCAGCTCTGAATATGGCATCTACGATGTTAGAATCTGAACCTGGAAATAATAAAGCCATTCTTGTGATCAGTGACGGGGGATTTGAAGATGCTAGTGCTATGGGGACTGCCAAAAAGCTCGTAGAAAAAGGTTTTGTTGTTCATGTGATGGGAGTTGGATCCCTTGATGGGGCCATTTTACAAGATAGCCAAGGCAACGTTGTTAAAAAAAATGGAAGTCCTATTCTTTCTAGATTAGAAAAAGAAAGTCTTTTAAGCATTAGTAAAGTCGGAAATGGACACTATTTAGAGGCGCAATATTTAGATCATGACGAAGCAATCATTTTGAAAGAACTGGAAAAACGTTCTGAAACGCAAATGAACATAGGTAAAAAGAATCGAATTTGGGATGAGAGTTTCTATTTGTTAGTCCTTCCAGCTTTACCTGTTGTCTTATGGTGGTTTAGAAGAGGTTATGTGTTTTCTACGATCCTTGCTTTTTTCATTCCATTTTTGAAATTAGACGCAGCCACTCCATCAAGTTATTTTAAAAATTCTGAAGAGTTAGGCCAGATCGCTATGAATGCCGAGGACTATGAAACGGCGACTCAAACGTTTAAAGATCCCTATAGATTAGGGGTTGCTTATTACAAAGCTGGCAATTTTGCCAAAGCTGAGGAGATGTTTTTGCTATCTGCTCGAGAAGAAGTAGCTTTAGGAGCTGCGTATAACCTAGGAAATGCTCTTGCTATGCAGCAAAAGTATCAAGAGGCGATCGACGCTTACGAAGAGGTTCTTAAGAAGTGGCCTGATTGTACTAAGGCCAAAGACAACCTTGAGCTTGTAAAAACACTGCTGAAAGAACAAGAAGAAGATCCTGATGAGAAAGGAGATGAGAGTAAAAAGTCAGACTCTGATGACTCTCAAGATAAAGAACAGAAAAGCGGCGAAAATCCTTCTTCTTCAGGAAAACCTGACCATCAAAAAAATTCGAATAAAAATTCAAAATCCGATGATTCTCAAAAAAAAGAACCCTCTGAATCTGAAGGATCTGAAAAGCAAAAAAGTTTGAGTAAAGATGGTGAAGAAGACAAAAAACCACAAGATACTCAAGATCTTTCTGAGTTAGAGGAATCACAGGAAAAAGACTCCTTAAGCGAGAACTCTGAAAACAAGAGTCCCCAAGAGCTCGATGGGGGACAAGAAGAGGCTACTGCTTTTAAATCCCAGGAAGATTTAGATGCAGATCTTTGGTTAAACCAGATCTCTAATGACCCAAAAACATTTTTAAAGAACAAGTTCTATATTGAATCTAAAAATAATGGAACAACGAAGGGGATTGACCCATGGTAAGACATTGGATTTTTTTATTTTTGTTAATGCCATTTTTTCTTTTTTCTGGAGAATTTACAGCGACGGTCAATCGCACTCAAATCAATGAAGGGGAGAGCCTTGTTTTACAGTTAACATTGAAAGATGCAACCGCCAAAGGGATTCCTGTTCTTAATTCTTTAAGAAAATCATTTTTGATCCACTCTCAACAACAAGCGTCTAACACTGTCGTGGTCAATGGAAGTGCAACTTCTAGTGTAACTTGGAAAATCACTCTGATTCCTCAGGAAGTGGGGAATTTAGAGATTGAATCTATCAGTATAGACACATCAGAGGGACGACTTTCTAGCGAGCCTATTGTGATCCATGTTATGGAAGGTATAACTTCTGGAAATTCAGAATCTCCTGAAGAGGATGGCGTTGTTTTTAAAGCTGAGGTAAGCAATGAAAAGCCTTATAAAAATGAACCGTTCATTTACACCATCAAGCTCATTTCTAAGAAAAATCTAGTAAATCTCCAACTGAACAAGCCCGAGGTAAGAGACGCCATGGTAGAGACAAATGGCGATCCTAAAATTTATCATCAGATTGTCGGGGGAATGCGTGAAGACATCATTGAGTTCAGCTACCTAATCACCCCATTAAAGGCTGGGGCTTTAAACATCCCTCCTGCCATTATTCAAGGGGGCGTTCCGATAAAAAGAAAAGCTCACGGAAATTCGTTATTTGATCATAACTTTGATCCTTTTTTAATGATGCAGGGATTTGATCAAATACAGCCTTTTATGTTAAAAACCGAACCAACTACTATAGATGTACAGCCTGCAGCTCTCAGCATGGTTCCATGGTTACCGGCCAAGTCTTTGAAGATTGAAGAAATCTGGGATCCATCTCAATCTCTACAGGCAGGAGATCCCTTTACTCGAAGTTTTATCATTACTGCTGAAGGAATGAAGTCAGGTCAGCTTCCCAGCTTAAATGATCTACAAGTCAAAAATGCTCCTTTTAAAATCTATGCTGACAGTCCAGAACTTGCAGATGAAGTGAAAGATGGCGTCGTTAAAAGCTCTCGTAAAGAGCTGTATACACTCATTCCTGAGCAGTCAGGCTCCTTAACACTTCCTGAAATCTCCGTTGCTTGGTGGGATGTCGTTAAAAAAGAGAAATGTATTGCAACCATTCCTGCTAGGACTTTTCAGGTAATGCCTGCTGCTAAATTAGCTCCTAGTGAGCTTGCAATCAAAGCCGAACCTCAGACTGTCATTGTGCAAAGAGATCCCATACTATACGCGATAATAGTAGGGCTTGCCATCATGCTGATTGCTGCGGTTTTGTTAGGAGTCATGCTACAGAAAAAAATAGTGCGCCTTACAGAGGTTCCTGGAGAGGTAAAAAAGGCACCTGTAAAAGTAGAACCTGTTCAGCCAGTTGTAGTAAAAAAAGCTCCTAAAAATGATAAAAAAGAAAAATTGCCGGATCTTAATCCAACTTAAGTAATCCAAAAGAGTGAGGTAGACTTTGCTTTTATATTTAAGTAAAGACCTCTATAATGAAAAATGCACTTAAGGATTTGACTAATGAAACGGTTGCCTATTGGAATTTCGGACTATAAGAAGATTGTCGAAGAAGATTTTTCTTATGTAGACAAAACCTTGTTTATTGAAGAAGTAATCAGTTTAGGTACAGAAGTTATTCTCATACCACGGCCTAGACGTTTTGGAAAGATCGAATCGAGAAAGCGGATATGGACGGTATGATGTTTGTTTAATCCCTAAAAATCCTTCAGCTTTAGGCATCATCATGGAATTTAAAAAAGTCAAATTAGCAGAAGATTTAGAAAAGGCAGCGGAAGATGCCCTAAGACAAATTGAAGTAGAGCGGTATGCTCTGGATCTTTTGTCTTGTAATGTTCGGAAAATTCTCGCTCTAGGACTAGCTTTTCAAGGGAAAAAAGTTCTTGTAAAAGAGCGTTTTATCTAGTAATTCCTATGGACCCGTAAATTGTTCATGGATTTTTTTCTGTTGCAAAATCCATCTATATGCGATGATCACGCCAATTGTATTAAGGATTTTTGCGTGTATAGATATCCTCAAGTCTCTTTTTTTCGTTTCCAGCGTTGCGAAAGCAACACATCTTCTTCTTAAGTACCCTATTTTTATTAAATTTTTTAAACTTGTTAATTCCTTAATTGATAGGAGCTTATGTTAGAATCTTTCGTTAAAACGCTAGCAGACCATTTGCTATTTGTGATGTGTGTATTTATTTTAGGGTCTAGTATTTATCTGTCGATCAAGACCCGTTTTATCCAAGTAAGGTTACTTCCCTTATTGCTATCCCATTTAAAAGGATGTTTTAACAAAGGAAATTCTTCCGGCAGCAAGCATAGTCTCCCTCCTTACAAGGCACTTTTTACAGCGATGTCAACAACGATTGGAATTTCCAGTATTGTTGGCCCTGTTATTGCGATTAGACTAGGCGGCCCTGGAGCTCTTTTAGGCTTTTTGTTAACAGCTTTTTTTGGTAGCGCCGCGACCTATTTAGAAGTACATTTAAGCGTGCTTTATCGCAAAAAGCTCCCAGATGGACGGATTATGGGAGGACCCATGCAGTATTTATCCCATCTTCTCTCTCCCAGAGCTGCTAAATGGTATGCAGGTTGCTGTATGATCTTGATGATGGTTTGGTCTGCTGCGCAAGCAAACCAATTATCTGCAGTTCTCAGCTCTCCCTCTCTTGGAAAATGGCAGATATCTCCCATTTATTCTGGAATGGCTGTATCTATACTTGTAGGATTAACTCTGTTAGGGGGAGTTCGAAGAGTTGGTTCTTTTTCTGCTAAATTAGTGCCTGTCATGTTTCTTTTATATTTAGGATCAAGTTTTTGGATCATTGGTTCAAACTTAGATCAGCTCGGAAAAGTATTTACTGATGTGTTTACATCTGCTTTTTCTCCCTATGCTTTAGCTAGCGGATCTTTAGTAGGGGGCACGGTGGCAGCTCTTCGCTGGGGGATTTTTAAAGGGGTAAATGCCACAGAAGCTGGTCTTGGAACCCAAACTATTCCTCATTCTTTAGCAGAAACAACGGACCCTAGAGCTCAAGGGGCCCTTGCTATGGTTTCAACCTTTAGTGCTGGCGCTCTTACATTTTTATCTGGTTGCGTCGCTTTAATCACTCAGACTTGGCAAGACCCTTCTCTACCTTTAGGGATCAGTATGGTCACAGCCTCTTATCAGCAGTATTTTTCTGTAGCAGGTGTTGTGGTCGTTTCTATTATAGCTTTTTTATTTGGTTTTGGGACCATTTTGGGAAATAGCTTTAATGGAGGGCAGTGCTACGGGTATCTGACTCAAAACAGAAAACAACGCTATTATATTCTTATGACCCTCGTTATGATCTGTTTAGGGTCTTTAGGAGAGGTCCAAATGGTTTGGTCGTTAGTTGATATTGTTTTATGTTTTATGGCAGTTCCTCACATGTTCGGACTTTTTAAAGGAGTTCGCTTGTTGAAGGAACAAATTAAGTTAGCGTAAATTTTCTCTTCAGCGCCTCGTAAAAATTTTTTTTATGAGGCTCTTCTCATGTTAAGTAAATCCCGGAAATTATCCTGACATTGTATGCCCATACTCTTGAACTAGATCTAGTTTATTGGGAGAAATGAAAATACACAACGCCTGCATTGCTAGACAATAAAATTTTCACATAAATAAAATAATTAAAATATCGAAAATAAAAATCAGTTAATTTATAATCTGTGAAAAATTATTTAAGGCAAGTATGATCACATTAAATGCAATAAACAATTTCTACATTTATACTAAAAAATGTTTCGGTACAACCGAAGAAAAGATCACTCCAAAGATAGCTGAAGCACCAAAACACGTATCAAAGTCCGATCCAACGCCCTCCCTTTTTAAGGCCACAGTTTTACAAACTATTGAATCTCATTCTTCAACTATTCCCATCATTACGACTTTTAGGAAAACTATCCCAATCTTTTCTCATTTATGTAAATCTATCATTTTTTCAAGCTCTTTGGAAAACAAGTTAGCAGAAAAACTAGATGACATCGATCGAGCGCTTGTATTAGCAAAATTTTATGAAAAAATTCAGCCATCCCTTTCCTATAAAGATCGATATAAATTCGAGAACTGGCTTCTCAAACACTGCCAAATATTGGGAAGCGTTGCTTCTAAAGAAAAACGATTATTAGAAGAACTGGACTCCCCAGCGTTTCAAGACTCTGGTCTCAAATCTCAAATTATTGATTTTTTAAATCAAATCGACAGAGAAATACCTATCCACAAAGAAGCTAAACGCGTTGCCATCCTTTATACAGGTCTCGGAGGTGGAGGCCATAAAGCTCCAGCTATTGCAATGAAGGACAAGTTAATCAGAGAAAAATATACTGTAGAAATGATAGATGTGGATGAGGTTGAAAAAGAGTTTGAACCCAAAATTTTTGGGAGAGGGCATGAGGACATATGGACAGAATTTTATCAAAGGAAAGGAATGCCTACCTTGGCAAATTTCTTATGGAAAATACACCACTGGTCATATCTTCCGCAGTGGAGAAAAACAACCCAAGTCATCCGCAAGAAACTGGCCATTTTTAATCCCAACCTAATATTGACTGTTGCCGACCACAAGCCGCAACTTGCTTCTATAGCCTATAGCCTTAATAGAAAAATGATCTTTGTACATACAGACAATAAGTTCACTTCTAAACTTAAAGAAATTGCTCAAATTCAAACCATTTTCAGAAATGCTCTTGTCAAGTTCACCAAACCCACCACTGCAGAACCTATAAGTTATGAAAAAACCCTTCCTAAAATTCAAGGGATTAAAAATCAGCTTATTGACCTGCAAATACCTGTAAGAAATGGATTTAAAAAGATTTCTCAGCAAGAACAGAACAAGCTCAAAAAAGAAATGGGCATTGACCCATCTGTGAAAGTCTGTCTGGTCATGATGGGAAATAATGGGATTGAAAGTGAGGTGCGCTCTATTTTAAATAAGATCTGCCAAGAAAAATACGAAGCAAAGGAAAGGCTGCACTTAATTTTCGTCTGTGGAAGAAATCAAGCTCTAGCCAAAAACTTAACTTCTTATAATAAATCATTCAGTGGTACGGCTATAACTATGGATGTTAGAGGATTTCTTGAAGGTCCTGAAATGGTAAAAGTAGCGCAATCTGCTGATATTTGGATCTCTAAAATGGGGGGATCATCTAGCTCCGAAGCTTTAACAGCAAGAAAACAGGTTCTTTCTGTATCTATCCCATCCCATAAGTGGGAAGATAGAAACGCGCTTGCAAATCAAGCTTGCGGTCTTTCCGAACCTTTGAAAAAAAATGAAAAAATACTAAAACAAATATACGAAACTTGCAAAAAACCTCTTTCTACTTATTACATTCCTGACTGGGAACAACAACTAATGCAAATTTTGTCTAGTCCTTTCTTAGCAGAAAAAGCATAACTCAAAGGCCGTATAGAATGGATCTGTTTAACCTTCCCAAAAAATGCCGTCATAATGCCATTCTCTATTATTGTGGTAGTTTTGACCCTGCTCATGAAGGACATCTATCAACTGTAAAATCAGCTCTAGAAAAGACTAAGGCAGTTGGAGCTGTAGTAATTGTTTCAAAAGGAACTAACAGCAATAAACCTAACAGATCCTCTTGGGAAATTCGTAGACAAACAGCTTTAGAATTATTTAGTAGTTTGGATAATGTATGCGTATCTCCCTGGGGAAAAGATGTAACAAAAAAATACCTCCTTGAAAGAGCCTATGTCATCAACCTCATGGGAGAAGACATTTGGGAAAAATACTGCAAAAGAACAAAAAGTGATTTCCAAGGTATTTGTATTGGGTTAAGGTACGGGGAAAATGCTGACTATACTACTAATCTAAAAGACAAAGAAATCATCTATACTATACCTGAAGTACAAGGATGTTCTTCTTCAAAGATACGCAACTACCTTAAAACTCATCCTGAGCTCTACAAAGGAACTAAACCTTTGTCTGGTACAATATTAGATAGAATTCCACCTAGAGAACTTGATTATATCATCAAAAATAAGCTCTACTATAAAGAGACTCTCTTACAAAAAACTCTAGGAAAGGTCAATTGCTACATTACAAATATGTTTTCTCCGATAAAAACCATGCTAAACATCCCTAAAAAACATCTGACAATTACAAGGGCTTAGTCTGTTCGCACATCATATCAGCAAAATGAAGGCACTGGTTTATAATCTCTGAAGCTTTGATCTCAATCATTGCCTGTTCGACATCTTCCTTAGAAATCTCTTCTAAGTTATCTTTAAAATGCAAATGAAGTTGGGCGCTCTTTCTACAAATGGAAATAAATAGATGCCAGATCTGCTGCTGATCAAGGGGGAGATCCTGAAAACACTTAGGGCCTGTCCAATAAAAAGCATCTGGGAAAAAATCTCCTCGAGACTCATTTTCAAAAACCATTCGACGTATAGAAATAAAATTTTCCCACTTTAAATGGGCTGTCATTTCAGGAAACCATGCCAGGATATTTGTAACAATAAATCCATACCAATCCGTAAGAGGAGTATTGATGTCTGCAAAGCATTTGCAAGGATCCCAACGGACATAATCATCGAATTTTCTATCTTGGCTAGCTCCCCACGATTTTGCAGAGCCAAAATCAGTAAGATAAGATACTAGCCTTGAAAATCCTTCATCATCAACTCTTTCTTCGAGTAGAATATTTTTTAATGAAACTGACCTGCTCCCCATAAATAGGTCCAGCTGAAATTAAAGGTTTGTGATAAAACTTAAGGTTAAAGGAGTCACAAAT